>CAVTZU010000023.1:0-120166 GCA_963739305.1 Candidatus Bathyarchaeota archaeon | reverse complement strand
TTCTGAAGAGGATAGGTAACAAAGGCGGTTTGAAGCCTAAAAGAGTTCTTTTGGAGGAAGGAGTCTACACGGTCGAGATTGAATTGAAGAAGCTGTCCGCGGTTGTCAGGGTTGATTCTGAGGCACATGAAATCAGGGGATGCGAGATCCAGCCAAAAAAGTGAAGAATCTTCATCTTCGTCAATTTCTCCTAAGGTAATAATAATCGTCGTCGGCGTGTCAGTCATCATGCATATCGGGCTGAACTTTGTTTTAAAAATCATCTAGGTTTGTTTCTCACTGTGGGTCTTCGAGTTTGTCTAGCGCGCGCTAATTACATAAACACATAAAGCAAAAAAATCTTAAAAGTGCGTTTACCCGTAGTATACTATGTGGATAATGGTGAATTGAAAATGGAGGCAACAACGTCGAGATATAAGTACCCCATCGAGTACGAGTTGAATCCTACGTCAGTAGATAAAGGAAATAGCTGGCTAACATTGAAACTGAAAAACACGTCAAGGGACACTCTTAAAGGAGTTGACATACAATTACACTCTTTAGATACATATTACCTAATGTCTATGGAACATGGTGGGGATATGGATCTGGACAATACCTTAAGGAGTTTAAGCCAAATGAAGAGGTCGAACTGGTTTTCCGGATTGATGCATTAGGGTCAGCTGATGTATATATCACCATTATGGCACGTGAAGAAAGACACTACTTCTGGTGGGAATCCGGCTGGACTCACATCTCCGTAGGCGAGGAAAAAGCGATACTCGAACGCCTATTTGTGCTTTCACACCCATATACGAAAATTGGAAAAACCCTCTCGGCCAGGCAACCGTCAAGGGCGTGAGAAAAGGTGCAGGATTGAAACTGGAATTCTGGGTGGAACCCCCCTCAGGAAAGTCTGAAAAGCAGTCCACAACAGAAATGAAGGAACTTTCCCCCGGAGAGGAAGCCCGTTACTCAGCTGAGTTCACGCCCAAAGAAGCGGGAGGCTACACTATATACGCGTATTTATACGATGATTGGCAAAGAATAGGGCACAAGACAAATTACATCTATGTTCAAAGCCAATAGCAATCACCAAGCCAACTCAATCTTCAACTCCCTTTTTTTGTTAACAAATGACACCCCTACGCATGCGCGCGCGCACTAAACCGTTACAAAGAATCTTTCTTCACGAAGGTTTTTGTAACAATTACTAATTTTGGAAAACTTACCGGCAATGTTGGAAGAACGGCAAAAGTGTAACAAGTTACTTTGCGCGCGCTCTTCAACGTGCAATGAAAGAAACCGGTTGGTTCTTACGTGCTTGTCAGTTTTTCCTCAAAGTCGACTATTCTACTTTCGTCATGCGCTTGCGGATGTTGAAGCGCTTCGTATATTCGCAAAGTCTGTTTTGCTGCTTCCTTCCAGGTGAAGTATTGCAGTACTCTTTTTCTGCCACTCTGTCCCCATTTCTTCGCTCTGTCAGCGTCGCATAGGATCTCTTTGATTCCCCACGCGATGTCCGATGGGTTTCCTCCGTTTACATGTACGCCATTTTGGTCGGGGCCTGACGGTACGACTTGTTCTCTGAAGCCGACTACGCCTTGTGCGCCGACTATTATTGGTTTTTCCATCGACATTGCTTCAAGGCTCACTATTCCAAAAGGCTCGTATGTTGAGGGGAATATACATGTGTCGGCGGCTGCGTAGTGTAATATTCGTTCTTTTTCAGGGATGAACTCAAACCTGCACGCGACTTTTTGGCTTATTCCAAGTCGGTTTGCGGCCTCGGTTATATCGTTTTGTTGTTCGCCTTTTCCGAGAATAACGAGTTTTGTGTCTGGGTATTCTGCGAGGACGGTTGGCATCGCTTGGACAAGGTTTGTTACTCCTTTAACCCAAGTGAGTCTTCCGCAGAACAGGATCATTTTTTCTTCCGGTTTTATGTTGTATCTGTTCCGTACAGCCTCTACGTCTTCAGGCTTGCAGTTTTGTCGGTTATAGCGGTCGGGGTCTACTCCGTTCCAGACTACGCTTATCTTGGATTTGGGCCATCCGTGTCTAACTAGGTCTTCTTGCATGGCATGGCTGACCGTTATTATCTTGTCGACTTTCTGAGATGTTGCCCATTCAAGGTGCGATACGACTTCTGAGCCCGGTCCACCCGCTCTTCCCCACTCCGTGCTGTGTACGTGGAAGCAGACGGGGGTTTTGGTTTCGTTTTTGGCCATTAGGCCCGCGATGCTGCTAAGCCAGTCGTGGACGCAGACTACGTCGTAGTTCAAGTTTTCTTTTTTGAGCATGCTGTTTATGAATTTGCTTGCGCTTAGTATGTTGTAGATGAATATATCGTTGAACATTCGGATGTTGGTGCCCCATTTTTTCAGGTCGTCGGTGACAAACATTGGGAAAACGTTGCTGGCATCAGCAATTAGCGGTCTGTGCACCTCGACGCCCTTCATGATTTCTCTTGTTTTCAGGTTTCCAGCGTTGAGCGTGAAGACTGTCACGTCGTTTCCCATTGAGACGAATTGGCGCGTTATGTAATCTGCGTAGGTTCCTAAGCCGCCAACGAGGGCAGGTGGGTATTCCCAGACGAAGAACCCGATTCTCATTTAGAATACACCGCTTTTGGTTAGTTGTGGACACGGAATGACTTGTAGGTTGTTCAAAAGACACCCTCTTGTTAGAAGGCACTGCGATGTCGAATGGATAAATAGGTTATGAATTGCGAATTTGAATTGGTCCTGTGGTTCTACAGTACCTTCTTACTTGGTGGGTGGTGCGCTTACGACTTCAGAGGCAGTCTTTTCAGCAGTCTGCGGCGAAGGTTGAGGCTGCTGCTGGGGTTCTAAGGGTTTCGTGCCAGTGTTTTCTGGCAGTATCTGGATTTTCTCTTGCATGGGATGTAAGAGATCAGGAGGAGGATAAGGTGTGTCCAGAAGGGAGGATAAAAGATAGATGGAATTGAAAACGTGTTGATAGACGGTGAAGAGAATTTGAGGAAGCTTAGTTTTTGGGTTTATCTCTAGCCTTTTGTTTATGTCTTGTGTGCTGCCTTCCAGGACAATCGCTCCGGAAGTTGAGTATTTCGCTATATTCGGCTTTGTTTCGAGCAGAAGGTTAAAGGAGAGCGTGAGCTGCGAGTTGGTTTTCTTCTGTTCTTCGATCTTCGCGTTCACGTTGAAGAAGACGTCTTCGCTCGGCGTGTTTTCGCCCATTCTTTCCGCTTGAAGGCTATCTATGCGAATGGAGACTGTTACTCCAGAGACGGAATATTTTGGGCAAATAGGTGATTCCTCTGGACCTTACCATTGTTTACTTAACGTCTTAAATATTGTTTTGTCGTTTTGTGTGTAGCTGCTGTGACAAGCATATTGAAGCTGCTTTGTTCAGTGGTTCAGGGCTGGAACCGTGAATTCCGCCTCGAATTTGTAATCTTGAATGGTTTGTTTGCTGTCTCTGGTTTGCAGCACGAGTTTTTCCGGGATGTCGTCTTTGAAAAAGACGATGTAGTTGACGTTTTTTCCGAGCCCTATGCGTTCGAGCTGTTGGAGGGTTGACTTGAATCTGTCCAGTGCTTGAGTTTTTTTGTTGATTTCTTCGATTGCTTCAAAGAGGATTTCTGCTTCACCTTGCTCTGTTGAACATAGGAGTATGTCGCCTGATTGAATCCAGCAGGAAGATTCGTTTTTTTGGGATTTTCCCTCGTTCTTCTTTTTTCCGTTTTGGGAGGGCTCCGCAGCCTTCTTGGGTGATGCCCGCTTGTTTTTTTGCATCGTGGCTGATTTTTGGACCCAGCTTTCGTTCTTGTGTGTTTCTTCGCAAGTTCGAAGCAGGGAACCCAGCCATTCACTATAGTCTTCAGCCAAGGTTTTGTATTGAGTAATCTGATAGACAATGCTGTCGCTCATTTCTTTCATGGAATAGAACGTTCGGATTTCTGTTCCCATCATACCTCACCTTGTTCTATGCTCTCTCGATTTCTTCGCCTGATCTTTCTTTTTCAGGCATACCCGCTGTTGAATCTCTTTCTTGATCAATGTAGGGTTTCCACGAATAAGAGAATTTGTGTATCATGTTTGCTACATACTGGTTTGTTCGTGTCAGCCCTCGTATTCGCTATTTAGCTGAGGGAATTGAAGAATTCTCATTCTTTTGCGAGACAGCTTAGGAAGTGGCCTTTGAGACTGCTCTTGACATCTTCTGGACTTCTTTCGTTATTGATGAGAGAAACTTCATTCGTCCTTCGATTTTCTCTCTGTGAGTTTTGAAGAGTTGTTTCAGTGTCGGTAAGACATCCTCTAGGACGGCGGTCATTAGGTCGCGGTTTTCTTCTTCGATCAGGTTTTTCATGATCATGCTTCCGTCTCGGTAGAGGAGCATGAGTTGTCCAGTTGGGTCGATGCTTGCTCGTGCAACGTCTCCCAATTGGTTTGGGAGAGCTTCTGTCGAGACCTGAATTGTTGCCACGAACGGTTGCATCAGTTTTACGAACGATTCGAAGAACTCGCCCACGAGTGTTTCTTCTTCAGAGGTTAGTTCACAGATTTGTCCTATGTCGTCCTGTACGCTTTTGAGCGAATCAAGCAGTTCTTCAAGGGAGACCCTGGGTTTTTTGTGGTTTGGTTGATCTTTGGCTCGAATCAGCACTGTCTCCTCTGGAGGAGTTGTTTGTTCACTCATGTGGAGTCATTACCATGCTTAGCCTGTGTGCCGTTGAAAAGTTCTTGTACGTTACACGCCTTACAGACACGGATCGGCAGGAAAAATTGCAGCGATAGCTGCTGTTATGTGTTTCTTTTGATGGAGGGTTCTTCTTTGTTTAGTGATTTGTCGTTTAGAGCAAGTGTCGTATATCTTAATACGCAATATTTATATCGTCTTCGCACCTTGTAACATGTTGTTCAGGGGACACTGGATTGAGTTATAAACATCAGGGCTTGAAAGAGACAGCTGAAGCCAGCAGAGTTGAGGAAATCGCCTCTTTTCGACGCGAGAAGTTCAAGGTAACAGTGTCCATGAACAAAGAGCGACCGATGTCGCAATCTCCTCTTTATAACAAATATGACATCAAGAGGTACGATCTACACCCCAACTACTCGTTTGCACACTTGTCGGACATGATACCCAAGAACACTCCTGAGTTCATCGACAGCGGACAACATTATGTGGAGCGAATTACTCGTGCGCTCTACTACTTCAAGCAATGCTCTTTAATCGGTCCCTCGGGGACAGGAAAAACTCACATCGTCTACCTCGTTGCCGAACTATGTGGTCTGCCCGTGTGGGAAGTCAACTGTGGCCTGCAGACTTCCTCGTACGACTTGATCGGGCGTTTCATCGGTCTCGGAAAGGACAACTGGGTCGATGGGCTGTTGACCAGGTGGCTGAGGCTGGGGGGTATAATGTATCTCGATGAAGCCAACATGATGAAGCAGGATGTTGCAACAAGACTCAACCCTGTTCTTGACACACGAGGGCACCTAGTGCTGAACGAGAAGGACAACGAGTGTGTGGAGAGGCATCAGTTTGGATATTTAATCATCAGCATGAATCCGTACTCAGCCGAGTTTGCTGGAACGAAACCGTTGAACGCTGCCATGAGAAGGCGAATGGCAGTGTGGATAAACTTCGACTATACGAGTGTTGGAGAACAGATTTCGCCGGAAGAAGTGAAGATGCTGATGAAACGAACGCGTTTGGATGAAGATGTCTCCTCCAAAATAATTCGAGTTGGTGCGGAGCTTCGAAGGCAGTATAAGGCTGGTGATCTTCCTTATGGTCCTTCTTTGGGTGACTTGATCAATTGGGCGACTCTTATCCATGATGGCAACACGGTTCATGCGGCTGCTGACGAGACAATCGTGGCGGTCACTAGTGATAACGTTGAAGTGCAGGACGATGTTAGGCGAATCATAGAATCAGTCTTTCCTAAGGCTTCTGATGCGGGACCCCGAAACAATCCACGGTAATCATCATGGGATTTCTTGAATATGCTCTGGGTCTCTCCTTTCAGAAAGACAATCTCAAAACAAGAATTAGAGCAAATCCTCGTTTTGTAAGACCCACCCTCGCGCGAAGTGAAGAGGGGTTTGATGTGAACTTGCCCGTGCCGACTGCGTCTGAAGAAGGAAACATTCATTTCTTAGGTTCAGAGTTTTTGGCAGATTCGGTCGGGAAAGCCAAAGTCGGAAGGCTATTCAGGGCCTGTGTTTTTCACTTAACTGCTCACACCGTGATTCCCGGCTTTATAGAGAATTCCATGTCATTAAGTAGGCCCACGAACGTGGAAGCTTTTTCGGAATCTATGGTGAATGATGTCTACGTTAATGCTTACATCTCGGCCAGGCACGCAGACAAGCTTCCGGACCTAGCTTACGCCAACGCGCTTGCTTTTGCCAAAATGAAAGCTGTCGACAGAATCTTCAATCCATCAACCAGGATAATGTCAGCTTTGCTTTCGAAAATTCACATGGGAATGTTGAAGGGGAAGCTTTCGCAGGAAGAAGGAAACACAGTCGCTCAGTTGAATGCGAGGCTTAACCTGCTTGCGAAAGACATTTTGATGTCTCTTAACGGCAAGGAAGTCAACGTCGAAGAAATGGTCAGCGAAGCATTAAACTACGTGATACAATCCATCGAATCAAACGGCCCCATATTGGAAGCGCCATGTCTCCCCTACACTGAACAACATGGGAGAACAACAATTTTCGTTGACAATGAAATGCCAACTGACGCCGAAATCGAGAAGGTGTTCAGGAAATCTATGGAGACTTATGGAGGAATGACTTCGTCAGAAGGCTCGGTCGACTCACTCTGGAAGAACCAATCAGACGCGGAGGCTTGCCAGGCATTTGATACTTGGCATGCTCAAAGGGCTCGTGAACAAAGGATCTTGGAGAAGCTGAAGGAGCACGACGAATGGAATAGTTTCAGGTCCGTGGAGTTTCCCGAGGAGGACTTGACGCAATACTTCCGGGCAAGGGCTTTACTTGCCGGCGGGAGTCGGCGGCTATTGGACAGCCTGAGAGTTGCTCAGGATGCTTTGGATGAAGATCCAGGCAAGGAGATGGGGCAGCTCGATCTTACAGCAGTCATTCAGGTGCTCGCAAGCAAGAAGCCGGCAACAGATGTTTTCATGAAAGACGAGTATCTCAGCAAAAGCTTCGCTTGGACGATTCTCTTGGATGTAAGCGAAAGCATGCGAATCAAGAGTGAATTTGCGCGGGCCGTCGCCGTATGCATTGCAGAGGCGACGAAGGAACTCCTTATGGATTCTGGTTCTTGGACCTATTTCGCCTTCAGTGATCGTTTTTTTGTGTTGAAGGATGCGTCAGAAGCATACTCCAACAGAGTGCGCGCAAGGCTCGGTGGGCTCAGGTTTGGAGGCTTGACTTACATGCCTGAAGCCATGCAATTTGCAGGAGCCGTTCTTGCTAAGAGGTTTGATGAACAGAGATTTCTGATAGTGATTTCAGACGGTTGGCCCTACGGGTACCCGGACATAAATGCCAAACTGTCCAAGACCATCAACTCGTTGCAGAAGAAGGGTGTCATAGTTATCGGAATTGGGGTGGAGACCGATAAGATGAAAGATTTCTTCAAGCTGAGTTCCGTCATCCTCGACGCGAAAGATCTCATAAGGGATTTTGCGAAGATTTACGTTAATGCTTCAGCCACTGCGCTCGAAACTTAATTTGTGTCATTCCTTTTCGTATGGAGAAAATGATTGGGTCTTGGAATATGAATTTGTAATTCAGATTTGCCGTTCATAAGCATAAAGTATACAGACCATCAGAATTGACGCTCAAACTCTTCAAAACGAGTCCAATGGAAATGGTGAATGTCTGCATGGGTCAATCAATTGAGAATGCTGTTGACTTAATCAAAGTGTATGACGATGACAACGAATCATGGAGATATGTCAAAAGAGAAAAGGGCTTCAACAAGCAATTGGCGATGATTGAGGAAACTCTTGCTCGGTATGGATTGATAAGGAATGAAATAAGGGTTTACCTGAACCTTGCGCGATCAGGTGAAAGAAAGGCTTCTGAAATAGCTGAAGCGATCTCGCTCCATCGAACAGAAACCTACAGGATATTGCGTGACCTCGAGAAAAAAGGCCTTGTATATTCGGCTTTTGAAAAACCCTTGAAATTCACGGCTGTGCCCCTGGAAAAAGCAGTTGACTTGCTGATTGATGCTCAGAAAATGAAGATAAGTCTTCTCGAAAAAGAGAAACTTGGCTTGGTCGAGCTTTGGTTGTCAATTCCTCAACAGAAAGTTGAGAACAGCGAGAAGGACATTTTCCAGATACTCGAAGGCGGACAGCAGATGATTCTTAAGGCGAATGAACTTCTCGAAAGGGCGAAAACTGAAATCCTGATTTATGCTCCGAGCGAGTATTTGGCTCAACTCTATCATAGCGATTTCACAGATAACCTGAAGCGCCACATGGGCAAACTGAAGATTACGTTGCTGACCGAGAATTCGTCTAAGAGCAGATACTTCATAGAACAAATGAGCTGGGCAGCCCACAAATATCACATGGTGGATGCATCCAACTTGCCGTGCTTCATAATCGTCGACAAAAAAGAGTTGTTAATCGCGATACAGAAAAACGCAGAAGAAAAGGACGACAGAGAGAAGAAGAAATCCAAAATCCTTGCACTGTGGACCAATTACGCTGCGTTCGTGGAAATACTATCGATGCTATTTGCGAAGATGGGTGAAACAGGAAGAACAGTACAAGAAATCTACGTGCACGCAACGCCTTAACGATTTTCCATTCTTCGTGAATCAGACTCGCGTTTTCTTGTTTTGTCACGCGCCTCTGTACAGTCGGACACCAAAATAGCCAAAGAGCACAACTATAACGGTTCCCAAGAGAGCGAGAACGACGTACCCGAATATGCCAAGATCGAAACCATTGGCCGTGGTTACTATTCTTGTTCTTATTACGTAGAAGTCGTAAGAGCCTTCGCCGATGGAATTCGTCCAACCACTTATAACGAACTCGTTATCGCCCACTTCGACGGCTGCGTATGCTTCTTCATAGCTTTCTCTTCCGTAAGTACGACTCCAAGCCACGTTGCCTAAATCATCAATTTCAAAAAACCAGAAATCTCTCTGACCCTTGCCATACGAAAAAGTGAAGCCGACAACTAGGTATCCTCCATCTCTGGTGGTAGTTACCGCGCTGGCAACGTCAAAATCGGCTCCCCCGTACGTCTTTTTCCAAATTAGTCTGCCATTGAGATCAGTTTTCGCTGCGAACGCGTCTGCATTAGCTTCTTGGTTAGAATGAGTTTCGCCCACCACTACATATCCATCCTTCGAGGCTGCAAGAGCATAGGCTTTGTCGCTTTCGACTCCGCCGAAAGCTTGATTCCACATCACGGTTCCGTTGCTGTCTGTTTTCACCAGCCAAAAACTATAGCTGCCGTTTCCAGCAGAAGCACTGTATCCTGCAGCCACGTAATCGCCCGTTGTGGAAACGAGTATCGCGCGGAACGCGCTATCTCCCACTTCAGCGTAAGTCTTGTTCCAAAGTAGATTGCCTTCCGCATCCGTCTTCAGCAGCCACCCGTTAGAATTACCGTTGTTCGAAGAGTTTGTCAAACCTGCAAAAACGAAACCGTCTGCGGCAGTCGCTGCCGAGAAGACTTTGTTGAAGTTTTCTCCGCCAATAGTTTTGTTCCATGCGACGTTGCCTTCGTTGTCGATCTTCACTATCCATGCATCTTCCATGCCTGAAGAGAAGAAAGTGTTTCCGACCAGCAAGAATCCATTAGCTGTCTTCTGGATGTTTCTGAATTCGCTCCCGTCATTCTCGAAGTAAGTCTTGTTCCAAACAGTGTTTCCATCGCCATCAATCTTGACGGCCCAGGCGGCTGTTTTGTTCATGTTGAAGGACGTCGATGACCCGCCGATCAAAAACCCACCGTCATCCGTCGGTGTCATGCAGAAGGCTCTATCGTCGCCTGCTCCTCCGTAGGTTCTTTCCCATAGGAGTTCGTCTGTTGACAAAGGCTGAACAACAGAATTCTGTACCTGGTTTGAAGAGTTTGACGAGGCTCGAACATGAGGGTTTCCGGGGATTGCCCAGAGACAGATTAGAAAAATCACGCAAAGGATCAGTAGCCTTGCTCTAGACTTCTGTTGATGTGGCATTCGCTACCACCAATACATCTCTCAAATCATGCACGTTCGCAGATACTTGCAGGAAATCTTGCGCGTTGACGTTGAAGGAAATCAGGTACGTCCCGTTGCCAAAGTCATTCACAGTGAAGTTGCTAGAAGAGTCTACCATTATCCAAGGACCACCCGTCTCGTTCTGATAGAACATAGAAATATCCTTTGCTAACGCAGGTTCGTTCTCGTTAAGCATTTGGCACGTAACGTTGACGGTTTTTTCCGCACCACTACTTGAATAAGTGCTTCCCAAAACGAGTGCTGTGGTTACATTTGTCTGGTATTCCGAATAGTAGGTGTCAGTTGGCCCTGAGAGGTTGATTGCAAAGTTCACGTAGGAACTTGAAGTTCCCATTCCGTCTTGATCCCATGAGATCCACGTTCCTTCGACATATGAAGATGTGTTCAAAGGCGTGAATTCAAGAAGACACTGTCCTCCATAGAAATGATTTCGAATGCTTGACGACAATTTGTTGAGATCTGCTGTTAATACTCCTCTATCTCCGCCGTTGGTGATGTTTGCTAACGCACTTATCATTGTATTAGTTGTGCTCAGCTTGATCGCTTCGAGGTTGGAGTCAGTTGTCGTTTCGTCATTTGTGACGCTTCTTCTCACCTCGAAGACGTAGTAGGTTGTTGAAAGCAGAAGTACAGCTATTATTAGAGAGCTGATGATTAGGGCTTGCCCAGAACTATTGGGATACCTCGATTTTCTTGTCATGTCACGTCACGCTTGACAGTTGAAGACGGACTACGTAGATTTTGTAGTCTCGGCTTGTGCTTGCACAAACATATTCGGCTGAAATGATTTTCTCACTCACTGTGTTCCCACTGCTTATTGGCATATTGTTGACAGTGTTCATGTTTTCATCGAAGACTGTAAGGTTGAACCAGACTGCTGGCGAGAGTGACGATTCGAGGCATTTCCTTAAGGCAGACCAATTTCCATTTTCAATGAGGGTCGAGAGGTAGCCGTTTCTGTTAAGGGTCGTCAACACGTTTTGAGCTTTCAGTTGAAGGACCCCGTTGGTCGTGTCGACTAGTGGAGGTGGAGAAGGGATTAGGGCAATTGTTGACAGTATCAGAACTGAGGCAAAGAATGCTTCTATTATGCGGATTTGTCCTTTGTTGTCTTTCAGAAGCTTCATTGACTGTTGCCTCCAAAACTTAGAGTCAGTTTGTACAGGGTGTTCTTTACTGTCACGATGTAGCTGAAGGAGTAACTTTCTGAGTTTTTGAAGTCTGCTCCTGCTTTGAATGGGATTTGGGGGTAACTTGTCCATTCTGTGAAGTTGCCTTGATTGCTTGAACCCGAAACGACCAGGACTATTGGGCTATTGTCAAGTATCCTCGGAATCTGATATGTCGTGCTTGAGGTCGAAGAAAGATTAAAACAGTACTCATACGAGAGAGCGTAACACTTGTCCAGAGTTGTGTTCAAGCCAATCGGAGTTGTTGACAACGTGTAGTTCAGCGGGCTCATCTCAACAGATGTTTCATTAGGTGTAGGCTCAGGCGAGATGAGTCCAAAAGAATACGCTCCATAGGCTGTTATTCTTGTGTCGTAGTTTGCTCTTGCAAAGATGATGAGGGAAGCATTTCCGCTGGAGGCATTGGGTATTTGAACTTCGATTTGACTTGTTCCATCATTGGACGTGAGGTTGGAGGCGTCGTACAGGAAATCTTTTGCGACCACATAGTAGTGCAAGGAAGTTTGTACTGGCGCTCCATCCATTGTGGTATAGACCTTGAAGTTGTAGTTCGTAGAATTCTCAGACGTGAAGTTAGAAATGGGACTGATTGATATGTCGATCAGTTGGGAAATGGAAATGCCCAACGCAATGTCCTTCAGCCTTGCAGCGCTTAGGGTTTCTAGATACGTCAGTGCAAACGCGTTTTGAGTATTCAATCTGCAGACTTTGTCTATGTCTAACTCGTTGGCGTATAGAGAATCGCTCTTAGCAAGACCAAAAGCAACGGGAATTGTAGTCGCATTTGATCCCCAATCTACCGGTGTTCCAGTGCTTGAGACGATGTATTGGGATATTGCCTGGAAATACTCTTCTTGGTTTAAGCCTTGGAGACTGTTTATGTGTGAGGTGAGTATTCCTGACGACAGAACTGTGGATATGAGCACCACCGCTACCATTAGTGTGCAAGCGAAGAAGGTGTCAATGGATATTGAGGGCATGTCTTCCCTGCACCCCTCATCACGACATGCGTATTCCAAACGCGCCTGCAAGGAAGATTCGTGAGAGTATTAGTGACACGTAAGCAGTCGCTGCCAGCATGGCTGAGTACTTGAATCCGGCTCCGAGGTTTCCTTCACTGATCTTTCCCATGAAGAATCCTGAAATCCAGCATTGGAAGATTATTCCTATGGAGAACATTCCCAGTTGGCCTTGCATGGCCTCAATCGTTACTGGCGTCAGGCTGGTACTGACGACTGTCGTCATCAAAGAGGTTGTTAATGCAACGATGGTTGTTGTCATAGCGATGAGTACGCTCCAGATGAACGCAAGTATGATGTACGGCCTCAGGAGTGCGCGTTGACTAGTTTGAACCTCACGTTCTTTTTCGCTGTACTCTGCGAGTATTTCCAATGCTTGTGACGAGTTTCCGCCGATTTCTATTGTTTCGATCATCATGGCAAAGTTTACGATTGTGAACCAGCTTCTGATTTTCTGACGGATGTTCTCAAACGTTTTTCTGAGGGGAATGCCCCATTCAATTTGGCTTCGGATGAGTTCCAAGAACTGGGAAAACTGGCCGTAATATTTTCGTGTTGTTGCTTGGATTATGCTTTTTTCTGGCGAAAGACCGATTTTCTGCGATTCTGTCACGTCTCGGATGAAGCTTGGAATGGCGTCCTCTGAATTGTAGTTGATCTTGGAAATTCGGTAGTATTGAATCGCAGGAAGAATCGAAATGGCAATGAGGCCTATTGTGACAAGTTCGGAAAGTCCAATTGTGTCGGTGATGAATGCGAGCGGCGGGACCAATATTATGACGCATATTGGCAATCCAATTGCTAAGGCAAGAATGAGTCCTTTTCTGTATAGGTCGTTCAAGTTTATGAACGGACTTCTCTCCATGTTATGAGCTACCAGGATGAATATGACGGAGATCATTGGCATAAATAGGAAAGCAATTAGGTAAGATAGAATCGGAGAATTGGGGATTGATGTACTTGCTAGCAAGTCCAGCATGCTGGTTGCCGAAAACACGACGACCAATATGTAGGCGCACAGGGTTACTATGAGCATGACGGCATAAGTTTCAACGAGAGTCGCAATTTTCTCTATCGAACGTGTCATGGCGATATTCCGCAGTTCGAAGATTGACTTGAGTTCACTTCTCATGAAGTCAACTATTCTTCCTCCGCTTCTCATAGAAGAAATGAAGCCCCCGAGGAAGTTTCTGTAGAGCTTCGAATTGGTTTTTTCAGCTCTTGCATTCATCACGGTGAGAGGGTCTTTCCCGAGAACTTCGACTTGCCTAACGACTTCATCTGCCTCCTTCTTGAACGTTGGCAAAAACGTTAGTTTCCTTATTCTTTTCCAGCTGTCATAAAGCGACACGCCGCTGGCTGCCATTAACGTGAATATCATCACGACGAACGGTAGTTCATGCTCGATGTTTTCCTTTTCTTCACTTGTAGCCTTTCTTACTAGACCAAAGAGCTTGGTAACGGATCCGCCTGAAGCTTTCATTGTGCTTCCTACTCCTCAAGTTCTTCTTTGTTGTTCGTGTCGAGAAGGTTGATGGAACTGTTGAGAGCTTTGTGCACGCTTCTGAAGTCGCGTAGATTCCGTTCAATCATCTTAAGCAGCAGTTGCTTGCGTTTCTGAAGTTCCTGCATAACTACGCTAGGCGGTATGCCGAGCCCCTTTGCTATCTTGCCCAAAAGATAGCTCTGTGACAGGTTTTCTTGGAACATGTCCCCCGCGGGATCCCAATTGAATACATCTCGAATGTTGCCTGAATCATCCATTTCAGAAACACGAACGAATTTTCGACTGGAAACTCTGCGTTCGAACGAAGTGAAGGAGGCCGTCTTAACCTGTTTGACCACTATGACACAGTTCATGAGAGAAAGTATTGAGGATGGTATATTCATCGGCGGCTGAGTCAAACGCTTGATGGCCGTCTCAATATCGTCAGCGTGCATCGTACAGAGTCCGCCGTGTCCGGTGGCTAATGCTTGGAAGAGTACGTAGGCTTCTTCACCCCTTACCTCTCCGACGATTATCAGCGCTGGTCGATGCCTCACGGCTGACTTGATAAGATCATACAATGTAACTTCGCCTTCCTTGTCGCCGCCAAAGCCAGGTCTGGCGATGGTTGAGGTCCAGTTCTCTTGTGGAAGATTGATTTCAGCGACTTCTTCTACTGAGATTATTTTGAAGTCTGGCCTGGAAAGACATGCTATCGCGTTAAGCGCGGTCGTTTTCCCGGCTCCGGTTGGTCCGACCACAGTGACCGACATCTTGTTCTCCATCAAAATCCATAGATAAGCTCCGATGGTTTCGTTGATCGTCTCGTTCGCGATCAGATCGATTATTGTGAATGGGTCATCTCTGAATTTTCGGATAGTGAAGCTTGTGCCTGCAGGCGTTGTCTCTTTTCCAAATGAAACTGCCAGTCGATGTTTTCCTGGAAGCGTGAGGTCTACGATTGGGTGGGCTATGCTGACGTGTTTTCCTTCTCTGTGTACTACTCTCGTTATGAAATCGTCCAGTTCTTGTTCATCCTGGAAAATCACGTTCGTTTTTATGTTTTCGTACTTTCTATGCCACAAGTAGACAAACTTGTTGAGTCCGCTGCAGCTTATGTCTTCAACGTTAAGATCAAACATCAACGGATCGATTCTGGCGTAGCCAATCATGTCTCTTTCCAGATAGTACAAAATCTTGCGCATGCCGATTTCCGTGATGCCTTCGAGACCCTTGTTGTGGTTCTCTATTATGCCAGGAAGTTGTCTATGGAACGATTCACGCAGTGCTTCATCAGGTTCTGGTGCTTTCAATTCATACTCCAGAATGTTCTTGAGCCTTTCGTAGATCTCTTTTTCTTCCCTTGTTCTGGACAGTTCATCCACAACGTAAAGGTAACCGCCTTCGGCTTCGTTCTGGAATATCCAAGCGTACGAGAAAGGCGGCTTAAGCGGATAACTTTCCAGTTGCGTGTAGCCTTCGGGAACTCTGCATCCTTGGATGCCCAGATACCCCATTAAGTCCTCTTCAGAAGTTCGCACCGTTTGCTCAGGAGGCTTCTCTTGCTTGTTTCTGCCGAGTTTCATCTAGATCCCTCCAGATAGAGTCAGATAGGTTCCTGCACCTTGGGTGTAGCACTGCAGGACCGCAGATCCTGAACCGCCAATAAATTCGCCTGATGCGCTGACCTCTGAGGGTATTGGTACTCTGTTCTCGCTTGTTTGTGGTGTCGTTCCATACCCTGTCTCAACCCAAGCCGAGTAAGAGTCGTTTTTGAGCTGAACCCAGTATCTCTGATTGCCTATGAGCGATGGCAGTGTTAGCGTGAAATTCACTGCAAGTTTGTTCATTTTCATCGTTGATACGAGTTGACAGCTCTTTGTGGCCACGTATTCTGCCAGACTTGTGAGTTGCTGTTTTTCTGCTTCATTCTTTATGTTGACTGTCGATAGGCTGAAGGCGACTACTAGCAGAGATCCGACTATCATTGAGGCAAAAAGCGTGTAGACGTAGCTTGGTATTATTGAGGGCAAGGTCTCATCTCACCCACCTTTCAATTGTGACGTTGCACACGACCAGCTCAACGTTGATGATCGCGCCGTTGGTATCGCTCGAAATTGGAATCGTGACTTGTCCTTGAACTCCGTCCAAACTCGCAACTACAGTAAGGGCAGTCGATTGGTAAGTCACGTTATAGGTTTTGACCGTCGTCTCGACGCCCGAGCATGAGATTCTTAGCGGAACCTCTCCCATGAGTTCGATGTTCTGAGACGCATTGAGATTCACAATGTATATCCGTAGATCGTTGACTGTCTGGTTGTTTTCTCTTCCCGAAGTGGTCGATGAAGCCACAAGACGATAACGGAGCAAAACCTCAGGATGTTCTGCGCCATTTCTAATGTAAAGTTGGGTTACAGGTGAACCACTTTGATTCACTAATACTCGACTGTCTCCTTTCAAGTAAAGCCCGGTGTCCGCGGACTCGGAATAGGGCAACTCGTATGCTGCTTCGCCTACGCTAGAATTGAATATGGTGTCGGCTACTCCATTGTTGTCAGTGATATTGACGACGAGCCAGTTCGACAAGGGCTGTACGTCTAGCTGTCCGCCAAAGTCGCCGAATTCCATGGTTCGTGAGGACCCAGGCTGCCACAAAACAGAGAGCACCGCTTCATCAAGTGAATTCATGGCTTGTTTTGCCATAGAAACTTTGAGAACTTGGCTTCCAGCGTTGACTCTTTCGACTGCGAAGTAGTATGTGATTGATATCACGCCTAGCATTGAAACCAATAGGATTAGAAAAGTGACTGGAATTGCTAAAGCCCTGCGTGAATGACTACGCATTCCGAATCCTCGTTTCAAAGCTGTTGCAGTCACGTTCTTTCACTCTTTCAGCCTGTCCTCTTCCTAACACGTTAAGTTCCATTGAATGAGTATGATAACTTGTGTGTGTACAGAAAGCTACACATTACACGTAAAACCTCCAAGAGAAAACAGAAAGAAAAGGAAAAAGAGAAAAAAGGTGTTGTTGTCTTAGGCTGCGCTTCGACGTTGGTCTCTTTGTAGTAGATGGCTTGCGAGCTGAATACGCTTATGGCAACTGTCAAACCTACGTCATTGACCGTGATGCTGTCTGGGTGGTTGACATAGATTACAGCCATTGTTGCCTGACTTCAGTATGAATGGGCTGTTGACCAACTAGAGTGGCAGCTGACGGGTCTGTTACGTTTATGTATGTCGGGTCAGCTGTCACCGCAGTGGCGTTCGTAGTAAACGTTGGTCCAGAGCGATGCTTGTCCTCGGACTGCGATCTTGTTGAAAGACAACGTCTCTTCCGCCGGTGTTGGTTACTATAAAGGCTGCTTGCTGCGTCCGTTAGCTTGCGTTGTACCATACGTGCTGATACGCTATGTTCAGGTTTTCTTCTTGTACTCTTGTGCTTGTTACGTTGATTGCGAAGTATGTTACGACTCCTGCTAATAGCACTGAAACGACTAGGATGATCAGCGTTGTGACTACTGTGCTTAGTGCTGTGCGATTCTTCAATATGTTCCTCATTTTTATCTCCGGACAACCAATAATCTGGATTTCTGATATGAGATTGTGTGTGTAGAACACAGCTACACATAGTCTTCAGAAAACATGTTAACTTAAGAACGATGGAGAATTAATAAAAAGGGTGTGAGGGGAGTTTATGAAGAGGAAACTGCTTGTATGTTGGTTTCTCTGTAGTATATCGCTTGAGCCGTGTGCAGTGTGATGCCTACCGTTAATCCTACGTCGTTGACTGATATGCTGTCAGGGTTTATGACGTAGAGCAGCATTGTTTCGCCAGATTTCAAGATCAGGTTACTATTGGCTATTGTGAAATTGAATTGTGTGCTGCCGAGAGTTTCGTAGTTAGTGCCGCCGGTGTAGTTGAAGTTGGGAATGTAACTGAGATCCACGGAGATCGGATCGGTTGTCGTGCAGTAGGCGACGAATTTCTGGTTGCCGGCCGTGCTGTCGTTCCATGGGCTTGTTTGACCTCTAACGGCGATCGTGTTCAGCACCACGTCTCTTCCGCCAGTGTTAATTACCATGAGAGAGCCAACGCAGTATGATGAAGTGCCTGCTGTGGCGGTTGCGTTGTGCCATATGTGTGCTTTCATCACGGTCAGGCTCTCTTCTTGAACTCTGGTACTGACGACGTTGATGGCGAAGTATGTTACGACGCTTGCCAATAAAACTGCTACTACGAGGATTATGAGTGTGGTGATGACTGTGCTCAGAGCCCAACGGTTTTTCAGTAGTTTAATCATTGTTTTCTTCCACCTCCTCCCCAATTATTTGATTCTGCAATGACGAGCTGGGGAGACAAAAATGAGTGTTTCATGTATTGGGCCGTCAAAACTGCAGACTGTCGAGTTTTTGGAAGTTGCATTGCTTGTACCAGCTCGTCTTGTGTAGTTTCTTTGGCGTCGCCTTTAATAAAGTATGATGTCGCACGATTTAAGATTATCCTTACATCTTACACCTTAAAAACACGAGTACAATCTGACTATCAATATTGGCAATCGTAAGGAAGCATACTGCATTTGACGGAGAGATGGAAACCTTTTAGACCAACGTTACTCAGGTACTGAGAATAGCTGTTGATAATAATGGACAAGCCGTATCTCCGCCAGATGCCAGGTCCAGACCTCAAGAACCCAATCTTCGTTCAGGGGCTTCCTGGGTTTGGAAACGTCGGCAAGATCGCCGCTTACCTGTTGATGAAGTTCAGTGGAGCAAAGCCCTTTGCAGAGTTGTATTCACCTTCTTTCCCAGACTACGTGACCGTTAGCTCCAAGGGAATCTGTCACCTTCCCAGGTATGAATTCTACGCTGCGCCTATGGAGAAGAATGACTTCATAATAATGACTGGTGACACGCAACCTTCGTTCGATGACGTGGTTGCTCACTATGTTTTGTGCAGCGAGACTTTGGATTTCGTCCAGAAAAAGGGCTGCAGCTTTCTCGTCACACTAGGCGGCGCGCCTGTCAAAGAAGAAAAAGCCCAGGTGTATGTGGCTGCCACCACGCCTAAACTTGCGTTGGAATTCATGGAGAAAGGAGCCGTAATCTACAGCAAAGGAAGAGTCGTTGGAGCTACCGGCCTGATGCTGGGACTCGCGAGAGAGCGCGGCCTCGATGGCATATGCCTCTTAGGCGCAACGACAGGTTTCAAGGCCGATCGTGGAGCCGGCTTTTCAGTGTTCAAATTTCTGATGAAGGCTCTGGGCAACGAAGTAAAGGAAGGGTTATAAGAGAAAGCGTGAATTCTAGGTCACGATTGAGGCGCGGACCAAGGATGACTCAGGAAAAACAATCGACGAAAGCAGGTTTCACGAGTTCAAAGTACATAAAAATGCTACTAGTTATCATCATGGCTCTTCTGCTATTCGGCGGACCATACGTTCTGTACGTCATATATAACGTGGTAAAGCTGAGCTTCACGTACTCTGCCATAGCCGGACTCAGTACCATCGTGCTGGGCCTATTATTGCTGTGGTATCTGATACGAGCCAAAATAATCACTTAAAATCAGCTTTTTTGCCTCAGATACCCTGAGGCCCTGTTGTCTTTCTGGGTATGTGTTGTAAAATTCTAGCGGTCAGCTTGAAGGGAGAAGGGCTGAGAAAACACTGCGCGTAGCGTGCCTACAATGTTTTCGGAGATGGATGTCTCACGGCAGCCCTTCTTCCCTCAGTTAAACCTATAGGGCTAGACCGAGATAAACTATAATCATAACGCCGCGCCAATCCACAATAGCCCTCTCCAATAAGAAAATACCACACATATATAATGATTTGCCTCAGATACCCTAGAGTACATCACCTTTTCAGACAAAAAAGGCTCGTCATCGGCAGGTTAAACACTGGTTTGCCGCGTTAAAAATCGTTCGGTAGAATTGTGTTTGGCCAAAGCGTTTAGTCTGTTGAGCCTAAATAGAGGCATCACGTAAATCGTCTAGAATGCAATGAGTGTGAAAAGATGAAGCAAAACCGTAAAGACGTCTCGAATGCGGGATTGTCGCAGCCTTTGAAGATGACTGATCTAGTTGCATATCAGAAAGGCTCAGTCGTGAGCCGAACGATAATCGACAAGAAGACGGGCACGGTGACTGTGTTCTCTTTTGACAAAGGAGAAGGACTAAGTGAACACACCGCGCCCTACGACGCTTTGATCTACATTCTGGACGGTGAAGCAGAGGCCACCGTTGCCGGAAAGTCCTCACTATTGAAGGTTGGAGACATGCTCGTGATGCCCGCGAATAAGCCGCATTCGTTAAGAGCAACTGAGCCGTTTAAGATGCTTTTGATCATGATTCGTTCATGAATATGTCTATGTATGCTTACGCCTGTACATAAATTATATAAAATATGTTGCGAGATATACCAAGTATGCAGGATGAAAAAGAGAAGAAGCTCCAAGAAATGATCGGCAAAGGCGAAGGAGCTGCCAGAAGAACGACAATTATCCTTGAGAAAGATGAAAGAGAATACATTGACTCCCTGATTCGCGAGGGAAAAGAACCCGGGATCAAACCGTTGATCTCTAAAATGCTCGACGTGTACAGAAGCATGATGATCTATGATTGGCGTTTTCCCGGAGAATACTACGCTGGGATAAGCCGCATTGCATTTGTTAACGTGGAATTGCTGAACATTTTGATTCAGAACACGCCGAGGGAGAAATGGCGCGAAATTGGAAAAAGAATGGGTGAGGCGACAAGAGTTTCAATCGAAACGACACTGGGAATACAGACGCAGCAACGCGAAAAATGGGCGGATGTCTTCAAGCGCTTGCGGGTTCAGGGGTTCGGCGACTTTTATCTGAAGGATAAGTATCTTCTGATAAAAACACCTTTCATCAATGAATCGGACATCTGGGCAGGTCTTCTTGAAGGCTTACTAAACATAAAGCTGAGCATAAAAACCACTTCCGCCCCCCTCGTCT
Source organism: Candidatus Bathyarchaeota archaeon (assembly GCA_963739305.1). Taxonomy (GTDB): domain Archaea; phylum Thermoproteota; class Bathyarchaeia; order Bathyarchaeales; family Bathycorpusculaceae; genus DASPPK01. The sequence goes on along the minus strand of CAVTZU010000023.1, from coordinate 99,293 downwards.
TCGAAATAGAAGAGAGCGACCCAGAAAAGAGAGACCACACTTTATAAGCTAAGAATCAAACGAAGACTCAAGAGGAGTTCGAGATGTCGCTTCACGAAGCGATGCTTTATGAGAAGCTAGACGACAAGAAGGTAAACTGTTTCCTCTGTGCAAGAAGGTGCCGCATAAACGACGGTGGCACAGGCTTCTGTCTCGTCCGAAAAAACGAGGGAGGCACGCTTTTTTCACTCAACTATGCTAAGGTGGTATCCGCCGGCGTAGATCCGATCGAGAAAAAACCTCTCTCCCACTTCAACCCAGGGGCCATGGTTCTGTCCATCGCGACTGTGGGCTGCAACTTTCGCTGTCAATTCTGTGACAACTGGATAATAAGCCAAGAAAAGAAAATCTCTGGCAAAAACTTCCCACCTGAAGAAGTTGTCAAAAGCGCTAGAGAGAACAGCTGTCAGGGAATAAGCTATACTTACACTGAGCCGACGATCTTCTTCGAATACGCTTACGACACATCTAAGCTTGCTCGGCAAGTTGGGTTCTTCAACACGTTTGTAACGAACGGGTACATGACGCCTGAAGCAGTGAAGACAATAGCGCCTTTCCTGGATGCAGCAACTGTCGACTTCAAAGGCGGCGCAGACCCTGAATTCTACAAGACCGTTTCGGCTGTTCCTTCAGTTGCTCCGATCTTTGAGGCGTTAAAAGAGATGAGTCGGAACAATATTCACATTGAAATCACGAATCTGGTTGTCCCAAAATCAGGTGATTCTATGGAGAGAATAAGGGAACTCGCGGTCTGGATAAAAGACGGTCTTGGCAAGGACACGCCATTCCATCTGTTGCGTTTCCACCCCGACTACGAACTGACAAGAACCTCTTCTACACCTGTTGAAACACTTGAAAAGGCGTACATGACAGCTAAAGACGCTGGACTGAACTACGTATACATTGGAAACGTGCCTGGACATGCCTGCGAGAGCACTTATTGCCCAAACTGCAACGAGATGGTTATCAAACGTTACAGCTTCGCGATCACACGCTGGAACTTGACCAAAGACATGCGATGTCCAGTTTGCGGTCGTGACATCCCGATCAAGGGCAAACTGCATACTGCAGGACACTCAGTGCTCTAAACGGCCTCTCAGGAAATCCTAACACGCAAAATTGAGTTACAATGTGGAAACTGCTTCGACCAGACGCTGAAGCGATTCTCAAAAACGATAGAGCAAAGAAGAGCCTGAACAGATACTTCTCCACGTTCAACAACGAGAAACTCGCTAAATTCCTAATCGCCAAGAAACTACCAGCAGACTTCTCTCAAGATGAGTCGACTGAAATCCTATGGCGAGAGCACGCGAGACTTACGCGGGAATTCTACGAGTTTGAGAAGGAGATTGACGATCGAAGGAAGAATTTGGGTCAGATACCGAACCCTGAAAAATCCTACCTCGACCTGAAGATCCAGATTGCAAGCAGAATTCTGGAAAATTGCCATTTCTGTGCCCGCGGTTGCCGAGTCAACAGAGTTGAAGGGAAGCTGGGTTTTTGCAGGTGCGGCTCAAGAATGGCGGTCTCAAGTATTTTCGCTCACATGGGAGAAGAACCCGAACTTGTCCCCTCCGGAACCATTTTCACAATGGGCTGCACCATGCGCTGCAAACACTGCCAAAACTGGACCATCTCTCAGTGGGAAGAAAAGGGAAATGTTTTCGACACGCAGGACCTTGCTCGAGAAGTCGAGAAGCTGCGTTCCAGCGGATGCAGGAACATTAATCTCGTTGGAGGTGAACCCACGCCATGGCTTCAACAATGGCTGGACGTTTTCAAGAGTGTGAGCGTCAACGTTCCTATTGTTTGGAACTCAAACACCTACTACAGTGAAGACACGGCAAGATTGTTGGCGGGCTTTGCAGACGTGTATCTACTCGACTTCAAGTATGGACCGGGCAAGTGTGCAGAAAGAATCTCTGATGCTGCCGACTATTGGAGAGTATGCACCAAGAATCATACTGAGGCAAAGAGATTCGGTGAAATCATAGTTCGTGTTCTTGTCTTGCCAGGTCATCTGGATTGCTGCACCAAACCTATTCTCAACTGGATCGCAGACAATCTAGGAGTTGAAACCAGAGTCAACGTTATGTTCCAGTACAGGCCTGAGTGGCGCGCATATGAAATTCCAGAGTTACGTCGAAGACTAACTGACGCTGAGACCATTCAGGCCACCGGCTTGGCCAAGGAAGCCAAACTCGTAAACTTCATTACATAACGTTACGTGTTTATCAAGCGAAACCTATTTCTCAAACTGATCTCACTTCTAGGGACAGAAACAAGTGAAAAAATGCCTTATTGCCCAGAATGTGGCGGCGAGATGCAGTACATGCTGTCCACCAAGCACTACGTGTGCAAGAGCTGTGGTCTATCAGTGACCCAGCAGGAACTGATGGAGCTCAGAGAAAAACTCAGACCTAACCTCGAGTCCGAGGAAGAAGAGCGGCAAAAGCAAAAGAAAGAATACCTGAAATGGTATCTGAGCAAGAAAAAGTAGAAACAACCATCAGTTCTTTGTGACGAAAGTCAGCAAACAGCATAAAAGAACGAACGGCTTCTTGAATATCCACTCAGGCGGAGAAATTTCGCTATGAATGCCAAAGTGGAAATAATCTGCGTCGGCAACGAATTGTTAATAGGAAAAACATTAAACACCAACGCTCATTGGCTCGCAAAGCAAGCAACCACCCTTGGGGCAAGCGTAAACAGAATCACCGTTGTTAGTGACGAAGTGAAGGAAATAGCCCACGCCTTACGCGAAGCCCTGCGCAGAAAACCACGCTTCATAATCACTACAGGCGGGTTGGGGCCCACCTTCGACGACAAGACTCTTGAGGGCATAGCCAAAGGGCTAAATCGAAAACTCAGCGTCAACGACAAAGCTCTCAGAATGGTAAAAGGAAAGTATGAAGCACTTCTCAAGGAAGGAAGAATCGAAAAAATCGACATGACACCTTCAAGAGTGAAGATGGCCACTTTTCCAGCGAGAACCAAACCACTCGCCAACCCTGTTGGCACCGCTCCAGCAATGCTCGCAGAAGTCGGACCCACGTTAATCATAGCTTTGCCCGGAGTTCCTCCGGAGATGGAAGCCATTTTTAATGGGTCAGTTGCTCGGATGCTGAAGAATGAAGCCGGTAAGTCAGCCTTTCACGAGGCAAGCATCTACGTATCAGACATCATGGAATCCAGCTTGGCACCTTTGATCGACGCAACCATGCACAATAACCCATCCGTTTACATAAAATCGCATGTTTACGTAAAGTCTCGCATTCAAGTTGAGGGAAGAAAATCCCACATAGAACTGCATCTCTCAACTACGGGTGAGAATTCCAGCGTCGCAAGGAAATGTCTAGACAAAGCCATCACAGAATTGTCGAGCCTCGTAATGAAGAACGGCGGGAAAGTAGTTCCCGCAGAAGCTGGTTAAAAAAGTGAAAATAGACTGCTATCTATTCACCAGCGTCAACGCTTGTGAACGTAACATCAGAGAATGCATCGAAAGAAAACATGAGAATTAAGTCATATCGAAATTTCTAAGAAGAAAAAGCTTTTACTCGCGCCTGAAGGTTTGACTGAATAGGCACGGTATTTCACAGTTACGGAGTGAACTGATCAAGATGTTTATCGTCTTCATAATCGGGACCGCAGGATCTGGAAAATCCCTTCTCACATCAGCTTTTGCCGATTGGCTCAAAATATCCAAGCAAGACGTTGCAATCGTAAATCTTGATCCAGGCGTTTCATTTCTTCCATACTCGCCTGAGATCGACGTGCGAGACTACATTGATATTGGAGACTTGATGGAAAGGTATCAGCTGGGTCCAAACGGCGCTCTGGTGATGGCGGCTGATTTGATAGCGGACGAAGTTCAGAAAATCTCAAAGGAAATCGAGGAACTCCAGACAGATCTTGTTTTGGTCGATACTTCAGGACAGATGGAACTGTTTGCATTCAGGGCCAGTGGACCATACATCACAAATGAACTCACGAAAGAGCCCAAAGCCATCGTGTACTTGTATGACGCAGTTTTCTCGGTCAATCCGCTCAATTATGTGTCAAACCTCTTTCTTTCATCTGCAGTTTTCAACCGGTTCATGCTCCCCCAACTGCACGTACTCTCGAAATGCGATCTGCTTCCCGAGGAAGAAGTCAACAAAATAGTTAATTGGTCGTCGAGGCAGACGGATCTTGCCGCCGCAATTGACGAAAAGCTTGAAGGCACGAAACGGTTGTTTGGCAGGAACATGATGCAGGCAATTTACAGGCTTGGTCTTCAGTCACCCTTGATTCCAGTTTCAGCCAAGACAAACGACGGTATGATCAACTTCAACACAGCCATCGAGAGGGTTCTTGCACAGGGTGATAAGTACACCTTTTGAGTTATCGCGTAGGTTCTGTTAATCGTCCCCGATCAACGTCCATGCAGCTGCCAAGGCCCCGCGTTCGGCTTTGGCAACAGTGTCAGAGCTCACGACTACGATCGTGTCATTCTCTTGTGGCTTAAGGAGACGAGTTATTTGCTCTGAAGCGTTGGCAAAATCTCTTTTGACGTTGCGATCAAATTCTGGGAACACCAATTGCCCTTTCTGAAGCAACAACGTCGTTGCACCTTTTGCGCCAGCCACTATCGCTGAGTCTCTCTGTTCCATTCCTGTCTTGACTTTGTGTCCGCTATTCTTCACTAGGACCGCGAAACTGTATTCAGCGAACGTTAACTCATTTTTCCCAATTCTGACTTTTCTGACGGTCGATCTGTACCTGTTCCAGAGTCGCAATCCTTTGTCAGTAAGTGAACATCCCTTTTTTGAGATCGAGATTAGACCGTCGTCTCTCAATCTCCCCAGTAACGTACGTGCCGCGCCCTCTCCAATTCCCAACATACCCGCCAGTCTGTTTCGTCCAACTGATTTCTCAGCAACTAGTTCGATCGCTAGCAGAAAATCAAACATGGAGAAAGATGGGCTTGGTCCTGGAGCTTTCTCCTTTGTGAGCTTTTCAAGAGACCGCTTCAGGCCAAAAGACATGTTTTCACAACACAGTCTCAGCCTGTCGTTTATTTAAAATGTTTGTCAAAGTTGAAAAAAGACGCGTAGGCTTTGGTTATTCTATGTTTTGAATTTAGCGGTGTAGAATTCTCTTACAATTCCGGCTGTCAACGTGATTAGTCCTATTGCTAGTAAGTAGATCAGCGGAAAGATGAATATCGAAAGCAGGTCTTGATACGATGCGCTCGCTGGTAGTTGTGGAGTGAAAAAAACGGCAATCCACATCACGGCAAAAGTGACTATACATCCGACTCCTAAGCCTACCGAGAGTCCGTTAATGAAAATGGCTCTGTTGGCTTCATGTTGCGGCCCGAAATAGAGCATTGTCGGCTCTTTCTTAGGTTCTTGCTTAAGCTTCGGAGCTGGTTTTTCCTCCTTGACTGGTTCTTGTTGGGCGTTTTTCTCTTCCCAGCCTTCTTCCACCCATTGCTCCTGCTCATTGTCCGCAGTCTGTTGCGCAGTCTGTTCTTTAGGATCCATACTGTTCAACCTTTGTTTTTTTGTACCTTCTGTATTCTAATAAGATTATTCAATCAAGAATTTTGATCTCGAATAAGGATCTAGAGTCTGTGTTTGGCAGTCACTTCGTACCTAGTTTCGGCGCAAGTTGTTCTATTGCGTTTTTGAGTTTGTTCCATTCATCCATGTTTCTTACGTTAAACTTGTGTTTTCGTTTCCAAACGTCCTGTCTCTTCTGCCACATATAGAGGCCGATGGAGCGTTTTCCGTAAGACTCAAAGATGACAACCGCTTCCCACCACTTTTGACTCTTGAAAATAGTCACGTACTCGACAACTTTGTAAAACTCGGAAATCGGTAGTTTCTCTTCGGTTGTTTCGGTCATGAATTCTCATCTCGTTGATGACTAAGTTTTGGCACCGCATTTAAACGTTTCAAGACATTGGATCTGAGATCCATGAAAAGAGTCTTCTTTCAGATCGTCAAGTCTCGATGCGCGCGCTAGTTGTCCTTGCTGCGATGTAGAGTGGAATCATGAAGAGCGTGACAATCCCGAAAGTCATGAAGTAACCTGCGTAGTTCGTGGTCGATATCAACAAATACGCTACCGGGAGGTTGCTGATCCTGCCTATCATGAGTCCTGTTTCCATCATTACAAGTATGCTTGCGTAGTGTTCTCTTCCGAAAGAGTCGCCGAAGTGAGCGGACCATGAAATTCTGAACGCGTTTGCAAGGCCTGAAATCAGGGATAGAACGATGATTTGACTTATTGAAGAAGCCAATCCTATAGCGAAGTACCAAGTTGAGCTGAGCAGCGTCCCGATCACTGCGAATTCAACGCGGGTTTTCTTGATGTCTGAGATCCAGCTGACGGAGAATGTCACTGCCGCGATAAGAATGCTGGTTGCTGTTAACACGAGTCCCATGTTCAATATGGATCCTGAAATGTCGAGGACAAAGAATGGGTAAGCGATCCAATAGGTTTCGGCTAGTCCAGCGATTATGAAGGTTGCAAAGAAAATGGCAAACGTTTTGCTTTTCGGCAAGGAGAATTTGGTTTCTTCACTTCTGTAATGTATTCGGGTTGAAAGCAAGAAGGTCATCAGGTACAGTACTACCGAAGTCACAAAGAGGGCTGAGTAGCCAAATTTCTCAATGATGAACCCGCCTGTTCCTGGTCCGGCTACGCCTGCCAAAGTGGGAATTATAGATGAGTATAGGCTTATCGTTCTTGCACGAGTGTTCGACTCGCTCAATCTGAACATTAGCAAGTTGAAGCTCGGCCAGAAAGTAGCCAAGCTGACCCCGTAGGCCAGCCCTAAGATTATCGGGCTTCTTATGTATATCAGCGCGATAAGGAAGAGCATCGTCGTGAATATTCCAACGGTTACTATTCTTTCGAAGTTTTTGACAGTTTTCAATAGTGTAACTGGTAAAAACCCCAATATCACGAACGTAAGCAGCATAGTGGCGCATATTTCAGCTAGATCGAGGCCTTGGTCTCTGAAGTATATGGGCAGAAAACTTCCCGTAAGGTTGTTTGCGAAGAAGAAGAGAACTACGACGATGACTAACGTGTTTATTGAGTCAGAGCGCACGATTCACTTCCTCACGTCGCTTTTGTATACCTGTTTGCGTGCGAATAGGGTTACAGAGAAGTTAAGGGTTATTGTGAACGTTAGCAGATCAGCGGGGCGATATTTTTCCTTCCGCGACCTCCATGCAGAACTTCCCGCGCTAACTAAGAAGGGCAAAGTCACCGTCGGAATAATGATGCGGTCCGACCTGTTGAAGATCATCAACTGAAAAAGAGAATTTCTTGCTTCTCCTGAACCGTTGCGACCTGACGATTTTCAGTGGGCACTTCACATTCACACGCCGTGAAAACCATGTTGAAAACGAGTCACAGACCACAGTAAGAACCAGTCCAAACTCTTTGAAGAGGCATGACAGCGATGCCCTCTAAGAAAAAAACCTAGGGGGGTAGGTCATTTTTGACTGTTTTTCTCTCAAAAACCATGTTAAGTAGGCCTCCGCTCCCGCTAGAACCCTGCCGCAACAAGCCTTCGCGGTTTCATAATCTCCCTCAAAACCACCGTCGCATATGCACCCCGATACAGCACAAAATCCACCTCCACCCGGCATCCCGAATCCTCATCATCTCCACCCTGCACCTTACCGAAGGCAAGACGCTGCACCGGAGTGACTATTGCCCGCAGTCTCCCCTTCGAACCCATCTCGCGCATACAATCAACCCGAAAGTTCCGCAGCTCAACATCTTCTTCTTCAAGAATACCCTGTTCAATCTCTCCCTGAACGCCCCGCGATGTCTGCTGCCCGTACCCCACAAGCGGAAGCGCGATACGCATCTTTCCATCCTTAACCGCCCGATTGATCACGTGGAGGTTCTCACTGCTCACTGTCTTCCACAGGTCTAGCATCGGCAGCCCAGACCGTTCGACACTCACAACGTAGTCACCGACTTCAGCAACGTTCAGCGGAACACCCCTCATTATTCTCTCACTCAAAAACCTGTTGAAAAGATAAGACTGATACGCCTCGACAAAAAGCCGTCGAAGCCGAGCAGGCAGCTTCCTGAACGCAGAAGCAAAGTCCACCATATCCTCAGCCAGACTCCGCAACATCAACCTTTCGTACCGAAGTTGCTTCGGGAAGTAACTCAAAGCCTTCCTGAAATTTCCTGTCTCGCGCAGTTCGCGTCGGGCCTGTCTGGAATTCGGATGCTCATGAAGGCTAGGTTTCGCCAAAAACAGCATTGCCGCCTGTTCAAGACCGCCCCTGACCAGTGCTCTGCCAACCTGATGAGTTATCGGTCTCGTTGTGCCAAAACGTTGATGCCCGAAGAAGTTCGGAAGCCCTGTTTGCGCTTCCAATTCATCCGTGATTTTTCTGATTCTTTGTCCAATCAACTTCTTCGAGTGTCTGATGTTCCGGATCGTCACATGAAAATGATTTCCAAGCAGATAGTACGTGGAAAGCGGGTTCCGCAAGTAACCCACTGGATACAGCTTAACATCTTTAACGTGAACCTTCTCAACGTCTCCCACTAAGACGTGTTCGAGCGTAACGTACTGGGCAGTCACAGCCTTCGCATCTTTAATCCCTGCTATCTGAACCTGATCCGAGCTTATGCCAAGTTGTCGGGAAATGTTTGAAACCGCAATGAACGTGTCCCAGTTTCTCTTCACCAAAACGCACAGCAAATAACGGTTGTGAACCTGCGAAGAACCAAGGGCACTCTTTCCAACCACACTCTCGTATCCAGCAGTTGGAGCCATCGACCCGTCGACCAGCATTTCTTCTACGACAAAGTCTTCAACGTCCTGGCGGATCACGCCGCCGATGCCGGAGGGGCGTGTTGCATACACTTCTATGCCTAAGCTTCTTTCTAGCGAAGGAACCCGCATGGCCCAGCCCACTCAGAGCAGAGGAAGCAGACCAGTTATCTTGTCGACTCTCTCAACGGGCGCAGGACCGATGCCGAGACATGTGACAGTTCCAGCAGGAATCTCTGTGAGACCCCTGTCAACAATCAACGCGTTCGGCAACCCCAGCTCCTTTGCTTCCGCCTCCAGCCTAGCGAGCTCCTTCTCATTCTTCACCTTGACCGCAATTTTGCACTGCCCTTCTCTCAGCCAACCCTCAAACCATTCTTTCCTGTGTTTACGCGCCTCTTCCGCCGCTGAAATCGCCGCGTGCCCAGCTTGAGCCGAAGCTTTGCCCTTGCTCAGCTTGAGATCCGAACGAAAAACTATGACCTGCTTGTACCTGAAATCCGACATGCTTCCCTGAACCTTGACCTACCAGTCTATAACTCAAACATTTTAAGGGTTCGCAAAAAGATACGCGAACAAGAAATAGCCAAGAGCAGTAAGCACGCGAGGGCTTTTCAAAACGCTCAAAAGAGCACTTGCCTGCAAATCTATTTCTTCCACGCTTCGAAGCGTTTTTTCTAGCCCAATCCTTGAACACAACGCGATCAACTTGTCAAGTCTTCTGTCTGAAACCTTGTCCAATATCCTCCTCATTCTCACCATCATCTTCGCGTCAAAGCCGAGAGCCTCATTGATCTTCCTTTGGTAAATGCTCAAAAAGTCCGATGAAAAATCATTCAAGTCGATAGCCTTCTTCGCAACTTCAGCAGCCATCGCAGCACACGTCATTCCGAAGATAACGCCGCCTCCCGTGGTAGGCTTGACCTGAGAAGCCACGTCCCCAACAGCCAGAAATCTATTGCAATAAGCCTTGCTTATCGGTCCACCGAGCGTTATCGGATGAAAGGCAACCTGACTTATTCTTGCGTTTCGAAATCTCTCTGAGGCCTTCGGATGCTTGGTCATCAATTTTGTCAGAAGCTCCCTTGGGTTTCCAACTCTCGCTCCAAGCCCAATTTTTGCCTTGCCACCTTTCTGTGGCATCAACCATGCATAGAAACCCGGCGCATAGTCAGCTCCGAGAAAAACCTCAACAACATCTTGTCGAGTATCTCTTACGTTTTCAACTTCCGCTTCTATACCCCTTACCAACATTTTCGGGTTGAGCCTTGAAAGGCCTATCTGTCGGAGTATTCTCGACGAAATACCCTCAGCATCAATGATGATTTTGCCTTGCATCTGCTCGATTCTGTCTCGTTCTCCTGTAATCACAATGCTCGAGGTATCCTTCTCGATTTTCAATCTTTCAACTCTGGAATCTAAGCTGTAATGTGCTCCTGCATCCTGAGCTTTTTCCGCCACAAATTTGTCGAACAGAGCACGATCTAGAGAGCACGTGATAGGCGAATCCAGATGAACTTCAAAACTGTTTCCCACAGGCGAGTGGAAGACTGCACCGCTATACGTATTTTCTACGATCTCGGGAGGGAGCGGGTACATTCCAAGTCGTCTGAGACCATTTATGCTAAGATGTCCCGCACAGTGCGCGGGAATGCCTATCTGTCTGTGTTCTTCACAGACGGTCACGTCGACGCCTGACTGCGCGAGCTTCAAAGCCGTGAAGGAACCGGCAGGACCAGCTCCTATCACTATCGCGTCTGAAAAGTCTTTCATCAAGATGCACGCAGACGTTCTGCGCGTTTGCCATTTAGGTTATGAGCTCTATTCTTTTCTTTCCTCGAGACATCGAGGTCAAACGGATTTTTCCGCTGACCTCTAGGCGCATAAGAAGTTCATTGAAGTCTTTAAAACCAAGATCTTCGAATTCTTCTGTAAGCGCTTCGAAGAGTTCAGCGTCTGTCGAAGAGCCCTTTTTCTGCAGCAAATCAAGGAGTGTGAAGTACGCTGGAAGTGTCTTCCACGTTTTTGTTGGCAGCGGCATTTTCTGGTTCGCCTACGCAACCGGCGTTGCCGGTTTCTGAATTTGTCTTGCTTGCTGCATGAAGCTTTTGTACCATTTTTCCATGTCGGGAGTCACCGAAGGTCCCACGCGTTTTCTGGCTTCATTGAAGTCTTCTAAAGTGACTTCTTTGGCGTTCACGTCTCTTCTCAGGGCTACCATGGCTGCTTCACGGCAGAATGCGTCGATGTCCGCTCCTGAGAAATTCTTGGCGGAGACTGCCAGCTGAGTGAGGTCAATGTCTTTCGCCAGGGGCATGTTCTTCGTGTATATCTTGAAGATCTGCAACTTGCTTTTCTCGTCTGGTTCTGGCACGTAAATGAGTCTGTCAAACCTTCCTGGTCGGAGCACAGCAGGGTCAACCATGTCCGGTCTGTTGGTTGCGGCGATTATGACGATGTCCTCGAGGCCGACCATGCCGTCCATCTCTGTGAGAAGTTGACTGATCACTCTCTCACTTACGCCGCTGTCCGAGAAACCGAGACCTCTTCGTGGCACAAGCGAATCGATCTCGTCGAAGAAAACAATTGCAGGCGCGGCCATTCTAGCTTTTCTGAACACTTCCCTGATGGCTTTTTCCGATTCGCCAACCCATTTTGAAAACACTTCAGGGCCCTTTATCGTTATGAAATTGGCAGCGCTCTCGGTCGCCACGGCTTTTGCGAGGAGCGTCTTTCCAGATCCAGGAGGGCCATACAGCAGGATGCCTTTGGGCGGTTTGATTCCGAGCCTCTCGAAGATTTCAGGCGTCTTCAATGGCCATTCAACGGCTTCCCTGAGATCTTCCTTTACTTCTTCCAAACCCCCTATGTCTTCCCAGTGAATTGTTGGAATCTCAATGTACACTTCACGCATTGCCGTGGGCGTTATCTCTTTGTACGCGTTCATGAAATCTTCCATCGTGACCTGCATCTTCTCGAGAACACTCGGCGGGACGCGTTCTTCTTCAAGGTTTATCTGGGGCAAATATCTGCGTAGGGCTTTCATTGCTGTCTCTCTGCCGAGAGACGAGAGGTCTGCTCCAGTGTATCCATGTGTCATGTCAGCAAGTTTTTTGATGTCAACATCTGCCAGGGGCATTCCTCGTGTGTGAATTTGGAGGATTTCGTGTCGTCCCTGCTTGTCGGGAACGCCGATCTCGATTTCTCGGTCAAACCTGCCAGGTCTCCGGAGTGCGGGGTCAAGTGCGCCTGGCCTGTTCGTTGCGCCTATGACTATCACGTTGCCTCTTCCGGACAAACCATCCATAAGGGCGAGTAGCTGGGCCACGACGCGTCTTTCAACCTCGCCTGTGACTTCTTCTCGTTTCGGCGCGATCGCGTCTAGTTCATCGATGAATATTATGCTTGGCGCATTCTGCTGGGCTTGTTGGAAGATTTCTCTTAGTCTGGCTTCTGATTCTCCGTAGAATTTGCTCATTATTTCTGGCCCGTTTATCGAGAAGAAATTTGCTTCAGACTCGTTTGCGACTGCTCTGGCAAGCAGCGTTTTGCCACAGCCTGGTGGTCCGTGGAGGAGTACTCCTTTTGGAGGCTCGATTCCGAGCCTCTGGAAAAGTTCGGGGTGTCTGAGTGGAAGCTCGACCATTTCCCTTACTCTTTGAATCTCTTCGTGTAGTCCTCCGACGTCTTCATAGGTGGTTTTTGGCAGTCCTTTTCCTTCTGGCGCGGGTTCATTCAGTATCGTGAGTTTTGTTTCTGCGGTGACTTTGACTATACCGTGAGGGCGGGTTTTCGTCGTCGTGAACGGTATAGCGTGTCCCAGCATCATGACTAGGGTTGTGTCCCCTTCTACGAGAGTCCTTTCCATCAAACGATTCTTGACGAAGTTGGTGAAATCCTCGTCTACGTTCAGCCTCATGTCCACTGGCGCCAGAGTGATGCTCATGGCCGGTTTGACTTTGGCTGCTCGAACGATCACGTACTCGTTTATGGCGACGCCTGCGTTTTTCCGAGCGAAGCCGTCTATGCGAAGCAAGTCTCGGTTTTGGTCTTCGCTGTAGGCAGGCCATGCTATTGCGGATGTCGTTCTTTTTCCACAGATTTCAATTACGTCGCCCGCGGATATGCCGAGTCTTTGCATTGTTTTTTGGTCGAGGCGTGCTATGCCTCTGCCGACGTCTCTTTGTCTTGCGTCTCCGACGCGTAACTGTATCTCACTCAACTAGAATCCATCCCACAATCGGTACGTCTCAGAACAGAAGAGTTTTCCAATATAAATGTCTTGAGCATAACTGTTTTAAGGAACGGCCAGGAGTCACCGGCTCGTTCTTCGCACCATCAGAGTCTGAACTTGGCTTATGCCTTCGATCGTCTCGATCTTCTTCTCGAATTCGTCAACTATGCCTGTTTTGTCTTCGGGAAATTTGACCTGAACAAGAAGCGCTTTCAACCCGTAAGCTACGAGCTCCTCGCCATAACCGTGGATCGCTACAAATTCAGGGAGGTTGCTTTCAATTTTCTTTCTCAAAGGACCGAAATCCGAGATGATGTCGTTTGGAAAAACCTTGTAAGTTACGACTACAAACCCCATATTCCTTTTCTCCCGATTATTCTATGGACCTATGAACCCACACTTTGGACACTTGTAAGGACGCCCAAATTTTCTACACTTGTTGCATCGTTTTATTTGAATCTCCCCACAGCTGGGGCAGAGAAATTTGGTCGCATCTGCTCCCGGTGGTATCGGTTTGCCACAGCTAGTGCACGTTGTCATCGTCAACGTCATTGTTTTCTCAGTCATGATGGTCATCCTCAGCGAGTGGTTGTGTAATTGCTAGGCTTGCTTATATCTTGTATGTTCTGGTTTTCGCAACTTTATTATCTCGGTTGTCTGCCAATATTGAAAAAGAGGTTGTTTTTTTGGGTGTCGATCTTCGCGACCTTGTGCCCAAGACGATCGTCAAGCTTGAAGACCTTGGTGGAAAAGCGATTGCTATAGATGCTTACAACGCATTGTATCAGTTCTTGGCTATTATTCGTCAGCCCGACGGTACTCCGTTAAAGGACAGTTCTGGGAGAGTGACAAGTCACTTGAGCGGTCTTCTTTACAGGACAAGTAACCTAGTCGAGATGGGCATGCGGCCGATCTACGTCTTTGATGGTGCTCCGCCTGCGCTTAAGGAGGTTGAGATTAAGCGAAGAAAGAGGGTTAAGGAAGAAGCTCTAGTTTTGTATGAGCGTGCTCTGAAAGAAGGCAAAGTTGAAGAAGCACGCGTTTATGCCCAAGCGACTTCACACTTGAAGGATTACATGGCCGAGGACAGCAAGACGCTCTTGGATTTGATTGGAATTCCTTGGGTTCAGGCGCCCAGTGAAGGTGAAGCACAAGCCGCGCACATGACGAAGAAGGGCGAGGCAGATTACTGCGCAAGCCAAGACTATGACAGCCTGCTTTTCGGCGCTCCAAGATTCATCAGAAACATCACGATCTCGGGCAGGAGAAAATTGCCTAGTAAAAACATCTATGTTGAGGTTATACCGGAAGTTGTGGATTTGGAGCAAGTTTTGAAAGTCTGCGAAGTAACATATGAGCAGCTTGTTGACGTGGGCATACTAATTGGAACAGACTTCAATCCGGATGGAATAAGGGGGTTAGGTCCGAAAACAGCCTTAAAAATGATAAAAGAGCATGGAAACCTTGAGAAAGCGATTCCGCACATCAAGAACGCAGAGTTTCCAGTCGAACCACAGAGAATCAGAGAGATATTTCTTCATCCCTCAGTGACTGACAATTACGCACTCCGGTGGAAGGATCCCGACGTTGATGGTGTGGTCGATTTCATGTGCAGGGGACGAGACTTTTCGGAAGACCGTGTTCGCAAGGCGCTTGAGAAGATGAACAAGGGAATTGCTCACGAAAAGGGAAAGACAACTCTGGAAAAATGGTTCGGATAATCCGCAGATCTTCAAGACCAGTCCCTTGCGATAGTCTTTAATTTCGAAGCGATAATACTATAGCCTCTTCGAAACGGTGACAAACATGGAAAAGGATCAGATAGCTCTCCCATTAGATGAGCTTCCAACCAAATGGTACAACATCATGCCTGATCTCCCAGAACCACTTCCACCACCGAAAGAACCTGGATCAGGTCCTTCAAGGATGGATTTCCTCGGCAAAACCATGATCAAAGAATGTCTAGGTCAGGAGATGTCAACCCAGAGATGGATTCCTATACCGGAAGAGATTCGCGAACTCTACATACACATGGGCAGACCCAGACCACTTTATAGAGCCAAACGCTTGGAAAACCGTCTCAAGCTGAAGAGGGTTAAGCTCTACTACAAGCGTGAGGATCTTTCTCCCACTGGCTCGCACAAGACGAACACGGCTATCGCACAGGCTTACTATGCGAGGAAAGAAGGGAAAACAACAATGAGTACGGAGACCGGAGCCGGACAGTGGGGTACAGCGCTCGCTTATGCCGCTCGACTCCTCGACCTTGAATGCGTGGTCTTCTGGGTGAAATCCGTCTACGACTGGAAGAGCGATCGCAAGACTCTAATGCAATTGCTGGGTGCCAAGGTCTATTCTTCTCCGAGCAAACAGACAGATTTCGGTAAAAAGGTTCTTGCAAAAACTCCCAAGAGTCCTGGTTCGCTTGGAATATCAATATCTGAAGGATTAGAGTACGCCGAAACCCACAAGAACACCGTGTATGGTCTGGGCTCAGTCCTCAACCACGTCATGATACAACAGTCAGTCATAGGACTGGAAACGATTGAACAGTTCAAGATGGTCGAAGAGAAACCAGACTTGATCGTTGGCTGCTTGGGAGGCGGCTCTAACTTTGGTGGAATCGCACTTCCGTTTATCGGCGAAGTTTTGAAAGGCAAGCGACAATGCGAGTTTTTGGCGGCACAATCAATGGCGGCACCTAACCTCGTGAAAGGAGAGTATAAGTACGATTTCGGCGACGTTGCTGAGCACACTCCGCTCTTGAAAATGTTCACTCTGGGCCACAAGACCGTAATGTCTCCAATCAAGGCAGACGGCCTGCGATACCACGCGGCTGGTCCCATTATCAGCCTGCTAAGGAAACACAATATGATACGAGCAATCGCGTACCCGTCGAATGAGAAATCAATTTTCGAGGCTGCGAGACTTTTCCTTCAGACTGAGGGATGGTTGCCCGCGCCAGAATCAAGCTATGCAATCCGCGCTGGCGTCGATGAGGCACTTAAGGCTGAAAAAGCAGGCAAAGAAAAAGCAATATGCATGAACATCAGCGGACATGGGTGGTTGGATCTAGAGGCGTACCGAGAAAAGCTCATCATTCAATAGCAAAACAGTCACATTTTATGCCCATATTCACCGGTTAGTGGCACGAACGCCACTCCCCCCAAATTCTCTTCTTTTGTCTTTCCATCAGCCGTTTTCGTGATCTTGAACAGACTTTGAAACAGAGACAGACTACCAACAGGAATAAGCATTATCCCCGCAGTTTTTAGTTGATCAACTAATGGTTTAGGAACGTCGGGCGCTCCAGCTGTGACGAGAATCCTGTCGTAGGGAGCCTTTTCAGGATATCCTATCGATCCATCAGAGTAAATGATGGTGACTCGGTCCCCATATCCACCGTTCATGATGTTTTTGCGGGCAAATTCGGCTAGATTTTGGACGATCTCCACTGTGTAGACGTGTCCCCACTCACTTCGAGGTGCCGTTTGGGGTGCGATCAACTCGGCAATCGTGGCAGCGTGCCATCCTGAACCTGCTCCGACCTCCAAGACCTTGTTGCCGATTTCTAGCTGCAATGCTTCATTCATTATTGAAACCATGTGAGGCGCCGAAGCCGTTTGCCCAAAACCTATCGGAAGCGGAGTGTCCACAGCGCTGTACGTTCGCATGTTCTCTGGGAGAAATTTTTCACGCGGCACCCTACGCATTGCTTCAATGACCCTTGGGGAGTGGAGAACTCTTTCCTTAATCAAGTTCTGAATGAGTTTTTCCCATTCGTTTCCTTCCACTCAACGCACCGTAGTAAAGAGTAATTGAGTTGGCTATTAACATATTTGAATTTTGGAATAAGATGTTAAATAACAAACCTCTCTAAGAATTAAGTCTCGAGCTGTAGCGTTTTGAGCGACAAGGGAAAAGCTGGCTCCGGTTCTGAAGAGCTGAGCAAGAAGCTGGATCAGATAATTAGCCGACTCGACTTTCTGGAGAAACTGATTCTTGACAAGCCTGAGTTTGAGGGGTTGGCAACTTCGTTGCGCTTGACAAAAATAGGCATAGGTATGTACGGTGAGCCGCTGAAGATTGTTTCTCGGTTGAAAAACGCGGAAAAATACTTGCGACAGAAACCAATCGCCCAAGACGATATTTCCAGGTGCATAGTGCAAGCCCTTGCAGTGAAAGGAAAGCTGAACATTTCTGCAATAACAAGACAGGTTGCTGCGATGAGAGGAAAGGCCAGCAGGCGCATAATTCGTGAAAGGGTCAAAAAACTCGTGGATGCGGGCATTCTATTGAAAATGGCGGGACGTGTTGCTACGTATGAATTGGTTGAGCAGAGTGATCACTAAGGTGGTCACTTCTGCGCAGAACACCTAACTTTAGTGACCAGTCCATAGATGCCTGAGGTGGAAAAAAATGAAATATGGACACATCAAAACTGCATCAAACAAAAGCAGTTCGACGGTTCACATAACGGAACTCGTCTCAAAATCATCAGTCAAGGTTGCGCAAGTCCCTTTCCGCTCGGTCGAAGAGATCGCTAGGGATCAGGTTCTTCCAGAATTGGCATGGGCGTATGCAAGGTTAGCATTGAACAGTTCATGAAAATACAGGAGGTGAAGAAAAATGTCTGACGATGAGAATGAGCGTGAACGGAAACATGAAAAAAGACATGAAGAGCAAAGCCCGGAGAACATCAAAGAGATATTGAACGTCGTTTCTTCCGAAGTTCCATCCTTGATCAAAAACGTACTTGGGTCAGTTTTCTCCGAAGAAGCAGGAAGAAATATGGGCAAAGCCGCAGCGGCATACTACAAAGAAATGAAGGCAGGCGGGTTACCCGAAGAGGTCGCTGTCAAGTTGACAGAGGACTACATGCGAACTTTCACAAGTATAGGCGATATGCTGAGAAGCGGTGGCAGACGAGAAGATATCGGTAAGCAAGTTGAAAGGAAGATCCGGGAGAAAATGAGTGAACGATCCAGAGAGGAAGATGAAGAGGAGGAAGATTAATCCCTCCCTTTTCTTCTACGAGAAGATGATTCAGATGAAGGCAGCTTCGTTGACAGCAGTGATCAAGGAATCTCCATACATAGCTCGGATGTCGTTCGATCTTCTCTATATGTATTTGACCTTGGAAGGTCGAGTGCGAAAGACCAGGAGAGCCTTTGAGAAGCAACTGATTCTGGCTGGAATGTCAAAAGATGACGCTGAACGCTTGAGCTCTTGCTTTGAGGAGTTAAAGGCTGGAATCACTAACAGATTGAAAAGTGGAATTGTACGCAGTCATCGCCCTTGAGAGACTCGCTTCTTATCTGTCTTCTATTTTACGGTAACTGATTTGGCTAGGTTGCGTGGCGTGTCTGGGTTGCAGCCCCTCTCAATGGCCATGTAGTAGGCCAGCAGCTGCAACGGCACGACGAAGGGTATTGGCGACAACACTTCAGGGATGCCTTTCGGGACTTCGATATAGTCATCCGCCAGTTTCTTGACTTCTTCATCGTCTTCTTCCAGCACAGCGATTATTGAGGCGCCTCTTGCCTTCATTTCCATGATGTTGCCGATTAATGTCCTGTACGTCTCGTCTTTTGCGCAAATGAACACGACTGGGAAACCTGGTTCTATGAGACTTATTGGACCGTGTTTGCTTTCGCCAGCTGGAAAAGCAATCGCAGGAACATAAGCTATCTCCATTAGTTTGAGTCTGCCCTCGTAGGCTGTGGCAGTGCTGATTCCACGTCCCAAGAAGAAGAAGGTCTTTGCGTCTTTGTACTTCTTTGCGATCTGCTTCGTTTTCTCCTCTTGTTTTTGAATTATTTCTTCAACGATGTCAGGAAGTTTCATCAGTTTTTCTGCCAAGTAATCCATTTCATCCTGCGAAACCTTTCCTCTTTTCTTTGCTAGACGCAAAGCCAACTGAGCCATTACTGAAAGTTGAGAAGTGAAAGTTTTCGTTGCCGCAACGCCTATTTCAGGGCCCGATTGCTGTCCAATGTAGACCCTTGAGATCCTCGTCAGAGTTGACCCGATTGCGTTGGTCAACCCGAGAATAGTTGCCGCTCTCTGCCGGGCAACGTTTACAGATGCAAGGGTGTCGGCTGTTTCGCCGGATTGGCTCACTGCCAATATTGTGCTATCGATGTTGACCGATTTGCCGCATTGTTCAATGAATTCGGAAGCAATGATTGGAAACGTTGGAAGAAACGCGAGCTTGGAAAACATGTAAGATGCTGCTAGGCACGCATGGTAGGACGTTCCGCATGCAACTAGGTAGGAGTCGCGGGCACGGTCGAGAAAAGTTGCCATCAAGTCTGCGTAGTGTTCCTGCACTCTTAGAGTGTTTCGTAAGCATTGAGGTTGTTCGTGAATCTCCTTGATCATGAAGTGTGGATAACCTTGTTTGACTGCCATTTCAGGGGACCACTCAATGATCTGGGGATCGCGCGTGACCGGGCGTCCGTCTGCAATTTTCCTGATTTCGACTTTTCCTAATGAGAGGATAACGAGCTCGCCGTCATCAACGATGACTGCCTTGTTGGTCAATGGCAAGAAAGCCGGAATGTCGGATGCAAAGAAAATGTCTTCGCCATTTACTCCCACTACAAGTGGGCTTTCGTTTCGCGCGCACACTATCTTGTCAGGTTCTTTTGAAGAGATCGTCGCGATTGAATAGGATCCCTGAAGTTTCTTCACGGCTTCGAGAACCGCATTTGCAAGACTCAGAGAAGGATCGTTTTTCATGATCTCTTCTATGAGATGGGGAATGACCTCTGTGTCGGTTTTGGACTTGAAAACGTGACCGCGGTTTTCAAGGTCAGTTCGCAACTCATCAAAATTTTCTATTATACCGTTATGAACAACCACGAACTCGCCTCTGCAGTCAACGTGTGGGTGCGCGTTTACTTCAAGGGGCGCTCCATGAGTAGCCCACCTTGTGTGGCCGATGCCGAGGCTCCCTGGCAAGTCATCTAGGTTGCGCATTCTGTGAACTTCGTCGATTTTTCCTTGATCCTTCTTAATCCAAATTCTGCCTTCGCTTATCGTAGCTTCTCCAACCGAGTCGTAGCCACGATACTCAAGTCTTTTCAACGCGGCATGTATGACTGGTGCAGCTTTTCCCTCTTTGAGAATGCACCCGAATATTCCGCACATTTCCAAACCTCGCTTGTCTACCGTAAGCCTTTTTCGAACCGTTTCTGTGCTAATAAGCATTGTTAATACATAATTCTGGGTTTTAAAACAAATCTTTGATATCTTTTCCTTCTGACAGCATCGACTTATCGTGCAGCTTCATGGTTTTCGGAGTGAGTAGTAACAAAAATCTTATAGAGGTGCTTTTTTCACTAATGTAGGGAAGCACTTTGGACAGGAAATTTCTCCTCAAAGAGGACGGCCAGACGCAGAAAGTCAAGGAAATCATGATGATTGATGATCCTGAAAAACTGAAGATGATCCTGAATAGGCTTAGCTGGAAGATTCTGCTGATGCTTTCAGAAAGGGAAATGTATCCGCTGGAAATAGCCAAAGCCCTCAAGCTTCATGAGCAAAAAGTGTACTATCACATTAGAAAACTGGAAAAAGCCGGTGCAATCTCCGTTGTTAGAGAGGAGGAAAAGAAAGGTGCAACGGCCAGATACTTTAGGGCAGTTTCCTCTGCCTTCGGAATAGAACTCCCTCAGGAGTACAAACCGATCAAGAAGCTCTCCCTTCTGGCCATGGAGGAACATTTGCAGATGTTCTTTAAAGAGTTCATCAGAGCCGACAGTACTTTTGAGGGGAAAATTGTTGTGGGTAGTCCGGCACCCCATGGGCCTTTCAAAACAATCGCGAGGGATGGCCATTATGCTTCGCACTTGACTTTCTTCCTCGGGCAATTTGTGAAGATGCCTGATGAATTCGCTATAAAGCTCGATGTTGACGTCAAAGCTGAAAAGGAGGAAAAGAACAATCTGATACTTGTCGGCGGTCCTGGTACAAATCTGCTAACGCAGGACATTAATGAGTACCTGCCGATAAGGTTTGAAATGCGCTCCTCCACAGAGGGTTTTCTGTTCGGAGGGTTAGTATCGAGGCGAACTTCGGCGGTGTATACGGCTGACAACGTGGGGTTGATCGCGAAAATCGTGAACCCCTGGGACAAAAGCAAACGGGTTATAGTCTTAGCGGGCAACAAAGCGGTGGGAACGAAAGCATGCGTCTTAGCATTGACCAATTTCTGGCAAAAAACATTGAGGAACTACAAGGGCGATGAAACTTTCGCTAAAGTCATACAAGGTTTTGACCTCGACGGCGACGGAAAAGTCGACTCGATAGAGGTCTTGGAATAGTTGAATTCCTCGGAATCAAAGGAATTCATCCTTGCTCATGGGAATGCGAATGTTACTGCCACGCATGAAACGACCATCGAGATCACGAAGGAAAAAGATCTCTCAAGAAAAGGTGATTGCATTATCGCGGTGGGAGCAAACAGAGCTGTTCAGGACCTAGATCAGAGCTTCAAAGAGAAACTGCGAAAAGACGACGCGAAGATATCTATCTTGATCGAAGTTGGTGGAGTCACTGAAACCATTAGGGCACGCGGAAATTCTAGACTATTGCTGAACCATCCAAGGGACATTGTCGTAAGGAAAAGCGGTTTCATATGTAGTCGCACGTTAGCCATTCACGCCGATAAATCTGCAAATGGCTTATCTAGAGAACTCGTCAAGAAGATGCAAGATCCCGAGCAGGAAGTTAAGGTAACGCTCGTTTTGGAATCCTAGATGATCTTTGCGTCCAAGACGATTTGCGTTTCGTGTGGAGCGGTTTCGCGTACGATTCTCATGCCCAGAATCTTTTCTACTCTTCTCTCGGAACTTCTGACCGCCGCGGCAAAACGAAGTTTCACCCTTTCTAAGGGAATTGATGCGTCGGTAAAACTGTAGAAGTGAATGATTCCGCCCGTTGTCTTCAGTGCGCGGCAAGCAGTATCGACGAATTCTATCGCCTTTTCGGGAAGGTTCATGATAACGCGGTCGGCAATGCCTGAAATTTCATTGTCGATTACTTCTTTTGCATCTCCTAGTATCGGGTGGACCTTATCGATCACTCTGTTCAGCCTGACGTTGGTTCTCAAGTATTCTACCGCGTCAGGATTTGCATCTATTGCGTAAACTTGCACCTTGTAATGGTTTTTGGCTATCAGTATGGCAAAGGGACCAACGCCCGCAAACAGGTCTACTACTGTCTCGCCTTCTTTGACGATCGATGCTACCCTTTTGTGTTCGTTTGAAAGCCTCGGCGAGAAATACGTTTTTGCAACGTCTACTAGGTATTGGCATCCATGTTCTCTGTGCGTGGTCTCGGTCTTCCGTTCTCCAGCTACGAAGTCGAATCCTCTTGTTCGGTACGTTCCGCTCACAGGTCCAGCCTTGGCCAGAACGGTGTGTACGTTCTTGTTGGATCCTAGAATCGCTTTTCCGATGGCCTCTTTGTGTTCGCGAAGCTCTGGTGGTATTTCGATTATAGCGATGTCCCCGACTAAATCGAGTGATCTTGGCAAGCTAGCTAGTAAACGTGGAGGCAATTTCTCTTCAAGCTGTTCGACGAGGGATCTTTTCTCTTTCTTTCTTTTCTCGAAAGATCTCGCTACAATCTCGAAGCTAACTCCAGAATCCTTAAAGATTTTCGAGTCGTGGTCTGACGGCTTTTCGATTACAGGAACGTAAACAAAATCATGGTTTTTCATTATTTTGAATTGTTCGTTGATTAGTTTCAACTGACCCGCTAGTTCCAGAGTCTTCTGACCCTGCTTCTTTGGGACCTTCAGGCTTGTTGTCTCTTCAAGCATCTTGTAGCTCCAACTCCTACTTGACGGCAACAATGATCGTGTAGAACTGAGTCAACTCTCTCTGTGTCAACTCATACTGGTTTTTCGCTTCCAGGTTTGCTTCTCGGATGTATCGATAACATCTCTCTGGTTCAATTCCGAAATAGTCTGCTTTGTCCTCAATCAATGATTCGTAGCTTTTCCGGTAGGAGATGCTTTTCAGTTTAATGACTCTGAATCCGTGTTGGTCAAACAGATGTTTCATCTCTGAAGGTTTGTGATATCTGAAATGTGCTTTGGAGATTGTTCTCTCTAGTCTTTCGAAAAACTCTTGACCATCCGATTCGTGTGGGGAAAGATCACCATAGAAAAAAGTTCCTTCGTTCTTCAGGGCTTGAGCGGCATTTTCCAAGGTGTCTTTTGGATGTTCGAAATAGTGCATCGTGCTGACGCATAAGATTCCGTCGAACGCTGCTGTTTTGAAGGGAAGGTGTTCGGCGTCCGCAACGACCAGGTCAACACACTTCCTGTGGCCAAGCAGTTTGTTTTTTGCAGTCAGGACCATTTCTTTCGTTAAGTCGAGCCCGATTAGTTGGAGTTTGACTTTTTCCAGCAAGGGTTTCGCGTTTCTTCCACTTCCCACGCCAATTTCCAGCAGAAGCTTTCCGTCAAAAGACGCGAACGCGCTTAGGAGCTCGTTCAACACTCCTGTTCCAAAACCTTTATCAGATTTCCAGGTTCTGGACTTTTGTTTATCGTAATCTCTGGACCTGACTGCATAGTACCTCTGAATGATCTTCTTTCGATCAGCGTTGACCATCGTTTTCTCTCTGACTAGACAGTTTTTCGTATCCGGTAAAGGTTCCCTGTTTTTTCAACCTTGAACTTGACTTTGAGAAGTTTCTCGGTGAGCCAAATGTTCGTTTCTAGATGTTCCGAGAGGGCTCGCGTGACGTATATTGAATTGCCTTGTGCTAGCGCTACATATGGAATGAGTAGATCGGCAAGGTGTATGTCAACCGTTGGTTTAGCAGAAACTTCATCATACAGCTTCTTCGCTGCCTCTTCCCCGACTTTTTCACTTGATTTCTTTATTTCGCCGATCGAGTCTGCTCCAATTATAACACTCGCGTCGGTCTCGGCCCACAAGGTAAGCGAACTGCCCTTCTGTAACGTGTTCGACTCGTCATTTACTACTTGGATTTGCGCAGTGCAGCCTCTTTGCTTCAGATATTGTTCGGCTGCTTCGGCTTGTCTTTCAGCCACTTTCCTTTCGGACAAGAACGTGCAGACTGACACTCCGTTGATGACTCTCACGTTTCCGAAGTTTTCCAGCACCACTGGTTTCAGAGAGTTCGCGGGTTTTACATTTCCAATGACTTCACCGTTTCCTTTTGGATAGTAACCGTACTTCCGCACATCTATCGTTGCCTCCAGACCCATTCGTTTGAGGGTTGGCAGTAGGACAAAGCGGACGTAGTTGATTGTCGGGGCGTTTGATACATCGGTTCCACCCTTAGAAATGTGCAACTCAACCTGGTTCTGAGCAAAAGCACAGATGGGCAGAACAGTCATCAGGAGCATTGGAATGCTTCCAGCAGTGCCGATTTCTGCCTCGATCCTGCCGCCTTTGATTGTTCCAGGTTCAAACCAAATTTCACGTGAATTGACTGTTGCGCCTCTGACTTCGGCATTACAGAGCTTCGTCGCTGTGAGGACGGCTTCCAAATGCTGAGGTTTCAGCCCTGGCTGTGGTCTCTTTTGTCTGATATTGTAAAGGTGAAGCGGTTGACCAGTCACGGCTGACAAAGAGACTGCCACTCTAAGGATCGTGCCACTTCCTCCCTTTTCGCCGCCGTCAACTTCAATCAATTTCAAGGAATTCTCCTGGTTCTTGTATCGTCAGAAGGGTTAGAAACAATTAATAAATGCGTGAAGTATTAAGGATTTAGAAGGAAGAGGTCTTATGAGTGCGGACAAGGCAAAGATAGATGCTCTCCTCAAGAAGGTTGATGACCTTGTCGTCATTTTGAATGATGTACAGGAAGATCTGAAGCAGGTTTCCGCGTCCCTAAAGTCTTTGGCCGTCCGACAAATCACGCAGCCTGTTACTGCACCTCCGCCACTATCTTTGTCACAGCCGGCAACCGTGGCTGGAGCACCGCGTGCACCCGAAAGATCAAAGGCGTTGGAAGATGCCAAGACACTGTTCCCGGACGATTTGGAGAACCTCTTGAGTTTCGAGGAAAAGGATGAATACGTGATTATCAAGCCAAGACAGTTCTTGGGATCTGACAACTTCTCGAAAATCGCCTCCGCAGTGCGTCAAGCCGGAGGGGAATACATTAGCGCTGGAAAAGGCTCCCATTTCAGGATACCGAAGAAAAACACGTGAGCACTTTTAGCTTCGATGTAGTTTCAGTTTTCTATTTCAAAACTTGCGTAGTCGCAAGAATAGGGTTGCCAGGTAACGCTCACTGCGTCGACCTTTGCACCCGGAGAGCCTTTCCTACAAAATTCTACGAGTTTTTCAACGTCTTCCTCTTCGCCTTCGAATATGGCTTCAACTCTCTCATCAGCTAGGTTGCGCACCCAACCAGTAACATGATGCTCTTTTGCTTCTGATCTGGTTTCTGATCTGAAGAAAACACCTTGCACTTTTCCGCTCACAAAAACGTGCGCTCCAACCTTCATCTTGTTCACTCTTTCTGGGCTTCACTTCAACCTATCTCTCTGCTCTATGGAGGTGTCGTTTCCTCATTCGCTTTAAAAGGTATTCTGCTGAATCAAGCATTCGAGGGTTGTTCACCTTGGAAAGCTGCAATGGCAAATTGTTTGTCTACGCCTCAAGCTTCGTATCGAGAGGAAAGAAATTCGAACCCGTCAGGGTCGCGGCTGAAAAGATCGCCCGACATCTAGGGTTGAGCTTTGAAGTCAGGACTTTCAGGAAAAAGTTCGAGTCGGTTTACGTCTACTACACGAGTGGTGATGAAGAGCCAATTCCTATCTACTGTGTGGGCGAAAGGTCGTCAAATATCGAAGAAATCTACACTTCTTTGAGGAATATGATGTTTGTTCTTTCTTTTCATCCCAGACATTTGGCGTTGAAGCAAATAAGGAAGGAAATCATGCTGTTTTCGTGAACTTCAAGCTCTGATTTTCAAGCCTTATTTCGTAGACTTGATTTACATCGAAATCTATGGCTAAACTCTCATATTCTAGTTCGGTTAGGAAAAGGATTATTTTTGGTACGGCGAGGTCTACTCGGCCGGGAAAGATTGGCATCTGTTGCTGTAATTGCTGGATAACATCCTGTACGACTTTTGCCTCTTCTGTCTGTGGTCTGATGATCATGCGTGGCACATCACGATCTTCGATTAGTTCTATGCGCTTTCCTAGGTTTCCGTCCAGGTCTCGAATTGACTCAATTTTGTGCACTCTAACCCGAAACATGTTCAATCATCAGTCATGAGGTTCAAAGAGCCTTTATACATTTCGGGAATCATTCGAGTTTGAGGTCAGAGGGATTACTCCATTTCGATGGTTGCTGGTGGTTTGGGAGTTACGTCATAATAGACAGTTGACACGTCGGGGCACTTTTGGGTTATCTCGTCTGCTATTTTCTCCAATTTCGACCACGGCACTTCCGTGATTTTTGCTTCCAAGAAGTCTTTTGTCTCGACCGACCGTATGCCTACTATGTATTTCTTCACAGATCTTGTGTCTTCAACAGCATAGAAGACTCTTGTGATATCGGGGCTTTCAGTGATGACTCTGGCTTGGAGGGATAATATGTTTTGCAGAGATGTCTGGTGAAGCTTTCCGTTCATGGTTTCAACTATTATCCCGACAACTTCTCCGTATCGTCTTTTTCCTCCCTCAACGCCTGTGGCTTTGTCGTTGAACACTTTTACGTGAACGTTTCTTGAAGGAACGTTGAGAAGGCGTGCAGTTGTTTCCTGAATGTGAGGCGTCCTTAATGGTTGAGCGGCTTCTTGGTTGTCCATTATAACCGCGAAGTATTGTCCTGGTTTAAGCTCCTTAAGCTCATTCTCGACAATCTCAGTGGCAGTTCTGAGCGTTTCTAATTTATCGCGTTCTATCTTGCCGACGACGCGAACCGACAAACCTGGTCCAGGAAATGGTTGGCGTTCAGAGAATTCATTCGGCAAACCCAACAGTCGTGCCACCATTCTGACTTGTTCCTTAAACAGCGGCAGGAGAGGTTCGACAACCTTGAACCCGAATTTCTGCTTAGGGTCTATTCCCATTTGTTCCAGAATGTTATGTTGAGTTTTTACTCCACCGACAGTTTCTATTATGTCCGCGCGTATAGTCCCTTGGACAAGGATTCTGCATTTCTCTTTCTTGGCGGTTTCAGCCAAAACTTGGTAAAACGTTTCGCGAAACATTTTTCGCTTTTCTTCGGCATCCTTCAAGTTTTTAATTGCGTTCAGAAAGCGTTCGCGGGCGTTCACTATTTTCATCGGCAAGTTGAATGGCGGTGCTGAAAGCGTTTCCGCAACGTGCTCTGGTTCACCGTTCCTCATAAAAGCGTCATCAAGGATAACACAGGTGAGATTTTCACCAATTGCCTTGTGTGTCAATGCTGCGCACGTTGCGCTATCGACACCACCTGATACGGCGACGAGCACCCTTTGGTTGCCTACGTTCCTTTTTATCTCTTCGACCGCGGTTTCAATGAACTTCTTTGGATCAAATACTTCCAAAGGAACACCTTGTAGACTCTCTTAGTTATCTTCTGTTTTATGATTTGCGCATCGCGCGCGGCTACATGCTTGATTTCGTCAGGACGCAATCAGGAAAGATTGGGTCTATCATACGATTCTGCTTGCGTTATGCGCGAGTTTTTCGCGTTTGTCAAAGAATTTGCGTCAGGAAATAGGGTTCAGCTCGTTAAATCTTATATTTGGTGCATGCCATATTGCATAACATGTTCGGGGGAAAGCAATCTTGAAACTTGTAACGGTTTTGCTTCCGGAAGCTTACTTGGAGGGGCTGGACGAACTCGTTCGAGCTAACATGTATCCGAGCAGAAGCTCAGCGATACGGTCTTCTGTAAGGGACTTGTTGAAAAAAGAGCTTTGGGAAAGGCGTGGAAGATAAAGGTTTTCTCGTAGATTGTTCGGGTCGGTCTATTTTACGGATCTGGCGAGATCTCTCATTTTCTTGGCGGTCTCAGAAGGATTCTCTGAAAGCGTTATCTCCCTTCCAACAATCAAGTAACGAGACCCAG
The DNA here is from genome assembly GCA_963739305.1 of Candidatus Bathyarchaeota archaeon. Taxonomy (GTDB): domain Archaea; phylum Thermoproteota; class Bathyarchaeia; order Bathyarchaeales; family Bathycorpusculaceae; genus DASPPK01. The sequence continues at coordinate 71,146 of CAVTZU010000023.1, read as the reverse complement.
CTTTGACAGCGGGTTCGATCGTTGCTCCCTGTGCGCCTATTCCTGGGGAATAGATTGGTACTTTCTTGCCCAATATTTCGTGTATCTCCTTTATTTTTTCGGGATAAGTCGCTCCGACTACCGCTCCATCTGCACCATATTTCATTGCTTTCTTAGCGAACAAAATGTATTGCGGCGTTTTTGCTCCGTTTTCCATTTCGATTACTGTTTGTCCGTAGCCTTCAACCGCCCCTTTGTGACTCATGTACACTAGAAGAATCACGCCTCGATCCATTCGACGTGCGACGTCAAAAATGGGTTTCAACCCATCTTCCCATCCTATGAAAGGATTTGCAATCAGGGCGTCAAACCCGGCGGAATAGTAGTATTCTGCAATTATGGCGTTTGTGGATCCAATATCGTTTGCTTTGCAATCCATTATGGTCAAGATACCCTTCTTCTGCGCTGTTTCAACGAGTTTCTGAACTCCGTCAAATGCTCCTAATGGGAGTACCAGGTGGTGGTTGAACTTCACAGCGCAAATGTATGGATGAACAGCATCCAGAACTCGTTTCGCTCTGGCGAACAGGATCTTTCGGTTTTCGGGTTTCTCGAAGGGGAAGTCAAATGCCAATATTATGTCGGAGTCCATTTCTTGGGAAACTTTTTCCATTTCAATTCGAAAAGGCAATTTGGCACCTTTCCTTCATTGTTCCGTGAACTAAAAACGCTTTTGCACAGTTTTGGTGTGTTTTTCACACTAGATTTAATAGTTAAACTCAACAATGTTTCATTTGAAGGGTGATAAACGAGTGAGCAAAGTGAAGCCTTCAGGTGTGTTGAGTAATGAGCTTAGAAAGCTGGTCGAGTCTCGAATGAAGAGTAACTTGGAAGGCATAGAGCAGACATTGCTGCAAATATTCGGAACGCAAAAGCTTGGGCTCGGGGAATTGAAGGAAACTATACAAGGACTCGAGTCGAGTTTTGAGCTTCTGTCTCAGAAATGGAACCTTCAAATCCTGTACATACTGTTTCTGAGAGAGAAAACTGGATTTGGGGAGCTCAAAAAGATACTCAGAGTGAATTCTCGAACTTTGTCTGACAAACTCAAGATTCTGGGTAAATACGAGTTCATCAGCAGGTCCGTTGATCAGGGACCCCCCCTCAGAGTCGGGTACTCTTTGACCGCGAAGGGGCGTAACACGATTTTGCTTGCCTTGCCTTTTCTCTATTACTCAAGCAGCAATCTGGTTTGAGAATTTTCTAAATACTCAGATCTGCTGTAGAATACCTTTGTTTCGACTATTCTTCCTCCTGCCACGCTCGTTATGAACGAGAGCGCGGTTTCTACTGCTTGTCTAACTTGTTTCGGAGATATTCCGGGCGCGCCGTACCCAACTACTTCCACGTTTCGAGTTGTCATTGCTATTTTCGTGTGGTCACAATCTCGATATGGATATATGCATAGGACTCGTTTTACGTCTGCCAGAACGAGCATGTTGCTTTTTAGAAGTATGGGCGTCTTCATTCCAATGCCCGTGAAGGACTCGCTCTCTCCTGCAAAACGAACCTGAAATTGAGGAGCAAGACGATCAAGGTCGAAACCACTGATGGGAATTATCGTTTTCACAGAGGCTAGGTTGTAAGCATCCACAACATTGGAAATACCGGGAAGCTCCTCGCCATGTAGGACTCTTCTGAGCAAAGCTTCGCCGGAAGGTCTTGTTTTTGTTGGGTCTATATGCAATCTCCAATAGAAGTCTCTGAAGGCTCTAACCGTCGAATTTTCTTTCAGCCGATCAATTTCATGCTCGCTTTTCACTTGTTCGTAAACTATTTGTTTGAGTCTGCGGAGCTGTTCATTGTCTTTTTGAATGCACACTCCTTCTGAAGTACCTATACATATCGCGAGATCCTGAAACTTTGATGAGACATCAGGACTCCACTTCACCTCAATTTGCATGCGTCGAACACCATACGATTTCTATTCTTCATTCTTTAATATTTAATAGCTTCAAGCTGAATGGCTGGTTAAGCGGTCTAGTTGATGATTGGTGAACTGGCAGCGTTGGGCGCCGCGATCAGTTGGGCTGTGTCGGCGCTGTTTTACAAGAAGGCACTGGAAGGGGCAAAGCCAATATCAGCGAACATCATCCGTCTCGCCTTGACGGGCTCAATTCTGCTTCTCGTCGTGGTGGCAATTGGCAGGTTTGGCGTGTTGACTGGTATGTCTTGGGAGCTTTTTGTTCTGACAGCTGTCAGCGGGATAATCGGTTTGGGGGTGGGCGATACTATGTATCTTATGAGTCTGAAGTCCATAGGTGTTTCACGAGCTGTTCCCATAACGTGCACCTATCCTTTGTTCAGTCTATTGTGGGCTCTCATGTTTGGCGAGCAGATTACAATCTCGGTAATGATTGGAGCAGTCGTGATTGTTCTTGGAATTCTGATCCTGAGTCACGATGTTCAGGCAAGGGCAACAGAGGCAAAGAAGAAGGCGCTGATGCTCAGTGTTTGTATTGCCGTTGCCACAGCTGTTCTTTGGTCGATTAGTATTTCATTGATGGATCTTGCAGTGAAAAGCGCCCCCGACCTGGATCACGCTTTGACCATAAGCACCGTCCGAGTGGCAACTATCGGGGGTCTTTTGCTAGCGGTTTCTCCCATTGTTGACAGGCGAATGCAATTTTTAAAAGTGGGAAGAAAGACTGTTGCTGCCTCTATTATTGGCGGACTTTTCGCATTGGGGTTGGGCTGGTTCTTTTTGGCGTACAGCTTTGCGGTAACTTCTCAAGCTCGAACGGTTCCAATATCTTCAACTACACCGCTATTTTCAACGCTGGCGGCCATGCTTTTTCTGCATGAAAAGGCCACTGTTCGCAATTTCGCGGGTTCAATATTGATCGTAATGGGTATTTTTCTGCTTTTTCTTGCCTGAAATGACCGTATTTTGGCGTCCCGTATAGGTTTTTATAGTGCCCTTCTTTCTAGAGGGAGCTTAATCAAGCCTTAAAGGTAGAAGCTGCATGGCTACGTCTCCGAGCGCTCGTGAATCCGTTCTTGCAAGAAGAATTGCGGGTGAGATTATTCTCTCTAACAAGCCAGGAGCAACTATGCGAAAGTGGCGTGAGCTTTTTGCTGTTTCTCAGATGAGCCTCTCCGACAAGATGGTTGTTTCCTCGTCTGTCATCAGCGATTATGAGAGTGGTAGACGTCCCAGCCCTGGAGCCAGATTTGTGAGACGATTCGTGTGGGCTCTGCTGAAAATTGATGAAGAACGTGGCAGCCGTTTTACGCATGAGTTCGCCAAACTGACAAGTTCTCCGAGCAACGCTATAGTTGACCTACGCGAGTTTCCTCTGCCTGTCCGGGTTGAGTATTTGTGCAAGGCTATCGAGGGGAAAGTCACAGCTTGCATGGACAGGTACGTTCGTGAGATCAATGGATACACTGTGGTTGACAGTCAGAAAGCTATCGAGACGCTTTCAGGGCCGGAATTCTCACAGCTTTTTGGCGCAACCACTGAACGAGCGTTGGTTTTCACCAACATAGAGAATGGTGTTACTCCGATGCTAATCGTACGGGTCAGTAGTTTAAAGCCTCGCGTCGTGATCTTTCACGGAGTTCAGCCCGACGATTATTCTATAAGACTTGCGGAATATGACGGAATTCCCTTGATATTTTCCGGTTTGCCGAGCGTTGACCGTCTGGTGAAATCCCTGAGAAAGCTTTACCGTATTGCCTTGAGAAGAAAACTCGGCAGATCTGTGCGTCCACCGCCGCCCGTGAGCGCGTAGAACGGGCTCTAGTAGCCGAGATCGGGCTAACGGTCGATGAGACCTCTTTTCAAGAGTTCATTTCTTATTTGTTTGAAATCTTCAAGTAACTGAGTCTTGTACTGTGCGTTGTAGAGTGCGGCTGCTGGGTGGAAGGTTGGAAAGACCGTGATTTTCATTCCGAGAATTGAGGTTTCATAGACTTTTCCGCGTGCTTGGCTTATGCTGCGAAAGGTGAGACTAGTTTTTGAGAAAATGTATGATGTTGAGTGTTTGCCCAGGGTAATAATAAATTTCGGCTGAATGATGCCTATCTGTCTGTTGATGTAGGGTGTGCAGGTTTCGATTTCGTTTGGTTGCGGGTCGCGGTTTTCGGGCGGTCTGCACTTCACGATGTTGGTTATGAAAACGTCCTTTCTTGTAAGCCCGATTTCGGCTAGCAATTCGTCGAGAAATTTGCCTGCTGACCCTACGAACGGTTCGCCTACGTTGTCTTCAGATTGACCAGGGGCTTCACCGACCAAGAATATTCCGGTGTTGGTTTTTCCGATTCCGGGGACTGCTTTTCTTCGATTTTTCCAAAGGTCACATTTAGTGCAGATTACAACTTCGGCGGCAACACCGTCAAGAAGTTCATCGTTGGAATATGTGTAGCTCATATCGCTTGATCTCATTTCTACGAAAGCCTCAGAGATTGGTTTTTCAAAACATGTGTTTGAGTGCGTCGATTCCTTTCATTCCGACTTCGACGCCTAGGCTCTTGGCTTTCGTCGTCGCCGCTTTCACTTGACCGTTGAGAACGTCTTCAAAGGTTTTTACTCCGCTGATGACTGCGGCTGCCACCGCTAGTTTTTCTGCGCTTTCTATGTTGAGGAAGCCGCACATTACGAAGCCTTTTTCGCCTGTTATAAGTAGTAGTGGTGGGCTGTCAGGTAAGTCGGTGCGTAAGCCCATGCAGGTTTTTCCGTCAACTTTGATTGTTGTGACGTTGATCATGGCAAACACCTTTTAACTTGAGAGATAGCATATTCACGCTTTAATAAGAATTATTGGGGTAACCACAATCGATGCTGACGAAGCTGAAGCAGAAGGTTCAAGGATTATTGGTTGCTGAAGCTAAGTTCGCTCACAAGGTTGGGTTAACACCTAATGGCATAACAGTGATCGGGGTGGTTTTGGCCTTTTTGGCGGCGCTGGTCTATGCTTTTTGGCGCGGTGATTGGCGTCTTCTTTTTGTTGCGACCATTCTTCTTTTGTTTTCGGGGTTTTGTGATGCATTGGACGGTGTGGTTGCGAGGATTTTTGGTCAGGCGACGGTGTTTGGTGGTTTCTTAGATTCTCTTTTGGACAGGTATGCTGATGCGGTTGTTTTCGGTGGCATTATTTTCGGGGGATTATGTGCTCCTGAGTTTCTGTACTGGGGGTTGGCTGCGATTATCGGCTCTTTGCTCGTGAGTTACAGTCGGGCGAGGGCTGAAGCAGCAGGGATAAAGATGGAGTCAGTTGGGCTTGCGGAGCGGGCTGAGCGATTATTGGTGCTTGTGCTTGCGGGTTTGGTCGGCGTGTTCTGGCAGCCCGTGAACGTAATGAGCGCCGCTGTGATTCTGCTTGCCGTCTTGACTAACCTTACCGTGGTGCAGAGAAGTGCGTATGTGTTTGTTAAGACAAAGAAAAAGGTAGTTGACTGAGGTCTAAAATCTTCTTGGGCGAGTGCGTATTCTTCTTTCGTTTTCTGCCCTAACTTTGACTACACCGCGGTGGACTGCACATGACACACAGTAGTATTTTGTTGTTGCGGGAGTTGCGATGAATGTGCCTTTTTGCCTCAGTTCTTTTGCTAGTTGGTAGTCGACGATTGAGTATCGTCTTGTGACTTTCTTGGCTTTGTCGCGGGGCACCATGGAGCCGCAGCTTGCGCATTGTACGACGCCGCTGCTTCCTTTGCCGCCTTTTGATCTTCCACGGCTCTTTCGTTTGAATGGCAAGTTTTTCTTTTACTCCTAGTTGTTTCTTCAAGGAATCAGTTTGCTTTTCTTCTTTATATATGTGTTCTAAAGATTCGGCTTTCCCCGCTTTGGCTTTCATATGAAGTTTCCAGACGAAATGTCAAAGAGGGCTTGTTCAACACGCGCTCTCTGAATTGCTGGCAGTCAAAAGGGGCGCACCCCTTGGTCATATGTTTTTTCTGGACGGTGCGTCGTCGGGGCCGTGGATGGGGTGCCGTTTGGTTTTCGGGGTAGTTTTCGACGTTTCCTTTATGAAGACTGTTATGTACAATGTTTTGGCGTTGGATCGGGGGGTTAGATGTCCTTTCTGAGTTTCATTATGGAAGCAATGTTTGCTTTTTTATCGATTCTGGGGATGATTTTTCCTGTAGTTGAAGTGAACAGCGTTGTGACTCCTGGGCCGTGGCCTGCGATGACGCAGTTGGTGTGGACCACGATACCGACGGAGATGGCTCCTTGTCTGTATATTCTGCCGTAAGTATGGTCGGCGTCGATTATAGCTACAAGTTCGCCTAGCCGTATGTCGTCTAGTTCAAACTGTTTTCTGATCTTTTCGTCGAAGAGTTGAATGTCATAGTCTCCCGAGTAAGTTTGATTTGCTCCCAGTCCGGAGCCCATCGTTGCGGCTGGAACGATATGGGAGACGGGGATTTCCAGTTTGCTTTTCTTGATTTGGGGTTTCATGGCTTTGAGGAATGCTGGGTCGAGGTTCATCACAGTGACTTCGGGCGCGTCAAGCAGTTTCAAGCCGGTGCCGAAGGCTTTGACGAGGAACTTGTCGCCAATGACGAGCTTGTTCATCACTTCGGGTTGAACATCGATGAGTACGTGTTCTATGCCGCCATGTTTTCCAGTAACGACTCCTTTCGCGCCTTTTGCTTCGCCTGTTATGACGGTTGCCTCGTTTCCTACGCATGAAAGGACGTTGAAGGCGGTGTTGGCGCCTTGTCCGGATCGTGGATCGTTTTCTTTGTTTTCGACGCTTACGCCAGGCTCAACGTGATCTGCTTGCCATCCACATGCTAGATCGCCGACTCTGATATTGTAGGTTATTCCACCTACGCCGGGCAAAACCATGGGTTTGCCTTCGGCCGATATTCTGTAGACGTCTCTGAATGTTGGGCTGACCGCTTCACCGACAACTGAGATTTTGACCAGTTTGTCTTCGTTTGTTTTCAACATTTGTAATCACTTAACAGTCTATTGCCTTAGATCAGGATTCTAATAAAACTTGGGAGCTTAGTGTTCTTTGTGTACAACGAAAGTAAGGCAAGTTTTAAATCAATGGTTTTCTTTTGAAGTGTGTAGCCCGATTCCTAATTTGGGAAAAGGCAATCTGCGTGGCGAGAACTATGGCTGAAATGGGGTTAAGATCGAAACTGCTGGTCAAAGATGTAATGAGTAGTCCAGCTGTCACTGTGCTTGAGAGTGCTACTGCGAACAAAGTAGCCAGTCTTATGGATAAAAATGACTACGGATGCATCATCGTGACGACCAAGGATGGAAAACCAATCGGGATCATAACTGAGAAGGATCTTGTCGTCAGAGTTCTGGCGAAGAACAAGAAACCAGACACGGTTAAGGCCAACAAAGTGATGACTGCACCCGTAATGACGGTTGAACCTGACGTAACGATCAGTGAAGCAGCAAGGAGAATGAGCAGGTTAGATATTAGACGTTTGGCGGTCATGTATAAAGAGAAGCTTGTCGGTATTGTTTCAAACAAGGATATTTTGAGCGTCATGCCCGAGTTGCTGGAGACATCTCAGGAGAAGGCTAGAATTGAGGGTGAAAACATGGCTGAGGAAGCAGAAGAAGAGCATGCTCCTCTTGCTGGTTACTGCGACCATTGTGGAGTTTGGTCTGACGATTTGAAGGAAATCGATGGCCAATTCTACTGTGAAGATTGCAGGGTTGAGTTGGAAGCTGAGGAGTGAGAGGGGATCGCTTGCGTGTCAAAGAAATTATGGATCAGAAGCATCCTTCGATTTATGAGGATGACCTTGCAACAAAGGCACGTGCCTTAATACGAGATCTTGATCTGAGAATTCTTCCAGTAACGGATACGAACAAGTTCCTGATGGGCAAGGTTTCCCGCCGCGATGTTATGACAATCTCATCATCAGTTTCACCAATCAAGGTAAAAGGAATAATGACACTTGCCAAACACGTCGCAACGGTTGAAGATGAAGCAACTTCAACTTTCAGGGCCATGATTAAAGTTGACGCGTGGTACGCACCTGTCGTTGAGTCCGTCGAGGACAAAACATACAGGGGCGTTGTGGGGTTAGACAGTTTTATCGGTGCTCTGATCAAGACAAGTCCGGACAGGTTCTTGAAAGACGTCTCTGAAATCATGACAAAGAAGGTTGTGACGTGTTCGCCGGACGATGGAGTTGACGACATCTGGCGGTTGATGACGGAAACCCGTTTTGCAGGTCTACCAGTTGTCAAGAATGGGAAGCTTGTGGGCATCGTTACGATGAAGGATCTTCTAGAATCAGGAGCCACGTTGCCGGCTTTCGAGTCGAGGAAGGGGCGCTTCAGGGACTCGCCGAAAATATCTTCGATTATGAAGACGAACCTCGTTGCTGTGGAACCTTCCACTAAGGTGATCAGAGTTGCCAAAGTGATGGTTTCCAAAGATATAGGACGGGTTCCGGTCAGAGACAAAAACGGAAAGTTGCTTGGTATCGTGGACCGGGAAGATGTTGCAAAACTGGTTTGCTAATTGAGAGGGAGAATTGTTGAAAAGGGAAAGCTTCAGGAGAACGCTTCGTGGAGCAGGTCAACTAGATTTGAAGGCTCGTGCTTCCAAGAAACATGAAGGCGAGATTCTTACAGTGGCGAAGAGTCCTGTGACGATGGTTTCGCCCACTGCGCCAATTTATGACGCGATTCAGAAGATGGCGAAAGAGGGTTTTCGTCGTCTTCCTATAACTAACCCTGGAACCAAGCATTTGGAAGGCATCGTGACTGCCACGGACATAGTTGAATACCTTGGCGGTGGGCAAAAGTTTGAGATAATTCAGCAGAAGTTCGGGGGAAACTTTTTCAAGGCTTTGAACGAGCCGATAAAGCTCATTATGACTCAGAAGGTTGTATCGATCAAGACTTCGGCCAAGATCAGTGAAGCCATCGAGAAGATGAAAGAGTCTAACCTCGGCGGTTTGCCAGTTGTAGATGAAAAAGACTGCCTGAAGGCAATTGTTACCGAGAGAGACATCGCGGTTCTGTTCGCCGAAAGAACCAGCGGAGTCACAGTGGCTCAGCTCATGTCAGAGAAGGTCGTCACAGCGTTGCCGAAGACCACGATTTTTGAAGCTGAGAAAACAATGACAACGCAAGGTTTCAGAAGGCTGCCGATAGTTTCTGACGGCAAGGTCATGGGTATAGTGACCGCGATGGACATTATACGTTTCTTCGGCTGCGGTGACGTTTTCAAGCATCTGAAGTCGGGAACGATGATCCAGGTGTTGGAGACACCCGCGCTTGAGATAGCATCAAAGAACGTTTGGACAGTGGAGCCCGAGACCGATGTTGGCCAAGCTGCAAAGATCATGCGGGAGAAGGACATCGGAGCGGTTCCAGTTGTCAAGAATGGCAGGCTAGTTGGGATATTCACGGAAAGGGACTTCTTCAAGATAATCGCGTGACAACGGTTTTTTCTTCAGCTAACGTTGTTCCAAAAGTCAAATGAACAGGTCTTTTTCCTTCGGTCGCACTAGCTCTGTCGCACTCGCGTCTTCAGACCTTGGGTAGTTGTATCCTCGGATTATTGCGACAGGTATCCCTTCGTTTGCTTGTCCTATGACAAGTTCTGCTGCAGAACAAAGCTCGTCTGCTATTGCAGTTTGCTTCACTCTCAAGACATACCCGAACAGGTCTCTTTCTCCCCTTCTGTCCCTTATCGGCTTTATGCCAGCCAACCCTACTGCCACGTTTATCTCACCCATTCTTAATGCGCGTCCATGTGTGTCTGAGATTATGACGGCAACATCACAGTTCGTCGACCTTTTGATTTCCTTTCTGATTGCTTGTGCTGATTTATCCGGGTTTTTCGGCAACAGGGCGACTTTTCTATCTCCATTAACGTTTGATCGATCTACACCAGAGTTTGCGCAGATGAACCCATGTCTGGTTTCTGTTATGAGGTTCCCGTTACCCATTCGGACGATGCTCTTTGATTCGCGGAGAACCGTTTCAACCAGTGCTGGGTCTTTTTCATATTGATCTGCAATTGCCTTTGCAAATTCGGATGGGACAACAGTGTCTAGGTCAACGATGTTTCCTTCGGCGCGTGAGACGATGCAGTGGGTGATCACGACGACATCTCCATCTTGTAGTGGAGTACCCTGTTTTTTAGCTGCAGTGCAGATGAGTTCGGCTATTTTGTCTCCTGTCTTTATGATGGGTAAGTCTTCAACCGCGATTATTTGGATTCTTTTCATGAGAAGCAACCTCTCCAACTGGTGGTGTCGATATCTCGTACTTCTTTGCAAAACTTTAACTTATGATTTTCTTATGCTTCTGCGAAACTTGATGGTTTGAACGAGTTCCAAGTCAACAACCTCATCGTGGTATTTCGTGCTGAGCTTTAAGAGTAAGGGTCAATAATATGTTGTGAAGCCTGGAAATCGTTCCAAGAGGTGAATGGCTTATGGGTTTTGTTGTGGCTCTCGCTGGCGGAGTCGGCGCGGCTAAGCTACTAAGAGGACTAGTTCAGGTGGTTTCGCCAGAGGATCTGATGATTGTCGGAAACACGGGTGACGATTTTGAGATGTACGGTCTCCACGTAAGTCCGGATTTGGATATCGTCACTTTCACTTTGGCGGGAATCGTCGACGAAAAGCGAGGCTGGGGGGTAGCTCAAGACACGTTCTATTGCCTGGACATGTTAGAGAGGCTGGGGTTCGAAACATGGTTTAAGCTTGGTGACCAAGACTTGGCCATCCAGATTTCTAGAACTGATTTGCTTAGACACGGCGTTACACTTTCTCAGGTGACGGCCAAGCTCTGTGAAGTGTTAGGTGTGAGTGCCAAACTGGTTCCGATGAGTGATGATCCAGTGAGGACGAAGGTTCTGTCGAATCAATTGCAGCTGGATTTTCAGGAGTACTTTGTGAAGAGAGGAGCGAGAGACGTGGTCACTGGCGTGTCGTATGAGGGGCATTCAGAAGCGAGACCAGCGCCTGGCATTCTTGAAGCAATTAGGAGGGCTGAACGTATAGTAATCTGTCCGAGCAACCCAATATTGAGTGTCGGACCTATGTTGTCGATTCCAGGTTTCAGAGACGAGTTGAGGCGAAGCAAAGGGTGCGTTGTAAGCGTGAGTCCGATTGTCGGCGGGAAGGCATTGAAGGGACCTGCTGACAGGATTATGGCTAGCATGGGTTTCGAACCGTCTGCGTATGGCGTCGCGAATTTCTATAACGACATAATTGACCACTTGGTTATTGACAAGGCCGATGAATTTGAAGGCGGCCGCATTGAGGGTCTAGGCGTTAAAGTCAAGGTGACTGAAACTGTGATGAAGAGCATTCAGGATTCTGTTCACCTGGCGAAAGTTGTGATGAGCATCTGACCCTCGTTTGTAAATCAGTGATCGGCAAAATTTGACCAGCGGGTGATATTGGGAACATAGCACGAACCTGCTGAGTTCGCATCTTTGGAGTGCTAATGGTTCCGAAAAGAAAGATTTGGACTTTGAGAAACGCCGAGTTTCGTGACGAACTGTCCAACTGCTCTTGCTTTGTCGATCTTGTTTAGTCTCTTTTAGCTCAGAACTGTGGAAGCCTATCTCTTGATTTCGTTTTCTACGATTTCGGAGACAAACTCGGCTATCGCAGGAGCTGCTGTCAAGCCTGGTGATTCGATTCCCACTAGGTTCACGAGTCCGAAAAGTCCTCTGTCTGATTCATGTCGTATCACAAAATCCTTGAATCCGTCTTTGGGTCCTTGAAGCTTGGGCCTTATTCCTGAAGAATCCGGACGGATTTCATGGTCAAGAATCTTGGGTACGAACCTAGCGACATCTTCTCTGAATTCTTTCTCGCCAGATTCGACGGAATAATCGATTTTATCGACGTAGTAAGCGTTTGGCCCGAGCCTGATTGATCCAGTGAGGTCGGGTGTCAGATGAATGCCTAGACCAGCTCCTTTAGGAACAGGATAGACGAGCATTTTGACGAGAGGTTTTCCCGAAACTCTGTAGTAGTCTCCTTTGGCGTGATGGATTCTGTAACCAATTCTGTCGACGTCCAAGCCTATCATTGCGGCGATTCTGTCAGCGTAGAGCCCGGCGCAGTTTATCACCGTCTTAGCATTAATGTGAAACTTCTCGCCAACGCTTGTGCCGCTTATGTCGAACCCATTGTCGGTCTTCTTCAGGCTCGTGACCTCGGTTTCAGTGGCCAAAACGGCGTTGTTCTTGCGCAGTCGCGCATGGAAATGATTCATCAGTTCATCCGGCTCTAGAATTCCAGTTGCGGGGGTGATAAGAGCTCTCTCGACTTCGACGTTGTCTTCGAGTTTTTTCACTTCCTGTTTGTCTAGAAATCTCATGCCTTCGACTCCGTTGTCTGTTCCTTGTTTCATCAGCTTTTCTATTTCGTCCAGTTCTTCTTCGCCGACTGCCACCGTGAGTTTGCCCAGTCTTTTGAAGGGGATATTGTGTTTCTCGCACAGTTCGTAGAGCATTTTGTTTCCTTTCACGCAGAGCTTGGCTTTCAGGGAGTTTTTGGGATAATGAATGCCTGAGTGTATGACAGCGCTGTTATGGCCGCTTGTTTCTTGACCGAATCGTATGTTCTTTTCGAAGATGTAGACGGATTCATTCGTTTCTGAGATTTTTGCGGCGACTGCGAGTCCCACGACGCCGGCACCAATGATGACTACGTTAGCATGCTCCAAAATTGTCACGGTCCCAAATCATTTTTCTGTCAAGTCGAGTATTTCGGTAGTTCAAGATAAGAGCGTTACGATGGAGAGGAAAAAGAACTATAGGTTTCTGTTAGTTTGCTTTTTCTTTTTTCATTTCCAAATAGCGCGCGCGTGAATGCATGTTGAAGCTCCACTTTCTACGGATTTGTTGAAAATAGTGAATAGTTTAATAGGCCTATTTCTGCTTGGATAGGGAAGTGATGAAAAACTGATTTCTGAGCTCGATTCCGAAGTTTCAGAAAAAATGAAGGAAATGATTACGAATGATAGCTGACTCGGTGTTGTCTAATGCCAAAGCATACTTCAAAGAAGACATAGTAGATTGCAGCATCGCTATCGACAATGGCAGGATTTTCAAGATAGGCAAAGATGCAAACATGCCAAAGGCAGATTCAAGAATGGATTTGAAGAATCAACTTGTACTTCCAGGTCTTATTGACGCTCACGTGCATCTTAGAGACGAAGGCAAGTCGCGCAAAGAAGACTTCTACAGCGGAACATCGGCGGCCGCAGCTGGGGGGTTCGCGACAGTTGTTGATATGCCGAACAATGATCCGGTGACGATGAGTTCTGAAACGCTTCGAAATCGAATGAACATCGCAGAGAGAAAAGTGCTTGTGAATGTTGGTTTTCGCTCTGAATTTCCGAGAAATCTCAAAGACGTTGAATCGATAGTTCAGCAAGGTGCTCTTGGGTTCAAACTTTTCATGGCAGAGCAGGTCGGCGGGCTCGATCTGGACAACGATGATGGCATAATCGAGGCGTTCAAGACTGTGGCCGGATTCGGCGCGTCAGTTGCTGTTCATGCAGAAGACAAAGAGATGTTGAAAAGAGCTGAGGACGCCTTGAAGAAGGGAAAACGGAATGACGTTGCAGCTTTCCTGAAAGCCCATTCTGAGGGCGTTGAATTGAAAGCAGTGGAGCGCGTGTTGAATATCGTCAGGCAGTCAGGGGTTCAACTGCACTTCTGCCACATCAGCACGGAGGAAGGGTTGAGTGCGATCGTAGAAGCAAAGGAGTCAGGGTTGAACCTGTCTTGTGAAGCGACCCCTCATAACCTGCTTCTCTCATCTGATGACTTGAAAAGAATAGGGATGCTTTGTGTGAGCATGCCGCCCGTCCGCGATAGGCGGCACATCGAAGCGTTGTGGAAAGGAGTAAGGAACGGGTCTATCGATGTGTTGGCGTCAGACCACGCGCCTCATTTGTCGAAAGAAAAGGAAGCTGAATCTGTTTGGGACGTTAAGGTTGGCATACCTGGTCTGGAGACGACTTTGCCGTTGCTTTTGACTGAAGTAAATCGTGGACGTTTAGCGTTGGGAGAACTCGTGAGGCTCCTGGCTGAGAAGCCCGCAGAGATTCTTCAGCTGAGAAGGAAGGGACGTTTGAGGGAGGGGAACGATGGCGACTTGACCGTTGTTGATCTTTACAGGAAGTACGAGATTGACTCTTCAAAGTTCCTGTCTAAAGCCAAGTATTCGCCCTTTGACGGTCGTGAAGTCACGGGAAAACCCGTGAAAACCTACATTAACGGACGACTAGTCATCGATGAAGGCGAAATAGTTGCTAAACCAGGAACTGGCACGGTACTCCGGAGAGAGATCACCGTTTGAGGTTCGTCGCAGACGGCATGCTTGGCAAATTGACGCGCTGGCTTCGCATGCTGGGACAGGACGTCGAGTATTCGAACAACGCGGACGATGCGGAGCTTTTGGCCAAAGCCAAGAATGAACAAAGAATCTTGCTTACGCGGGATTTCGAACTCTATCAACGCGCTATAGGCAAGGGGCTTGACGCTTTCTATCTGGAAGGTGCCACGGGAGATGAGAAACTTGCTGAGCTTGCAGAACGATATGGAATTCCGCTTGAGATAGACATGAGTTCATCGAGATGTCCCAAGTGCAACTTTCTCGTGAAGCCAATCTCAAAAGAAGAAGCCGAGAAAACGGTTGAAAAGAACACGCTTGAACATTACACGGATTTTTGGCGGTGTTCAAATTGTGGACAAGTCTATTGGCAAGGAGCGCATTGGACTAAGATCAGGAGATCCCTTAGCGCTGCAAGAGAGATTTTGAAGAAAGAAGAAAAAGAAAATTGAGTTTTAGTGCTCTTCTAAGAGCCACTTCAACGGAATGTCTTGGTACGTTTGATCCGGCAGCGTTCGTCTGATGGTCATCGGTAAAATGTTCGCGGCGAATTCTTTGAGTGCTATGTCTATTGGTCCTGTGAAGCCTTGTTTGGAATCGATTAATATGGGAGCTCCCATTGATATTTGGAGTGCTCTGGCTCCCACTATTCTTGCCTTTTCGAAGCGAGTGATTTTTGGTGGTCCAACTGTGATTTTGCTTTGTTCAGGCGTTATCTAGTACTCCCCCATTCCTGGGTAGCCGCCGCCTCCCATGCCGCCTGGTCCGCCTGGGGGTGTCGGGGGAGTCCTCATTTTTCCTGCTGCAATGACGTCGTCAATCTTCAGTATCATCGTGGAAGCTTCCGTTGCCGACTTAATGATCTGTTTCTTGACCGCCAACGGCTCGTACACTCCTGCTTTGGTCATGTCTTGGGCTTTTCCGTTGATGACTTCGATTCCTGCCCATGTTTCGCCTTTTTCGTGTCTAACTCTCAGTTCGGAGATAATGTCGATTGGATCCAGTCCAGCGTTTTCAGTCAACGTGAGCGGTATGGCTTCAAGAGCTTCTGCGAATGCCCTGACGGCGAGTTGTTCTCTTCCCGGAAGGGTTTCCGCGTATTTCTTCAGCATGCGTGAAACTTCCAGCTCGGCGGATCCTCCTCCAGCTACGATTTTTGGTTCTTCAATTACGTCTCTGACCACGCAGAGTGCATCGTGTACTGAACGTTCGGCTTCGTCGACGATGCGTTGAGTTCCGCCTCTGATCAGTATGGTCACGGCTTTGGGGTGTTTGCATCCTTCTATGAAAGTCATTTTGTCGTCGCCTATCTTGCGTTCTTCGACGAGTGCTGCGTAACCGAGATCTGCAGATGTTATTCCATCTAAGTTAGTTACTACCTTTCCGCCGGTTGCTTTGGCGAGTTTTTCCATGTCCGACTTCTTGTTTCTTCTGACTGCGAGTATTCCCTTTCTGGCCATGAAGTGCTGTGCCATGTCGTCTATGCCTTTTTCTGTGAGGACGACGTTTGCGCCAGACTTGACTATCTTGTCGACCATTTCGTGAAGCATGTCTTCTTCTTGTTTGAGAAAGCTCTCCATTTGTTCGGGGCTTTCGATGTTTATTTTCGCGTCGAACTCGGTTTTCTCGATCTCCAGTGCAGCATCAAGTAAGGCTATTTTGGCTCTTTCGATTCGCTTGGGCATTCCAGAGTGGGCGACTTCTTTGTCGAGGACTATTCCTTGAATGAGTTTTGTGTCTCGAACGGATTCACCTGGTTTCTTTTCGACCTTCACGTCGTCAACATCTGCTTTGTATTTGTCTCCGTCTTTTTCAGCAACTGCCAGCATTGCTTTGACTGCGATGTCAGCCAAGTATTCTCTGTGGTCCGCAACGAGTTTGCTTGCCATCGACGTCATTGCGACTTTCTTCGGGTAGTCTGTTGTGATCTGGATCTATCTTGATTGCAATGTCTTCCAAAACTTCAAGAGCTTTTTCAGCTGCTTTCTTGTATCCATCAATAATGATTGTTGGGTGAACGTTTCTTTCGATTAATTCCTGAGCTTTGTTGAGCAGTTCACCGGATATAATAACGGCCGTTGTTGTCCCGTCTCCGGCTTCGTTATCTTGCGTTTTTGCCACTTCAAGCATCATTTTGGCTGCTGGATGTTGAATGTCCATTTCATCAAGTATTGTGCGGCCGTCGCTTGTTATGGTGACGTCGCCGAAACTGTCAACGAGCATTTTATCCATTCCCTTTGGTCCGAGTGAACTCTTCACTGTCTCAGCTACAATTCGTGCAGCTTCGATGTTCGTGTGTAGTGCTTCCTTTCCTCTTGAACGATTTGAGCCTTCTTTTAAGACTAGTACTGGAACACCGCCAGCTGATTGTTGTGACAAGTCTTAAACAATCCTCCTTTTGCGTCTCAATGAAAAACAGCCTCCTAATATAAGTTTTTCTAAAGGAATGTGTAGGAAGCTAGGTTTCCATGGTAAACTCTTGAGACATGAGAACATCAAGGCGTTAGAGTTGTTTTCAAACCCATTCCGGTCAAAATCAGCACTGCACTGAGGTCTTTTGCTATTTGTTTATCCTTCAGCTGCCTCTTATAGCCTGCATAAGCGACGGCTGAGCTTGGTTCAACGAAGAAGCCTTTCCTCGCAAGTTCTTTGTGAGCATCTGCTATTTCTTTTTCTTCAACCATCACGGCGTCTCCATGGGCAGCTTTTAGACTCTTGTGCATGAGTTCAAGGAGCGGTGGGTCGTTGCTTACGAGTGCATCGGCGATTGACGTCACTGTTTTTGGAGCAGTGTAATCCAAGTTCTTGAATAAGTGATAGAGCGGAGACACTTGTGCCGTTTGACAAGCCACAATCGTCGGCAGCGACTTGATTCTATCTGATTCTGCAAGATGTCTGAATCCGGCTATGACGCCTAGCAACAGTGTTCCTGCAGAGACCGGCATGAATATGTAATCTGGAATTCTCCAGTGGCATTGCTCAGCCATTTCGTAGGCTAAGCTTCTGATTCCGTCTCGGAACAGCGGATGAAGGATATGGCCCGTGTAAAATTTTCCCGGCTCGGGTTTCTGGGCTTCTTCCGCAACTCTACTTCGGCTTCCGGCAACTTTGATTATTTCTGCGCCGTACCATTGGATTTGATTGAACTTTGGACCAGAAACGGTCTCTGGAACGTATATCTTTGCCTTGATTCCAGCGCGAGCCGCGTAAGCAGCCATCGAGGCGCCCGCGTTTCCTGATGAATCTTCAGAAACGTATCCTTTCTGCTCTTTTATCGCTCTGTGAATTGCGGAGATGAGCACTGCTGATCCTCTGTCTTTGAAGGAACCTGTTGGGTTGAGGTTTTCAAGCTTCATATGAACGTTCTCGCTGAACTGCACCAGGGGCGTCCATCCTTCGCCCAGAGTTATGATGCTTTTTTCTTCAAGGTATGGGAAGAATTTCCTGTACCGCCAGACCGAGTGACGGTCCTTGCAGATATCCGTGTCTTTGAAACCGAAGTGAAGCTGCACGTCTAACGGTCCGCCACATGATGGACATTCGAAATCTAGAAGGTTCTCTGAAATGGTGTTGCATGTTGAGCATTTGACTTCATATTTCACGTTGAAACCTCAACTAATCATTAATGAGTTCGCTTCCTAGTCTTATCTCTAGATTGCTATTTTAGGTGTTCTTGAAAAAAGGCGTTTTCGGTTGGCAACTGTTTAGAGTTGCATACCTTTTTTGAAGGCGTTTATGTTGTTTTCTACGGTTTTTGCGGAGACGTTTGCCTCGATTGTTTTCTCCATCGATTGCTCGGAGACCAGTTTGGAGATCTTCGTTAGTATTCCCAGCATGACCATGTTTGCGTAGATGGCTTCGCCAAACGTTTTTTTGGCGGTTTCCGTTATCGGCAGATTGTGCAGTTTTGCTTTTGTTTCAGGGATTGCCGTTACGTTGGTGCTGTCGACTATCAACGTTCCGTTTTCCTTCAAATCTTTGAGCAGTTTGTCTAAGGCTTCTTGGTTCATGGCGACTAGTATGTCGGGTTTTCTTACTGCTGGGAACCCGATTTTACCGTCAGAGATTATGACTTCGCTTTTGGCGAGGCTTCCTCTTGCTTCCGCCCCGTAGGCTTGAGTCTGCAGGGCATTCTTGCCGTCCAGTACCGCTGCCTTGCCCAGTATTTGTGCGGCGAGGACTACTCCTTGTCCGCCGCTTCCGCCGATTCTGATTTCTGTTTTATTCGGCATTTTCTTTTGCCTCCTTCATCATGCTGTAAACTGCTTCTACGAGCGTTGTTCGTTTCGGACCCACAAGTTCTCCGATGACGATTTTTCTTTCCAGTTCTTCTGGGCTCATTTTTTCGGCTTGGTCAAATGTGACGGCGCTTTCTTTGAAGTGTTTGAGCATTTGAGCGATGTCTTTGAACCCTGCTCTTCTGCCATAGGCTGTAGGGCAGTGTGTGACTACTTCGACGAACCTGAAACCCTTCATGGGCAGCGCTTTCTTAAATGATTCCTTCAGTTCAGTTAAGTGTGCGGTTGTCCATCGTGCAGAGTATGCGGCGCCAGCTGCGATTGCTAGCTTTGCTGCGTCTATTGGGTGTTCGAAGCTGCCGTACGGTGACGTGGTTGTTTTCGTGTGGAATGGGGTTGTTGGGGCGACTTGGCCGCCTGTCATTCCGTAGACCATGTTGTTGCCCATTACGACGAGTATGTCTGTGTTTCTTCTCGCCGCGTGGACAAAGTGGCTTAAGCCTATGCCGACTATGTCTCCGTCTCCCCCGAAGACGACGACGTTCAGGTCTGGATGCACGAGTTTTATGCTCGTAGCTGGCGGTATGCTTCTTCCGTGCAGAGTGTGGACAGAGTCGGCCATGTAGTAGGGCGATGGAATCCAGGAGGAGCAGCCTATGCCGCTTGTGAAGCAGAATTTGGCGAAGTTTTCGTGTCCTAGTTCGTGAACGGCTCTAAGGAATGCATCGTTGATTGAGAATAGTCCACATCCTGCGCAGAAAGGATACTTCAAGTCTCTCATGTATTTTCGCGGTGAAAATGCTTCGGTCAATCTAGTTTCCTCCTTCAGCAATTTTTGCGAGCACTTCCTCAGGAGTGATTAGTTCTCCGCCTCCGATCTTGTTCAGAGGTATAACTTTTGACTTGCACGCCACTCTTTGCACTTCATGATAGACTTGGCCGAGGTTCATCTCGGGAACTATGATTCTTTCAGCGCTTTTGGCGAGTCGCGCGACCTGCTTATCTGCAAAGGGCCAGATTGTCTTGAGCCTTACGTGACCGATGCTGATTCCGTCGGATTCTGCTCGTTCGACGGCCTCATAGACAGCGCGGGACGTGCAGCCGTATGAGACTATGCCTATTTTGCAGTTGTCGACGTTGTGGTTTTCCACTTCTACTATGTCGTCGACGTGATTGTTTATCTTCGCGTTGAGTCTGCGGACGATTCTGCTGTGAACCTGAGCATCTTGAGTGAACCTGACGCCGTATTCATCGTGGGTCGAAGCTGTCACAGCAACATTGAAACCTTCGCCAACCGCGGGCATGGGAGCAACTTCTTCTAACCCGAAAAAGGCTGTGTCGCCAGGTTTCGGTTTCTTGCGGTCAATTATCTCGATCTGTTCAATAGGAGGCACGGTGATCTTTTCTCTTACGTGCCCCACTGTTTCGTCAGCCAATAATATGACGGGGGTTCGGTATTTCTCTGCCAGGTTGAAGGCTCTTATGGTGAGCTCAAACATCTCTTGAACAGAGTTGGGTGAAAGTGCAATTGCTGAGTAATCTCCGTGAGTTCCCCATCGCGCTTGCATGACGTCTCCTTGTGCACACTTCGTTGCTTGACCCGTGCCCGGCCCTGCTCTCTGGACGTCGACTATCACGCAGGGCGTTTCCGTCATGAAGCCCCAGCCAATTGTTTCTTGCATCAGGCTGAAACCCGGTCCGGAGGTGGCTGTCATCGCTTTCTTTCCGGCCCAACTTCCGCCCATTATAGCGCCTATCGAGGAAAGTTCGTCTTCCATCTGCATGAAGAAACCGTCGACTTGCGGCAGGCGTTCGGAGAGGTTTTCGGGTATTTCGTTTGAAGGCGAGATTGGATATCCAGCGAAGAATCTGCAGCCAGCGATTATTGCCGCCTCAACGCATGCTTCGTTTCCTGACCAAAAGTACGTGCCCGGTTTCAACATTCTGTTCTCCTCTTCTGACCATTCAGGTTGCTTATTGATCATACTTATTTAGGCGTTTCTTGTGTCTTTCACATTTTTCACAAAGGGGGCGAAAGTTTTAATATTGCAGATTCCAACGTTCGTTTCTCCAGTCAGTTTGGGTGTTGGTGAAAGAATTTGAAACGCATACTCGTTTGCCTCAAACAAGCAGTCGATGTTTCCCAGTTGAAAGTTGATCCAGCAACGCGACAGTTGATCACGGCAGGCGCGCCTAGGAAAATGAGCGATTTTGACAAGAACGCGCTAGAAGAAGCCATTAGAATAAAGGAAAAGACTGCTGGACGTTGAAGTTTTCACTTTGACAGCTGGTTCTGAGGACGCGAAGGCAGTTTTAAGAGAAGGACTCGCGATCGGCGCCGACAAAGCCTTCTGCGTCAACGATCCTGCTTTTCAGGGAGCAGACACTTCAGGGACAGCTTATGTTCTTGCTGAGATGGCGAAGAAAATCGGTGAGTTCGATCTGGTTCTCTGCGGCGACACGTCTCTCGACAGTTTCTCTGGATTGGTCGGTCCGAGAATGGCTGAGTTGCTTAACCTGCCCCAGGTGACTTCGGTCAGCAAAGTCACGGTGGAAGGCGACTCAATAGTGGCTGAAAGGTCCCTTGAAGATGCGGTTGAGTCTGTGAAAGCGAAGATGCCGGTGGTCGTGTCTGTCACTCGGGAAATTAACACGCCGAGGATACCGTCGCTTATGAATATCATGAAGGCTTCGAAGAAAGAGATAGTCACGTGGTCTCTGAAAGACTTGAACGTTCCAGTCGACAAAATCGCTTCGAAGATCGAGGTTTTGGAGGCTTTGGCTCCTAAGATGGAGAGGAAGAGGATCAAGATCACTGGCGAAAACGTGCAGGAAATCGCGGAAAAACTGGCTAAGGCGTTGGTCCAAGAAGGCGTGGTTGGAAGGTGAGCAGCATGAGCGAGCACAGGGGTATCTGGGTCTTCTCTGAATCTAATGATTTGGCTGCGGAACTAGTTGGAAAAGGAAGAGAGCTGGCTGACAAGTTACAAACGGAGCTTGCAGCGATTGTAATCGGAAACAATATGCAAGACAAAGCAAACGAGCTTGTGAAGTACGGCGCAGACAAAGTGTACTTGGCTGAGAATCCGGGTTTGGAGCGTTTTCAACCCGAAGCATACTTGAGCATCATTCAAAACCTTGCCACAACTCATCGTCCTGAAATCCTGATAGTCGGGTCGACGAGAAATGGTAGGCCTCTTGCTGCAAGGCTTGCAACACGACTAGAAACAGGCTGCGTTCCTGACTGCACAAGACTGAGCGTTGATGAGAATAGAAGGCTGATCGGGGAACGCATGACATACGGTGGAAACGCCATTGCCAAAGTAACGTTCAAGTCTAAACCACAGATTGCAACCGTGCCTTCACGCTCTTTTGAAAAACCTGAGAGCAAGGATCGAAGCGGGCAGGTAGTGAAAGTTGACTTTGAAGTTGAGCAGCCCAAGACTGAGGTCGTTGAAAGAAAACCGCTTGCAACCTCAAACGTCAGAATAGAGGACGCACAGTACATAGTAACCATCGGAAGAGGTTTGGAGAAAAAGGACGATGTTGTGCTGATTGAAGACCTTGCTAAGGTTCTCGGCGGCCAAGTTGGCAGTTCGCGTCCGTTAGTTGAGGATCGCAAATGGTTTGCGGATTGGATCGGCTTGTCCGGTCACAAAGTCAAGCCTAAATTGTACATCGCCATCGGTGTGTCCGGCGTGATTCAACACGTGGCTGGAATACGAGACTCAAAGGTTATTGTGGCTATCAACAAGGACCCTGAAGCACCGATCTTTGAAGTTGCTGACTACTGCGTTGTAGGCAACCTCTATGAAGTAGTGCCTGCGTTGAAGGATGCGCTGAACAAACTGCTTCAGTAGTTCTGAACTAGCAGTCATAAGCGTTAAAAGGTTGTTGTTGTTCATTTGTGACCCACAATGTCTGTCAGTCAGGAAGTTAGGGGTAACGCGCTGAAAGTCTACTTGTACTTGCTGAGGCATGGTCCTTCTGAGCTTAGGGATGTTCAGCATGGGGTCGGCTTATCTTCGCCTTCTCTTGCTTCTTATCATCTTGGAAAGCTTTCGGAGGCGGGCTTCGTGATGCAGGACGAGCATGGAAGGTATTTCGCAGTTAAGGAGACATCGGACAAGATTCTTGAGGGTTACTCGAAGATGGGGCCCGCGATCGTGCCGCAACTATTCTTCTTCGCGTTGCTCTTCACTATTCTCGCGGCGTTCTTCTCGTTTGAGGCACTGTACGCGCAGGGCTTCGTATTGTACTTGGTAGCTCTTTGCGCAGCAATGGTTCTTGTGTTCTGGTACGAGACGTTGAGACTCTGGCGCAGACTGTCCGTCTGACCATGGAGCAGAGCGTGCCGAAAGCATCATTAAAGGTTGTTGAAAGCTTTGTTCAACGATGTTGAAAGAGCTTTCAAAAATGTAGGTTTTTATCTTTTCCTGCCCTTAAAGGCGCAGAGGAGAATAAGAATGCCAGGAAAATGGACTTTAAAGTACGGTTTGGCCGCAGTGCTAATGGCGATTGTTGTTATTGGTGTCGTCTTGTTTGCTAACCCATTGTCTTTCACGCCTAATCAGACTTCTGCTGGAGCGTCTTTTCTTGTGATGTTAACTGATCCTCCGACGGTGCCTGCTGGGACTACAGTGCTTAATCTGACGTACTCTAACGTTTCGCTTCACGTGGCTTATCCAAATGGAACTTCAGATTGGCTTCCTGTCAACGCTTCCGGGACGGTTAATCTGTTCTCGTTAGTCAACATGAGTCAGACCATTGCTTCTACGACGATTCCGAGTGGTTCAACGGTGGACAAGATTCAGTTTTCAATCGCTGACGTTGAAGCTAAAGTTAACGGAACCGTGTATCCTGTGACTGCTTTGTCGAACACTTTGGTGGTGTCGGTGGCGAACGCTCAGGTAAATCAGACACTTTCCGGCGTGCTGGTAGACTTCAATCCAACGCTGGTGCAGATACAAGCAACTGACTCCAACGGAACTTTGGTGAACTACTACGTGTTGGTTCCAAGTGCGATTGCTACGGTTGTAACTAGCTTGACCCGAGATCAGATCAAGGTTGGAACCATTGTTGAACTGGGACAGGACAACAGAGAAAAGCTCGTGCGTGTGGTCGAGAAGTTTTTGAACAACGTAACGATCGTTTCGGCTTCGCTTTCGGTGAACGGCAATGTCACTGGTCTTTCGGTTACTCTGACGAACGCGGGTAACATTACTTTCAGGATATTCGGGCTGACGCTTCACGGTGAATTCAACGCAACACAGGATTGGGAGACTAAGAATATGCGGGGTGAGATGATAGATGAAGAGATCGTTGAAAGGATTCATCCGGACACGCTTCCCTTCAGAGTGAACGGTTCATCTCTGATTCCGCTTCTCGGAGACGCGTATAAAGATAAGGATAATGCGGGCACGGAAGTTTCTGCATTGACTCTGGCGCCTGGGCAAAATGCTACGTTGACTTTCAGCGGCGTCATCGCGCTACATCCCGATAAAGACTGCATGAAGGGTCCGCCAATAGTTGTGACTCCGATTGCTAACGACACGTACACCATTAGGCTGATGGGTGAAGGCTTTCAGACTTTCAACGTTACGGCTTCATCCTAGAGTCTGGATACCTCCAGTTTTCCCTTTTTTGTCTTTTTTCTCTTCTATTCGATTTACTTTGAGCATGCCCTAGTCACAATCTGTGATTATTCCTCGTGCGTTGGGCTTTAAAAAGACGGCTACTTTCAGTTAGATCGAAGGCAGTGACGACATTGGACGCTGTTGCCGTGAAGTCGATGGGCTTGTGCAAGACGTACCATAGCAGAGAGGCAATTGAGGCTTTGAAAGGCGTGAACATAGATGTTGGCAAAGGTGAACTCTTCACGTTATTGGGCCCGAACGGGGCGGGCAAGACGACTTTTCTGCGCATCATCTCCACTCAACTTTTTCCGAGTGGCGGCGACGCAATGATCTTTGGTCACAGTGTTGTAACCGAGGCGGAGGAAGTTCGGAAGCACATTGCTGTCGTTCCCCAGGACGTTGCGACCTACAACAATTTCACGCCGTGGGAATACGGGTATTATTTTGCCCGTTTAAGGGGTATATCCTCCGCGGACGCCAAGCTGAAGGCTGAGGCAGCTTTGAAGACGGTTGATTTGTGGGAGCTTAGAAACCGCATGTGCCAAACCTTGTCTGGCGGGGAGAGGAGGAGAGCGATTATTGCATCTGTCTTGTCGTCGAATGCGGACGTCCTTATGCTTGATGAACCCACGAGTGGGTTAGACGCAGTGGCGAGACGTGGAGTTTGGTCTGCGCTGAGAGATCTGGTGAAGGATGGAAAGACGATATTGTTGACGACGCACATGATGGAGGAAGCTGAGATGGTTTCTGACAGGTTGGCTATCGTCAATAAGGGTAGTGTCGTTGCGTGTGGCACGCCTGAAGAAATCAAGGAACTAGTGCAAGAGAGATTCAGGGTCGTGGTCAACGGCGAATTCACGCAGCTTTCAAGTTTTGGCGAAGTTGCAAAATTGGGGGACCGGAACATCGTCTACGTGAAGAGCCAAGACGAAGCGATTGATCTGTTGAAAGCGAGTTTAAAGATGAATTTGCGTGCCGAAGCTTCTCCTGTCACGCTTGAGGATGTTTTCATCAAACTTGTTGGAGGTTTGAACAACAATGGGAATCAGTAAAGTCGTTAAAGACACGTTCATTATCGCATGGATAAAGTCGTACCCGGACTTTCGAAGGAACCCGCTGATGCTGATACTGCTGGCTATGATAAGCGCTATTCCACTTTTCTTCATGCTGATGTTCAGCAGTGGAGGAAACGTGATTCTTCACGGACTGATTGGCGCCATGGTTGCGAGCGTCTCCTTCGCTGGAGTGATGTCGGGCATTCAAGATATTTCATGGGACAGGTACGTGAAGATACGTGAGATGATTGTGGCGATGCCTGTGCATCCTGCTTCATATGCTCTTGGGATAGCTTTGGCGCCCCTGATGCTTTCTATTCCAAGCTTGATTTTCTTCGGAGCAATAACGGCCTATCTGGGGTTCCTGACGCTTCAGACTTTGATGTGGGTTATTCCATCGCTCATCATTGTTTGGGCGACGATGAGCACGATGGGCTTCATGATATCAACGTATCTCTTCAAGTCAAGCCAAATGGTGCTGAATAACCTGTCAAACTTGCTAGGGATAGGGTTCATCTTCATTCCACCCGTTTACTTTAGCGAAGCCCAGCTGGGAAGCCTCAGCTGGGTATCAGTTGCCGTTCCAACGTCAAACGTGGCAGGCCTTATCAGGTACTACATGGGACTGCTGCCGCTTCCACTGGAGACCGTTGTCGTCCGATGGGCGATCCTCATAACGATGACTCTGGCTTTCATAGCGTTGACTTCCATAAAATCCAAATGGCGAGAAAATTAAGTCTCCTTCAGGAAAATTAGCATTGAATCTTTGCAACGAGTTCTTCGGCAGGGCTCTGGTTCAAGTGCAGGCCGAGCTTTTTCTGGTCAATGCCTAAGGCAAGCCCGAGCAGCTGAGTGTAGTAGACCACGGGGACGTTGAGCTTCGCTCCTACCGTTGTTCCAGCGTCCTTCTGCCTCGAATCAAACATGAGCTGACAGTCTGGACAGGACACAGCCATTCCTCCCACGTTCAGGCTCTGCACTGCTTTGAGCTTGGATCCTGCGAGTGAAAGCGCGCTGTCAGGATGACTGCGATTCAATGCGGCTCCACAGCAGTCGAGTTTCTCCGGATAATCCACTGTTTCAGCGCCCAAGACGGTTAAGAGCTCGTCGAACTTTCTAGGGTTCTCTGCTTCATCAACCCTTCCAAGATCGCTATAACGTATTATCTGACAGCCAACGTGAGAAGCAATCTTCAAGCCCTTCAGAGGCATCGTGACCGCCTTTTTGACTTTTTCAAGTCCCACGAAGTCGTGCAAGAAATCGATCGTGTGCCAAATCTTGACATCGCCGGCATATTCTAGACCCTCCTCTTTCAGCAGCTCACGGACTTTGCCAGCTATCTGTGGGCTTCTTCTGATCGTGTCTTGCGCTTCAGATATCGTGAAGTGGCAGCGGTTGCATGGAACAAGCAGGTTTTCGAGACCCGTCAATCTTGCCAAAGCGAGAATTCTGGCGGCTAGGAAGGTTGCAGCAAACTCGTTCATGCTCTTGACTGGATCGCCGCAGCAAAAGGTTTCCCTAAGGTCAACTAATTCGACACCGAACTTGGGAAGAGTTTCCCGAAGTGACATTTCATAAGCATACTGGTTTGCTTGAATGCAGCAGCCCCAGAAAACGGCGACCTTCATCCTATTTCTCCTCCATCGCCTTCATTAGAACGACTTGGAAGCTCTCTTTTGGAAGTTTAATCTTTGGGAGATTCAAGCATTCTCGATCGAAGGTTTCCATTTTTCTGGTAACGATTTTTTGAGGCGGTTCTGCTAGACCAGTTTCCAGTATCTGTGAAACAGCTTTGAGGTATCCTTCAGGGATTTTCGCTTCCTTCTCAACGGCGATGTTTCTCAAAGCCATGATAACGTGGTACGGTGACGCTTTTTGCGGGCATCTCTCGACGCATTTCAGGCAGGTTACACAGGTCCAGATTATGTCCGAGGACGGTAACTCGTCAACGAAGCCCAAGTTGACAAGCTTTACGACTTCATTTGGTTTCAGCTCAAGGAGTTTCAGCGCCGTGCAGCCGCTCGTGCATCTCATGCACTGGAAGCAGTTGACAAGTTCTCTTCCTTTCAGCTTCGAGATGATCTTGTCTCGCGACGGCTTGTTAGGCTTGGCCATCGACATCAAATCAATGAGGCTCAACTCATTTTCCTCCTTGAGCACAAGCCTCGGCTAGTCCGGCTTCAACCTGGGTGAGTATCTGTTTATTGTTGAACTGCTGGATCTTGATGGCGCTCGTGGGGCATGCTGAACTGCAGACGCCGCATCCTTGGCACATCGCTTCGATGACTTCCGCTCTGACCTTTTCTTCGCCTTTGACTTTTTCAGTCTTCATCTCGATCGCGATGAACGGGCATATCGATTCGCAAATTCTACATCCACTGCAGAGGTCCTTGTCCACCACGGCTTTCAAGGGTTCAAGCTCGATTTCTCCGCTGGAAAGCAGATCTATAGCTTTCGCGGCTGCTCCGCTTGCCTGCGCCACTGTGTCGGGAATGTCTTTGGGTCCCTGACAAGCGCCTGCCAGGAATACCCCTGCCATCGCGCTCTCAAGCGGTCTCAACTTGGGGTGTGCTTCTAGCAGGAAGCCGTCTGTGCTTCTTGAAGCGTGAAACAATGCGCTGATTTTCTGGAGGTCACTGTTTGGAACGAGTCCTGTTCCAAGTACGACCATGTCTGCATGGACCTGTAGCAGCTTGTTTGTGTTCTTGTCGTAAACGTCGAAGTAGAGTGAACCGTCTGCTGCCTGATGGATTTCTGACGGTACTGCCGCGATGAAGTCGATGTCCATGTCTCTTGCGCGGCTGTAGAATTCGTCGTAGCCTTTGCCGAAGGCTCGCAGATCGATGTAACAAACGTAGATTCTTATGTCGTCGTGTATCTTTTCGCGCGCTAAGATCGCTTGTTTGAGCGTTACCATGCATCCGACGCGGCAGCAGTATTCATGAAAACGTTTGTCACGAGAGCCGACGCACTGGATGAAGGCTATGGTTTTTGGGGTCTTTCCGTCTTTGGGACTCTGGATTTTTCCGCCCGTCGGTCCGGACGCGTCAGATATTCTCTCAAACTCTATGTTTGAAATAACGTTTTTGAACCTTCCATACCCTAGTTCAGCGATTCGTGTCGCGTCAAAAACCTCTGAGCCTACAGCGATGACTATTCCGCCGACCTTCACCTTCATTGTTACTGGTTTCTGCTTGAAGTCTATGGCTTTGGCTTCGCAGGCAGCTTGGCATTTGCCGCAGACTTCTTTGTCAAGCTTCAGCCTCAAACAGTTCTGAGGACTGATTATCGCGATGTTGGGCACTGCATGCGCCGAATAAATGTAGATGGCTTTTTTCTCGGTGAGGTTCTCGTTGAATTTGTCCGGAATCTTCACTGGGCAAACTTTCGTGCACAGTTCGCAGCCGACGCACTTCTTTTCATCGACGTACCGCGGGTTCTTCAGTATTGAAACCTCGTAGTTCCCTACGAATCCGCTCACGCCGGTGACTTCCGCGTTCGTCAGAAGCGTGATGTTCCTGTTTTTTGCCACGTCGACCATTTTCGGCGTGAGAATGCAAGCGCTGCAGTCAAGGGTTGGAAACGTTTTGTCTAGTTGGGACATTCGGCCTCCGATGCTGGGTGCCTTTTCAACGACGTACACTTTGAAACCGGCGTTGGCTAGATCTAATGATGCTTGGATGCCCGCGATTCCACCGCCGACGACCAGTACGTTCTTTTCGACGCTTACCTTGCGTTTCTCCAGAGGTTCAAGCATTGTTGCGCGGGCAACGCCCATCCTAACGAGTGCCTTAGCTTTTTCCGTGGCCTTCTCAGGTTCATGCATGTGCGCCCATGAGACGTGTTCTCGCAGGTTCACGATTTCCGTCAAGTAAGGGTTAAGCCCGGCTTCTGCGACGGCTCTGCGGAAGGTTTCTTCATGCATGCGCGGAGAACAGGTTGCAATAACCACCCTGTCCAGTTTGTGCGCTTTGATGTCGTCTTGAATCAATCGTTGACCTGGTTCGGAACACATGTAAGTATAATGCTTGGCTGCTACAACGTTTGGCAAGGTTTTCGCGTACTCGGCCACTTTCTCAACATCAACGACCCCGGCGATGTTGAGGCCACAGTGGCAGACGTAGACGCCTATTCTTGCCATGAGTCAGCCATCCATAATTTTGTCATGGGAACGTTCTGATTCTAATTCGGGCTTAGTGGAAGCTATTATCTTTTCTGTCAAGAACATGGCGTTCTAATGGCCAATTCTAACTGGTCGAGCGAGTTACAGACGCTCACTCACTAGTATACGGAAACCTTGGCTACTCCTTTCACGTTAAGCAGTTCTGGAATCAATTCTCCAGGAATCTTTCTTCTCGGCAATCAAGCGTCAATTTCGGCTCGGGTGAAAGCTCCGGATCATCCACGATTGCTTGTCTTATGCTTAAGCCATTCTTGGCCAAAATCAGCGCCGAGTATGCCAGTATCCCGGGGATTTTCGCGTCGACAGGCGTTATTTCAACCACTCCTAGCCCCAAGGGCTTCGCAATTTCCCTCAACGAATGTCCCGCTGACCTTATTCCGTCGAATATTTCGCGGAGTTCTCGGTTGGATTCTATCGCGTTCAAAGTTTCCTTGACTGTTCTCCGGTCTACCCCGGCGGCTCGCGCGACACGAACAGGGGGAATCTCGATTTCGTTGAGGTAGATTCTGCCCTTTCTTACGCCTAATCCGTTTTCTATCAAGATCCGTGAAACTTGGATTCGTTCAGGGTGTCCTTCGAAGTATTTCTTGACGTTGTTCCACATTCTTTCGTCTTCCTTAATGTACATTTCTGTGCAATAAAGTATAAATATGTTCGTGCGATTAGATTGTGTCTAACGTACATATATGTACATAAATGTTCATTGGTGGAACAAATGGTACGAGCTAAACGAGAATACATAACGACCCTGAAACAAGACGAAGAGCCAACATCGTGGTACAACATTCAAGCCGACCTTCCCGAACCCCTCCCGCCTCCCCTAGACCCCACGACGATGAACCCGATAAACCCCGCGATGCTCGAAAGAATATTCGCAAAAGAACTCGTGGGACAAGAAGTCAGCACCGAACGGTTCGTCAAAATACCCGATGAGGTCCTCGATGCTTATTTCGGTCTTCCACGACCGACACCGCTGTACCGTGCGTACCGACTTGAAGAATTCCTCAAGACACCCGCACACATATACTTCAAATGCGAAAACTTCAGCCCGACCGGCAGCCACAAACCCAACACGGCCCTCGCCCAGGCTTATTACAACAAGAAACAAGGCATCGAAAGGCTTGCAACTGAGACAGGAGCCGGACAATGGGGAACAGCCCTGGCAATGTCAACCAAACTTTTCGACTTGAAATGCAGAATCTACATGGTCCGGACAAGCTTCCAACAGAAACCGGGCAGAAGAATAATCGCCCAAGTATACGGCGCCGAAATGTTTCCCTCGCCAAGCGACCAAACAAACTTTGGCAGAAAACTCCTGAAAGAAAACCCGAACAACCCGGGCACTCTTGGCATAGCCATCACTGAAGCCGTCGAAGATACACTGGCTCATGACGACACTAGATACTCTCTGGGATCCGTACTGAATCACGTTTTGATGCATCAAACAATAATTGGGCTGGAAGCCAAGAAGCAATTTGAACTCATCGACGTCCAGCCAGACGTGGTCTGCGGATGTATAGGCGGCGGCTCGAACTACGGCGGCTTCTGCTTCCCATTCATGACTGACAAACTCAAAGGCAAAAGTGAAACCGAGTTTGTTGCTTGCGAATCCAAAGCAGTTCCACACACAACCAGAGGCGTCTACACCTACGATTTCGGAGACACGGGCAAGATGACCCCGCTGATCAAGATGCTGACAATAGGGCACGACTACGCTTGCCCACCGGTCCACGCAGGCGGATTGAGGTATCACGGCATGTCACCACTGATTTCTTATCTCATCCACAAAGGGTACGCAACACTCTGTTGCCTACAATCAAATCGGAAGTCTTTGACGCCGCAAAGACACTCGCACAGACAGAGGGCATGATCACAGCGCCAGAAACGGCACACAGCCTAAAATTCGTCATAGACGAAGCATTGAGATGCAAGAAAACCGGGCAGAAAAAAGTGATAGCTATGAACTACAGCGGACACGGACTGCTTGACCTGTCAGCCTACGAGCAGTATCTGGCCGGAACCCTCATCGAGTACGCGCCAGTGAAAATTGAAGTGCCGACCTTCACCATGAAAAGGTGAAATAACCTGTGACCACGACTGTCCTAAAAACTGAGAACGCCGACGTTAAGATCGCCCTGCTGCCTATCGATGAACTTAGACCCCATGAAAAAGGTTCGCCAATGTATCTAGAGCTTCTCAGACGAGAAATCCAGAGGGATGGTGTGTTAAAGTATCCGGTGGTTGCGGACGAAAAAACACGTGTCATCTTGGACGGGATGCACCGCTGGCTAGTTCTAAAAAGCCTCGGTTACGAGTACTTGCCAGTGATGCTTGTTGATGCCTTCATGAGACCAGCAATTCGCGTCGGGCGAAGAAGAATTCACCGTTACGAGAGCGATTTCAGCGGAGAAATTTCCGTTGAACACGTGATCTCGACAGGACTCAGCGGAAAACTGATGCACCCCCGTTCTACGAGACATTTCTTTCCATTCCAGAAACTTCAGCTCATTAACTATCCTTTGAACCTGATCAAGAAAGGTGCGCCATCCGACGTCTCACCTTACCTTGCCAAAATGACCCCGGAAGAATGCAGCATTGCGATCAGAGACTGGCTTGAAGAGATTTCCGAGGAACTGGAGTTTCTGAACAAACGAAAGATCGAGGTCGAAAAAGAGAAGGAAGATTTCCTGAAAAGAGTTAGATTCACTGAAAACCACCATTCAATTCCACGCTCCTTCTGGAAACAGCTCAGCGATTAGCAGAATGCGCATAGGTTATTAACATAGAAAAACTACAGTAGCCACGAGACGGTCTAGATGATTCAGATAAATCGTCCGCAGATTGACAAAGAAGAGATCGACGCCGTCGCAAGAGTTCTGAAGAGCGGTATTCTGACTCACGGCGTCGGCGCTGGCCCGATGGTGAAAGCGTTCGAGAACGCTTTTGCGAAGTACGCGAGGGCGAAGCACGCCATTGCCATGAACACGGGAACAGCAGCACTACATTCTGCTTTGGCAGCGGTGGGTGTGAAACAGGGCAACGAGGTCATATTGCCGAGCTTCACGTTTGTTGCGACAGCCGAGGTAGTTGTTTTCAACCGAGCTAGGCCCGTCTTCGTTGACATTAACCCTGACACCTACACTATCACACCTGAGAAAATTGAGAAAGTCATCACGAAGAAGACCCGGGCTATAGTGCCCGTGGACCTGTATGGGATACCCGCAGACATGAAGCCAATACGTGAAATCGCCGACAAGCACGGGTTGAAGATAGTTGAGGACGCAGCTCAAGCTCACGGAGCCACTTATATGGGGAAGCCCCCGGGAACTTTCGCTGACGCTGCATGTTGGAGTTTCTATGGAAGCAAGAACATGACGACCGGTGAAGGCGGAATGCTCACGACCAACAGTAGTGAAATCGAAGAAACCACAAGGATAATTCGAAGTCACGGTGAGAAGGAGAAGTACATGTCCCTGATGCTGGGACACAATTACCACATGCCCGAAATTGAAGCTGCAATCGGCTCTGTACAACTAAGGAAACTGCCCAAGTTCGTTGCCAAAAGGCGCGCGAACGCAAAATCTCTGAGCGGGATACTTGAGAAATCTAAGAAACTCCAGTTGCCAACCGAACCTGAAGGCTTCAAACCCAGCTACTACCTCTACACGGTTAGATTGAAGAACGCCAAGAAAGAGAAAAGGGACGCATTCGTTGAGAAGCTCAAGCAAGAGGGAATAGGCGCCTTCATCTGTTACGTGAACCCAATCCATATGATGCCCTACTACCGCAAGTTTGTCACGCACAAACTGCCGGTCACAGAGACCTGTTCAAAACAGGTCTTCTCCCTGCCCGTTCATCCAGGCGTCACCCCGAAACAGATCGACTTCATAGGAGAAACGGTACTGAAGCTATTGCGCTGAACGCTTGCACGCTAGGTTTAAATAGAATCATCCTCTAGTAATCAAATCCCCCCAGTTCAGCTGAGGGTTTTAAGAGGTATCATTCATGAGCAAGACTAAAGTCATTATAATGGGCGCGGCTGGCAGGGACTTCCACAACTTCAACGTCTACTACAGAAACAACGATGCCTACGAGGTTGTGGCCTTCACAGCCACGCAGATTCCAGGAATAGAGGGAAGAAGCTAC
Organism: Candidatus Bathyarchaeota archaeon; assembly: GCA_963739305.1. Classification (GTDB taxonomy): domain Archaea; phylum Thermoproteota; class Bathyarchaeia; order Bathyarchaeales; family Bathycorpusculaceae; genus DASPPK01. The sequence goes on along the minus strand of CAVTZU010000023.1, from coordinate 37,539 downwards.
CCACCAGAGCTGGCAGGTCCCAAGTATCCGAAAGGAATACCGATATACCCCGAAGACCAACTGCCAAAGCTCATAAAAGAATACGATATCGACGAGGTTGTATTCGCTTACAGTGATGTCTCTCATGAGTACGTAATGCATAAAGCATCGGCCGCACTTGCCGAAGGCCCCGATTTTCGTTTGATGGGTCCCAAGACCACGATGCTTAAAGCAGATGTCCCAGTTGTCTCAATCTGCGCTGTCAGAACAGGATCAGGAAAAAGCCAGACTTCCAGACAGGTTGCCAAGATCCTGAAGAACAGAGGCTTGTGCGTTGCTGCAATTCGACATCCGATGCCTTACGGAGATTTGCGCAAGCAGATTTGGGAGCGCTTCGCCTCCTACGAGGATTTGGACAAATACGAGTGCACAATCGAGGAAAGAGAGGAATACGAACCCCACATCGACAACGGCATAATAGTGTACGCAGGCGTCGACTATGGAAGAATTCTGGAAGAAGCAGAGAAAGAAGCGGACGTCATAGTTTGGGACGGCGGCAACAATGATCTGCCCTTCTACAAGCCAGACCTGAACATCGTCGTAGCCGACCCTCATAGGGCTGGACACGAGTTGACTTATCATCCAGGCGAGACAAACCTGCGAATGGCCGACGTCATAATAATCAATAAGGTTGACACGGCTGACCCTCAAAAGGTGAAGCAGGTCAAAGAAAACATAAAACTAGTCAATCCCTCTGCGAAAGTTCTGGAGGCCGCTTCACCGATAACGGCTGACAAACCAGACATGATCAAAGGAAAACGCGTGTTGGTAATTGAGGATGGTCCAACGATAACTCATGGGATGATGCCCTACGGCGCTGGGATGATATTTGCAAAGAAGTACGGGGCAGGAGAGATTGTTGACCCGCGACCGTACGCTGTTGGGTCGATCAAGGAAGCGTTCAAGAAGTATCAACACTTAGGCGCGATTCTTCCCGCGTTGGGTTACAGTGGAAAACAGGTTGAAGAGCTCAAAGAAACGATCGATAACACACCGTGCGACGTAGTGGTCATCGGAACCCCTATCGACCTGAGAAGAGTCGTAACGATCAACCAGCCCACCGTAAGAGTCAAGTATGAGCTGAAGGTTCTCGGTCCAATTTCGCTCGAACAAATTCTAGATGATTTCGTCAAGAGAAGCGTGAATAATCAATGAGCGACGACGAAAAAGCTCCGAACGCCGAAAAGGTAGAGCCCGAAAAGGTAGAGCCTGAAAAAGTAGAAGTCTCCCGCATCAAAGTGAAATTCACCATCGAGAACAACGGCGAAGTTGAAGGAGAACTCGTGCGTTTCCTAGCCCCCAGGACCATTGACATGATCGTGCGTAAACTGCCCATAGAAGGTAGAATCGCACAGTGGAAGGAAGAAGTCTATTTTGAAACACCGATCAAGATGGGAGAGGAAAAAGCCAAACCCGTCGTTGAGACCGGGACCATTGCATTCTGGCCTATGGGAAGCGCGATATGCATCTTCTACGGAAAATCTCAGCCCTATAGTCCAGTCAACATTATCGGAAAGATAACTGGCAACGTTGACGTTTTCAAGCAGATCAAGAGTGGCACAAAAATCAAGGTTGAAGGCGTTCAGTAAACCAGGGCGCTGTCCTTCCACATCTTGATGAGCCGCTCGCACTCGGCTACGACTTCTTTCTTCGAACTCTTCTTTTTGAGGGCTTCGAGAAACTCTATCCTTTTTTCGTCCGAGCGTTTTTCAGCTTGGCCACCATAGTACAGGGCTCCTTCAAGATACTCCTTCATGTGACTGGCCTTCTGTACGAAAACGCTACCTGCATCAACCGGGTTCTCGACGGTATAATCATTTGCCCAAATGCTGGCTTCTGACTGGCGAAGCTGCGTCACACCGTCGATCTCTTGAACTCTCGCGATATAGGTTCTGAAAAAATCGTAGTACCCAGCTGTCTTGACGAGTGCAATCGCCTTCTCGACTTTTTGTTTGAAAAAGGTGCTTCCTCTGACTGTTACATGATGTTTGTATCCGTTGTCGATCAATGTTTTGGCCGTTTTCACTTCGTCTTCTGTGTAAACTCTCTTGGGGAATTTGGGTTGGTCTTGACTTTTCAATCGTTGACAACCAGAAAATGAATTATGCGCGGAAGATTGTCTAGTCTACACTGTATATCTTGATGTTGTGGTTTCCTGAAACATACTTTATCGTGCCGTTCTGCTGCAGCTGGTCCAGCATGTCTTTGGCCGCGCTAATTCGAATATTGAACCGTGTCGCCACCGCGTACGGCGTCAAAACGTGCATCTTCTTCAGTTCGCCGATAGTCTTGTCGCTCTTGAAATCCGGCGGAACAATCGACGAGGCTTTCCTCTCTTTTGGTCCTGCCTTTTCTTTCTTCTTCTTGTCCTTGTCTTCTGCATCCTTCTTGCCTTGTGTTCGTTCAATCTGTTTCAGGCTGAGCTTCTTCTTGCCACCCATGCTAATCAGCTTCCAGAATTGAAGTTTGAATAGTGGTTCTTAAGGGTTTTCCACCTAGAATTCCATTCACACCATGATTATTAATTGAGATTTTAGAAATCAGAGAGCGACCTGCCTTCGCTGGGAAATATTGAAAAAAGAAAGGAGAAATTGAGCCGAAGTTATTTGCCCATGACTTTTTTGGCTGCGATCTCTATGTCCTCTGACTTTATCGTCTTCCTTCCAGCATGCATTGCAAAATCCAAGGCTTCTTTCGCGATTTTCACGCCAATTTCTTCGAGCGCTTTGGCCAACTCCTTCGCCGCCGCCTCGCTTACTCTGTCAGCTCCAGCCTTTTTGCACAATCGGTGCATTGGAGCTACGGCCAACTCTAAATCGACCATAAATAGTCCTCCGTAGCCTCTTTTTCTCTTTAAAGCCGTATTTAACGTTTGTTGTTCACGATACCCTTACGAAGAATCGCCTTCTTCTCTCTCGTCGTGGTTGAAAATGGTCTTTTTTTGGGTACGGAAGTCATAAAAGCCAAATAATTGAGTGACAAGCAACGGTGATGTCCAATGAAGCTGGTCGATGCACACATACATCTGTCTGACGAAGAGTACTTACCTTGTATTAATGAAGTCGTGCAGGAAGCCAAGGATGCAGACGTCGTTGCCATGGTTTCTAACTCCATGGACCTGAAAACATGCATCAAGAGCCTTGAACTCGCAGAACGGTTTCCAGGAGCCGTCTATGCTGCCTTGGGAATCCACCCCTGGGTGGTAAAGAGACTCTCCGAAGACGAATTGCAGCAGGCTCTTGAGCTGTTGAAGAAACAATCGCAGAACAAGTCTCTTGTGGCGATCGGTGAAATAGGGCTCGATTCAAAGTACATGGACATTTGGGAAAAGCAGTTGAAAGTCTTCGACCTAATGCTTCACGCTGCTGAACAGCTTGACCTGCCGGCCATAATTCACTCGAGAGGCACGACGGCCCAAATCATCGACATGCTTCCCTCCTACAATCTGAAGAAAGTTCTGCTCCACTGGTTCAGCAAGCCAATAAGCTCGCTTCCGATGGCCGTTGAAAGAGGCTACTACATTTCTGAGGGTGCCCCGACCGTCTATTCAGACGAAATACGCGACGTTGTCAAGAACGTCCCAATCACCCACCTGTTGACGGAAACCGACGGTCCAGTGCAGTTTTTCAAACCCCCATTCAAAGGCAAGAGAACAACATCTGCATTTATCCCAACGATCGTTAAGGCGATCTCTGAAGTGCAGAAACTGACCCCTGATGAGGTTGCTGAAAACGTTGCAAAAAACTTCCAAGATCTCTTTGAAGTGGATCTCAGTCTCTAGTGCGCGCCTTTCAACAGAAACGAAGAAACTGTGATTGGAGTAAAACTAGCGCGCGCTAGATTGCTCTTTTCAAGTTAGGAACAAAAGTGCGACTCCGACGACCGCTATCACGGCTCCCAACATTTCGCGCCAGCTGGTCCTTTCCTTGTAGACCACCCACACTACGGGGATGATAATCACGGGCATAAGGGACATCAACGTTTGTGCGATGCCTGCTTGAGTGTAAGCTACGGCGACCATGGAAAGCGTCATGCCGACGAACGGTCCGATGAACGCACCCGCAGCAGTGTATTTCATTCCTTCTTTGTTCTTCACCGCGTTGTGCAGGTCTGGCAGTCTTCTAACAAATATGGCCGTAACCCACACGAACAAAGCTCCCAACATCACACGTATCAGCGCCGCCGACACAGGATTCATAGCCACGCTCACGTCAACATACATTCCCTTCTTGGAAAGAACAACGCCGAAACCCTGACCGAGGGCCGCAATCACGGCAAACAGCAAGCCCCGCGTCTTTCGTTTCTCTGCTGCAAACATGTCTTCTGACTTTTCTTCTCTTCCAAGCAAAACCAAAATAATGCCCGTCAGCGTGACCGTTATTCCGATTATCGAAAGTGATGAGAACGTTTCTCCCAGAAACACGTAGGCCCCGAGGGAAGCAAAAATCGGTGCTGCAGCCATCACAAGAACCGAACGCCTCGGACCAATCGTGACGTACGCCGCAAACAACGCAAAATCGCCGATACCGAGTCCGACGATGCCGCTCAGCCCCATCCAAAACCACTGTGCACCATTTGCAGCGGGCAACACGGCGCCTAGCAGAATAACGTGTGCACAAACCAGAAGCCCGATGGCCATAACTATCCTGTAGGCATTGACGCTGAATGAGCCGATTCTTTTGCCAGCGGACGTGAACACGATCGAGCCGAAAGTCCAGCAAACCGACGTCAGTATCGCAGCGGACTCTCCCATGATGCTTGGATCCAAATTGCTCACTATGAATCCGATCAAGAAGTCGTTGATGACCTTAAACCTTTCTTGGCATCTCCAACTTTATGTTTAGAACCATAGTACAGCAAAAACAAGCAATCGGGGAAATACAAGTTTCAGGGTGTCACCTGACGTTGAGCACAATAGGAAAAAATGGCATATCAGATGATGGAAATGGTTGTAGGCGAGTAACCGTCTGGTTGGCGTAGGGCTTGCATCAGCCTATGTTGGCCTGAAGCATTCACGGACGTCCCTTAAGCTTTGTGTCTGTAATAGCCTTTAACGTGGACGGTTCTCTTTTGGTTTCCAGGTTTCCTGCGTAGATATGGTCGAATTTTTGGCACTGTTTCACCACCAATGACACGTAAAGAACCATGTTTATAGAAAAGTATTATGAATCTACAATTCAGTTTTAGTTAATTAGACCACGTACAGAGCCTTTTGTACGGCGTGATTTAAACTGGAAAAAGAGAGTGGGTTCTAGTAGTAGAATGTTATTGTTACGGTTTGAGTATGACCAGTACCAAAACTTGTGTTGCCGACCCTGACCTCAATGCTTCCAGACGGTAGAATTGGGAAAACTGCTGTGCCACCTGAACCAACCGTTATTTGATTGTCATAATTGACACCGTTGTAAGAATAAATCACTCGAACATAGGTGGTCGTAGATGATGAATTCTGAACCAAGACAGAAAGATATCCTGCATAATGAGCTATAAAATTCATGTCAACATAAGAATTTCCAGGCTCACTTATGGATTGGTTGTTGACCCAAATCGTAGATTTACCCAAATTAAGAGTATTAGTAAGGTCATTCACTTGGTCAATAAGATTTGATATCTGGACGTTCAATGATGATATTTGGTTCTGAAGACTTGTTGCTTGGTCCGCTAGGCTTTGACAGAACTCGTTAGTATAGCTGTGGTCATTAGCATAATTGATGGCGGCAGTAATGTTGTCACTTAACCACGTCTGCAATTGGTTCTTTTGACTCTGTAGGTTTGCGATTTGAGAGTTTAAAGAACTGATTTGAGAATTGTAGTAAGTGATGTTGTCATCGAGCCAAGTTTCTGTTTGATTAAGTAATGTTTCGTTCCCGTCTAGCCATGCTTGAAGTTCGTTGTTCTGGTTTTGAAGACTCGTGATATTAGAGTTCAATTGAGAGATTTGAGAGTCCTTTGCTGATACTTGTGAATTCAATGTTGTTAGAGCGTTGTCTTTGTCGTTCACGATTGGTATATAATACGCGAATGCTCCAACTATTCCAACAGCTAGAATGATGCACAATATTCCGAGTGCGATAGCGACATTTCTTCCAACAACCTTTCCTCGTCTCGACTCAAACAGTATCGTTTCACTTGGTTTAGTTCCGTTTGGTTTTGTTTCATTCATTTTTGAATCCCTAGTCTGTCTTCTATTGCCTTGTAGATTTAAGATTTCTATGCAGCATTGCTTAGGCTTACTTTTTTGATTTGAAAATCAGAACTACAGCTAGTGACGAAAGGACTAATCCAATACCAAAATAAACCCATTGAGGTGTTTCATAATGAGTGAGTTGAGTTGTTGTCGAGATTGTCACATTTTGTGCATTTGAAGTGACAAGGTAAACCCAAGCCCCAATGTCATAGGGGTAATAATTCTTGAAGCCTAGCCAATCTTCCGACATACAAACGGTTGGTGTTTCCTCCAGTTTTATATAGACGCTTCCTTTCGCCAAATTGGGTGCATAACTCACCCTAAGGAAATCATCAGGTTCCAATTTGATGCTATGAGGTATAACAAGATAATAATAATATTCGTCTGGTCCAGCATCAAACAGAGCACCATGACCTACAGGAGAATTGAGATTCACATCATTTTTGTACGTTGTTACGTAATCCAAACTAGTACGACTAGCCCAATAGAAAAAGAAGAAACCTAGAACTAATAGAACTACTCCGACAATCAAGAAACTTCTCCTAAGTTTTGATGGTAGCCGCAGAACTTGCTGAGTCATTTCGAACCCCTAGTTGTCTTCTGTTGCTGTGCAGATTAAATTTTTCCTTCTTTGGCTATCCGACAGGTAGGTGTTGACCAGAGAGCAGATAGTACAATATTGCAATTGCCGAAAGGTTCTTAACAATCTGTCAAGATGTGTTTGTGCTCACAAAATTTGCTGCGGAGAGTGCTGTGTTGTCTCATGTGCGCTCACCACGAGAGTTCACGATTCACGAGAGCGATAAGCCAGCTGCTTCTCCGCGCCTCCTCTAAAATCGGGCTTACAGATCTACCACCTCAGATCCAAATCCTTCTTAGCCTGGGATTTGTCTTTTCGCTCGGAAGAAACATAGCTTTTCCGTACCTTAGCAATGTTCCTGACTGCAAGCAGAGGAGCTGGCGGCCTGCAGTTTGACCCATCGCTCATAGGCTTTATGATAATGGTCGGCAGTTTGGCCAACACGTTTGCTCTTCTAGTAACAGGAAACCTATGTGACAGGTTTGGAAGAAAGAAGATGCTGCTGTTCTCATTGTGCATTCAAGCCGTTCTGACAGCTGGTTTCGCGTTCGTCGGCAGCTACATCGATTTTCTATTGCTGTACGCCGCAACGGGAGTCATCGGAGCCTTCTTAGATCCTGCTCAGAGCGCGATGATCGCCGACCTCGTGCATCCTGAAAGACGCGAAGAAGTCTACGGCCTGAGCTACATGATCGGAAACATAGGCACAATGATCGGACCGCTGATCGGTGGCTTCATCGCTAGCACAAAGGGTTATCCAATACTCTTCGTTTACGCAGCATTATTCGCTCTGTTGCAGCAGTAGGGCTTGTGCTTTCGATAAAGGAATCCTACACGCCTGGAGAAGTCTCCGGCGTCTCACTTGCCCAGTTTGCAGGAATCTTCAAAGACCGAATCTTCATACTCTTCTGCCTGACAGGCGCACTGACGAACCTTGTTTACTCACAACTCTATGGGCTGTTATCGGTTTACACACAGTACGTGGGGTTCGAACCATACGTTTTCGGCATATTCTTCTCAGTCAACGGCGCAATGGTCGTTGCACTGCAGATCCCGATACGAAAAGGCGCTGTAAGAATAGGAGCAACCAAAGCCTTCATAATAGCCCAGCTGCTCTACGCAGCAGGCTTCACATACTTCATGTTCGCCACAAACTTCCTACAGTTCCTAGCCGGCGTCGTCGTCCTAACACTCGGTGAAATAACCTTCGTCCCGGCAAGCTCAGGCTTCGTCGCAAACCTGGCTCCACCCGACAAAAGAGGAAGGTACATGGCCATCCTTGGACTATTCTTCGGCATAGGAGGCGCCGCAGGCTCCCAACTCGCCTTCACACTCTTCGCGTCTCTAACGGAAAAGAGACTCACATGGGGAATCCTCGGATCCATCGGTTTCGCGACTCTGATCGGCTACATCCTCCTCCAAAGAATGGTCAAACAAAAACAACAGCTGCATGAAACTTCAACATAGAAAAACCAGCCGCGACCAACAGAGGCACCACAGCCACAACCAAAACAAGACCCACGCAAGAGCCCTCTGCACGAAAAAAAGGCCGGGGGGTAGGGTGTTTTAGAGCTTAAAACACTCAAAAACCATGTTGACCAGTCCTCCATCAAAGCCCTATCCAACGCTGAATTCACCAGTTCCGCCGGTTAGGACAGGTAAAGTTAAATTAGCCAAACCATGTTTAACAAAGGTTGCTTCAGCACATAAACAAACATGAAGCACATAGAACAAGACCATAATCAGGAGCAATAAGCTTGGGAAGCGTACGCACAGAACAAATCAAACGAACCGCCAAAGAGCTCATCAAACGATTCCCCGACAAATTCAACCATGACTTCGAAAACAACAAACACCTAGTCAAGGCCTTGGTCCAAGGCGGAACCCCAAAAGTCAGAAACCAAATCGCCGGATACATCACCCGATTCCTCGCCGTTGAAGCCGCGGAACAACAAGCAAACGAAGCAGAACTCGAAGAAGAAGAGACCGCATAAATCCTCCCACACTTATCAAGAATAACCCGAAGAGACGAAACCAATGATGGACCAGTACAGAAAAGGCTGGGCACTCAGATACCTGAGAGAAGCCAAAGCAGAACTCGAAGCTGCCCGCAAAATGCCCTACATGGCCCCAAGCCTCGTCTTGGAAGCCGTTAGAAAAGCCCGAAACGCCATCTACTACAGCCTGGGAGAACCAGCCTTCGTCGAAATCGTTGTCCGCGATGCAGCGGAAAGAATCCAGCCACAGACAATCGAAGACCCTGTCCTAAAATGCCTCGTAGAGATAGAAGGCATGGTCCAACAGCTGTCCCAAATCGAAGAAATCGATGGCGAGCGAGCGATGAAACAGGCAGACAGCCTCGTACAACTAGCCTCAGACATAGTCGAAACACTCACAGAAGAAAAACTAGAAGACTAGAAGGCTTATAGCTTCATAAGCGATTTTTCTATTCGATCCAAAGCCATCCGAATGTTCTCAACCGAATTCGCAAACGACAGACGCAAGTAACCCTCACCGAACTCACCGAACGACGCTCCAGGCAAGACCGCAACGCCTGCATCGTTCATCAAACGGTCCCCCAGCTTGCGAGAATCCATACCGGTTGCCGTGATGTTCGGAAACGCGTAAAAAGCTCCATGGGGTTTCTTGCATGTTAAGCCTTCAATCTTGTTGAGTCCGTCAACTATGACTTCTCTCCGCTTCCTGAATTCACTAACCATCTTATCCAGCTCAGTCTGAGGACCCTTCAACGCCTCGATTCCAGCCATCTGCACAAAAGTGTTCGTGCACGAGTTCGAATTCGTCATCAGCTGCGCCATCTTTCCCGCAACGTCCTTTCTCATTACGCCATAGCCCAGTCTCCATCCCGTCATTGCATAAGTCTTCGAAAAACCATCAAGAATAATCGTCTTCTCCTTCATCCCAGGAAGCTGCGAAATGCTTTCCGGCTTACCTTCATAAATTATTCTGCTATAGATCTCGTCCGAGAGCACGAAAACGTCATCCCTATCCTCCAAACAGTCGGCTATTGCTTTGAGCTGCTCATGAGTTAGCACTCCGCCAGTCGGATTCTCTGGCGAGTTAAGGATTATCATCTTTGTCTTGCCAGTTATCTTCTCCTTCACGTACTCAGGATCGAGCCCGAACTCGTTTTCTTCTTTGAGTGGAATTGGAACGGGTTTCGCACCTACAAACTTTATCAAAGACTCGTACACGGGGAACCCTGGGTTTGGATAAAGAACCTCGTCGCCCGAGTTGACCAACGCTAACATACTGAAAAACATGATCGGCTTGGCCCCCGGCGTGATCACCACCTCTTCAGGTCTCACGTCCAACTTTCTCGTCTCAGAAATATGTTCTGCAATAACTTGTTTTAGTTCGGGCATCCCAGACGACGGAGAGTAATGCGTATACCCTGCGTCGAGCGCTCTTTCAGCCGCTTCCTTAATGTTCTTAGGAGTATCAAAATCGGGCTCACCTATCTCCAAGTGAATTATGTTTTTCCCTTGTTTCTCAAGTACCTTAGCCTTTGCGAGTACCTCAAAAGCTGTTTCGGTTTCGAGAGCCTTCATTCTACCGGCAAAGATGGTGCTCACCTAAATCACCCCAAAGTGAAACAGAAATCACGTAAAAACAAATAAGTATTTAACCATTCCACCCCGCGCTCCTCTAACCTTACGACCGAAAAAGCATCTGTTATCAAACGCTTAGGAAACATGTGAACAGAAAGAAAAAAGGAAAGGATTGATCATTGACTGAATGGTCTGATTCTTTTTTCGCAGCTAGAACAGCTTTGAGAGTGGGCGAACTTTCATCACTTCTTTGTTGACAAGGTTAGGTGGCTGTTTTCCTTGGAAGAAGCTTACAAGGTTATCTGCGACCATCTCAGACATTTTAGCCCGCGTCTCAAGGCTCGCGCTGGATATATGCGGAGCCACGACCACATTGTCAAACTTCAGCAATGGATTGTCAGCAGGCGTCGGTTCCTGTTCAAAAACGTCCAGTCCCGCCCCCGCGATCCAGCCTTCTTTCAAAGCTTTATACAACGCTTTTTCGTCCACAACTGGTCCTCGTGAATTGTTGATGACGTATGCTGTTTTCTTCATCAGTTTCAGTCTTTGTTCGTTTATGAGGTGCTGTGTATCCTTCATGAGTGGAACATGGACCGTGACGAAGTCTGACTCTTTCAGCAGAGTGTCCAAGTCAACCTTTTTTGCTCCGAGCTTCTCCATCTCAGGCCGTGCGATGACATCATAGAAGAGAATCTTCATGTCAAATCCTATTGCCCTTTTTGCCATTGCGTAGCCAATTCTGCCAGCGCCCACGATGCCAATGGTTGTTCCGAACACGTCCCGGCCAGTCATCATGTTAGGGTGCCAACCAACTTTCCACTGTCCATTGCGCACGTACTTGTCTGCCTCAACCACGCGTCTGGCTACAGCCATGAGAAGTGTCCACGCGAAGTCTGCGGTTGTGTCAGTGAGGACTTCAGGCGTGTTAGTCACGTAGATTCCTCTTCTGGTTGCTTCAGGAATGTCTATGTTGTCAAAACCGACCGCCAATTGAGAAACGATTCGGAGTTTTGGTGCGACATTGAAGACTTCAGCGTCTATCTTGTCTGACAGCAAGGTTGCAAGAGCATCAACATTCTTGGCCTTGTCGATTATGACCTTCTTTGGGGGTGGAGCATATTCAGGCCAGACTTCTGCGTCAAAGTACTGTTTTATGACCTTCAAACCCCTTTCGGGGAGGTCCCGTGTAACGTAGATCTTTGGTTTTGTCATACGAAACTCACCGTTCAGAGTGTCGCGGAATTCTTTATTAGCGTTGACTTATTACACTTACGCATTCAAATTTGAGGAATCTTCGAGGCCTCCTTAAGTTGACTTCAATACTGAATATAGAGCAATTGATCAACAACGCCACGAATCCGGCTGACCGAAAAGCGCGAGAACTGACGCTGAAAAGCCTCGAGGCTGCTCTGAATGCTGCTGATCCTCGACAGATAATAAGGACACGCCTTACACTTGAAAACCACGTTTTGAAAGTCGATTCTTACACTTTTGATTTGAGAAGGTTCAAGCATATCTATGTGGTAGGCGGCGGCAAAGCAAGCGGCTCCATGGCTGAGGGTCTAGAGCAAGTGCTGGATGACAGCATAACTGGCGGGTTCGTCAACGTCCCTCATGGAACAAAAGAGACAACAAAAATAGTGAAGCTTCAGGAAGCAAGTCATCCAGTTCCAGATCAAGCCGGAGTAGAAGGAACAAGAAGAATGGTAAAACTGGCCAAGGAAGCCGAAGAAGACGATCTGCTTATCTGCTTGATCTCGGGCGGAGGTTCCAGTCTCATGCCCCTCCCGCGGGGAAACGTTTCGCTGGGGGACAAGAAGCAGATCACGGATGCTCTTCTTAAGAGCGGGGCAACGATAAAGGAGATCAACACCGTTCGCAAACACATCTCAGACTTCAAAGGTGGCTGGCTCGCCAGAGATGCGTATCCCGCAACCATCTTGAATCTAATACTCTCCGACGTCATGGGAGACCCGTTAGATTTCATCGCTTCAGGGCCGACTGTTCCCGATTCCACAACGTTCAGGGATGCAACAAATGTCTTGAAGAAGTACAAGTTGTGGAGCCGAACTCCACTATCGATAAGAAAGTTGATGGCAAAAGGAGACAAAGGTCTCATACCCGAAACTCCGAAGGCTAAAGATGACGCGTTCAAAAAAGTTTACAACGTTGTGGTCGGAAACAACCGCTTTGCGAGTCAAGCAGCGTGCAATTGCTTGAAAGCTTCAAAATTGAATACGATTCTTCTGACCTCAACTTTGGAAGGAGAAGCCAAGCACGTTGGCACAGTGCTGGCTTCCATTGCACGTGAAATCATTGCTTCTGGAAACCCTATCTGCAAACCGGCTGGCGTAGTCGCTGGCGGAGAGACGACAGTGGTGGTGACCGGAAAGGGAAAAGGCGGCAGAAACCAGGAGATTGCATTGTCATCAGCACTGAGAATCAACGGGTCTAAAGGTGTAGCTCTTGCCTCTCTCACAACGGATGGGGTTGATGGACCAACCGATGCGGCTGGGGCCATAATTGACGGTGAAACCATGGAAAGAGCAAAGAAGATTGGATTGGCTCCAGAGAAGTTCTTGGCTGAAAACGATTCGTATCACTTTTTCTCTAATCTCCAGGACCTTATTTTCACGGGTCCTACGGGCACTAACGTCAATGATGTTTCGGTCGTAGTGATCGTGTGAAAGCTGAAAGGGATGCTGGATGACAGTCAACGTGAAATTCGTGGGTTCTTTTCGCGGTGTCTCTGGGAAAAGTGAAATCAAGTTCAAGTTCAAGGCTTCCGTCTCCGTCCGAATTCTAGTCGCCAAAGTTGTCGAACGATTACCGCGACTCAAGTCTGCCCTGATTGACCCTAATTCGGGAGGTCCAAGGTCCAACATGCTGGTCCTCGTGAATGGACAAGAAATCGGCGCTTCCAACGGGCTGGAGACAACTGTAAACGATGGCGATGAAGTTGTTTTCGTTCCCGTCATGCACGGAGGGTGAGATTACATGGAGCTTTTTGCTGTTAGGATGCCGGTCGTAAACGTCGGAGATGACTTGGTTAGGTTGATTCTTGAATGCTTGTCTTCTCAGAGTTTGCGGCTGAAAAACAACGACGTGCTCGCGATAACTTCCAAAATCCTCTCGTACTCTGAAGGGCGTGTTGCGGAACCTGGGAAAATCAAGGCGTCAAAAGAGGCAATCCAGCTTGCAAAGAAGTACTCCTTGGCTCCGGAATTTGCTGAATTGATTCTGCGGGAAGCAGACAGGATTTATGGTGGAGTCGAAAAGGCTGTTTTGACTCTAAAAGACGGATTCATGACCCCTAATGCTGGCATAGACAACAAGAACACACCTGATGATTATGCGGCGTTGTGGCCAAGTGATCCTGAGAAGTCTGCAAAAAATATTAGAGACGAGATTAAAAGGGCAACTGGCAAGAGTGTTGCGGTTTTGATCGTGGACAGCGGTTTGGTTCCTCTGAGGAAGGGCACGAACGGGCTGGCTTTGGCCGTTGCTGGCTTCAAACCCGTGCGGGATAACATTGGAAAAAGGGATTTGTTTGGGAAACGAATCATGATTACGCGTCAAGCCGTGGCGGACGATATGGCCTCTGCGGCACACTTGCTGATGGGTGAGGCTACCGAGCAAACCCCGGTTGTGCTAATTAGGGATGCGCCCGTGGAGTTCGATGACGATGTGCACGGGGCAGCTGACATGATGATGCCTTTCGAACAGTGCATTTTCATGAGCATAATTGAACGGCAATCACGGGAAAAGGGCCGGGGTAGAACATGATCGTTGTTTTTGACGAAACTTGCCCCTCCCATCTTTCACTCATCCGAGTACAAAACTCTTATAGCTGAAATTGTGGAATTCGTTGGGCTGGTTAGAAGGTGATATTTCATGAGATGTCCAGGTTGCGGACAGAACAAAGATTTTGAGTTCGTCTTTGAAGCTGTCTGGAAGTGTGACAGATGTCTGAGGATTTTCATTTCTGACTCTCAGTCAAACACTCATGCACCTTTGACAGTTTTGGACAATAACGAGAATCTTCTTCAGCACTTCGAACGCAAATTGAGCTCTCTTGAGCGAACAGCGGTTTCGTCAGAGGAGTTTGAGACAGAAGAGTCTAGAAGGCTCTCACGTCCTCACAAGTGACGTCAAGCTCTCTTCGTTCTGGCAATTGAAGGCGGTAGATTAGCTGATTTCAAGACTCTTGCGAGCGAGGCTCCGACCAACGTTGCCACAGCGGCTATTATGATTCGTTCCAAAGGATAGAGCGCTGTCAGGGTGAGCCAAGAGCCGATCACGGTTCTCGGGTCCGTTGCGAGTATTTCAAACGTCAAGGACCCTGCGATCTGCCCTGCAAGCGTTGAAACGAGGCAGGTTGAGAAAAAGCCCAGCATGAGCTTTGTGTTGTTGCCAGAGTCTAAGAATTTTGTCGCCTTAGATTGAAGGGGTGAGACCAAGAGAAGTAGACCCACAATCTGAAACCAGGTCTCTAAGGGGAAAACCCATGCTGGTCCAACCGCGGGATAGAATGCAAAAAGCAGGAAGAGAAAAAGATAGAACACGGATGCCAGAGTTCTCTTTCCCGTCCTTATCATTCCGGCACAGAACGTGGTTGCGATGCCCGACGCGAAGCTCAGGTATGACAGAGATCCGAGGGAGAATCCGATTGTTCCGCCCAGAAATGCGGAAAGTGTACCGATGTAGGGTCCAAGAAGCAACCCTATTATCGGGGCGATTATGGCAGCAGCGGTTATCGCCTGTCCAGGCAAACCGATTATGGGTGAGATTTTCAGGAAACCAAAGATTGCGTAGTATGCTGTGAAAACCGTTGTCAAAGCAACATCTGCAGCGGTGAGATTTCGGTAACGTGCCATTGTGTGGTTCGCCGCATCTCTCGGTAGAAAGCTAATTATTAGGTGGCTTTTATAAAAGGGTGAACATGGCTCGATCGTTGATCACTCTGACAACTGATTTCGGTTTGAGAGATCCTTATGTGGCGGAAATGAAAGCCGTAATCATGAATCTCTGTTCTAATGCGACGATCGTGGATATCAGTCATCAAGTTGATAAGTTCAACGTTCGAATGGGTGCCTACATTCTAGCGTCAGCTTCACCGTTTTTTCCGAAGGACACAATTCACGTGGCGGTCATTGATCCCGGAGTTGGAACGAAAAGGCGAGCGTTGTGCATCGAGGCCAAGGGCAGTCTTTTTTTGGGACCAGACAATGGATTGTTGATCTTGGCTGCGAAAGCTCGAGGAATGGACCGCGTTTATGAAATTACGAATCGGCGACTGATGCTGTCAACTGTCTCGAACACTTTTCAGGGGCGAGATGTGTTCTGTCCTGTTGCGGCACACCTTGCAAACGGAACATCGCCTTCAGATGTTGGTCCTGAAACCAAGAGACTCGTGATTCCTGAATTCGCAAAAGTCATCAGGGAACGCTACAAGATCGTGGGCGAGGTGGTTTACATAGACGATTTTGGAAACGTAGTCACGAACATAGCGGAAGTCGAGCTTGAGTCTATTTGCCGCACAAAAGGGATGAAGTTGAGAATTGGAAAGTCTGGGTTGATAGTCGATTTTTGCGGGGCATATGCTGAGGTTAAACCGAGGAAACCTGTTGTTCTGATCGGAAGTCACGGGTTCTTGGAAATATCAATAAATCAAGGTAGCGCCGAAAAGGAGTTGCAGGCCAAAATCGGAGACAAGGTCACAGTCTACCGCTCTTAGAGTTTCATCTGCGAAGCGAATATGTCGGTTTCTCGAATATGTACCCGGTCGAAACTGCGCTTTTAGCTTGATAATGATAGAGTAATGTGTGATCGAAGATGTTTGAGGAGATTTTCTCGCAAGCCGCCCAGACTTTGGTGAACATGTTCGTATGCATTCTTTCTGGAATCGTAGTTCTGAGTGTGATTTGGACGAGGAGAAGGCTTTGAAGCTGCTACGTGACTCTATGCGTGCGGTGAAGAAGTGGCGTATGCGTGCTCGCTTTATCGATCTTCATAGAACAAAAGTTACTATATGTCGATTCTTCGAGAGAACATGTTCCGCCTTGGATTTTCAAGCGTTTGACAAGTGTTGACGAAGAACGCAGTTGGGTCTGATTGTTCAAGCTTTGTCGGTTTTGATTATGTCTTTTAGTCTGTTGATTCCGTCTATTTCTTTAATGAAAGCTACCACGCTTTTCGGGACTAGTTTTTGCCAGTTTTCGTCCTTTACCATTTTTTGTCTGATTTCGGTTGACGAGTAGTCTTTTCTGTCGAAGAGGCGAATGGGTTTGACTTTGTATCCCGATTCCTTGAACAGGCGGCGCGTCAATGGTTCGTTCGAGTAGACAACGTCAAAATGAGGGGTGTAGCCTTCAAGCGAGGAGACCCACATCATGTGTAAGTGTACGTCTGGGACGGGTACGATCCAGATTTGTTCACTGTTTACTCCGTATTCTTCGAGAGCCTTGCGAACCATGACTAGTCTCTCGCCTGCTGTGAAGGGGTTGTTGAAGGTGTGGCTGTATTGGGCGCTTCCTATCACGATGACTAGTTCATCGACTTCTTTCAGAACGTCTTTTATCGCGCTTAAATGTCCAAGGTGGAAAGGTTGGAATCTTCCTACGTATAACCCGCGTTTCAACATTTGACAACCTCGTTTCTTGTGAAAGTTATTGGGATTTATGTTCTTTCGGCTTTCTTGATGGCGCGTTCAACGGGAAAGACCAGTAGTTTCTTGCCGTTTAACGGAATCTCTTTCTCCGATGTGTAGCCGCGTCTTTCGCGTTTGAGGAACGCGAGCTTCACGCTCAGTCCTCCTCCGTATCCGCCGAGCGTTAAATCTGATTTGACGACACGGTGACATGGGCAGACGGGGGCGAATGGGTTTCTAGCCATTATCTGTCCTACGGCTCTCGGTCCACCTCCCACGGCCTTGGCGACTTCGCCGTAGGACGTTATGTAGCCGACGGGGACTTTGGATACGGCTTCGATCACTCTCGTTGCATACTTGGAGAGGTGTTTTGATTTTACGTTCAGGTTTTGAGAGACGTTTTTTCCATCGTACATGTCTTTCAACGTCTCAACTACGTGTTTTGCGAATTCCGTTTCCTTTTGTGTCTGTTTGGAGACGTCGTGATGGACTGCTTCGCTTAATCCTTGCAGAGCATTCTTCTCGCTGTTTGCGAATGTTGTTCCTAAGACTGTTTTGTCTTCGGATGCTACTCCGAACCAGACATCTCCGATTTTTCTCGTGTAGACGTCAGTCATGGTGCTTCACGCTTCTAGAGTTGTCTGATTTGATTTAATAGGTTGTCTCTTTAGCGCGCGTGTTGTTGGGTTTGATGGTGACTTGGATCGTGCGTTAGCTTGGCGGGGCTAGTTTATGGTTTGCTGAAGTGTAAATTCAGTTTTCTTCTGAGTCCTTGCTTAGGGGCTGGTCAACATGGGTTATGATTAGGAAGCAGTCTAAAAGACCCTACCCCCCGGTCTTTTTTTCTTGGGTGGTTCTGGGGTTGGGGCTTTGGTTGGGGGGTTGGTTGGTTCTTGCTGTGGTTTCCGTTTGAATTTGTATGTTGAGTTTTGCAGAATAGGTAGACTTTCATTGCGTAAAGAAGCCGGGAATCTCATGCGTTGTGGAAGTCGGTCCTGAAATGAAGCTCATTTCTTTAGGAATTGGTCGTTGCTGCAAGCGGGCTTCAGTTTGTGCACCGTCTTCAGCGTGAGCTTTGTGGTTTCCTTAAACTATTAATATGCCCTGAAATGATATTGTGGAATCGCACGAAGAGGAATCGGGAGGTGATGAGCGGTGGAAGATTTGATCTTGCACAAAGTAAGGATTTCAGTGTTGTGGCTGTTTTCAGAGGTCGCTTTCATAGGGATCATGTTGTTGACGCTTCTGAAGCCAGGAATGGTGGAGCAGATAATTTCAGGCAACTTGCAGGGCGTCGCCATTGGGCAGGAGCTTTTGGCTGGTTACGCATTCATTGTGCTGTTTCCTTTGGTGATGGCATTCGTTTCCGTAACCGTAAGGGACTCGGTCAATCGCGGAGCAAACGTCGTCATGGGAACAGTCGGTGTTATTCTCAGTCTATTTGGTCTGTCTGAGCAATTTACGAATCCATATGCTTACGCAGTATTGATTTGGGTTGCGAAAATCATCGTTGATGCCTCGATCATCTGGTACGCATACAAATGGCCTAAAAGCAAAGCTTGATTTGCTGATTCCTTTCGAAAGTCATGATTGATGCTTCTGGTTTAGTCAGCACCCTAGTTGATGCCTGTTTCAAGGATTATCTTGACACGCTCAGTGATGAGGCACCACACGTCAGTCTTATAAATCATTATGCAGACTAGTTTCAGCGGTGAAGGTAAAGATGAAATCGTTTGATGCAAATTCAGCGTATCATTTTATGGAACGACTTGTCACTGAGATCGGTAACAGGGAGTCTGGGACGAGTTCAGAGCGGAAGGCTGCCGAGCAGGTGAGGAAGTGGTTTGAGGAGCTTGGGCTTTCTAACGTCAGGATGCAGGAGTTTGAGGTTCAGACGAGCCTTGTCATGAGAGAACAAGCTTCGACGCCGGATGGTAAGGAATTGAACGTTGCGGCAGTGGGCAATTCGATGTCAACTCCAGAAGAAGGTGTCGAGGGCGATGTTGTTGTGCTGGAGTCAACTTCGCAGGACGCGCTGAAAAATATAGAGAACAAGATTGCGGTTCTGAGTGTTCTTCTCTACGAGAAGGATTTTAAGAAGATGTTGAAGGCTAGACCTCTGGCTGTGATTTATCCTTCGCGGACTCCGTTGGCTCCGACGATTTACCGTTCAGTGAGGGCAGAGTTTGTCGAGAAGGAGAACGTTCCTGCGGTCTCGATGGCTCACGATGATGTTTTGAATGTGTTGAAGGGTCCAAGGAGGCTGAGGATAGTTACAGACGTGAAGAAAGTGGTTGCGAAGAGCCAGAACGTGTTGGGCGAGGTTCCTGGGGCTGTCGAGGATGAAGATATTCTCATAGGCGGACATTATGACACTGTGAGGAGCGTGATGGGGGCGCACGATAATGCCGCGGGAACGGCGGTTGTGCTTGAGTTGGCTCGGGTTTTTGCGGGTGAGAAGCTTAGGCGCACGCTTAGGGTCGCTGCATTTGGGTCAGAGGAGCTTGGTCTGCGCGGCTCGTTCCATTATGCGGAGAATCCTGAGAACGTTAAGAATCTGAGGCTTTGTCTTGACTTTGATGTTCACGGAATTCTTCTTGGGAATCTGGGCGCTGTGGTGCTGGGGCCTGAGGAGTTGAAGTTGCTTCTTACGTTCGTCAGTAAGGAGCTTGGGATACCGGTTCAGACTACCAGTGACTTGGGAATGGGCGGTTCGGATCACATGCCCTTCGCTCTGTATGGGGTTCCGTCGGTTATGCTTTCGCGGGGCGGGGGAGCGGCGCAGATTATGCACACGAACCTGGAAGACCTGCGGTGGTGCGGTTCAGAGGCTTTTGCTCCGGCGGGCAAGCTTAGTCAAACGGTACTGGAACGCCTGCTGAATGCTGAGGAGTTGCCGTTTGAGAAGAAGATTCCGGAGGGAATCGCTAAGGCGTTGGAGAAGAGGTTCGAAGATTCGGGGATCAAGAAGAAAACGAAAGACACAGCATGACAAGAGTGGCGCGCGTTAGAAAAATGGGTGGGGTAGAGTTTTACCCCACGCACACATTATTTTGTAAGAAGTCGTTCCTGAGCCTGTGAGGTTAACTTGATATAGTTGGTAGTTTACGTGTTGTGGTGTTTGAAGGTGAAGAGAGTGGTTGGGGCTCGCGTTAAGATCCTGGCTCTGGCAGTTATTGTGGCGTTTGTTGTTTTGCCTTCTTTGGTTCGGGCTGTTAACTACAGTCCTGGCGTCAAGGTTGGGGACTGGATAAAGTACGGTCAATTCACTGTTACGTGGAGTGGGAACGGGACTGAACCTTCGTACGTCACTGAAGAGAGGAAAGTGGATTGGGCGAGAATGGAGGTTACAAACGTAGCTGGCACGGTGGTTACTTTGAACTCGACTGTTCACTACAACAATGGCACTGAGATATCTCAAAGTAGCAGCGTGGACTTGAATGGTGGCACGTATTCGGGGTCTGGTTTTCTCATTGCGGCCAACCTGAAGAGTGGTGATCCGCTTTCAACTCAGGCGGGTTCGCCCACGATAAACGAGACGGTTGTAGGAGTGTATGCTGGGGCCGATAGGAACGTCAATTTGCTTAACGTTACGGGGGTGTATTGAAGGTCAGGAGATCACGACTAGAACTTATTATGATCAGAGCACTGGGTTCATGGTTGAAGCGTACGTGAAATCACCCGACGTAACTGGTCTGGCGACGCCTGCTGGAACGGTTGAGATGTCGGTGACAGCAACGGAGACTAACATGTGGCAGGCAACTAGACTGGTGTACATATCGGTTTTCGGTGCCGTTTGTGTTATTCTCACGGTTGTTTCTTACTTTGGTTTGCGGCGCATTAACCGACCAAAATAGCGCACTAGACGTTAACGAAGAAACAAGATTGATTGTGTGAGCGCCTGCTAGCGCGGGCTGCGCATTTAGCTTTACAAAGTTAGCTAGCTAAGAATATTCTAGATAAATCTAAAATAACGACCGCCACATAAAAGCCCGTATGGCTGAGCTTGACGAATTTAGAGAAGCCAAAGAAAGGGGACTGGACCGCATATTGGCGCTGAGCGACGGAGTGTTCGCGTTCGCTCTCACCCTACTCGTGCTGGATCTGGTGGTCCCAGCCTTCGGTCCCAACCAAGACATCTCCATGCTTCCAAGCCTCCTAGCTGGTGACTGGAATAGCTTCGTCAACTACTTATTGAGCTTCACCATGATAGCCGTCTGGTGGAACACTCACCAGCGCTACTTCGAGTATGTTAGGGGCTACGACGGAAGACTGAAGGCCCTGAACCTGTTAATACTACTAACCATTACTTTGATACCTTTCTTCACCAAGCTCCTTGACATGTGGATTATTTCCCCATTCGCCGTCGCATTATACGCATTGGACCAGGGAGCGGCGGGGACGTTTCTAGCCTTGGCCTGGAGGTACATTACGAAGGATCGCAAGTTCATCGATGGACGCTTGGACCTGAAAACAGTCAATCGGATGCGAATCACGAGCACCATTCCACCCGTGCTTTTCTTCTTGTCGATACCACTGGGTTACATCGGGTTTTTCTTCCTGTCGGCACCTCAGGTGGCTACGATCTCCTGGTATGCCATCTTTCCGATCTCATATGTCGTGAGACGGAAGTATCACCGATAGCCGCTAGTGCGTGTCATTTAGCTAGAAGTTTGGGTTTAGGTTTGGGGGTAAAGTTTTATCCTAAGAACCCTATGTCTGAACAACGCAGAAGAGGTTGCCATCAGGGTCTTCTAACACACGGAAGTCATCATCAGGCTCATACGTCTGCGGATGACGAGTCGCTCCGATTTTGAGCAATCTCTTCACCTCGCCTTCTTGGTTGTCTGCATAGAGGTCGAGGTGTAAGCGAGGATTCCTGTTGCTTCCCAAACGCTCCTCATCACGTTTGATGTCCAGAGACACGTTAGGGCTTCTACCTTTAGGGTCTCGCAGAATGACCCAGCCGTTCTTCGCAGGTTCTTTGGGAACGTAGCGAAGTGCCTCCTGCCAGAAAGCCAACATCTTGTCGAAATTATTACATTTGATAACGATGGAACCTATTTTCATATCTCATCATCAACTCTATCTTCGGCAACCTTGGGCTAAAAACTTTGGGTTGTTGTTGGGGTAAAGTTTTACCCCAAACACACACACCAAATTCTAAGATGACTATTTTTTGTTTTCAGTTCTAACCTGTACTGATGCAATTCCAGTGAGCACCCAAACCCACCCTAAGACCAAACCTATGTAAAGAAGAAACCAAGGGTTCTGTCTAACAATGTCAGCGAATGATGCAATGATAGAACCTGATATAAGACCAGTTACAACCCATAGAATGGCGGTGCGTTTTCCATTTTTCTTCACTCCTGATCCAGCCACGTTCTCAACGGTTTGCACGGTGATCAAGGCGTCTTTTCCTTGGTCTGAGAGGCAATATTCTCCGTGTTCATCTGTTTTTATCAAACCGTTCAGCTTGTTTAAGTGATGCTGGAGGTGCCCGCTACTGTCGATGCTTACTCTTTTCTTTAAATCTGCGAATCCCAAGGATCCCTCGCTTAAGGCTTTGAGAATAATTATGCGTGTAGGATGCCCGAGTGCGTCAAAGACTTCGGCACGTTGTCTATCCTCGTCTGCCTCGCCCATACTGTTGATCCCTCAGAATGGCATATTCCGACATTCTATTTAATGCCTCGTTCGTAGACCAGAGAAGCGCGCGCTAGATAGAAAAAAGTGTGCAAACAAGACACCCAAGTTGGACAGACCTTGGAGGAAACGATCGATCGATGCAGAAACGTCGAAAGCGCGCATACCGCAAGGTTTATGAGGTTTGTCAGCATCTAGATGCTTACGAGAATCATCATGGCTCTGAGTGCTGGTTATCTGACTTCTAAGCAATTGAGGATTTGGGACATGAAAAGGAGAGGTTTCTTAGAGGCGGGAATAGCAAGGGAATTAGACATAAGCCGCCAGACAGTCCACAAAGCTGCGGATGTAGCTGATAGCAAGGTTTCACAAGCACTCATGGAAACAGCCAAACTGAACAGAATAAAAGTAGGAGCAGTAGACTCTGCGATTGGAATTCTTTCCGGCGTCAGCTCCGAATTCAAGACACCAGCAATAATAACTTTTTCCTCTAGAAACGGAGTTCAAGTCTGGTACAAGCACGAAGGCGACTGCGCGAACTGTGACCATCTTGAGAACTGCAGAAAAACACTGGTCGCCGAGATGGAAGAACGAAACATTCAGCTTCCAAAAAACCTTGAGTCAATGCCGCCAACCAAGGTTTCTGAATTGCTCTTTCAGAGGTTAACAGAAGAGTGAAACAATGAATATCCGAGAAAGATTATGGCGCTACTGTCCTAAGCCAGTAAAGCGGACGGGACCTTACATTCTAAGAGCCTACGCGGGTATTCAAAAAGAAATGGTTCCGGGCAGGTTCATGAAATGGCTAGCAGTAGTGGGTTACATTGCCTTCCTTCTGTTCACTTGGCTAGACTATTTCATCAAACTGACTGGTTATGCCACTTTGGAAGGCGCGTTGCTCTACACCATATTAGTTCCGCTCATAACATATGCTGGCTTCAAAATTTACAAGATTAAGAACCTTAAATTCTGGCAATGGGAATGGACAGTCGGCTTTGGAGCTATCTTCGGCTTTGCCATATGGTCTGCAATAACGTTCCTCTTGAACCGTGTCCTTTCCGTTTCAGAATGGGCAGGGACGCCTGGTGTTTTGTTCACATATACCCTACTAGCCTATGCGATAGGGATTTACGCAGCATACCGAGTTGGCAAAAGAAGACAGTTCAGACCGATAGGCGTTCTAGTCTGAGCCATCGGTTCGCGCGCGCTTTCTGTAGACTATGACTGCCAATAGTGTTGCCATCATGAACAGTGGCAAGACAAGGAATGTCGAGAATTCTGGCACAACATTACTCCAATGAATCGTTAGGTGGGGAGAATAGTCTGTGAGATTGACTGGAGCTTCCTTAGATTGAAACGAAACTGAAGTAGAATCTTGAATAGATGGTTCCAGCAAAATTACCGTTACTGCTTTAGCATTACTGTTCAAAGCATTTTTAACAGCATCAATTGTGCTCCAATTATACCATTGATTATTTACCGCAACTGATAATGAATCCATTGACGTTGTATTGTAACTTGGCATGTTGGAATATGTCAATGTAGACTCCGTCCATGAGCTATCAGTGCAGGAATAGACATGAGCATTGCTGGTTCCTTGAACGTTAGATAGATACAACTGAAGTGTAGCCACGTCAATCACAGCCCCATTCGGAACAGAAGATAAGTTGAATTTCAGCCACACTACATCTGCTATAATGAGATTCTGTCCCCCATAGTAGACGTGCTCATTTAGCACTTCAAGACTTGTTTCTCCACCATAGTTCGAGTTTTGATTATATGAATTAACGTATGTGTCGTCTGATGGTTTGAGAGTTACTTGTCCAGCCTGAGCATGAGCGGTTTTGATATTGAGAGTAGAAACCAAGACTAGAGTTAGGGCTAAGACTACGATGGTCACTCTGAAAATGCCCATTCCCTTTTCTCTCATTTTTGAACCTTCTTACACATCCTTTCCGCAATATTACTGCAGAAATAGATAAAGTGCAATCAGTATTAAAGACTGAATCCTAGGCCTGAAGAACAACGCGCGCGCGAACCCGAAGCGTCAGTTCTTGCGAAATAGTTATACGGAAACAGCCCAAGTGTTCAAACAGTGACTTGGCATGTCTGAAAGCAAGAATTGTCCGATATGCGGTGTTGAAATGCGGTTTGCAGGAGAAAACTCCTTCAGAACTGGTGGAACAAGTGGCGGATGGAAACTGTTGTTCGGCGAATGGGCGGAATTAGGCGAGAACATGATACCTCTTCTCGTCTACATATGCCCGAACTGCGGGAAAGTGGAACTGTACGCAAGCCAAGCGATAAGGCAGAAATTCACCCGTTAGCGCTAAGCCCATGCGTGCGCGGGTTGTTTGCTATTACTGTTTGGGTTTGGGGGTAAAGTTTTACCCAAAAAAAATTAACGCCGTGAAGGCTTCCGAGCTAGCCCTGAAGCTGTAGGGTGGCTTTTCGGCCATCCCTGCGAAGATGCTCTCTCAGGAAGGTGTAGGCAAGCCCTCTCGTTCGTGCTTTCTCCAGGAAACAAAGGGTCAACTGTGTTAGCAAGACTATTGGAATTGTCTTCTATTTCCGTTGTTCTCTTTGCCTTATGGCGTAGGCTTTATCTTGGTGCCCTTTGAATTCTTTCCTTTATCGCCTTCCAAGAGTTTGTGGTCAGGAAGCTTTCTTCCATGTTGCGAACCATACGCTCGAACTTGTGCATGGGTACGGAAAACGAGAGTGTGTTCTCTGGAATGAAGGGCCGTGCTGAGACATCAAACAATCCTATGACCGCTCTTGGACGGACAGAGTCTTCCTCAAGAAATGGGTACGTTACGATTGAGCCGCACCCCGAAGTGAATGGAGTGAAAACATCATTAGGTTCCGTCTCTTCAAAATTCGCTAATGTGAAGAGGCCTGAAAGGACATCGGGACATGCGAAAAAGATTACGACGTCAGGTTCATCCGATTCATTCAATGAGTCCCACCTCTTGAAAACTATGAACCTTGCTGGAGCCTTGAACGACGGCATAAGCTTGAGCCACTCGGCAGCAATCTCAGGCGTCTTCTTGTAACGCTCACCCTTGATTTTTCCAGGAATCCCACAAGAGAGGAAGTATTTATCGTCAGGCTCTCCTGTTTCACGAAAACCCAGACACAGTTGTCCGCCAAAACAGCCGATTGACTCTGCATCAAAACACAGAGCTCTCCCCTTCCTTACGAGTGAAAGTGCTGGGAAGATGCATCTCTGAACTGTGTGGGGGTTCACTAGTTCTGCTTGTCCTTCTTCATCTGTGTAGTAGAAGGCGATGGGAAGTTCAGCTTCGTCGAAGAATCTCTTCCAGAGAACAATGAAATCCTGTTTAAACTTGATGTTCATAGACGACTCCTCTTGGTTGCTTCAGTAAAACCCAGGGCTAAAATAGCTTTCTCGTGGAACCAACGGGTCAAACTCGCTTGAGCGTGATAGAGAATTGTTGTGTCACTTTTTGTCTGTTTTTGGCCTACACGACAGTGTTCCATATTGACGACGTGAATGTTATTTGGTCTATCATTTTGTAGAATTCTGGTTCAATCTCCTTCATCTCTTTGTGTTTCATCATTGTTGCATTGAACTTCTCCATCTCTTCTTTGCCTTTGAATTCCCACATTTCAACGTATGAGCCAACTACTCCACCGTATTCTTGCTGGAAAAGTCGGAATTTCACTCCTTCAAATAGCTTAGGGTTTGCCTTCTTGAATTTGAGGAATTTTCTCACTAAGGCCTGGAATTCTGTTCGCTTTTCATATTTGACCACGTATGTTGAAACGGAGACGACATTCATATTTTCGTTCACCTCCGCATCGTGTTATTCGTTCACGCTAGGTCAAAATCTAGCTCTGTTGCTTGGTTCGGCTATAACTTTTCCGCATCGTCGTTTTTTTGGTTTGGTTGGTTGGGGTAAAGTTTTATCAAACCAAACCAACGTTCGTTCCTGCAGAAAAGTTATAGCTGGACTCGGAGGAACAGATCGGAAGGAAGATTTGAGGATTGTGTTAAGACAGATGAAGAAAACGGATGGGGTGGAGAGTTATTTCGATGGAAAAGCGAGGACCTATGACAACTTTTTTGGCCTTCTGTACTTTCAAGTTCATAACGAGATTACGTGGAGGCACGTTGAACCGTATCTTCCTTCAGACCCTGACGCCTTGATTCTTGATGCTTGTGGTGGAACGGGCCGCTGGTCAATTCGCATGGCGAGGAAAGGCTGCAGAGTGGTCTTGCTGGACATTTCGGAGAAGATGCTGGAAACCGCCGAAAAGAGGATAAGACGAGAGGGTCTTCAGAACAGGATAATCGTAAGAAGAGAGGACGTTACAAAGACAAGCTACTCTGATGAAACGTTTGACATGATTCTTTGTGAGCTTGCCCTTCTCTTTTTCGAGAACCCTGACGTTCTTCTGAAGGAGTTGAACCGAGTTTTAAAGAGAGGGGGGAGACTGATAGTTTCGGCGCCTAATCGTTATGTTCAGTCTTTGGTTGCAGTGCCGGAGAAACCAAATCCGCGTGATATGGAGAACGCGTTAGACATATTGCTTCGCAGGAAGTATGGCACGATGCCTGAGAATAAAGAAGTCAAGATTTATGCTTGGACTCCGGACGAGTTTAGGAAGATGTTGGAAAGAAACGGGTTTATTGTGGAAAAGATCGTGGGCAAAGTTACAACTATGCCCTTGCGAATTTCGAGGGAGTTGTTTGCGAAAAAGGGGCGTTCGAGGAGTTTGTACGACAGGATTCTTGAGTTTGAGCTTGCCTTGTGTGAGCAGCCTGACGCGTTAGCGTTGGCGGACGATTTGCAGGCAATTGCCCGAAAACCACTTGGATGAAACTCTAACCCCCCACACAACTCTCCGCAAGTGATAAGAATTTAGTTGGAGACATAATGATGAAGGTGCACGTTTCGTGACTGAGGAGCGTAATGACTATTCACATTATACTGGGATCTTGTCAAATCTGATTGGTGGGTTGTATTTTGCTGCTGGTTTCACTTTCACCGCAATAGCCCTGCTGCTTACTTTTCAGACTCAGACAAGCCTTTTCTTTCAGGTCACGCTGTTTATAATGAATATTGTAGTCGAGCTGTCCTACTTTTTGGCACAATGGTACACGACGCATTCGACTCTTTATGCAGCTATTCCGCCCCAGACGGGATTTTCTATGATTGCGAATTACTTGACGTTTTTGGTTGCGTGTTTGGTGACGTTGGTGCCGACGCTTCTTTTCTTTGTTTATGGGTTTGTCTATTTGGGGTTGGCGTCGTTGATTGCGTGGGTAGTGATGCTTATCGCTGCGTATCTCTTCATTTATGGGCAAATCAGTAGGAAAACCGTGTTCAAGAAATCCTGAAAGCAGAAACAAGAAACCAGTGTGTGGGTGAAGTTCATTTCCACTCATTCCCAAACTCAATACTACCTGTCGAAGTGCGGGCGGGCGCTATCAACGGCAATTATCTTTTTGGCATTTGATCTTAGTTATCGTGCGCTCTGGACTTGGTTTAGAATAGAAAGAGAGTGGGTATGTGCGACAGATTTTTTGTGTCAAAAGCCAATTACGAGCGTTTCTGTGTAGACGACTCCTTTGATGCCTCTGATACAGTCGGTAACCAGGTTTCCCATTTCTTCGGTTGTTTTTGTCTCGACTATCAACGCGAAGTCATACCGTCCAAAAAGTCCGTAGATTTCTTTGACGCCTTTGACTTTGCTTAATTCTTCTCTGATGGTTTTCATAAGATTCAAAGTGTCGCTTGAGCCTGCGCGGGCTAGAACTAGAGCTTTAACCACTTGAAGCACCCTTAAGTTACTTTGCTGTTCATCGGATATATCTCTTTGGCAAACTCTCGTTGTTCAGAGTAGGCGTTAACGTGCTATAGTAGTGGGAATCCATTTCTTTCTTTAACATTGCCTGACTGAGCGTTGTTTCGGGTTACAAGTCATAGACAATTCCGGGTATTTTGGGGAAAAGTTGTGTTTCACCGATGTGCTTGGCTCCAGTGATCCAGCTGACAAGCCTTTCGATGCCGATTCCAGCCCCAGCCGAGGGTTTTAACCTCCCTTCTTCTGCCAATTTTAACAACAAGCCGTAGTTATCCTTTCTCACATTGTCTCGCTCCATTTTCTTGATTATCTTGCCGTATTCAAACTCTCTTCTAGCACCAGACAATACTTCTCCATATTGGGGCAGCAATAGGTCATAGTTGTCCCATCTACCGCTTTGGAAATCTTCAAAGTCGTAGAATTCTCGGGGAAGGTTGGTCACCCAAACAGGATAATTCATCTCGCACAACACGCGTTTTTCCCATTGTGCACCGTATTCTTTTTCGAGTTCTGTTTTATCATAGAGTTCAAACGGAATTCTCGGCTTTCTCATATCAGCATATCTTCCTAGATAAAGCAACTCTTGGCTCATGTCTTCCTTCAAATTCTCTATCAATCTGCAGATAACCCGTTCGACGAAACTTCTAATGTCTCTCGAAGAAGCGTTTCTGACCTCAAAATCCAACTGGGTAAATTCATAAGCGTGCACTCCGCTGGTTCCTCTTTCAGCTCTTCTCTATTCTCACGTTCGGCGAAAGCGAGAACAATTTGGGACTGATTATGGAGCAGGCAACTATTTTATGAATAATCATGCTTGCCGTTGTCCGAACCGTCTTTCCGTAGATTTCGACTTCAATGCGTTTTTCGATGGATGCGCATTGATCTGGCCACAATGGATCGGTTGACTGTGATAGTATCACGGGCAGCAACCATTCAAAACCGTTGGAAGCAAATTCGCTTGTAAGATGCTTCAACACGTACGTCATCAACAAGCTTACACAATGCTTTTTCTCGATTTCGCTTTCAGATAGACGCTCAAGCGGTCTAGGCAAATCAACCAGTTCGGGGCTGAGAATCAACGCATCGTTTCTTACGTCTGCTTGTTTCTTGATCATCAATCCACTCTCTCATCGGTGATGTCGTTTCAACAGCCTTTGTACGTTACCTGCATTAGATGGGCGCTGTCAGTAATAAATTTTTTATGAAAATAATTGCAAATATTTCGAAGAAGTAAAGTATTTATGGCTGAAAAGTGTAAAAATTACAATCATGGAAACCAAGCTTGACGAGAAAGATCTGGCAATCCTGGCCTTGATACAGAAAGATTGTAAGCTCAGCAGTCGGGAAATTGCCAGAAAAATCGGATCACCGATAACGACGGTTTTTGCAAAGATAAGGCGCATGGAAGAGTTAGGCATCATAAAGGATTATAGAGCCATCTTGAATTCACAGAAGCTTGGCCTGGGTGCAACAGCTTTGGTTTTGGCTTCTGTCTCCTACCAGACCAAGGACAGCGGAAAGCTGATCTCGCAGAGAGAAATAGCTTCAGACATTGCAAGATTCCTAGAAGTCCAAGAGGTCTACATCATCACTGGGGACTGGGATCTCTTGATAAAGCTCAGAGCCAAGGATGTCGATGCGGTTGGAAAATTTGTTATTGACCAATTGAGGCTTGTTAGGGGAATCGAGAAGACTCTCACGTGTATGGTTTTTGAAACCTGCAAAGAAACTACTGAAATACGTATTGAGGCACGGCAGAAGCAGAAGTGAAAGCATACGAAACTAGCAGCGCCAATGAAAGCCATTCCAGAACTTAACTCAAGTCGCCTCCATGAACCAGAGCTCGAGCTTTTTGAGTAATTTAATGTTGTATGCCCATTGTTGGGTAACTGCGTTAAATTTCTGTGTAGCTGTGGGCTTAACAAATTTTAAATATTTTTAACGCAGTATGCCATAAAATGGGTAACTACGTTAAAAAAGTGAAAAGACTATGACGAACAAAACTGAAGCACTCTACGATGCTCTTCTCCCCATGAAAATTGCAGGCTTTGACGACATTATGCAAGCAGCGTCAAGCGTAATCGGAGGCCCTGAAAACCGCAAATACATCTATCGCAAATACGTTAAAAGACTGATCGAAGCTCACAAGCTTCAAGCAATCCGGAAAGGTCTGTATGCCGTTCTATCTCCACTGGAAAAAGCAGAAAAGTATGAACCAGATAAACTTCTAATCGCTTCCAAAATCAGAAAAGAATACTACTTGGGCTTCCACACCGCCTTGGAATTCTACGGATGCGCCTACTCTGCTTTCAACGAGGCTTACGTAGGCGTCAACTCGAAAGACAGGTTCGATCCTTTCAGGTACAAGCGGTTCGTCTTCAAACCAGTATTCATCAAGGACACGATATCACAAATAGTTGAGAAACCCTATGGCAGCAGTCTTTTGAGAGTAAGTAGCAAGGAAAGGACGTTCATCGAATGCATCGACAGAGTTCAATATGCCGGAGGCTGGGAAGAATGCGTGAAAAGTCTAGAAAATCTCCGCGGGCTCGACGTTGAAAAACTGATTAGCCTAGCACTTCATCAAGGAAAGATTGGTCTTCCCAGACGGATCGGGTTCATCCTCGATATTCTGAGAAAGAGATCACCGTTCTATGAACACGTTACAGATACTACGCTGAGCAAAATGGAAATTGGAATCAACGGTTCACCACAATACTTGGTCCGTGGAAAAAAAGGTAGCCTCAATAGAAGATGGAACCTGTACATTCCCGAGGCTTTCGAGGAACAGCTGAGAGGCATTTAAGTGAAAAGGAAATACGATTTTGATGCGTTGACGC
This sequence comes from Candidatus Bathyarchaeota archaeon, assembly GCA_963739305.1. GTDB lineage: Archaea > Thermoproteota > Bathyarchaeia > Bathyarchaeales > Bathycorpusculaceae > DASPPK01. The sequence goes on along the minus strand of CAVTZU010000023.1, from coordinate 6,191 downwards.
TGCAATACGGGTTCAGTGCCAGAGAGATAGAAAAAGTATGTCGAATCTCGGATCTGTTAGAGGATGTCTCAGCGGTAAAATTCCTCTCAGATCGTCTATCACTTTACGGCGGAACAGCTCTCACGTTCATCTACTCACCAGAAATACTGCGATTGTCCATAGACCTCGACTTCAACTATCGCCACACAGACGATGCTGAATGGGGAGAGGTCCGAAAGGAAATTGACGAAAGGCTGAAAGATCTAATTTACCGACAAGAATACGAGCGGACGGACATCGCCATAAACGCAACTTATCCACTCACACGATTCACAGTTAGATATGTCAATGCTCATGGGTCTGAGGACAACTTCAAGATAGAAATAGGATACCTCCGCAGAACCCCAATCCTGAGAACCGACACCTCAGCAGATTTCAGGCACGTAGGAACACAGGAAACATTCAAGACGAGAACTCCATTGAAAGAGGAATTGTTCGCAAACAAATGGTGTACACTACTCTACAGAAAAACGCCTCGAGACCTTTTCGACACTTATCAAATTAGCAAAATGAAATTCGACCGCAACATCTTCCGCAAATGCGCAATTCGTTGAGAGTCTAACCCATGAGACACCGAGAATGCACGAAATCAACCCCGAACTGGTCGCACAGATTCCAATAGACTCCAGCCTGAGGAATCTACTGCAAACAGAGAAGCTCTCACAATATGATTTTGCCAAAATAACAAGAGAGGTTCAGGAGTTCACTGAAACACATCTAGCTGGCATCAAGGGCAATGAAATCGAAGCAATTGACAGGTTCTATGATCAAGAAATCTTTAATCCAAACATGATTGATAACACGGGACTATTCCACGAACGAATAGCGGAATATCCTGCAGTTCTGCGGACACTTCAGCAAATCAAAGAAAGAAAAGGAGGGGATTTGCAGGATGCACCACGTTCTCAGCATGAAAACCGATAACAACAATCTCGGCATGAATATCGCTGCACTGTTCCGAAGCGTGTGTATCGGGCTTTGTTCTTGTACGCTCGTTGACTGCTAGCGCCTGTTATTACAGATGTACTTCTTGAGTCAGATTTCTCCTGAAAATCAACCTAGCTTCCAGAAAAAGGCGACTATGTTGAGAAGGCTGAGGAGTTTGTAGCGCGCGCGCATATTCCGTTTATGACTTGGCTGATGTAAGCGGCGAGGCGACTCCAGTTCTGTTTGACTTCTTCTTTCGCTGGGTGGGTGTCGATGGCTTTTTGCTGTGCCATTTCGGCGAGGGCTTTGAGTTCAAGGATCAGTTCGTACCTGAAACTGAGTCTGATCGTTTGAAGCACGCAAAGTAGAGGCGGTTTGTGGCTAAAGCCTTTTGTTAAATAACTCGGGTTTGCCACATATTACTCTTCTATTACTAGTGTCCAAATCCTCTTCAAGGGCAATTCTGTTTTCAGAGAATCAGGTAGCTTCTCGAAATGTTCCAAGATTTCGTCGAGCAATCTGCCCGAGTCCCACAATCGTACTGAGAAAAATGTGCGGCGGGACTCTTCTATTGCTTTATTTGTGAAACCACCCCACGAAATCAACAATCCTTGATCTGCACTGAAGTTCTGCATTGTTCCTTGAAGGCTTCTCAGCGTCGGAGCATCAACAGGTGATGATGAGGATTTGACCTGAACGCATATTCGCGGGTTTTCAAAGCCCAGCTGTCCTGCGCCAGCTAGAATATCTACGCCGCCGTCAGGACCAGGCGCTGAACGTGCAGTAGTGTAGCCTTGGGCTTGAAGAAGTGCTTCAACAAGTCTGGCTAAATCGTGACCTTTGAACTTTTGACTAATATGCTTGAGGATTTGATCCCTTGATGCTTGCTCAATGTCAAGTTTTCCAGCTTCCACTTCCTCTTCTTCTTCCGGCAATGGTCGTCCTTTAAGCAGTGCATTAACCCTCGCTTCTGCATTATTTCGCTCTATTTGACAAACTGTCATGAATGCGCCAAAAGAGTACAGCAGATCCTGGTCAAACTCCGATCTAGGTATTGTCTTAATCCATCGAACTCGGCGTATATGGTGTGTGTCTTCTCCCAAATCTGTGCGATATTCATAGTTGCTTTCGACCTTTCCAATAGCGATAGCCGATTGACGTTTCAGAGGAAGAGCTACAAGATCGCCGATTTTGATGTTATCAAGAAAACGCCAGATCTGACCAACCTCATTGGCAACAGTCATCTTCTTTGCGTTGGGATAAAGTTTTACGTAAAGAGCCGCTAGTTCAGTTCGGGATTTTAATTTGAACAGGTCGGGGAACTCATTCCATCCAATAGTAACCAGTCCCTTCTCGAGCGCCTGTTGCTCTTCTTCTCCATATCTACCCGCCCTTACCATCCACAAAACCATAAACCTTCACCAAGAACTGTTTCCCACTTTTTCATATAAAAGACCTTGTGTATTTCTATTAAATCTCTTCCAACACGTGCTTGCAACCATGGATACCGAAGTCAAATAACGTATAGCTTTTTACCGAAGCAATATAGTTATAAGCTTCGGTTTCTACTTATTCTACCAGTGATTGTAATGGGCGAGAGACTTCCGAAATGGCTTGAAGATAGATACTCCGCATTGTGGGACGCATTTGGTGATTCCCGCTTTAGAATGGAAGATGCTGTCAAGGTCTTAACGAGCAAATTCGAGACTCGAGGTGAAGATGCACCGGCCTATCTTTCTGAGCTTCGGCAAGCAGGATGGTTGGTGACTGAGTCCGATCTACTGGATACAAGACAGAAATCATACAGGCTCAAGAGCAGGTTGGAGTCTGTCAAGAAGGCTTTGAATCAGAAAACAGAGCTACTCGGAGTGACGTTGAAGGGATACTGAAGAAAGCGGCTGACCTGATCAGGACGAGAGTGGACTACAAGTTTATCCTGATACTCTCCCTCTTGAAGCGAGTCAGCAGACAAGTGGGAAGCAGAATCTGATAAAGCCTACAAGGAAGCCAAGGCTGACGGCTTAAATGAAGAGGAAGCCAAGCAAGAGGCAAAGAATCCATCTTATCACGATTTTGACCTGCCTGAAGAACTTCTATGGGACAACATCCGCAAAGACGTAAGTCGCCTTCCCGAGAAATTCTCCGCAGCGTTGAAAGCAATCTCCGACCTGAATCCCGAACTCAAAGATGTCGTTGAAAGCGTTGACTTTGTCCAGTTTGCAAGTAGCCGAGAGAACGCTGAAATTCTTAGACAATTGTTTGAGGTATTCAGCGAGCAGAAGTTGCGTAATGTCTCTCCTGATATTCTAGGCGACGCTTACGAATGGTGGCTGAAGTATTTCGCACCCACAAAAGCAAAGGAAGGTGAGATAATCACTCCACGAGAAGTGATAAAACTTCTAGTGGAGATTCTGGATCCTAAACCTGGCAAAAGCGTCTATGATCCTGCCTGCGGCTCGGGGGGCATGTTGATTCTTTCATATAAGCACGTCGAAGAGAAGTACGGCAAGAGAAGAGGCAGGCAAGCTGTTCCTATTCGGGCAAGAAGCAAACAGGAGCATCTTGGCTCTATCTAAAATGAACATGTACATTCATGGCATTGCAGACTATCATCTGGAGTTCGGGGACACTTTCCTTTTATCCCAAGTTAAAGGAAGGTGAAGGAATCAAACAGTTTGACTTCGTAATGGCAAATCCACCTTGGAACCAAGACGGATATGACGAGGAAGTACTGAAGAAAGGCGAATTCTGGAAACAAAGATTCAGTTACGGCTTTGTACCGAAAACTTCGGCAGACTGGGCTTGGATTCAACACATGGTTGCTTCAGCCAAAGATGACACCGGAAAGATCGGAATCGTGATTGACAATGGGTGCCTGTCTAGGGGCGGGAAAGAACAGACAATACGGTCAAGGATTCTAGATGAGAAAACTGATTTTGTCGAATGTATCATTTTGCTACCCGAAAAGCTCTTCTACAACACTCCAGCAACTGGCATAGTGATCATTTTCAACAAGAACAAGCCGGCTGAAAGGAAAGGAAGAGTCCTTTTTGTTAATGCGTCTGACGAGTATGAGAGCCATAGAGAGGTGAGAAAGCTTCACAGACTGGGAAATGGAAGCATAAGAAAGATTGCTGACACATATGAGAGTTTCAGGGAAGAGAAAGGATTTTCGAGAGTAGTTTCTCTGAATGAGATCAGCAAGCAAAATGACTTCAACCTCAATGTGACGCTCTACGTAATGCGCGACAGAGAGGATGAAAGAATAAACATAGCCCAAGAATACTCTGACATGAAAGCAGCGGAAAGAGAAAGACAAGAAATCGTTAACAGACTAGAGCAATTCCTTTCTGAGTTGATTTCAGTTGAAGGAGCCGAATGAGATGTTGAGCAAGGAAACTAACTTCAGAGAGTCTGCGGCTGGGAAGCTTCCAAAAGACTGGGAGGTCAGACCTGTTGACAGTTTGTTCTCTGTAGAAACTGGTAGCACACCTTCAACAAAAAAGGAGGAGTACTGGAAAGACGGCACCATAAATTGGATCACTCCAACTGATCTAAGCAAACTGAATGGAAAACTAAAGATCAGGATGCGTGAGAGAAAAGTCACAGAAAAGGCGCTCAAAGAGACCAATTTGACCATCTTGCCAAGAAATTCCATAATACTTTCGACCCGGGCTCCTGTCGGATACGTGGCTGTCCTTGAAGAAGCAGCTACTTTCAACCAAGGATGCAAAGGATTGATTCCAAAGAATTCAAATGTAGTTTCTTCAGAATTCTATTACTATTATCTATCTAGCGAGAGGCAGGTTCTGGAAAACCTCAGTTCCGGTAGCACTTTTAAAGAACTTTCAAAGGATAGATTAGCAAAGTTCAATGTGCCGTTTTTTGATTTTCTGGAACAGGAGAAGATTGTTGGAATCCTGGCCGTCTCTGATTTGGCAATTGCGAAAACTGATAGAGTCATCGAGAAAACTCAGTGTTTGAAGAAGGGTTTGATTCAAGAGCTCTTGAAGAGAGGAATGGGAAACAAGGAATTCAAGGAGACAGAAATTGGGGAAATTCCAAAAGCATGGCAAGTCAAGGTGCTTGAGGAAGTATGCAAGGAAGTCACAATAGGCGTGGTCAATCCAGCTACGCCATACTACACGAAAGCTGGAGATGGTGTTCCATATTTCAGATCTCAGAATGTTAGGGAGAACAGTCTTGAACCTACAAGCATCTATGTAACAAAGGAGTTCAACAATAAGCATTCCAAGTCAATACTGAAGCAAAATGATGTACTCACTCTTCAAACTGGTTTTATAGGAACCAGCTGTTTGGTTCCTAAGGCCTTTGAAGGAGCAAATTGCCACAGTCTCTTAATAGCTAGAACTAACCCAGAACTGCTGGTTCCCGAATTTCTATGTCATTTTCTCAATTCTGAAGTGGGTCAGAACATTGTTAGAAGACACAACTCAGGCTGGGGAAGAGATCATTTGCTGTTACAGGATTTTAGAAAGATCAGGATTCCTCTTCCGCCTCTGAGTGAGCAACAGAAGATTGTAGACATAATTTCAATATCATACAAGAAGCTTGGACTTGAAAAGGTTGAAAGGAAAAGGTTGGAGAGAACCAAGTCATGTCTGATGAATTTGCTATTGACTGGGAAAGTTCGCATTAAGGGGGACTAGCCGAACTATGCCAAAGTTTGATGAAAAGTCTCTCGTTGAAGATTATTTCGACAAGGCGTTACAGGCAAGAGGTTGGAAATCAGTTTCCGCAGATAACCTGGAAAGAGAAAGCCTCGAAGAACCATTACTTACAGCCAACTTGATTCGTGCACTAAAGAAACTAAATGCTGACTTAGCAATTGGAGATGAGGAAATAAAACAGGCCCTAAACCAACTCAAACTTAAGATTTCAGGAGTGGAAGGCGCCAAGCAAATCCTCAATTACTTCAAGCAAGGCATTCCAGTGAAATTTGAAAAAGAAAGAGTCGTTCACTATGTTAGGCTTTTTGACTATGATGAAGACAAAGTGCTCAATAACGAGTTCATCATTCTCACGTCAAGTGATTCATCAAACGGGGAAGAATCAAATAAGAAACGACATCATCCTTTACGTAAATGGCATACCCCTTGTCAATATTGAATGCAAGAACCCTGCAAGCTTAACCGAAACTTGGTATAACGCCTATCTTCAGATAAGAGATTATGCGAATACGACTCCCGAGCTCTACAAATACG
>CAVTZU010000022.1:0-41614 GCA_963739305.1 Candidatus Bathyarchaeota archaeon | reverse complement strand
ACTTGGAAAGGAGTCTCCAAGAGAGGACGATTCCAATTGCAGATAATACAATCGCGAACCCAATCAAGACCCCAAAGTCTAGCAAAAGGCTGTTCGAACCTGTCGCGCCTATCAACAGTTGTCTTACTGCATCATTAGCGTAACTGACTGGGTTGACCTTCACGACGTCTTGAAGCCAAGTTGGCATTATCGTTACGGGGAATATTGCGTTGCTTGCGAACAGCAGGGGCAGGTTGATAAGGTTGATGATAGCCACTTGTGTCTGCCAATCACTTGATCTCAACGCGAGCATAGTGAATAACGCTGACAGCCCCGTGGCCATGAGGAAAATGATGACGAATGTGCCCGCAATTCCGACGACGGTGAAATGAGCTGTATCCATCCCGAGTATTATTGCGATAACTAGAACTATGGCCGATTGAATCAACGACCTACCTACACTTTGGAGGACTTTGCCCATCACAATCGCTCCGCGCGCCACAGGCGTGCTCAGAGCCTTGTTCAGGAAACCGAACCTGCGGTCAAACACGACCGACATTCCGCTGAACGCGGAAGTGAACAGGACGACAAAGGCAATCATTCCGCAAGCTAGGAATGAAAAGTAGCTGGTTGTGCCGAATAAGTTCAAAAGAATTGCGTTTTGCTCCGCTTGCGTGCCCCCGGCCTTAGCGATGAACTCTCCAAAGTTCACGGCTTTGCCGAACAACGCGAGCCAAACTACCGGTTGGATTAGCGATGTGATTAGCTGGACTGGGTTCGTGTACCACTTTCTCAAATCTCTGTTCGTTAGCGCCCATAACCCATGCAGGGGACTCCTGCTCAGTTTTGGAGCCGCCCTGACTACCATCTGCTTCTCTGCAGAAACCTCTTCAGGCTGTTCTCCTCTTGCTGTTTCCTTGCTTGTTGTCGGTTTGATTTTTTCCATACTCACTCCCTCATTTTACGATCTTGCTCTTCTCACCGTTACGCGTTGTCTGAACATCTGCATCCTGTCAGCTTCTTCTTCCCTCAGGCTGCGGCCAGTAAATTCCAGATATGCCTCGTCCAAGGTTGGCTTCGTCAACGAGACTTTCGTCACGTGAAGCCCTTTGGATCGAATTAGATCCGTGATTTGTGGGGAGGCTTCCTCTCCGAGCTCCACCTTTATGCGATAGTTGTTATCGTTCTTCTGAACGTTCTTTACCAATTTGATGTTAGCAATATCGGATGAAATGTCCGGCTCTGTCTCCTTGAGGGTGACCACGATGACGTCTCCGCCGATGCTTTCCTTCAACTCTTCAGGTGAGCCAATTCTTATGATGTGACCGTGATCGATTATGGCTATTCTGTCGCAGAGTGAGTCGGCTTCTTCGAGGTAATGAGTTGTCAGAAAGAGGGTCATGTGGTATTCATCTTTTAACATTTTGATGTATTTCCAGACCACAGTGCGTGTTTGAACGTCGAGACCGAGCGTTGGCTCATCCAAGAATAGCAATTTCGGATAATTGATCAAACCACAGGCGAGCTCCAGTCTCCTGCGCATTCCTCCTGAGTATGTGCTCACCTTCCTCTTTGCAGCGTCTTGAAGCTCTACCAGCTTCAGCAGCTCTTGTGCGTGTGGTTTTGAATCACTTCTTGGTATGCCGTAGAGATCAGCGCAGAGGAGGACGTTGTTAATTCCAGTCATGTCCTCGTCAGCAGTGTACTCCTGCGGTACAACTCCAACATTTCTTCGCACCTCGTTCGCATCCTTGAATATGTCATAGCCGCAGACCACCGCGTTTCCCGATGAAGGCTTGATCAGGGTCGTAAGCATGTTGATGGTAGTGGTCTTGCCTGCTCCGTTAGGGCCAACGAAACCAAAAATTTCCCCCATTTTGACTTCAAAGCTTACGTTATCTACGGCCTTCAACTTGCCGAAGGCCTTTGAGAGGTTCTCGACCTTCGCAATAATCGAAGGCATTGTAGGTCCGGCTTGCGTTGCAGACACGTTTGCTCACTCCTGATTTTTGCCTATTATGAAGCATTCATTCGATTGATATGCGCTATAAAAACATAGCGCGCGCGACACCAAGATCAGGTCTGCAGAGAACAAGAAGCACATTCAAGAGTTGGCTTACGTTCTGAAGTTCAGGGAAAACCAAAAAAGAGGATTTCTACGCACGTGTTACTTGGATTGGAGTTTGTTCACCGATAACATTTCAGTTGCTTCTATGCCAATTTGTGAAGTGCGATTCTGATATCTATAACCTTTGAAGCAAAAACCTGGGAAAGAAGACTGTTCCATTTATCCACTTCTTTGGGTTTCTTTCGCGCGCGGACGAGCTTGTGCAAGGAGATTTTTCCTTTATGGCTTGGGTCCGTCATCATTTCAGTGCACGCACAAAGGGAACTCTTTTATCAGCGGTTTCTTGATAGAATGGTCGGTGAGATTCTTGAGCTTTGAGCTAACTCCGGAGCAGAAGATGATAGTAAGTGCGGCCTGTGACGTTGCGAAAGATTTCGATCCAGAATACTGGCGTAACAGGGACAAGAACCACGAGTTTCCTGATGATTTTTGGAAGGCTTTGATCGACGCCGGCTTCGTCGGTATAGTTGTGCCTGAAAAGTATGGAGGAGGTGGCATGGGACTATATGAAATGCTTTTGGCAATGGAAACTCTCACTTCTGAAAGCTGCGGGCTGGCAGGCACATGGTTTCTGTGCCTTACATCAGTTTTTGGCGGTTTGTCCCTTCTCAAACATGGAAACGAAGACCAAAAAGACAAGTATTTGCCAAGAATCGTTAAAGGAAGCGAGTTTTGTTTGGGTCTCACCGAGCCGGATGCTGGGACGAACACTCTAAACATCCAGACCACTGCGGTGGAAGATGGAGACCACTTCATCGTAAATGGAAGAAAAACTCTCATCTCAGGGGCCGACAGAGCGAAAGGAATGGTGCTGATCACCAGGACGACTTCCTTGGAAAAAGCGCCGAAGAAAACTATAGGTCTCAGCCTCTTCCTTGTGGATCTTCCTAACCCGGCGGTGGAAGTTATTCCGATAGAAAAACACGGAATCAACTACTCAAAAACATGCGATGTTTACATCAGTGACCTCAAGATACCTCGAGAAAACCTTCTCGGCGAGAAGGACAAGGGCTGGTATCTCATACTGGACACTCTTAACCCTGAACGAATGTCTTTTTCAGTCGCTGCTGGAGGACTGGGCATCTTGGCAATCAAAAAGGCTGTCGAGCACGCTAAGCAACGAAAGGTTTTCGGAGCACCCATCGGCTCCTATCAAGCGCTTCAGTTCCCGCTCGCGGAGGCAAAAGCAAAGATTGAGGCTGCCAGACTGCTGACGTACAAGTCAGCATGGCTCTACGACAAAGGGCAACCGTGCGGCGCGGAAGCAGCTATGGCAAAGGTTGCAGCTGAAGAAGCAGGCTATCAAGCCGTCTACCATGCGATGCAGACGTTCGGCGGCTACGGCTACACAGTTGAATACGACGTGGAACGCTGGTGGAGAGAAGTGAACCTGATCAGGTTGGCGCCAGTGACCCATCAGATGGCCCTCGCATTCATAGGCGAACATGTCCTAGGCCTGCCAAAATCCTACTGACCCCATGCACCTGACGGTAGAAAATTGAATTTATTCTTTCGCGTTAAGCATTAGCGTTTCTTGAACTGGCGGTTTCCGGCGCAGAATCTACGGTATCTTCTCTTGCCAGTGCTCAACCACTTTTCCGTCAGGCCCAAACTTGAAGAAGAATACGGGTTCGGTGTTCACTTCTTTTTGTGTGGCGGGGCTTCCGAGAAACGGTGCTTGGTTCGTGGCGGTAAAGGTCGTGTGAGCGTCCACCGTGTCGCCTTCGGCGTGCAGTTCGTCCACGTGCAAATGAATGTCCCTGAACGCCCAACGGAAGTCTTTGACGAATCTTTTGAAAGCTTCAATTCCTTTGAGGTCGTCTGGTACTCTTGGATTGTGGACAACGATGTTTTTTGAACAGGTTTCGTCAATAACCGAAAGTGCGCCCTCGTTAAATGTCCGGTCAAGCAACTTGAACGCAACTTGCTTCTTTGCTTCGGATGATGTTTCCATCTTTTCACCATCATGATCAGAAATTGCGGCTTAGGTAGTAGCAATGCAAATTTGACCCTTTAAGCTTATCCTACTTTCTGGTTAAAGCAACAGAAGTCCTATCTGAAGCATCGGCATTTTGGTGGCGAAAGCTAAGTATCATTTTGTCCCGTAGAGGACACCAATTGTACCGACCATGAACGGCAGCCTGAGAGCCTTCGGAATAAATCCTGAATGGCTCGTGTCCAAGAACTGAACGTTCTCAACGCCCCAACTCCTGATTGTTTCAAGCAAGTCGGCAACCTCGCCGTACGTTTTCTTCGCCAAGAACAAGTCCTGGAAAGAAAAACTGCCTCCCTTCTTAAGGATTCTCAGCGCTTCCTTGATCACATCTTGTTTGTTTTTGGCATCGCTCACCTCATGAAACACTAGATTACTTATGGTCGCATCAAAGAATCCATCTTCAAAAGGCAAGGCGGAGGCACTCGCTTTCTTAAAGTTCATTCGACCTCGTACACCCGCGATCTCTGCATTTGTCTCGCAAACGATTTTCGAGTACTCCCACAATCCACCCCAATAGTCTACGCCAATAACCTGGGCATCAATGAACTTTTTAGCCAACTTGATGCTGAGGGTGCCGTTTCCGCATCCGATGTCAAGAGCCTGCCCCTTCCCATCCCATTTCAATCGTCCAGAACCAGTTCTTGGATCTGAGCCTGAACATTTCCACCCCGCGGCGAGAACTCGTATCGTGCGTACGCGAAGTAGACGAATGTTAAGACAAACGCGAGCCCACCAACAACAGAAACGAGAAAGGCAAAATAGAGATCCAGGAAGACTAGAAAAACAACAGAAAACCAAGAAGAGAAAAGCAACAAAACCAAGAACAAAAAGCAATTTCGAAGATACCCAATTACCATAATTCGCTTCCTTCGTTTTCAGTTCACTCATGCTTGCGCTTTCACTCCTATTCTTCATGTTCCAATGAATCATTAGTATGGTTCACAGTGTTATCTATTTGCACGCTAGTATCGGAAACTCAGGTACAGCAGCACGGCTAAGGCTGAAAGCGTAAATAGACCTGGCAGCAAGGCAAATGGTCCCAGACCGGACGGCTGAAAACCAAAAACCCAAATCACAAAATGATTGGAGAAAAGTGCATTCAGAAGGAAGACCGCTGAGAATATTATTAATCCGATCGTGAATTCCGATCTTGTCTTTCTGTAGATGTTGACGTACACGACAAGAAGGATTATCGAAAGCGTCACGTTGACTGTGGAAATCACCGTGTCTATTGTGTAGAAAAACTCAAAGTCCAATGGAATTCCCTCTCTGGGTGGTACGCGACGTTCGAAAGGAAAACGTGGGAAGAAGGATGTCGATGAGGCCCAGATCGCTGCCAGAATGGCCACAACCACAACGATTGCCACTATTACGGAAGTTCTTAGGTATTTATTCATACGATGGTTCATTCTTTTATCTCCCTTTTCTACTTTTTCCAGATTTTGTTCAGAATCTCCTCGAACGCAGAATAGTTTTCCTCCATCGCCGGAGAGAGGAAATACGTAGTGCCGTATCCTTCGCCAGCGGAGGTAATTATCTTGTTCTTCTCTAACACCGCCAGATGATGTCTTATCGTCCTATAATCCATCCCGAGCGATGTCGCCAATTGATTTGCATTCTGCGGAGTCTCTTTTAGAGTTTGGATTATTCTGGCGCGGCTGACACCTCCTCTCGTCCCCGCAATTAGCCAGCCTAGCACATACTTGAAAGGACGCGCACTAACCGCCATCTCTACCGCTCCGCATGCCTCGAGGAGTTTTTGTTAAACCTATTTGAATTAGTTAATAAAGGTGTTCTTCTCAGCGTTTTCCTTCAAGCTTGACGATTGTGAACCGCAAGATTTGGTAAAGAATTGGGTATGATTCTGAAAAAGTCCTAAATAACCAGTTGCTTTTGAACGATTTGGAGGCAGAGAACAAATCGACGAAACTCTATTCTTCAAAAAGATGCTCACCTAGGCCTAGAAAAGTTGAACATTACTTTTCCGTTTCTCCTTTCCCCTTCAGCTGCTTCTAGACCCTGGTGAGATCCTATGAAGAATGAAGAACCAAAGTGGGAGAATGAAGAGAATGGAAAAAAGCAAGAGACCAAAATTGTCGTCGAATATGACGAGAAAGAGAGCGATTGCAGCGAAGATCCTTCTTGCTCAACGCGCAAGAGTTGTCGTCACAAAGACTCGCTCAGAAATAGTGAAGGCCTACCAAAATGCGGTTCGGGTGCTCAGAATCATGATCTTCCTGCATTCTGCTAAGGATCTCTCATGCGTCCTCAGGCTTTATGGCATAGAGCAAGAATCATAGATCCATTGAAACCCAGCATTCAAGAACGAGCCTTTAAGGCCGAAACGTTGCGTCGGAAGAAAACGTCTTTCCTTAATTCTTGCGTCGCTTTTTTCCGACACCTGCCAAAAGAATCTTAAGGCCGCACCGCAAGCACCCATAAGTGAGAAGGCTATGGAAGGCGAAAGCGCGTCAAGGCTCGAAACGAAGCCCTCATCTCTTTCTTTACGCATCCCAGTGGTCGTGATCTCGATCATATTTGTTTCAGTGTTGATCGTTCTTTGTTTGACAAACGGAATCATCCCGAGTCCAGAAATCATAGTAATGTGCTTTTTCATATATGCCATATATGCTGAAAGCGGTCACCGTTTCGTAAATGAATGGGCTCCTTTCGTGCTGGTCTTCTTGTCTTATGAAGCCATGAATACCTTAGTCGGCAGCTTATCAAAAACCGTTCACGTTAACGAACTCATAAACGCTGATTTCAAATTGTTTGGGGCAATCCCCACCCTCGTGCTCCAACAGTTCTACAGGTCTCCTTTACTGGATTATCTAAGTACCTTCTTCTATTCGCTACACTTCGTGGCTCCTGTAGTCTTTGCATTTCTGCTTTGGAAGTATCATCCTGGGAACTATCGTGGATACGTTCTCACCTTTGCAATCGGCACTTATGCCGCCTTGATAACATACCTCTTGTATCCTTCCGCGCCTCCGTGGTACGGAGTTAATGCAACCCGTGTCTTGACCCAGCTCGATGGGGATTTAGGCGTGCCGTTTTATCGCAGCTTCTTCGATTTCCTCCAGAGTAACCCGTTTGCAGCGTTTCCAAGCCTGCATGCGATGTATCCCTGGCTGATTTCCCTTTATTCATTGAAGATTGGAAAAGCAAAAGCATTGCCTATCCTTGTCTTTCCAGCTGGAGTTTGGTTCAGCACAGTTTATCTTGGGGAACATTATGTTGCAGATCTGATTGCGGCAGTCATCTACGGAACGTGCGCTTTCTTGATAGCAGAGAAACTCATTCCTTTTATCGTCCAACGCCGCTCACGTTTCTTGACGAGGAAGGACAGCTTGAAGCAATTCGAGACTCTTGCCTAGTTGAGAGTCAACCTGGATCAAATCGGTCTTATGATCGTCATTTGAGTTTCTCGGTCATTGACCATTGAATCAACATATTTCGATTTGGTACAGAATTGGGTATAATTCTGAAAAACGGTTTAATAATCCACTTCTCTCTCCAACGATACATCACAGTTTCGCAAGGAGATGGAAGACAGTGCATGATAGTGAGGTCAAGATATGTCTGGGTGCAAAAATTTCGGGATTGACCGTTTGTCCTATTCTCTTTGCAGAATCAAATAGAGAACGTCTGTAGAAGTGAAGGATTTGGGTGCCTTAACAAGAGCGGTTAGAAACCTATCGCGAAGGAAAATAAGAACATTATTGGTAATTGTTGCTTTGGGAGTCTCCATGGCAATAATGATTTCTATCCCTGCAGGTGTCGTTGCAAATCAGACCTCCGCGCAAAGTTTAGCGGAGAATTTCAACAATACAATCACCAACATGCAGCTGGAGATCAACACGACAGCTACATTGATCGAGGTTCGAAATTCATCTGGATCTGGGCAAGGCAGCGTCCCCGGCAACTTTTCAGGTGGTCCCCCTAGTGAGCGAATATTTGGCCCCGGACAAGGAGCATCATTGAATGAAACTATCGTTGATGAAATACTCTCTATCGCTGGCGTCAAGGATGTTGTGCCATTCCTTTCAGCACAGTCTAACGCAACGACTTCGGAAACCATAACTGGATTCGGCGGAAGAAGTTTTACGATTTCTAGACCTCTTTACACGATTGAAGGCGTTTGCCTGAACTCCTCTTTTGTCGACAGCTATTCAATTCTGCCAACGAACATAACAGCTGGAAGAAATCTGCAAGCAGAAGATAGTGGCGTGGTCGTCATGAGCCGAAACCTCACTTACTATTTTGCAGTAGGAGTCGGTGGCACAGTGCAGATCAACGGTGAATCATTCACCGTAGTGGGGATCTATGACCAGACAGGTCAAAGCGCTTTTGAAACAAGAACGGTTTACATGAACATTCTTGACGCTCAAACCGTGACCAACAAGACGGGCAGTGTTACGATGGTTGACGTGTACGCGAACGATAGTTCTAATGTGGATGTGATCTCTCAAACGATTCAAGCTGAATATTCGCAACTTCAGGTTACGGACTACAAAGATCGTTTAACACAGCTTCAGAGCATGCAAACAACATACGATGAAACACTGAGCAATACAGAAGCAACCCTCGCGCAAACTCAGGCCATCGCAACTCAAGAGATCGTCGTAGTAGTCGTTGCCACGAGCCTGATTATCTTGCTCATCATGTTATACACTGTGCGCGAAAGAACCAAGGAGATTGGCACCTTCAAAGCCATCGGTTTCAGCAGCTGGAATGTGATGAGTCAGTTTATGCTCGAAGGAATGCTCATGAGTCTGGTTGGTGGCGTCGTAGGTATCGCAATCGGAACCTTAGGAGCTCCTTTCTTGTCCAGTCTTCTGCTCCCGAGCATCAACCTTTTTGGTTCTTCAGGTTCTTTCAGAGGCACCTTCGGAGGAGCTAACCCTGGAACGGCGGGCGCAAGCGTAGTAACAGCTGTGCCGGACCCACAGCTTATGTTGCTAGCTGTCGGTGCAGCCGTACTACTAGGGGCAATTGGCAGTCTGTACCCGGCGTGGAGGGCGTCAAGGACCAGACCTGCAGAGGCGATGAGATATGAGTGAAGCTATTCTTAGAGCAGAAAATCTGTCTAAGACCTTCACGATGGGCAAACGCGAGATCCACGCATTGTCCGACCTCAATCTTCAGGTCAAAAAGGGCGAGTTTATCGCGGTTATGGGTCCGTCTGGTTCAGGGAAGACAACTCTCCTGAATGTTGTGGGCTGCCTCGACAAACCCACCAGTGGAAGAATGATACTTGACGAGGTCGACACAGCGAAATTGCCTGAAAAGGAACTGTTCAAGATTAGGCGGAACAAAGTGGGGTTTATCTTCCAGACCTTCAACCTGATTCCTTACTTGAATGCTGTGGAAAATGTGGAGCTCCCGATGGAGAACACTAAGAAATCGAAGAGTGAAAGGAGACGAAGGGCTCGTGAACTTCTGGGATTGGTGGGGCTTGCAGGAAGGGAAGAGCACAGGCCACAGCGGTTAAGTGCTGGCGAGCAGCAAAGAGTTGCGATTGCACGGGCTTTGGCAAATGATCCAGCCATAATTTTGGCAGACGAACCAACCGGAAACTTGGATTCAGAGAGCAAGTATGAGATTGTCCGACTGCTCGCAGACTTGAACATCAAACAAGGAACGACTGTGGTGATGGTCACCCATGACAGTCATGTTGCTTCACACAGTGAGCGAATGCTTCTTCTGAAGGACGGAAAAATCACCAAAGAGAAGCAAGGGCTTCATCTTGCCAAGAAAAAGCTCACATGTCCCTATTGTGGGGGAAATATTCAAGTGAGTGATGAAAGATGTCCGAGTTGCAAGAAGCGAATATGAAAAGTCTGGGAGTGACATAAATGGAATCACCTGAAAAACAAAAAACATTTCATCTAACTACGGTTTTGATAGGAACCGCGATAATATGCTTGCTGGTTGGAGGAATATTCGGCTACGCAATAGTCAGTTTGACCACTTCTAACCAAATCAGTAGCCTCCAAAATCAAATGTCGACACTTCAAAACCAGCTTTCGAACCTCCAGCCACAAACGCAATACAACACTTCCTACGAAAACAATACCTTCTTTCTAGGAGACAACGTTTCTCTATCGCAACTGTACGACCGAATCAAGAGCTCAGTTGCCACGATTGAAGGCATAATCGTGCAGTACGACTTCTTCAATCGCCCATACTATTCTACCGTACAAGGATCAGGCTTTGTCTCCAACGCGACAGGGCAATTTGTGATCATAACAAACTTTCACGTTGTTGATGGCGCAACCAATATCACTGCAACATTCATAGACGGTGACACTTACGCAGCCGCCGTGATTGGTTCAGATCCTTACGCAGATCTCGCAGTACTGTCGATAAACGCATCGCAAGATGAATACGTACCACTCACGATCACAAGTTCGTCAACGTTGAAGGTTGGTGATCCGGTTCTTGCAGTTGGCAATCCTTACGGGCTTTCTGGTTCCATCACGTCAGGAATAGTGAGTGCCCTTGGCAGAACAATTACTGAGAGCACCACAGGCGGATACGTGATAGCTGATTGCATACAGACGACGACGCCAATAAACCCGGGAAACTCTGGTGGCCCGCTTCTTAACTACCGTGGAGAAGTTATCGGCATAACAACGGCTATAGTAACTGATTCGCAGGGACTCGGGTTTGCAATTCCTTCAAGCTCAATACTGCGAGAAACTGGATCTCTAATCGCGACCGGCTCATACAATAATCATCCTTCACTCGGTGCATCAGGAACGGACATGACCTATGGAATAGCACAAGCAATGAACGTGAACGTGACGTATGGTTGGCTTATCAGCGGGGTTACAAGTGGAGGACCCGCCGACAAAGCTGGACTACGCGGAGGAACGAATCAAGTTCAAATCGCGGGAACGTCGGTTACGATAGGAGGAGACATTGTGATAGCGATCAACGGCACGAGAATCACAAACATGGACGCTCTCTCAACTTACCTCGAAGAATACACTTTGCCCGGTCAGACGATCAACGTCGCATTCGTGAGAAACAACGAGACCATGACGTCCCCTGTTACGCTGGGAGCCCGACAATCTGTTTAGGAGCGCGAATCATTCACGTGATCTCGGTGAATGGAAAAAGTGTCTACAGCTTCCTATTGTGATCGTCACAAGGTTGACTCTATTGGTTGCTTGCCTCTTTTCTGATTTGGTCATTCAGCCTTTCTAGCCCGTTTTTCCAGAAGAGCTGCATTCTCTCAGCCTCCTCTGGGCTTTTCAGTCTCATGTGCTGCACCACAACTTGGCTCTTGTCAACTCCTTTCGAATAGAAGTCTACGCTTAACCTGCTTTCTCCATTCTGCCACTGCGCCCTGATTGACCTGTTTCGCATGGACGTAGTCACTTTGATAACGAACCCTTTGAGCCACTGACTTCTTGATTCTTCTGAAAACCAGCTGTCATATAGAACCGCCACGGCAACGGGGAAGGTCTTGCTCACACTAATCTCGTAACCACCTGGACGCTGATACTGCTCTCGTGTGCCTGAGTGCTACTCAAAAGCGTTCGCGACCATCTGAGACCACCAGGCGCTCAAACCGTACTTCGTGTTCAGCAACCTTACGATGTCTTGGTGATTCTTGTGATGGGCAGATGAATTGTTCAAAATTTCGAACCATTCGTGCCATGCTTTTCCGGTTTTCGCCCTGACCGCGTCATCACCGACCCGCAAACTAGGCATGTATCATCATTCATCAACTGTTCTACCATCGCTTTTTATCAATTGCGCAAAAACCCACCAGAGCCTGCTATGCTGAAAAAACCTGCGGGCAATGGTCTTACTTCTGGGCCGTCGGTGCTGTTGGCATTTTGATGCGTTTTCTGCAGCTGAAGATGTACTCACTCGTTTCGGAGAACTTGAACATCGTCAGAATCCGTTGAAACGTCAAATCTGACGCCGAAAGTTTTGGATCGTTCCACGCGTTCTTTTTCGGTGTTTCGGCAAAAAACCGTCAACACTGCGCATTCTTCGCACTCCTTGACTTCGCATCTACGATGCTTCTCTTCGTAAGGGCAGTTTCGTTCAAATACCTCAGGAGTATTCCTTCCCATTTTCTCGACTACCTCAACCTGACTCGATTGGATGTCGATTCCCAACTTATTTTACAGTTGTGAATTCTGAAGCCTTATTCAGAATCCTAGTCCTTTCCAAAGCTGCGGAAGCGAATTTTCCCAACGATCGAAATACTTTAATCCATTCCTAGCAGACGTCTAACGGGAAAAGAACATGAAGGCATTCATTTCCGTCGATCTGGAAGGCATGCCACACGTTGTGACACCGGGACACTTAGGGCTGAAAGGCACATTGTACGAAGAAGCCCGAAAGATCGCGACGAGAGTCACGCTGACTGTTGCAGACGAGCTTAACAAGAACGGCTTCGACAGCGTCACCATCGCCGACAGTCACGGCCCCATGGTAAACATCTACGTCGACGACCTGCCCGAGTACGTGGAGATCGTGCGAGGCTTCCCTAGACCGCTGAGCATGGTAGCCGGAATCGAATCATGCGACGTAGCCTTGTTTCTCGGGTATCATGCCAAGTTTGGAACCGCAAGATCAACCTTCGACCACACGTACAGCGGAGCAAGCATCACCAATGTCGAAGTCAACGGTATCGCTGCAAGCGAGTTCCTCTTGAACGGCTACGTGGCCGGCGAATTCAAAGTTCCCGTTATCCTCGTCGCCGGCGAAGCTCAGCTTCTGAACGACGACGTAAAGCAGCATGCACCCTGGATCGAGGCAGTCACTCTTAAACAGTCATTGAGTCGCCTTTCAGCTCGAAGCCCAAGCATGAAAAAGATCGAGGTCGAACTGAGAAAAGCGGTTCCAAAAGCTATTTCCAACCATGAACACGGCAAGACTCGGCTTTTGAAAGCAAGAAAACCAGTCAAAATGAACGTGACTTTCACCGCAAGCCACTTTGCAGACGTCGCAGAAATGCTTCCCACCGCAAAAAGAACAAGCGGCTTGACCGTCGAGTACCCAGCAGAAAACATGACCGAGGCATACAAGACCTTCGAACTCCTAGTACTCGCGGCCAGCGGTGTATCCTCAGTGTTGGAAAACCTCAGATGAACCGAAAGCACAGGAGCAACATCGGAAACTGCACGGAAACCACCACCAGCACCGCCCAAAGGATTACCGAAAAACCCAAAAGCAGCTCCTTCTGAGAAAAAAAGGCCGGGGGGTAGGGTGTTTTAGAGCTGAAAACACTCAAAAACCATGTTGACCAGTCCCTAGCCCAGACCTCACTCACGAAGCACTTTCAGGTTTAACCTCACTCATCTTCTTCAACTGACCCCGATACATCTCCAGAATCTCAGCTGAAGTCGTCGCATCCTCCGGCGCCCTATCAACCCGATAATTCCCCGTAAACCTTGGAAAACGAATAGCCAACCCACTGCCCTTCCGCACGGAACCCAAAGCACACGTGTGAATCGGGCTCAAAGTGACCTCAGCTCCCAAAACCTCAAGAACAACCGCAGGCTCAAACCACACGTCAGCCTCCAAAACCGAGTCAACCCTCGAAGGCCTTTTCTTAAGCTCATGCTTCGCCAACATCTTCGGCAACTTCGCCAAATCCTCATCCGTAAAGCCCGTCCCACACTTCGTAACCGTCTCAAACGTGTCACTCTCAGCATTGTACGCGGCTAACAGCAAAGCACCATAAGTCCCCGCGCGCTTGCCGCGCCCATGAAAAGCACCCACAACAACCAAATCAACGGTATCCTTCATCTCACTCTTGTAATCACGCTTATACTTAATCCACAACCACCCCCTCGCCCCAGCCTGATAAACCGAATCCTCCCCAACCGACTTACAGACCAACCCCTCACACCCGTCCTCAATCGCCTCCAAAAAAAACTTCTCCAACTCGCCAGCATCCCTCGTCGTAATACTCTTCGCCAGCCTAACACGATCACCCACTTCTATCGTCTTCTCAAGACACTGTCTCCTAACCGGAAATGGCTCCAGAGTCAAATCCTTCCCGTCAACGAAAAGCGCATCAAACACAAACAACGAAACCGGATAATCCACGACAGCCTCCGCAACCCCGTGCTTCCGTCTCCGATGCATAAGCTCCTGAAAAGGACGCATCTCACCCGTATCCACATCGACAGCCACGCACTCACACTCAAGAATAGCCTCCTTCGCCTCAACACAATCTCGAAACAGCTTCACGGCATCAGGATACTGACCAGAAATATTCTCCACGCGCCGACTAAACAACGTGACCTCATCGCCACGCTTGTGAGCCTGAAGACGCTCCCCATCGTACTTGTACTCAGCAACACACCGACCCCCAAGCTTCTCAAGAATCTCCTCAGGAGAAGAAAGCCGCTCAGCCAACATTGGCCTAATAGGTTCACCAACCGAAACCTCAAACCGCCGTATTCCATCAAGACCCTCCTCAACAAGAACCCTCGCAACCCTCCCAAGATCACAACAGATATTATACGCCCTCTCAATGAATCCCCGCGCGTCCTTGCCACCGCCATAAGCCAAAGCCAACGCGTCCAACACAGTCATGTCCGCAATGCCCAGCCGTAAATTCCCAGTCACCGTCCGCAAAACATACTTTGCTTCCAACGGAGACGCAGCCGCCAACAAACCCGACAACAACGCCATCTTTGCATCAACGGCACCCGACCCCGAAGTCTTCGCAACCTTGTCAAGCGTCTCATACACCTTCTCAACAGTCAGAACTTCCTGGAAAAACGTAACCTGCCTCTTCTTAGAAATAAACTTCTGACCCGTCTCACCGATGTCACCACTCTTCCTCAAATCCTCCTCCAGCACCGTCTGACCGCTGCCCGTCGCTCTGGCTAGAGCCTTCAAAGCAAGCTTCTCAGCCACACCAATCTCCACACCCAAAAAATCAGGGTACAACTTACCCTGCGTCAAATAAGCAACCTTTTCAATCACGTCCTTCGGAGTGTTCCTGAGCAGATCAACCAGCAAATCAGTCATCTCCAACCGCTTCGTCGTGGCTTCAATCTTCTCATAAGCTTCAGCAATGACACTGTACTTCAACAGCCAAACCCCACGAGTAAATTGAAGAAAACAAGATATTAAGACTTCACACCGAAGCAACTCGCAGGTTTTCTATTTCAAAAGCCTCAAGGCGCAAAAGCCTTAAGTCCACTCTGACCCTCAGTCCAGTCTGGATGATGACACAGAGAGTCAATAGAGCGTGAGCGATGACATGACTCGACGGGC
The DNA here is from genome assembly GCA_963739305.1 of Candidatus Bathyarchaeota archaeon. Classification (GTDB taxonomy): domain Archaea; phylum Thermoproteota; class Bathyarchaeia; order Bathyarchaeales; family Bathycorpusculaceae; genus DASPPK01. The sequence continues at coordinate 26,246 of CAVTZU010000022.1, read as the reverse complement.
GAACTGACAGATTCCAATGCGGAAAACTTATGAACCGAAACCACAAGTGAAAAAAGGAAAGCTACGTTCAGCTACAAAGACCGCAAACGTAGCGAGAGGGACCTAAGAAAGGAGTTGCTTTGCCGGAATCCAAGTTTGTCTCAGCACTTTACAGACTTTCTTCACGGAAAAGCATCAAATACTCGGTCTACTTGATCGCCGTAATCGTATTCCTCGCATTCATAATCCTTCCGCCCCTGCTTGGAATAGCAACACAATGGAACACAATGCAACAATTCCTAAACCAGCCAAGCTACGTCTCCCGAGCACTCACAGCCGTCCAGAACTCTTTCACCATAGCACTCCTCGTTTCAGCCATCGATCTTGTCGTCGGCGTACCAATGGCATGGCTCATCGCCCGCAAGAAATCCACTTGGATCAACGTCCTAGACACCCTGTCTGACATTCCATTCATCGTGCCAACAGCAGTTCTCGGCTACTCATTGTTGCTTTTCTGGAACAAACCCCAAGGCATATCCGCGCTGTTTGGAGGAACCCTGATTTCTCCAGGATGGCTGCTTGTCATACTCTTGCACTTCGCTTTCTCTTTTCCCGTTGTCGTCAGAGTAGTCGTAGGTGCCCTGCTGGATTACAAGAGAGAATACGAAAACGCGTCACGAACTCTAGGGGCACCTCCATTCACCGCATCCAGAACAGTGACTTTGTCCATCATAAAACCCTCCCTGATCGCCAGCTTCATTCTTGCGTTCGCAAGATCAATATCCGAAACGGGAGCCACGTTCATAGTTGCGGGATTCTTCGAAAACGGACCCGTCTTCATACAGAACATGAATAAAGCTTACGCAGCCGGAACCGTAAGTCAAACTCTCTACGAAGGCTCGACCGTGTTTGCAAGCTTCATTCTCATCGTCGTCGCGGTCGCGATTTTCTTCGTTATACGCATAGTTGGACCACGGCTAAGACTACCCATGAAGAGAGTTTGGCCGATGCTCGAACGACGCATCAGCTATTCGAAAGCGGCGGCTTCAAGGGACACTGCAACATTGATCATTTTCTTTGCAATCATCCTCGTTCCGTCCCTATTCGTGGCGCTCCCAGCCTTTCAAGCTGTATTCACAGGAACTTTCTCACAATCTTTAGCAGGATCAGGAATCTGGGGGCAATATTGGCAGAGTCTCGTGTTGTCATATCTCCTCGGCGGAATCGTCACAGTCATCAACATCATTATAGGCTTGCCAATGGCAATCCTCATTGCGAGAAAGAAGTTCGGCGGGTTCGTTTCTACAATCTTAGACGTGCTTGTCAATATACCTCTTGTAGTCCCATCGATTGCTCTAGGCATTTCACTGGGGATCTTCTGGAAAACCAATTTCACCTTCATTCCAGAAATACTGCTCCTGATCTTTGCTCACGTCGCAATAACCTATCCATACTTTGTCAGATCAATGTCCGCTGCGGTCGAAAGAATCGGTCTCGACCTCGAAGAAGCATCGCGAACTCTCGGAGCAAGACCTCTTGCCGTCTTCAGAACAATAGTTCTCCCTTTGACAAAGTACTCTATACTTTCGGGAGCAATAATGATGTTCACGAGAAGCGTAAGCGAGACAGGAGCGACCGTAGCTGTTGTCACAACGCTCAAGACAGCGCCAGTCGTCCTCGTTAATTGGGTCACTGCGCATCCTTTGGAGGCAGGTTTGGGAAGCGGCTATCTAATACTGTTTTCCTTCTTGATACTGTTGGCGTTAAGATTGGTGGTCAAGGGAAGAGGAAGATACTAACATGATTAATAAACTACGTTCGCCCTATCAATACTTTCGAAAATTCAAACGGCGATGGAGGAAGGCTGAACTGTGCCTGACGTACGAATAGAAAAAGTCACGAAGAGGTTCGGCAAACTCGTCGCCGTAGATGACGTGAGCCTCCACATCTGTGACAAAGAGTATTTCGCCCTCCTCGGCCCAAGTGGCTGCGGCAAAACAACTTTGCTCAGACTTATCGCAGGACTGATTCAACCAGATAAAGGAAGAATCTTCATCGGAGACAAACTAGTAAACGATGTACCCCCCGAAGACCGAGACATCGGATTCGTCTTCCAAACTTTCGCGCTTTTTCCACACATGGACGTTTGGAACAACGTAATCTACGGTCCCCGAGTCAAGGGTTTCGACATGAAAAAAGCGGGCACGATAGGACACGAAGTTCTCGAGATGGTTCGACTTCACGAAAGACTTGATGCTTTTCCAAACGAGCTGAGCGGCGGCATGATGCAGAGAATAGCCGTTGCAAGAGCATTAGCAGCAGGGGCTCGACTGTTGCTCCTGGACGAACCGCTTGGACAGTTGGACGCAAAGGTCAGGAATGACTTGAGATACGAAATAAGAAGAATGACGAAGGACCTAGGATTGACAGCCATACACGTAACGCATGACCAATCCGAAGCCATGGCAATTTCCGACAGGATAGCAGTAATGAAGAAAGGCAAAATCAAACAAGTCGGAAACCCAAGTGAGCTCTACATGTCTCCTCAGAACATTTTTGTGGCCAACTTCATCGGAGAGTCAAACTTCCTCGAGGGATACATCCTGGAGAGAGATGATAAAGAAACATTAATAGAGCTTCGAGGAGGAATAAGAGTCCAAGCCATTAACAACTTTGCAAAAAAAGGTGAAAAAGTGGTTCTTGCCGTGAGGCCCGAAGCTTTCATTCTGGAAGAAAAGCCGAGCAAGGCCAAGAATTCTATTCCAGGCGTGGTGGAAAGAGTTACCTTCGAAGGGACAAGCATAAGATACGAGATCGTGCTCGAAAATCAAGACCGAATCGTGGTAGTCAAACCTTCGATGGCTGGAAAATGGGTCCGAATCGGAGAGAGAGTCTCCGTTCGTTTTTCCGTAGAGAAGGCACACGTGTTCTCATATCCCGAGATGGGTTTGAAGGAGGAATTAGCAGTTGAGTGAATTGATAAAATGGTTTGCAAAACGCAGGGAAACCAAAGCTTTAGTGAGTGTTCAACGCCATCTGGCCTTGACGACGGGCATAGTTGAGGATCTAGAAAAAGCAATTCGGGCATCGATCAAAGGCGATATCAAAGAAATGCAGCGTTGTATCCAAATGGTTGCGAGGAGCGAAAAAGAGGCCGATGGATTACGAAGGAACGTAATGGACGAAATCTCAACCGGAGAGCTTTCCCCAACTGACAGAGAAGACTTAATGAACTTGGTCAAGAGAGTGGACATGGTAGCCGATTGGAGCAGAGAATCTACGCGGATACTAGGCGCAATACCTATCGTTGATGTTCCAGCCTCGATTAGAGACGAATTGATAGAAATGATACTGAACATAAAGAAATGCGCCGTTTCCCTGCAAAAATGCGTGAACATGATAATGGTGAAACCTGAAGGAGCACTCGAAGCCGCAGATGCTGTTGAACGTGAAGAAGAAAAAGTCGACGACCTGCACGAGAAAGCCAGAATACTATTGGGAAAAGAAGACTTGCCAAGGGCAGGGGTTGCGGTCTTGATAGGCCAACTCTTTGAAGCAATCGAGATGATTGCAGACTCGTGTGAAGACGCATGCGATCAGGTTAGAGTCATAATAGTCAGAAAATGAGGTGAGAAGATGGAAGAAGCGAGAATAAACATTTCGGAACTGAAAAGTGAAGGAAGCGAAGTCGTAAAAGATCTGGCGACCTACTTGAAAGAGAAAACAGGCGCCAAAGTTGAAACAGGAACAGACGACGTAGTGATCAAAACTGATGACGTTAAAGTGTCACGGACCTATCTGCGCGTTCTGCTTCGAAAGTTCCTTCACAAGAAAGAACTGGAAGAATATTTCAGAGTAATCGGTGGCAAAGAAAGCTCTTTAGTTATCAAAGGCAGGGAAGTGCAGGAAGAAGAATAAACCTGCTCCCGTTTTCTTCTTGAAGAACCGATCCGCACGCCAAGTCCGCTCTAACTACCTTTTACGATAGTGAAGAATATGCCGGTCAACACGAAGACTGCGCCCAGAGCAAAAATAGGACCAGGAATCTCAAGAAAAGCGACTATCCCGAGAATTGTTGCGCCAACTGGTTCAAGAAGAGCCATCGTGGCTGTCTCGAATGATTTCAGACTTGCCAAGGAGGAAAAATACAGCGTGTGTGCAATTGCAGTTGGAAGAAGACCGAGACCGATCAAAGGAACAATTGAGCTAGGCACAAGAGCCAACGATAGGACAGAGCTTCCTAACGCAAGACCAACGATTCCAACCACCACCAAAGCAGCAGCATAGATCGGCACCATCAACGACAGAATGTTCATTCTATTCCGTACTTCTCTACCATAGTTCAAGTAAAGCGACAAGAGCAGCGCTGCAGTGACCGCTTCCAGGTCGCCTTTGAAGCTGGATGAAACGCCAGCAATAGGTTTCGAAGCCATCGTCTCACCAATGGCAATCAAACAAATTCCGGTGAACGATATCGCAAGCCCAACCAATCCAAAACGGGACGGTTTCAAGTTGAAAACGAAACTTGATATCAAAAGCGAGAAAAAGGGCACAGTGTTGACCAAGACCGTGGCATTCAGAATTGTCGTATCATTCAGGGAAACCGTGAAAAAAACAAAGTGCAATCCTAAGAAGACGCTGAGAATCATCAGTTTCTTTGCGTTCTTTCTAATAAAATCAAGCTGAATAGTTTTGTAGAAAAGAATCGTTATCGTACCTAACGTTATCAAAGCTATGGCCAAACGCCAGAACACGATGGAAAAAGGATCTATTCCGTGTGCATATCTGACGAAAATTGCGGCCGTTCCAAACAGAATACCTGCCGTCACTCCTTCCATCAGGGCATGTCTTCTTGCTTTGGTCTCCATTTCAAAACCTTGCAATCAAAACTTGTGACCCTCGACTCAGCGACCAGCTTTCGGAGTTTTGTTCCTTGATTTCCTGAAATAGACCAAGAGAGCAACGGCGATAACCACACCCACTACGATGACTATCACAGCCAATTGAACCAGAGCGCGCGCGAACAAAGAAACGGCTGGAATGGTCTTGTCGACTCCCTGAATCGAGACTTCACGTCCAGAATTGGGATAGTTGAAGTACATCCATCTGGTGTCACCGTCGTCGTAAAGCGAATCGTTGATGTAGGAAGGGGCGGTATTGTCTATCGTCACGTTGTAAGGTCCAATTATTAGCCCGTGAGGAATGCTGATCCTGCAGAAGCCTGAGCCTTGATTCGTTGCGCTGCTGTTTGCCTCAAGTATGATTGTGCCATTTGGTTGAATGTACGTAAGATTTGCTATCGACGAGTTCGATATGACGTTTACGCGTAGATTAGAGTAAGCTTGAAAGGACGAGAACTCCCCGGATAGAGCATGATTGTCCATATTATGTTCATTGATCACAAGTGGCTCATCGATTGTGCCGTCCCTGTTCAAGTCAGGCCCTGAATAGTTGCTCCAAAAGTTTCCTTCAAGACCGTTATCCCAGCGATTCGGCTAAATTGACAGAAACTAGCCCACCGTTCCCGATGATGTTGTTATCATAAATAAGGTTGTCAACAGAATCCGAATCAAGCCAGATACCCCAAAGCTGATTGTCGCTCACGTTATTTCCCATAATCGTGCAGTTTCTGGAACCGCTACCCAATCCGATTCCATCATACATGTTGCCAATTGCATCGTTCCACTCAAGGATTCCGTTCATCGAATCGTTCGCATTCAACCCATACCCACCGTTATCATGTGCATAGTTCTTCGAGATCGTGAAGCCTTCAGAATTCGTGACGAGAACGCCCGAAGCAGAGTTGGGTCCAATTATGTTTTGTTCAATCGTGCAGTTATGAGAGTAGCTGACATAGACAGCGTAATTGCTGACCACTCCGTTCACGCTATTTTCTATTATAGCCGAGTTGTTGGAGTGATCTAGAAATATGCCGAGTAGACCATTCTTCACTTCAAATCCCTTCTATCAGAACATTGCTAGCAGTGACTTGGATTACAATTCCGCCTCCTCCTCCATCGATTGTTGTCGTATTTCGCCCTGCTCCAACCAGCGCAATAGATTTACCAATCACAAGATGTTCAGAGTAATTCCCCGAATCAACCAGAATCGTGTTTCCAGCCACAGTTTCTGGGGCGTCGATCGCGCTTTGGACTGAGGTGTAGTTAAGTCCGGTGTTCACATTGTGAACTGGAAACGAATTTAAGGCAATCACCTGAAAAGGGCTCCACCTAATTTGAAAGGAGAGGCCAAATAATGTTAGAAAGGTCAATACCAATATTGCAAATCTCTTCGTCAAATGCTCACCACGTCGCAAACATTGGCTACACCGGGAATGGTCAACAAGTTTCTCAGATCATGCTGTACGCATTGAAACTATTGAGAATGCGTTTCTAATTATCCCTTTTGGTCGATGTCTTTATTGACAATCGATCTACTCTGTCAGAATGCTGACTCGTCATCTTCGATCATCAACTAAAAACTGTATTTATCGAGGTCTGTTCAAACCGAAGTCAGTTAAGTTGTTTACAGGAGTTCTATCGTCACGTGCACTTCTTCAGGGACACGGATCCTCATTATTCGACGCATGACACGTTCTTCAGCATCGATATCGATCAAACGTTTGTGAATTCGCATTTCCCATTTGTCCCAAGTTGATGTTCCTTCACCACAGGGGGACTTCAAAACTGGTATTTTCAACCTTTTGGTGGGCAACGGAATTGGTCCGTTTATTTTTACACCTGTTTTTTGAGCTATGACTTTCAGTTCTTCACATACTTCTTCAAGCTTCGAGTAATCTGTGCTCGTCAAACGTATCCTTGCTTTTCTAACCATTGGCTCTTCATTCCTAAGCTACTGCGCCTAAACAGATTTATCAGGTGTTTACCTTAGACAAGTGTCGGCAAATAAAAACCTATCGAACAAAAGATCAGAGGAACAATCGACGGGATCGAAAACGCAATGGAAAGCTGTAAACTGGACGTAGAAGGAATCATTTTTGACTTGGATGGAACGATAGTCGATTCAAGACAAGCTTACGTAGACGCGGCAAGAACGGCCTTTTCAGCGTTTGGAAGAGAGAAGTTTCGTACGAAAACTGCTTGGGAGATTCCGCGGCGATTCGAACTGAATATTCCTCTCAGTGACTTAGTCGAAGGAATTGATGAGAAAGAGTTTCGTGAAATCTATCTGGATGCCTACTACCGCGCAACACGTACAAAAACGAAGCCTTTTCTGGAGGTCGAGGTCGCGCTCGAGATCTTATCGAGGAAGGCAAAACTTGCGCTGACAACTAGACGTCAAGTCTCCGGGAACGAAATCAAGGCTCAGCTCGAAAAGTTCGGCTTGGTGAACTATTTTCGGGCTGTGGTGACAGCTGTCGACACAACCAATCCAAAACCTTCACCTGAAGCGATAATCGAGTGCGCGAGAAGACTTGGATTGAAGCCATCTTTTTGCGTTGTCGTTGGAGACTCTGTCGTCGACGTGAGAGCCGGAAAGAATGCGGGGACTCAAACGGTTGCAGTCTTGTCGGGAATCTTCTCGCGGAAGGAACTTCAGAAGGAAGACCCAGACCTGATTCTGGATAGTATCAAGAAATTGCCAATTTTCATCAAATAGGGCCAGAATTTCCTCCTATGATATTTCTATAAAGGAATATTGCTGAAAACTACTGAACAGAGTTATAGAAGCCACTACGAATAAAGCTTATTAAAAGCTCAAAGGACTAGTCTTAGATGGAGAAGGCTTCGAGAAGGAAGTACCCGTGAATTTCATAGAAACGTTGATGTCTGAAAAACTTATGGAGAAAAACCCCCTGATCGACGTTCTGGGAGCGGACCGCAAAGTATTGCAAATCGCTTGTCAAGACTTGGCAAACTTCTTGAGGGTGCACTGGAATTTAATAGGGAGTGATGCTTCCCAATGCGAGGTTGTCGACAGACTGGAGAAGCTTTTCGAAGAGGATCCAGAGGAACTGCAGGAATTCATGGTCGTCTGGAGTGGAATCTGGCTTAGGAAGTGGGGAGAAAGGGTAAAGCTCCTGATAGGAAACGAAAATTCCAAGAAATGGAATAACGTTACAAAAATCCTCAACAATGCGGAGCCAATTTGGGCAAGACTCTCCAATCGCAACCAGATGGAGGACATTGTCATCTCAACTCTTATTAGAAATGGAGAAATCTGTGGAACATCAATTCTGGCTGAAAACCTCTTAAAGATGGAATTGGGTGACGAAAAGAGGAATTATGCGAACGAGAAAGAACAGACTTTGAATGCCGTCACCAATGCATTGAGGAAGGCCAGAGACCTCACGCAGAGCAAAGGTCCTCTGATATTTGTAAAAGTTGACAAAGGATATTATCAGGCATCGCAATAGAAGGAAAACAGAAGTTCTAGCGCATTCTTTCCCTGTGCAGAGTTTTGGTCCGCCACGAATACGTTTTGATTACTTGTGTTTCTCCGTAACCGCAGGCTGCACAGCGTTTCTTCGTAACGTTGTATGATCTTCTTCCGCATCTCCTGCATTTGATGTGAACCGTTTTTCCTTGGCGTTTGCCAAATGAGGGTGTTCCCTTTCCCAAGGATGTCACCTAGGAGGCGGAGAAATCAGAACGACGTTGTCTCCTCGGACGATTATTTCGCCCAGTTTCCTGACGTTTTCTGAGGATGTGGTGTCTTCAGTCTCTTCGAGAACGAGATTCAGGTGTTGATCAAAGCCTTTGAGTCTCCCGCGTAAGCTCTTTCCGCCCTTCAGTCTAACCAGCACTATTTTCCCAAGATTCTGCTCAAGGATCTCAGTTGTCATTTCGCTCATCTTTTCACTCTCGAACCCAAAGTGTTATGCCTTTTATACTTAAAGCTTAACATTTAAACCTATCTAAGAGATGGGCCTGATGCCCGAGAAACCTCGACAGCATTTCTTAAATAAGAAAGAAGCGAAAATTGTGCTGCAAAAGGCTTCAGAGAAACTCGGCGTGGATTTGGCAGCGTTCTTCAAGAATCGGTTCGATGTTGAGGTCTTTCAGATGGAGTCGGACGAAATCTATCTCATCAACGGGCAGCCGTCATTAGTCAAGGCAGGTGAGAGCATATATCCGACTTTGAGGTTCGATGAGTATCTTCGCTTGGCTCCGAAAGTGGTCGTCGATATGGGAGCCGTTCCTTATGTTTGCAAAGGCGCAAACGTAATGGCACCTGGCGTGAGGCGAATTGAAGGACGCTTCGAAAGCGGTAGCATTGTTGTCGTCGTTGACGAAAAATACGGAAAACCACTTGCTTTGGGCGAGATCCTTCATGGCTCTGAAGAGGCAACAAGGACAAAACAGGGCATATTGGTGAAGAATCTTTACTACGTTGGTGACAAGACTTGGAATCTTATGAAGGAGTTGACTTCCAAGATCCCAGAAAAGAGGTTGGGGCATTGAGCCTATGGAACGTTTTAATACTTCAAGATACATTAGAAATTCGGCCTGAAGTTAAGAAAAACTTAAACTCTCGAAATGAAGAATAAGAGAGGGAAAGGGAAGAGACGTTTGCCAGGACTTGGGATACTGCGCAAATCAAAAAAGGAACAGAAGGAAGCCGAGCCAAAAAGTAGTTCTGGCAAGACCTATTTGAAAGCGATGCCTCTCCGTGACCTTTCAGACTTGGAATCTATTAAGGCAGAAGTTAAAGAAGGGAATATCCTGATTCTTAGAATAACACCTCTTGCAAACAAGAGCATCGAAGATGTCAAACGTGCTGTCAACGAGTTGTGCGAGTTCGCCGAAGCCGTTGGAGGGGACATCGCGAGACTGGGAGAAGAACGGGTAGTTGTTTGTCCTCAAAGCGTTAAAATCTGGCGAGAGAAAGTAGCTGTTTCGAACGAGCCTATTCCTACAGCAGCCTGAACGTCTCCATCAAGGCTGGCGCGAATGATCTGATTTCACATCTTCTTTCTATGAAATTGGCCATGCTGAGACACTTCGCTCTTTCGCCGTGGCACACGACCACTCTCTCCGGTTTCGGTCTCAAATGCATGATGTAGTTGAAAATCTGCCGCCTGTCAGAGTGCCCAGAGAAGCCTTCTATTGATTCAACACGCAGTCGGGCTCTCACAACGTCCATTTTTCCTTCGGAAGTCATAACGGTGACTTCATTCAAACCTTTCTGAACTCTCCTGCCCATCGTGCCTTCGATTTGGTAGCTGACGAAAACAATTGTGTTATTCTCGTTGTCCGCCAAACTTTTGAAGTACTCGATGACTGGTCCGCCTTCAAGCATTCCTGAGGTGGCCATTATGATGCATGGTTCTCCTTCGATTATTTCCTGTCGCACGCTGGGATGTTCCACGATCGTGAAGTAGTCGGATTGGAAGGGGTTGACTCCGTCGTGAAGTATGCTGTTTCTGACTTCTCTTCCAAGGTATTCAGGGTATGCTGTGTGAATTGCGGTTGCCTCTGAGATCATTCCTTCGATGAACACTGGAGCCTCTTTCATCATTCCTCTTTTCATGTAACCGTCCAGTATGAGCATTATTTCCTGTGCTCTGCCGACCGCCGGCACGGGTATCAAGACTTTTCCTTTGCGTTCCAGGGTTTCGTTTACGATTCTTGTCAACCGTTCCTCGGCTTCAACTCGAGAGGGCATGATGTCATCTGGTCCGCCGTAAGTGCTCTCGGTTATGACGGTTTCTACTCTGGGGAACTCTGTGGCTGCGGCTTCAAGGAGCATCGTTCTGGAGAATTTGTAGTCTCCGGTGTAGACGACGTTGTGGAGGCCTTCGCCTACGTGGAGGTGAACCATTGCAGAACCGAGTATGTGGCCAGCGTTGTGCAGAGTTAGCCTAACGTCTGGGGCAATGTCCGTCACGACTCCGTATCTTAGGGGAAGAGTGTGCAAGACGCATTCTCTAACGTCTTTTTGGTCGTAGAATGGGGTTGTACCCTGCTTTCCTGCTACGTCCAGATAGTCCAGTTGGAGAAGCGTCATCATGTTTGATGTGGGAGCGGAGCAGTACACTGGGCCGTCGTAGCCGTATTTGTACAAGAAGGGAACCAGACCGCAGTGATCAAGGTGGGCGTGGCTTATCACCACGGCGTCTAGGGATTCGAGTTCGAAGCCGGGGTTGTCAAGTCTCGGGAATGCTTCAAACGGTCTGGATGAACCTGGGTTGACTCCGCAGTCCAGGAGTACGTTGCTTTCACGGGTTTGGAGGAGGAACGCGGATCTGCCGACTTCTTGGGCGGCTCCGAGCGCCGTGATCCTGACGTCGCCAACTTCAAAGGCTTTTGGTCTGAAGATTCTTTCTCCTATGGTTCGCAGGACTCTTTCTCTCTCTTTGCTTTCTGAATGAAGATAATGCCGCATGTGAGTGATTATTTTTGACTTCAAAGGTGGGCTTCTGAGGACGTGTGGGCGCCATTTGGTGCGCTTGATTATCTCTTGAAGAACTGTACCGTTCTTGCCAATGACGAGGCCAGGCTTCTTAGCGTCTATGATGATTTCGCCCAAGCTTGGGTCGAAGTTTATGTCAGTTACCTCTGCTTCTGCGGGTATGATGTCTCTTGAAATCTTTTCAGCTTCCACTTCTTGGAGCCTTACCGAAGGGTCGGAACGGATGACTATTCGTTTCCTTATGACGTTGACTATGTTGGCGACGACGCTGCTTTGATCCACCAAGATTTCTGGCTTTTTGGTGTAGACGGCCAGCGTTGAGCCCTCGTACTCGATCCTTGTGACCTCAGCCTCTTTGGGCACATGCTCTAGAATGTACTGGCTGATTTCGACCTTGTCCTTGTCAGAATTTCCGTGCACCCTTCTTACATCCTCAGTCTGCCAGGAGCTGTTTCTTCTCCTTTTCCCCTATGTCTCTGTAGCCTTTTGCGTCTATGACCGCGACGTTGTAACTGTCTCCACTGGCTGAGTCGCGCTTCATGGCAGCATTTACCGCCTTGACTATTACGGGCAACATTTCCTTTATGTGGGAGCCTTCCTTGAACTTGTCCTCCAATATGCCGTATGCTATTGGTGAGCCGGAGCCTGTGGAGACGAATTTTTCTTCAGTGAGGGATCCGAAGGGATCTATGGAGAATATATGTGGACCTGTGCCATCGACGCCTCCGACGAGCACTTGTGCCAACAAGGGAACGTACCTTGCCGAAAAAAGTAGGTTGGCCAGCAAACGCGCTGCCGAACTCACGGGCAGAGGCCTTCCAAGCTCGATCTTGTAGAGTTTTGCGTTGGTAATGAGTATGTCAACGGCTTTCTGGGCGTCAGCAACGCTTCCGGCTATAGTCATTGCTAAATGATCGTCTATCTGATAGACCTTTTTTCCTTGTTTATGAGCTACGTAATAGCCCATCGTGACGCGGGTGTCAGAAGCCAGTATGACTCCGTCTTTGCAGACAAGACCTATGGTCGTTGTTCCTTTCAATGTTAATTGATTTATCACATCGTTGTTGGTCATTCTGTTTTTTCTCCAAAACTCAATTGCGTCAGAGAATTACTTCACTAGGAAGTAGCATCATTCTATCATCTACAAGAGATTTATTAATATTGCGCTCAGAAGTTTTGTGAAAAAATCAATGCATCTCGAATCAACGATTATCTTCCTGTGGTTTCTGACGAGTCGTCTTGAAGAACTGGTGAAGTGTGTTCAATCACAAATATTATTAAATCAATTGAATTGTGTATAATACGGGCGTTATTCATGAGTGAGAAAGAAAAAGAAAAGTTGGATCTTTTGCGCGAATTGATAAGGGGATCAAGGAGAAGCGACAGAGAGCTTGCTAAAGTTTTGAGAGTCTCGCAGCCGACGGTGACGAGGAAGAGAACTCATCTGGAATTGGCTGGGTACGTGAAGGAGTACACGATAATCCCTAACCTCACGAAGATGGGTTACGAGATTGTTGCGTTCACTTTTCTTGCTTTCACTGAAGCCAAGCCTGAACTGCTTGAGAAGGCTCGCGAATGGGCAAAGGCGCAGGCGGATATTGTTTTTGCATCTGATGGTGAAGGGTTAGGGATGAACAGCATAATCGTCTCCGTGCACAAGAACTACGCTAGCTTCTCAAGATTGATTACCACTATGAGGAAGGATTGGCAGCCTAACTTGAAAGATGTTCAGAGCTTTATTCTTAGCCTAAACCGTCCAGAGTTGGTTGTCAAGCCCTTCTCGTTTAGGTACCTTGAAAAAGCAGATAATTGACGTGTCCATTGATGAGAATTTCAGGATTGCGGCTGTTTTAGCGTTCTTCATGAAGGGCAATACTTTTTAAGGTTCTAGGACACCGCTAAGAAAACGAAGATGCCGATCAAACGTGGTTTATTTGAACTTAAAACATCATAGGATGCAGTTGCCTCGGGAAGTTATCGTTGGGGATGGTGTACTGGAGAGAGTTGGAGAGATCTGCAGAAGACTGGGTTTTGCTCAGTCAGCGCTTGTTATTGCTGGTTCCAGGACGAACGTTATTGCCGGACGGAAAGTACGAAGGATGCTTGAGACGGAAAGAATGAAGGTTGACACGTTTCTCGTTGAGACTGCGACAGTGAAAGATGTTCAATTGGTTGAAGAGCGAATAAGAGTGTTGGAACCGGAGATTGTTTTCGGTGTGGGCGGGGGTACGAAGATAGATGTGGCGAAGTGCAGTTCGGCGCGTTCTAACATTCCCTTCATTAGCGTGCCGACGACGGCTTCTCATGATGGGATAGCCAGCCCTCTGTCTTCGATCAAGGGTTATGAAAAGCCGTACTCAGTGATGGCTCAGGCTCCTCTGGCGATTATTGCGGACACACGGGTCATTATTCGCGCTCCTTGGCGGCTTGCTGTGAGCGGTTATGCGGACGTGATTGCCAAGTTCACGGCTGTGAAGGATTGGCAGTTGGCGCGTGACGAGAGAGATGAGTATTATGGTGGGTATGCTTCGAGTTTGGCTTTGATGAGCGCCAAGCACGTTTTGTTGAACGCGAACCTGATGCGGAAGAAGAACCAAGAGGGGCTGCGAGTCTTGATTGAGGCTTTGATAAGTTGCGGCGTGTCGATGAGCATTGCGGGGAGCAGTCGTCCCTGCAGCGGGTCTGAGCACATGTTTAGCCATGCGCTTGAAACCATAAAGCCGAATTGTGCTTTGCACGGTGAAAGGTGTGGTGTGGGGACGATAATGATGGCTTATTTGCATGGGGCTAACTGGAAGCGGATTAGAGACGTTTTTAGAAGGCTTGGGGCTCCGACTACGGCGCGGGATCTTGGTTTAGATAAACGTGACGTTGTCGAAGCGTTGGTGTTGGCTGCTTCGTTGAGGCCTGAGAGGTTTACGATCTTGAACAAGCTGAGTCTGAATCGTGAAGCTTATGAGCACCTTGCAAAAGTCACTGAGGTCGTGTGAGTCTAGGTTGCTGGTTGTGCCTCAGCGGTTGTTTCTTTCTTTTCGGGTTGTTCTTCTGTTTTCTTGGGTTCGGCTTTGAAGGCTTCTGTGAATCGTACTGTGGTTGTTTCTGGGAAGAATCTTTGAATGTCCATTGCTATTCCTCTTTTTGCGATTTGTACTCCTTCTATGTAGAAGGCGTCTTCGGGCATTTCAACGCTGACTGTTTTTGGTTTCACGGTGAACTCGAATTTCTTGTCGTCGACGTTGGGTATTCTTCTGTGGATTAGTGAGGCAACTTTTTCTTCAGCTGTTTCAAGCTTTTGTTTGACGTTGACCTCGTAGACTAGGGTTTTTCCTGCAAGTGGAGGGTTGAAGTCTAGCAGGACTCGTCCGGCGCCGACGGCTCGGATTGTGGCGCTTTTGTCTCCGTATTCGATTCTTTGTCCCACGCTCGGGGTGATTTCTCTGGCCAGAAGCTGTTTGAGGGGAACGCGTTTCACTTTTTCTGGATCTCGTTGCCCGAATGCTTTTTCCGGCGGAATCTCGACGGTTGTGGGCTTGGCTACTTCCATTGTTGTTAGGCTTTCGTCGAGAGGTTTCAGGACCCAGTTTTCTCCGATGACGACGAGCTTGGGTTCGTAGATGTTGCCTTCTTTGTACAGGTGCTCTTTTTTTGCGGTTTCTTCGGTTGTTGTGTCGAAGACTTCTCCTGTTTCTTTGACTTTTGCTGTGTACTCTATTAGTATGAAGTCACCTTTCTGCAGACTCATTTCACATCATCTTTTTGAGGTATTGGCAAACTTTGTTTTGTGCTGCAATAAAAGCTTTCGCTATTGGAAATTGCCTTGCTTTGGCCGCTGTGAATCTGGTGTGTTCCGTTTGGGAATGTTGGAGGCAAGGTTCTTTTATGCGGTGTGCTCTAGAGGAGCAGTAGAGCAGGCTTTGGAATATTACGGTTCGGACGGTGCGTTGTGGGAAAGAAGCATTACGGGGTGATTATCGTTATGGGGCGAGAGCGTAAGCGTAAGAGTCGGAGGTGTTTGTTCCATCCTGCGTTGGAGTGTCCGAACGCTGATGATGTGTGCGTTTTTGTGGGAGATGAGAGTGAGGGAAACGGGGTTTCGGTTTCGTCGTGAGTGGGAGAAGAGTCGTTGTGGTTCGGAGAGGGAGGGGGCTGAGTGTTTTTGGGTTGTACACTTGTTTGAAAACGCTTATTTAGCCTTGTGTTTGTCTTTTAGTTGAGTTTGGTGTTGGAGTGTGTTTCGGTGAAGAAAGCTCGTTTGGTTAAGGAGTCAGGGTCTGGCGGTTCGAACGGTGCGGCTGTTCGATGTGCTGAGTTGGATGCGGATGCGGTGTTGTTGCGTGATTCTTCTGTGGAGTTGAAGAAGAGGGAGGCTGGGAAGCCGTTGTATCTGACCAGGTATGAGTGACGGGCGCTTGTAGGGAGAAGCCTGTGTTGAGGTTTGTCCGTGTTTTTTTGGTTGGTCTCTAATTCTAACGGCTTTGTCTTTTGTTGTTTCATTTGATGCGTTTTTTTCTTGTGGCGTGTCTGTCTGTTTTATGCTTTTGGTTTGTGTGATGACAAGGATTAAATAGATTCTGCTTGTACTGCTTAGGTCTTAAACTGAGGATGTAATCGAGGTGATAACGAATGGTTAGCGAGGGAAGAGGTCGATTGTTCAAGCGAAAAGACGGGAAGTATCTGCTTTATATCCCGGTGGATTTGGCTGAGGACAGCATGTTTCCGTTCAAGGAGTATAAGAAGACGAAGAGGGGGACGGATGCGATTCCTGTGAGGGTCATGTTTAAGCAGGGTGAGAAGAAGCTGTTCATCGAGAAGTGGAGCGATTAGGCTCGTTGAGGTTGGCTTCCACGGGGACGCTGTTTAGGATCTGCTAGGTTTTTTCTTTTCTTCTTTTAGTTCTTCGAGGATTTCGTCGGTGGCTCTTACGTTTACTTTCCAGTTTTTGCGTTTGGATGATTTGTCGATTTCGGTGAGGTGCCATGATCTTTGTTTGTCGTAGTGTATGCTTAGGGCGAATCCTGCGAAGATTATGGCGAAGCCTGAGTCGGTGAGTATGAATCCTAGGGCAATTGGCAGGTTGATGAATTGTGGGAGTGGGTAGGGGAAGAGGACGGGTTGGCCGGTTGTCATGATCGTGATTATCAGGCCGGTTGCTAGGAGGTTAATGCCCATGATGATGACGAGGAAGGCTAGGATTTCGTTGTGGGCGTTTTTTTCGGCTTGTCTGTACTGCCAGTCTTCGAAGGACAATCGTTTTCACTCGTGTTGTGGTGTGGTGAGTGATAGTGTGTATGATGGGGGGTTTGGTAAGTTTTATGATTTTGGAATCAGGATTATGGGTCTGTGCGGGCCTGGTCAACATGGGTTTTGAGTTGAAAACAGTCTAAAACACCCTACCCCCCGGCCTTTTTTTCTTGGGCGGGTTTTTGTGGAGGGTATGGTGGGGATGCGTGGTTGGTTCTTTGCGTGGTCGGATGAGTTTTTTGCACATGAAGTTTGCTATTTTTTGCGTAGTTTGCGTTTCGTCAGTGTCATTGCTAAGGCAAGCGTGATTATTGTGGCTATGTATTGGGGCGTTGGGTCCGGGTTTTTAACGCGGAGTTGTCGTGTATCCTCCGACGGGGAGTAGGAAGAAGACTGTGAAGTTGACGGTGTCCCATACGATTGTGCAGGATATGTCGACTGAGGCGATGGCCCACCATGTTCCTTGGACGTTTTGGTCGGAGCGTATCCTGAATTGGGTTGTTGCGGTTCCGTTTTCGTCTGTCGTGCCCACCAGAAGTGCGATTGTTTGGTTCTTCGAGTCTAGAACTTGGAAGGCGACGGGGACGCTTTGGACTGGATAGCCGTTGTATGTTGCTTGGGCTGAGAGAATGACCATTGTGCCAGCCGCGAATTCGCCTCCGTAGGTGTTCGGGCCTATTCCGCTTCTTTGCGTGTAGACATCTACTAGTCTGGGTGTAGCGGGCGGCGGGGGAAGAGGCAGGTACTTCCAGAAGCACATTGCGTTGAGCGTGTCGTAAGTGAGTGGCAGGTGCACGGCGTTTAGGATCAGAATTTGACTAAGCATTATTGGGGTGAAGGCGAATGATTTGGGATCTATTTTCGGTATGAATGTCACGGTTGCTAAGGTTCCGTTTCCGGTTTGGGTTTGTGGGTCGAGGAGTTCATCGTCGATGTTGATGGTGCCGGCCGCTGAATCCTGCGTGTACGTGAAATAGGTGGGCGGAAAGTGTTGGCGGGAAGAATGAGCCCTGACTGACGTTGACGACGTCGAGGAGAGTAGAGTTATAGGTTATCGTGAAGTTGACGCTGTTGACTTGTTCGGAGGTTGAGATTGTGACGGTTTCGTTGAAGGTTTCGACTAGGCTCGTAACGAAATGCATAGGCGGAGTTATTTGGAGCAGTGTAGTGGGGTCTGTTGCCCTTGTTTCAGAGGTCAGCGTCACGGCTGCTAGAATTATGACCAGGAATGCTAGTGCTGTGGCTGAGACTCGTGTTCTTGGCAATTCGTTCACTTTTCTCTGTTCGTACCACTCCTTAGGAGGACTTCACGCTGCTTTCTGCGAGTTTTTGATACACTGCTCACGGTGAAACATGCTCCTATGCGGTTTTTCCGAAGTTGTTTGCGAGTATTATTGCATCATAGATGTCGATCGCGCCGTCGCCGTTGAGGTCTACCTTGGGATCTATCGCCGGGTGTATCCACGGCTGATGCTCGTTGAAATGACCGGCCAGGATAATTGCATCGTAGATGTCGACGGTTCCATCGCGGTTTATGTCGCCCCTGAGGACGACTTCAAACGTTGCGGTGGCGTTGGCAACTTCAGTCTGGTACTTGCAGTTTGCTGAGACGCTGTAGTTTCCTGGGCGGAACATTCTGGTTCTCTGATAGTTGTCTATGAGGAAGGTGAGGTTGTAGAAGCCTGATAAAGGTTGCTCCTGAGTCGGCAACGGTGGGGGACTAGTGCCGACTATGGAGAAAACGGTTGATTGTTCGAGGCAGTAGGCGAATCCGCCGGCACTCGGAAGCGCGGAGAACACGTTCACGTATGCTGTCGCGTTTCCTGGGGAAATGTCCTGCGGGATTGGATCTGAGAAGAGCATAGTCGTTGTGCCGTTGACTAGCAAGCCCTTGAAGGCTGTGAAGGCCTCGTATACAACGTTTCTCGCGTCAAAGATGTTCAGCGTTATCTCGGCGTACTTCGGCGCGGTGTCAGTGTTGTTCAGTGTGACTTTGAAGTAGGCAAGAGTCTGGTTTGTGAACACGTACTTGGGGTTTCCAACCTGGTCACACGGTGTTACACTTAGAATCCATATTGTCGAGGGCTCGGGCGTTGACCCGGTTGTTCTGGTCCTGAGTATCACGGGTACACCGTTCGAGTTGTCTACTTCTATCGACACCATAGCGTTCGGAATCAAGCCTCCTCCTAAACCTGCGGAGAAGGTCACGTTGCCCCAGATCGTTCCCTGTTCTCCTATGTAGTAGGTCGGTTTGCCAGGGTTTACTGTGATGCTAATCGTTGCGGAGCCTGCTCCGTTGATCATCGCCAGCGTCAGGGCCGCGGCTAGAAGAACGAGCAAGGGCTTGAAACCCGTTTTGCGATGGTTTCTCGTCATTTCAACCGCCTGATATCGACAGTGGCAGATAGTGTCCTGGGCAGTACGCTGAACCTCCAGCCCCAGGGCGGGTTGTTGTAGGCTCCAACGAAGGCTTGTCCAACGCCTGGAATGGCCCAATAGGGTATCCGGAACCCCATCAAGAAGCTGGTTTTGCCCGCGGGTATCGCGCAGCTGATCCACTCTTCGCCGACTGGGTTGCCGGATGCGTCGGTTGCTCCGATTGAAGAGGAAAAGCTGCTTCGGGTTGAACGCTATGTTCTCAAGGGTCACGTTGAGATACGCCAGATTTCCCCTTGGAAATTGTGTTTGGGCGCCGCCCGTGGAGTTGCAGACGATTGCCTGTACGATGTTGATGATATAGCCCACTTGGTACGAGACCGTGTCGTTGTAGCTGTTGCCGTTTACCGTTGCCGAGGCAAGGGTGACGTAGTTACCGAAAAGCGGGCTGGATGGAAGAGTGACGTTGAGAACGGCAACGCCGTCCTGTCCGCTGACTGAATTTCTTGCTGTTGGCGTTCCATGTGGGTCATATGTTATGAATTGGACGATGATTCCGGGAACAGGTGTTCCCTGGAAAATCAGGGAAGCGTTGAAGAATATTGTTTCTCCAGGTGCAAAGGAGTCGCTGCTCACGTTTGCTCCGACGCCTCCGCGCTGCGTGTAGACGTCAACGACTTGTATCTGGTGCCAGTGTGACCGTTGCGTTTCCGCTTATGGTTGTGTGCGGGATGTCTTGGTTTTGGCTGTCCTTCAGGATTGTATCTCCGAGTGTTACTGGCGGTCATGCCTGTGGCGATGGCAGTGAAATTGAGTGTTGCTATTACGCCGGTGCCGTTTGCGGAGTTGCCTGATCCTAAGAGGACGGATGCTGCCCGTACGCGTCCGTGTGTGCTGTTGAAATTGTTGAGGATGTCGAAAATGGGGAATGTAAGGCCTAGGCTCGTCAGAAATGGGCCTTCTGTTGCGCTTGTGCAGTTGAGAATGGAGTTGAGGTAGTACAGTTCGGTTATTTGCCAGCCGACCATGTTGGTTACGTCTGTTACTGTTATGTTGATGTTTAACGTGGCGTTTAGGTAGGCTGTGGAGTTTTGAGGGTCCACTGTCATCGTGGTGGGTGCAGCGTCCACTTTGGGCGGCAGAAAGCCAGGCTGGTGAATGACTAGCAATACTGCTGTAATTATTAGTATCGCAGATAGCAGAGACGATAGTCTATGCTTCAGACCAATCTCTCCTTCCTCGTTTAGTACTAGCCTCAGAAAGTATTTAACTGCTATGGATTATTGTTCTATTCTGTCAAAACATGAAGTTGATGTGACATAGGCGTATCATTAGCAAAGCAGTGACAATGAAAATTCATGATCTAATCACTTGCAAGCCAAGAAAAACACTTGTTAAAGACGGTTTTTTGGCACTTGAAATATGTTATTCATACGCGATGATCTATCGTTTCTGGCGTTCAGAAAACAGAATTATTAGCACACGTGCATAAAAACGCTAGATGTGATTTCGAGGGGTGGGAGGGGGTCTGAAAGTATTATATATACTATCTCGAAGTGATTCACTGATGATCCCACACTTTTCCTACTTTGGAATAAGGCATGTGCGCGCGCGCTAATAAGATATAATGTTCCGAACTAGCTTGTCTTTTGTTGCTGTTCAGACAGGATTTCTGTCTTTTTGTTTTCAGTACGCTTCTTCTAGATTGGATTGCGGTCTCCCCAAGCTGGTTCCAAGCTCATTCTTCCAACTGTGAAATTATGAACCAGAAGAAAGTTGATGTACGTGTAACTTTGTCGCCCTTGGATATTTATTTGACTTAGTAGATTTCTTTCTGGCGGTACGTTTTGGACAAAGTAGAAAAACATGACGAGATAAGTGCCTAGGGCTGTTTTGAGTCCAGTGTTAAAGATCGTGCAGTTCATCTTGAAAAGACTATAGTTACCAAAATATGGCGTATCTTGCCAGAACTATAGATGAGAATAGTCCTCGTTTGCGCTCTCAATTCTGTCTTCAGCTCTTGAGATTAGAAAGCTGGTTTTGCATCTGTGTGACTTGATACGGTTAATACGAGTCCTATTACAATAACCACAGCAATACCAATGATGATTAATATTCTCGTCTTCATTTTTGGACCCTTAGTTATTCTTCTCATTGCTGTGCAGATTTAATGTTATTGCCACCAATGTTTCTTTTTCTTATACTTTCTGTAATATTCATCTACTATAGCTTTGACACTTTTCTCGGTCTCAGCATTCTCAAGGTACTCTCGATATTGCGGACTTGAATAGACCTCAAGCGGCACTTCAAAACTTCTGCCATGTTTATTTTCCATCATGACCCATCGACCCTCTTTTTCTTCTGGTCCTCTCTTCGCGATAGCATCTTCCATTCTATCAAGTGCTTGGGCTATCAATCGAGTCCTTGTTTTTTCATCAAGTTCTTCAGCCTCAATTGTCCTGCGAAAATAAATCAAGTCAGAATGCCCATCTTTACGCCTATATTCGTTATAAAACACCAACTTGATTGTCGGGTTGCCTTGAACATCGGATATTGTGTCCCAGTCCACGAACGCGGGAAACTTGGGTTTTCGGTGTTTCTCACAGAACCACTTGTCGCACAGCTCACAACGAAATACCTTCTTTTTAGAATGATCTCCATCTTTAACTGAGCACTCGTAACAAGAGTCAATTCGAGATTCTCTTTCTGATTCTATTCAAATCCCTACGATGTTTTCTGTTGCTGTGCAGATTAAAGATTTCTACTATCCTCTTTCAGTTTGACTAGAGCCTTTTGTACGGTATGGCTTAGGCTGACTTTTTTGATTTGAAAATTGGAATCATTGCTAATGAAGAAAAAACAATGCCAATGCCAAAAAAAGCCCATTGTGGTGTTTCATAATGATCAAGTTCAGTTGTTAATGATACTGTTACATTTTGTATGTTTGAAGCAACAAGATACACGTCAAAAAAAGGAAAATCGTAGGGCGGGTTGTTCGTGTAGTACATAAAAAAGCCATTGAAGGCCAATGTCGTTTCATTGGCATCCGCCGTAATTCCTCTCAAGACTATGCGAATTGTTCCACCAATCTGAGAATATTGAGATTCTGGATAGCTTACCGTGAAATAGTCGTTGGGTTGTATATCTAAACGACGAACATAATATTCATAGGATTGGCCCCATTGCGGATCTTGATAAATCCTAGAGGGATAAAAAAGATTTACAGCATCATTATGTGTCGTCACATAACCCCAATTCACACGACTTGCCAGATAGAAAAAGAAGAAACCCATAACCAAGAGAACCATTCCAACAACGAGAAAGCCTTTTCTGAGTCTCGAAGTTAGCGTGGTATTTGCTGAGACAATTTGAATCCCTAGTTTGTCTTCTGTTGCTGTGCAGATTAAAGATTTCTGTCTTTGATTATATGCAAGACATAAAAAGTTTCACAAGCTATGTATGAGTGCAACAGACTGAGGCAACAAAATGCCTGACCATGAAGAACATTGTCTCCATTCAAAGAAGAGATATGGTATTCGTGGCGATGACATCCATTCATGGATAGATGAACCTGTGGCAGTAGCAGGAGCTTCGCATAGAAGGCATAGACATAGCCTCGAAAGTTTGAATTCTGCGATTCAGATATTTGGTCCAAAATATGGTGCAGATACGTTGAGAATATCTTCTTAGACCATTTGAAGGCAGATAGTGAAGAGAATAGGAAGAAAGAAGTTGAGAGAAGTCGTATAGAAGAGAAAATATCTGTTTGGGCATTTCCAGTTCCGTCAGTTGACTCAACTATTGCTGGATTAGGAGGATATTTGGATTCGGTTTTAGATTCAGCACCTAAGCCTCCAAGTGAGTTGGCTAACAGCGTGAAGAGAAGTATCCATTATCATTCATATCATGAGATAGATTATAGTGTTGACCAAAGTTTCAAGACGTCCATAGGTCAAATTCATCATGAGTTTGTTAATCATAGGAGAATGTTGCTTAATTTTAGAGAACCTCGTATTGCTGACTTTCTGAACTTCGGTGAAGAGGTTAGGTTTGAAAAACTGCACGAAGATTCAGATGGAAAGGTGTTATCTCATGAAGTGGTTAATTCAAGCAGAACTTGCTCTGAGACAAATCAAGGCATTGCAATCCAAACAAGTTTCCTATATAGCTCGTGCAAATAGCAGGAGATACACAAAACTCTGTGAAATAAGTGAGAGGAACATTCGCATTAATAATTTACAATTAGTTTATCTACCATTAATCAGACTTGACTTCAAATTCGATGAACACTTCTTACACTATAACCATAATACAGAGGGGTGATGGTCAGATGCTCCAATTAGACCATCAAGAAAATTGGGAGAAATGTCTCTGTAATACATGTGGGAAGTTTTTCAATTAAGGTGGTTCAATAGAAACTATGCAAGGATTTAGATGTTCAAGATGTGAACAAATCCACTTGTAGAAAAGATGGGCATTGGAGAATGAAGCATATTCTCTTCAAAGAATTTGTATGTCCCAAATGTTATGGAGAAGGAAAAAACTCTGGAATTTCCTATTTAGAGTTTAACTGAAGTCTAACTCCTTCCCCATTTTCATATCGTTTTTTCCGTTACAAATAGCACGTAATAGTTGATAGTTTTCTGAGCCAGTTTGAATCGCCTATTCCAATGTTTTTCTGTTCTGCACTTTGACTTTTCTTTTGTACTACATACTCTTTAGTATAGACAGAACCTAGGTTGCTGCTTTAGTCTGAGTCCCCAGTTTGTTTTCTGTTGGTTTTCAGAGTAAGAATTTCTTTTTCTTTTTGGCTTGGTAGAGCTTGGAAGATAACGAAAACGCCCGGCAACACATAGATTACTCCCCATATGGAGAACACGTAACCTGCAGGGGTAATCAATGTAGGGTTTGAATCAGAGATTTGAGCTGTGTTCACTCCGCCTATAAGCGTGGTGCCGCCTGCCAAACTGTTTACTATTACTGTAAATGCAAAGGCAATTATGTTCGACCATTTGAGCAGCACGTGATTGTTGGCCACCATTCTTCATCTCTCCCAATCTTATTTCCCGCTATTTGTATAAAACATTTAGTTTCGCGCGCGCGAACACAAGCAACAAACGTTGTTATTGAACTTCTTTTGCGGTAAAATCTTTCATCCCCAAACCATAGTCGGAAGCATATTCGATGTATTTCAAGGCTTGATTTTTTATATTTTCGAATTTTGGCTCCAACCTTTTGAAAAGCTCTAGCCCAAAAGGTCCAAGCTTACTGGGTCAGTGCCTGCGATCATTGTGTTTAACTTGGCGGGGCAGCCTCCGTGTCTGCATTCCTGGGCTTTTATCATGGTTTCCACAGCGTCGACGATGAACAGGTTTGTTGGGACCGCGGCGTTGACTTCGGCTATCCCCTTGTTTATGCTTTTTACTTTGCAGTGCATCAGAAATCTGTCTTGTCTGCTCAGGTAGCCGAACTGGTTCTTCAAGGAGCCGCTCAAACCGACCATCCCGTGAACTTTCAAAACAGGAAGAGAAATGACAAAGTCGCAGGCAAGAGGCAGAGCTGATACCTTAACCTTGTAGCCTCTTGGACTCTGCACGGTCTTCATCTTCTCAGAATACAAATTCATCAATTTAACGTCATAGCGACTACATACTTCGTTCAGAGGCGATTTCTGCAGAATCCTGTTTGATCTGCCCGCGTCAATAGCCGGCGCGTCACCGACCACTAACTCGCAGCCGCCGAGTCGCTTTAAAACGGCTTCAAGAACCTCTGGATGAGTGGTAGTCGGATAAGGCTCATAAGATACAATGTTGGGCTTTACAAAAACCTTCTTAGCCTTCTGCAACGGCGCAGAAAAGACCTCCAAGATCTTGTTAACGAAGTGTTCCCTGTTGACTTTCTCGGAGAAGTACACCGTAGACATAAGTCTGCCCATCTGAAAATATACTTCTTCCTTTTAAACCCCTTATCGTTTGTAGCGCGCGCCAATGGATTTGTGCAAAACCAGCAGATATATCATCTTTCTCCTTTGAGCCAGCTCGTTATTCCAGGTTCTTTTACGACTATCGCGCGCGCGTACCAGATCGGCAGTTTTCCAGATCATCTAGCAATTTCTTGAACCTTTCCACTCCCCTCGTAGCATGCAGAGAATTAGTCTCTGTATAACGAAACGGTCTGTATAGACCGTTGTGGCCGTATAGCCACATTCGTGCGCGCGCTTCTTACGCGCGCTACTTATTCCCATCGGACTCTCATAATTGTCCCACAACGAAGGCAATTCATTGTGACAACAGAGGTCTCTTGGTTGGATGGCTTCTCTTGTGATGCTGTGGATGGCTCCTCTGCAAAAGTGAGTGTGCCTGATAAACCGCAGTTGGGACACTTGACATGCGCTTTCTTATTTACCATGCCCTGGTCATGCTCCCACCAGTCTATTGGACGGTGAGCTATAAAAAACCGACATGGAAATGTTGAGCAAAATGCTCCTATTCTTATGATTCATGCGTAAAACTCCAGTTATGCTAACACTTTCAAGTCTGCCCTATCGTAGATTCGTTTTAATGTCTCAAGTCCTTTAACGCAGCGATAACAGGCCCTCAGAGAAATAGAACTTGTTGCCCTATCTTCTATAATTATGTTCTATTTCCCGAAATTACAGAAAAAGAAGGGTCAGCGTACGCGTAGTGAGATAGAACTTTGTTCTATAAGAACTATTATAGGACCATTGTGCGATTATTGTATCGCGAATGGAAAGGGAGAATTAAAGGGGAGAAGCAGGAGAGCGTCAAACAAAAAAAACTTTGGGAGAAAGGAGTTTTGTCCGAATCACTTTCCTGCTAGTCTCCTTCACATACAGCATTGGATTCTTTATTAAAGTCTTACCTTGGACAGCGCGCGCTGTTTAACGAAAATCAACAACACCGTCAAGTTGGATATGGACTCGTTTCTCTTTGAAGTTTTTTGGCACGCTTTTCCTGATGTCTTTAAGGATATTTTCGACATCTCGTAATCTTAAACTATCCACATTGAACCGTAGTATGTATTTTTCTCCAGTCTCTAAGGCTCTTACACGCCCTCGGTTTTTTGGTTCAAGATTTTTCGTTAATTCCTCAATTTCAATTGCCAACCATTTCGCCACCTCTCAAGTTAGCTTGGTGAATTAATTAGACTTTCGAAAGAGTAGTGCAGTGTGATCTAGCGCGCGCTACACACTGAGAACACTACATTGGGCACGAATACGTTTCATTCACCAAAACTTCTTACGACTGTGCCAT
>CAVTZU010000021.1:0-12857 GCA_963739305.1 Candidatus Bathyarchaeota archaeon | reverse complement strand
GCACTAAGCTAAAACGTGAGCTTGACTTTCTCGAATCTGCCTTCAGTGCCGATGCAACTCATCGAGTCAATGACGTGCTCGATGTCGCTTGCGGAAACGGTCGACACATAATCGGCCTAGCTCGTCGTGGGTATCGATGTACTGGATTGGATTACACTCCTGAACGTGTTCAAGTAGCAAAGGCCAGAGCCCATCGCGAAGGTGTTTCCGTGAAACTGTCGCAGGGCGACGCCACGAAACTGGCGTATGAGAACGAGTTTGACGCTGCACTTGCACTCTACATACTCTTCCTTCTGCCAGACGATGACGACGTGCTAATATGTCTTCGGCACATTCACCGCAGCCTAAGATCAGGAGGAGTAATGGTCTGCAACGTTTTCAACCCTATATCAGAACGGGCACACCGCGCATGCAGGGGTATCACGTTCAAGAAACCCGTGCTCGAGGCATACGATGCATGGACACGGATCGCGTGGAAAACTTGGACGAAGTTCGCGGCGTGACTTGGTGGAAAGAAACAAGTGTAATAGAAGCTCCTGATGGTACACATGTATTTCGAGATCGTGAACGCATGCGACTCTTCACCTACTGGGACATTCTACACTATCTTCAGATTGCAGGGTTTAAGGAGATCAAGTGCTATCCCGACTGGAAAATTAAGTCTCCCAGAAAACCCAAGGCGGATTGGCTAGTCTTCGTTGCCCGAAAAAACTGATTCGCCTGTTCCGCCAAAGGCGATGGTCAGAGCTGTAGACGCTTAGATGCAAAACTTCCAAGTCAATCCGAAGCCTGTGGTTTGCCGTTCGCCTTGTGTTTTCGAGCCCATTCTTCACGGATTTTTTGCGACGTCGTCCCGTCTTCTACTATGAACGCGCCGTAGTACCCGCAGTTTCTGCACTCCCAGATCGACCATAGTTGCGGCAGGCCACGGGCGAAAAAAATGTCTGTGGAACCGCATCGTGGACAGAACTTCTTCCTGCGCCCCTCAGCTTTCTCTTTGTCCTTCTTCTTTTCAGAATCTTCCATGCGAGACCACGGTTCTCAAAACAAAACTTGTCCGTTGCTCTCTTGTAAAGTTTTTTGCTTCTTTGAGGGTCAATCGACACACGCGCCAGCGTTACGACGAGACATTGGCGAATGCGAATTCTATGAAATCATAAATATCCTGAAGAGACTAAACATCTTTTCCGGACACTTTGCTTGATTGATGAGAGATGATGAAATGAGCGTTGACTACAAACGCAGATTGATTGGGCTTCAGGAAAAGATGGAAGAACTTGATCTGGACCTGGTTGTTTACGGTTCCTGCCAGAATTTCCAGTACCTGACAGGATTGCTCATCGATTGGCGACATTGGACAGACCTGGGAAATCCAGCAAACCTTGTTTTCGTCCCCAGGAAAGGAGAGCCTATTTTTATGGTCGGCGAAGAATGGGCGAAAATGACACGGGAGACCTGGATCAAAGATGCCAGAACGTTCACGGACAAAGACCGGCTTGAAACGTTGATCACGAAGGTATTGAAAGATCTTGACTTGCATGGAAAGAAAATAGGTTTAGGCGACCACGTTTGGGGTTCTGCATTCATCGAACTGAGCAAGGCTTTGAAGAACCCTGAGTTTTCCAAGGCTGAACATCTAATGGATCACGTCAGGATGATCAAGGATTCAAGCGAGATTGAAAAACTCCGTAAAGTGGCAGGACTCACCGACAAAGCCGTGGCAGCGGTCGTGCCGAAAATCAAGAAAGGCGCCACGCAACGGCAACTCAGAATCGAGCTTGAGTATGAAGGCAGACGGTTAGGGGCGTCAGACGTTTCGTTTCCCCCATGGATCGGCTACGTCAAATCAGGTTCTAAAGTATCTTCCACTCTCGTTACCGTTCCCGTGGATGAAGGTCTGAAGCCGAGAACTTCGATTGCTTTTGACAACGGCTTCGTGCAGGACGGCTACTGTTCAGATTTTGGAAGAAGCTTATATTTTGGACCGGCAAGCATAGAAGTCAAGAAAGGCTACGAAGCTCTTCAACACGCGGTGGTTGAAACCGTCGACAAGATGAAAGAAGGAAACATGCGAGTCAACGAAGTCTTTTCAGCAATTGAGAAAAGCCTAGACAAATCAGGCTACGGCGACTACTTGCGGGCGCGACTGCCAATGAAGTCTGTGGGACACAACATCGGCGTGGAAGTCCACGAACCGCCGTGGCTCGACCCGAATTACGATCAAGTTCTACAGTCACACATGGTGATGGCCGTGGAACCAAAGCTCTGGCACGCCGGCGAATATTATTTGCGCGTTGAAGACATTGTGTTGATTGGAAAAAGGAAAACAGAGTTTCTGACCAACTTTGACAGAGATCTTTTCCAACTCTGATTGCAAGGGAATACGAAGAACAGATAGGGCAGAAAGGAGAAACCTCGTTGTAGAGGAAGTGCTTTGAAAATCAAATTCTTAGGTGCAACGCGTCAAGTGACAGGTTCAAGCTACCTGCTTGAAGCTGGCGGATTGAAGATACTTGTTGACTGTGGGCTTTTTCAGGAAAGAGATTACTCCTACAGAAACTGGCAAGCATTTCCTGTTCCTCCCGACCAGATTCAGCACTTACTCCTGACTCATGTTCACATCGACCACTCGGGGCTCGTCCCCAAGCTTGTGAAGGAAGGATTCACTGGGGAAATCCTACTGACCCCTGCTTCCAAAGAATTGTTTCCAATCGTGCTTCTAGATTCTGCTCGAATGCAGGAAGAAGACGCTGCCTTGAAGAAAAGACGCCATGAAAAGGAGGGTCGCGAAGGACCTCGCCCCGAAATCCCGCTCTATACGGTTCAGGACGCTGAGAAATGTTTTCCTCTCCTCAGGGCTCTTCCCTATGAGCAGCCAAGTCAACTGAACGCCCAAGTTACAGTCTGCTTCCACGACGCCGGTCACATCCTCGGGTCAGCCATGATCGAAGTCACCGTTCGAGATGAAAACGAAACAAAAAACGTTGTCTTTTCAGGAGACATAGGCCAATGGAACAAACCTTTGCTCAGAGATCCTTCATTCATTGAGCGAGCCGATTACGTGGTTATGGAATCAACTTATGGAGATCGCAAACACGAAAGTCTCCAAGACGCGGAGGATAAGCTCGGAAAAACCGTAAACGACACCATCAACGCGGGCGGAAACGTCATCATACCAACCTTCGCTATCGAACGCGCCCAAGAATTAGTGTACTATTTCAACAAACTGGCGCGTGAAGGAAGAATACCGTACATTATGGCTTTCTTGGACAGCCCCATGGCCGTCGAGATAACGAGAGTGTTTGAACGATGCATGAAATACCTCGACGAAGAAACACAATCCCTTTTCAAAGATGGCCAATCACCGTTTGATTTCCCAGGATTGAAACTAGTCGAATCCGTTGAGGCGTCGAAAGCCATCAACCTCATCAAGGGCTCAATTATCATCATGGCCGGTTCGGGCATGATCGACGGAGGCCGAATAAAGCATCACCTTGTTAGAAATATAACTCGCCCAGACTCCACACTACTTTTCGTAGGATATCAAGCAGCCGGTACACTGGGAAGGCAAATTCTAGACGGCGTCTCACCTGTTAGAATCTTTGGACAACTCTATCCCGTACGGATGAAGATTCAGGATATTGAAGGCTTTTCTGCGCATGCGGACATGAACGATTTGGAACGTTGGCTCAACAACTTCAAATCCCCGCCCAGACAAGTTTTCCTAACTCATGGCGAAGAGAGCTCAATCCAGAGTCTAGAGAATTATCTTCGTTCCAAAGGCGGATGGCAAGTCAGCGCGCCAACATACCTAGAGGAATACAACCTCTGACTCGTTGATGACCGGTTAGCGCGCGCTAATCCGGCAGAGTCCATTACGACCTCGTTCTCCTGGATCTTGTGGTCAGGATTGCCAGAACCAACGAAATAGCGATGATCACCGCGCTTATCTCGTTTGCATAGACGACGTTCTGGTATGCACTCTGCTTCACCGCTATGCCGACAAGAGCCCAAATAATGACTAAGTCGTATGCGATGTCTCTGCGCGTGAAAGTGACAAGCAACGTTATGATCAAAGCCACGATGACCACGAGGATCGCCCATGTTTCATTACTGATGCTAAATCCGTCCCAGTTCACTGAAACCAGCGCCGCGGCAACGTCTGCAATTGAGGCAATGGTTATCCAGCCTAAGTAAACGCTGAACGGCAAATGAACACTGAGTCGTTCTCTCGTAGGGACGTTTGATCTGCCGATGTTCAACCGCAAATAAATCGCGATCAAGGATGCTAAGAGCGCAAAAATGAGGGGAACGGACAACGTGATGTATTCGTACTGCCACAGGAAAAGCCATACAACGTTGAAGACACTGCTCAACAAAAAGAGAACACCTATCTGTTTGTGGAATATCTTGCCATTTTGACTGGGCAACGCCTGATAAACCACGAAAACGAAGAGCAGAATGTAGATCACGCTCCAGATAGAAAAAACGTAACCCGCAGGAGTGATCAGCGTCGCATATTTGTCCGAAACGGCTCCGGTTGAGATTCCATTGAGCAGACCTATTCCCGCAACGGAGTTCACTATTAGAGTGACCACGAAGGCAACGATGTTCGCTCCTTTCAGTAACAAAGGAGTTTTTGATTCGGTCAACCTAACCAACCAAAATGGGTATTCGTGGTCGAGAGTATATAAGCCTTGGAATCAGCCGCGCGCACCATTGGTGCGGTCGCCGGGATTCGAACCCGGGATCGCAAGCTTGGAAGGCTTGTGTCCTAACCAGCTAGACGACGACCGCTCTCCATTTCGGCATTAGATTACTGAAGTGAGATAGATAAGATTTCTTCACCGTGATTGAGTTAACTTTTGTCATTATCAAATCCATTAGATCTTTAGATACGCGGTATTCGATCGATTTTAATATGTAATCCCTGAATGTACCTATGATGGAACATGGGTTGGTCATACAGCAGGCTTTCAGCAACTCTCTTTAAGAAATACTCCGAAAATAGCGTTATGTTCGATTGGTTTAGGAACTTTAGGGCATACATAATGATGCGCTACCATCCGCTTGAAGACAGAATGATTAACACATTCCGATACGTTGAATGTAATCCAGCTAATTTCAACGTTTTTTCCTATGAGTATGCCAGCATACTCAGAGATGCGGGAAGCGTTTTTGACTCAGCAATGGATACGCTCCTAACTCAGAATGGGTATCCTATTCGCGAGAAGAAAAAAGCATATGATATTGCGGACTACCGATCGTGGCTTGATCGAAACATTGAGAAAATCGGGCAAATAACTCTCGGACTGAATTATCCTATTGAACTTAAGTATCTTCAGCCTTTCGTAGGAATTGCTGATATTGAAAGAAAGCTAGAATGGTGGGACGCCCATAATTGCGTAAAGCATTCCGACATGAAAAAGTCATCAAAAGGTAACTTGGGAAATGCTCTCAATAGTATTGCTGCCCTGGCGGTGTTGTATACACTGTCTGTTAGCAAAGGCATACGGCTTTTTGACGAAATAGGTTTTTTTGAACCTCCAAATTATATGGACAAGTCGATGTTTCTCCCTAGCCCACGCTAGCCTCAATTTTTGGCTTTTCCTTCCTTAATCTTAAGATGCAGGATAAGGCTAAAAGACTGCTAAGATCGCAGTAGAGTGAAGAAGGCTGATATAGTTCGCTTTTATGATTTGAAGGCTAGACTTTGGCTTACTATTAGTACATGACAATTAATAATTATGATTATCAAATTGTGAAAGTAGAAGGAGAGTAGGCTAGTTTATGGTTGGTTCGGCTAGTCTAGGATGCTATCCATCTATCTCAAAGAATCAACGGAGAATCAGTTCACGCCAGACTTGCTGTTTAGAGAGTTATCAACCTAAATTTTCGCGTGTTCTACTTGTGAAGTCCTCATATGCTGCGTTTGCTTCCTCTTGTGAAATTATGCCAATGATCTTACCACATTTGTGATCAGGACAGACTAAATATCTGTCAGTTGTTCTTTTTCTTGGCTTTTTTTCAGGGTTTTTTTCACCTTGTGGAATGTACTTAAGGGGTGCAATAAACAAAGCTAGATGATCAGCATAATCACAGTATGGACATTCTTTCATAAATTGATCTTCCAAGTTCCTTTCACCTCCTCAATCAAAGACCATCAAACTGACGGCAGTTTATAGCCAGCTTCTTTCAATTCTTTCACTATTTTGCTGCGAACTTCTTCAATTGAATTCTCAAAAGGTATGTACACTATTCCATGCATATCAGAAGGCAGCTCGACATTTCCTTTGTGGAGACAGCCACTCTGTCCCGACCCAACAAGCCAATAAAATAACCGAATTCCAAGACAACATTCTGGCGTGCTCGGGGAGCTAGGAACCGCAAAAAATCCGAAGCATCTCCTCGGTCGTGTATGAATTTCTCATTGAACTCGATAAATCTCTCGATATTTCCTTGAGTCTGTTCCAGTATCCTCCGCGCTGAATCCAGTGCCTTATCTTCATAGCTAGTTTTGGCGGTCTTCTCAAAAAGGTCTTGAAATGAGACGCCGATGTCGTCTGGAGAAAGAATGACGAATGCATAGCCGACATCTGAATGCTTCTCTAGTTTCTCAACTATGGTTCGGCTCCCGCTTGGTTGCTCATGAAGTACTATCGGAATAAGGCCGAATTCTTTGAGGATATTCTTCAATTCTTCCATAGGTTTGAGGTCTCTACCATGAACCAAGAATACTTTCTTTGTGAGTTTTCTCTCTGTTTTATTCTTCGATGCCGTCGTAGGTGGTACCGTGATAAAAAAGTCAGTTACGAATTTGCCTCTTTCACCGTCAATGATTTCCTCAAGGATGATATCGACATCGCAGGATTCTTTTTCCGAAAGGAGCTTGACCTTCTCCTCCGTTTCGTATATTTTTATGGTCTCTATTAGATGGGGATCAATACATCTACCGCCTAAGAAAAACTGTTGACCATTCAAGTAAGGCTGAACAATTGCCTTCCGCAGTCTCTCTTCTGACAAATCGTAAAAACCCGCGGTCACTAGTTTTTGGGTCAACTTGGAAACGTACGTGATTAATACGTAATAATAGGGCATTTGGATCAAGTCTAGTAGGAATGCTTTTATAAGAAAAATCTATCGGCGAAGAATTCAACGCACGTCGGATTTGTTTCGAGTCATCTTTGGACAGTCAGGTTTTAGGGCGTATTGCTCGAGTCGCACCGAAATAGGCAGCAAAAATGGTGATTATCCCGAGAAACACCATGATCAGTATTGAAAAAGCTTCAGAGGGTTTCGCTCCAAAGTAATTCAGGTCAAGGAGGTATGCAACTACGCCAGCGGCTATAACAGAAAAAAGCACTAGAAGGTATTTCCAATTTGAAGGCCTCCAAATTCCTAGTCTAATGCTGCGTAAAATGTCTCTCTCTGCTTTTACATCCAGCAAATGCATGTTTTCATTCACCTTCTTGAGCCCGTCGAGATGAGGGTGAATTGTATATTCGATTAATCCGAGTAATAGTGAAAGACTAGTTTCTAAATTCTTTTTGTCTTTGTCGTCACCCTTTGAGGTTTTCTCTATTGCGGGAATCAATTGCTTCTTCAGATTCGATTGAAAGGTGGCGAGTGCTTCTCTTTCCTCCCGCATTATGGATATGTTCGGAATACTCCACTCATTCAATTGCAATAGGTCGTAGATTCTTTCCAACTTTCTTCCTGCTTTCATTCTGCTGCTCCGTATTGGATGTGAAGGATTCAGATATTCTTCGAGAAATTTCAAAGATTCATATGCACGGAGAAACATTTTCTCTTCTAACGTAATCCCGTATTTCAAATTGATCTTGCGGATTAGCTTGCTCGATAACCAGAAAGCCAAACCGAAAATCATCAGACAGATAACCCAAACATACCTTACATCGAACCCAAAATAGAGGGCAATCGCAAAAGGAATCAGCGGGAGAAGACTGAAAACGAAAAGAATAGTGAGTATGAAAGAAGTAAAAACCGCTAAAACGTAACGAATGTTATATTCTGCGACACGTTTCTTGATCTGGCCATATGAACTATTGTAGACATTAGTCACAGACATGAAAAACTATTCTAGGTTGAATATGCCTAAAAAGGCTATCTATAATTACATAATAGGGCAGGCTTTTTCAGCTAAGATTTCTTTTCAATCCTTACCAGGTTTCTCGTCAGGCTTGAACAGTCTTTTCTCATATTTCGGCCTCGGTTTGAAGCTTCCATGAAAAGAAGGCATTGCAGTCCGCTGCCGCTCAACATTCTTGATTCTAGCATACATTTTTGATATCTTTGTCTTGGAAGGCGTCTTGGGCTTGGGGATTCTGACGCGAACAGGAGTGAACGGCTTCTTGATTTGGCTGGAGAGTGACTTTTTTCTAGGCGGCATCTGCCTGACTTTCTTGAAAACTACGCAGCCTTCTTTCAAGTTGACTTCTTGAACCTCCCAACCGGCGTCCAACCAACCTCGCGCATGAGGGGCAGTCGGTGAATTCTCCCACCAAGCTTCACTGCGGTAGGCACCCATCGGCAAGTTCTCGCCGATCAAACCGTCCATCCGTGCAAAAGTCAATTTCACAGTAGAAGTAAACGCTCCTCTGAACCGCAGGTACCCTGTTAAACCATTGTACTTTGAAACAGTCGCGGGTGAAACCGTTCTTCTTGCACAATTTAGACAGAAGAGCCGACGCACATCGCCCGTGGTGACGTCTGGAATCATGCAGTCTCTACAGTATAATTTGCCGCATCTTTGGCATCGCCTCAGGTAGGTTGCGGGGAGAACGCGTTTGCAGATTCCGCACTCATCCTTGAACGGCATCTGAGGCCTCACACAAATGCTAAACGACGTAAAATGAATTAGTGAATGCCTGTTGATATAAAGGTCGCTCTGATGCTGAATTCAACGTGTACTTGAGATTCATAACAGAATTAAACACGTGCTTGCACACTACGTGTGTGGAATGGTTTGTTTTTCAGTGAGTATCTCCACGAGAAAGCAGAAGAATCGCGACACAATGAGACCATAGGCTACTTCACGCTGATGATCGGATCAGTATTCTTCATCGGAGGGCTTCTTGTAACGGTAGCGACCGTCCAGAACCCTGAATGGTTTCTCATAATTCCATATCACCTCACACCACACCCCTACAGTCTTCTGAGCCTTTCACTGACGTCTGCAGGAATGACCTTGATGATCACTGGAATCGCCTTGGGAATCCACTATGCTAGAGAAAGAAAGTGGTACATGCAAGAACTTCACAAAGCCCACTTCATGGATGAACGAAAACTGCGAGAAGGGAAGAAGACTGAAACGGAGAAGAACAGCGGAGTGGAAGCTGAAATCGGATATTCCGAACTCATAGATAGGAAAAACGGAGAATACAGATAGAACAGTCTAACCTTTTACGACGGCCATCGGAACAAACCTCGCCACTTTGGTCGCGATTCCAACCTTGTCGCTCACTTCAACGACAACGTCAACGTTCTTGTAGGCAGGATCGGCCTCTTCAGCTAGTACGATTGCACTTGCAGCACGCACGTAGATGCCGCGCTTCTCCAAGGCCTGCTTTATGTCACTGCCCCAGTAATTTCGTTTAGCTGCACTTCTGCTCATCATTCGTCCTGCACCATGTGCAGTCGAGCCGAACGTGGTTTGCATAGCTTTGTCCCTGCCCACTAAGAGCCAACTGCTCGTTCCCATGCTTCCAGGAATCAGAACAGGCTGCCCAGCAGAACGGTAGTCAGCCGGAATTTCTGCATGCCCAGGGGGAAATGCTCGTGTCGCACCCTTTCTGTGAACCCAAACCTTCTTCCTAGTGCCTTCGATGTCATGGTTTTCTATCTTGGCAATGTTGTGAGCCACGTCATAAACGAGCTTCAGCCCGAAGTTTTCGGCGTCCTTCTTGAACACTTGGCGAAAGCTTTGGCGAACCCAGTGAAGAATCGTCTGTCGGTTAACGAAAGCGTAGTTCACGGCGCACGCCATCGCCGTGTAATAGTCTTCGGCCTCTTGGCTTTTTCCAGGCGCGCACGCAAGCTCCCTGTCGGGCAGGACAATCTTGTACTTTTGAACCGCGTGTTCCATGACCCGCAGGTAATCCGAGCATATCTGATGACCAAAGCCTCTTGAACCACAGTGAATCATCAGCGTCGCTTGCCCTTCCTGTTCGATTCCGAACGTTTTGGCTGTTGCAGGGTCAAAGATCTTGTCGACCTTCTGAATCTCTAGAAAATGGTTGCCCGACCCCAACGTGCCTATCTGGGTTAACCCTCTGTTCTTGGCGTTTGACGAAACCATATCGGGATCTGCATTCTTCATGCACCCGTTCTCTTCGCAGTGGTCAGCATCGCCAGCCCAACCGAGTCCCTTGTTGATAGCCCACTGAACACCTTCAGTGCTCAGCCTATCCAAGTCTTGCATAGACACCTTGAGGTCTTTTCTACGACTTCCCAGCCCACTGGGAACATTGGCGAAAATGGTCTCTGCGAGTTGAGGAAGCCAGGGCCTGATATCCTTCTCCAGAAGGTTCGTCGTAACGAGGCGGACGCCACAATTAATGTCGTAGCCGACGCCGCCGGGGCTTATAACACCTTCATCATAGTCGGTTGCAGCAACTCCTCCGATCGGGAAACCGTATCCTTCATGTCCATCAGGCAACGTTATGGCGTGCCGATAGATCCCTGGAAGATGCGCCACGTTAGCGCATTGCTGAAGCGTTCGATCGGTCCTCATCTTCTCAAGCAGGTCTTTGTTTGCGAAGACCAGTCCTGGAACGCGCATGCCCGGCTTGTACTTGGGAATAGCCCACGAGTAATCGTCTATCTTTTGAATTGGAACTGTCTCTCTTGGAGCCCGACTTCCTTCTTCCCCCAATGTCTCACCTGGTTGTTATAGGAAAACGTGACTAAGCAGAAATATAAATGATGTTGAGGAAAACAGGGGAGACAACTACTTTTTCGGGGCGGTTCGGATTCTTTCCACGTATTTTACGACGCCCTCAACGCTGTTGTTAAGCACAGTCATCCTCAAGATCGGGTGATCCTTGATCAGCGGCAAAACTTTCTGAACAGACTCGTCTCTACGCACGATTTCGTCGCGAACAGCATCAAAATCCTGATGATTCTGGAATCCTTGCTCAGCGATTGAAACCCATAGTTTGAGTTGCTCCCCGTATGTCTTGAGCTTTTCAACCGCGTCCGTGGCTCTGCCAAAATGGCTGTAGTACAGGTTCTTTGGGTTAAGATCGATCAGTTTCACCAAGGAAGCTAGCTGGCTTTCTAGGTAAAAAGGTGCGGGTGTAGTTGGCACAACAACATCTAGACTTTTGAAGTAGATGCCCGCTGCATCTCCTGGAAAAAGCCCAAGACCACTCGTTTCAATGTAGCTCTGATGATGAGAAGCGTGTCCCAGTGTTTCAACAACCTTGATTCTAACATTATTTCCTAAATCAAAAATCATGCTGTCTTTGGTCGGAACAATTCTTTCAGCCGGAACAGGCTCAGGTTCATCGTACAAGTCTGCAATCTGTCGTCCTTGAACTTGCATCGACTGCTGCCACAGTTTCTGAGGGTTCGCAAGATGCGGCGCACCCGCCGGATGAACAATGACTCTCGCGTTAGGCAAGCTCTTCAGAAGGGTTCCAACGCCTCCCGCGTGATCCAGATGGATATGCGTCACTGCAACATAAGCGACCTCTTCCAGCCTGACGTCGAGTTCTTTCAAACCAGCAAGAAGGTTTGGCACGGATGAAGTTGGACCTGTTTCAACAATTGCGGCCTGCTTGCCCTTCAACACGTAGCTCGCAATGAAGTTTTCAATTCCACCCGTTTCGACATCTATCAAATTAACGTGCTCTTCAAGTTTCGTTACGTGCATATCTCCCCAGACCGCCGAGCTCCAATAGAGACTTAGAGCCGCCGCTCACTATTCTTAACGTTTTCGTTCGCACCTTACGCTGACAGCTTAGAAACTCAGTTTACTTGCGTAAGGGCTTCTTTTTCAACTCAGGTTCAGGCTCAGCGTCGCTTGGGGTAAGAATCAGCCTCAGCGACCTCACTTCCTCCCTGAGCATGCTGACCTCGCTCTCAAGAGCCTTCGCCTTCGAATCAGCCATCTTTTTCAGCTCTTCAATCTCTAACAGAAGGTTTCTGCGTTCATTGTCTAACTGTCTGATTCGCTCTGCTGTGCTCTTGAAGTTGCTCATACCTAAACTCCCTATGTCTCCCAATCCGATAATCGATGGATTTGGAACATTTAAGACTTCTGCAAGAGCTTTCTATGGAAAAGTTCTAGATATCTAGGATGAACTTCAACGTGACCTTTCCTGGAGCTTTGTTTATCTCCATGCGATGGTAGGTCACGGCTTTGACGCCCACCTTCTGCAAATGTCTCTTCGCGTCAAACTCTTCTCCCCATATTCTTGCTCTCAGCTTAAACCCATCGGAATCTCGATTGAGCTCTGAAATCCTGAACTTGGAGTAAAGCATTCTTTGTGTCTCGGATTTCACGAGCAAAGCCTCAAGCCAACTGTACAGAAGCGCATACTCATCATCACCTTTCGCCTCAACTTGATCCTCAACATTTGGATGCACCGACTCAACCTCAGTCATAACGTCGAACATAGCCACCGCAGCATTTTCGAAAGCTTCAACGAAATCCTTTCCATACGCGGCAACGTAAGCATCTGCCGTGTGCTCCAGAAACTCGTACCTCTTCCTCTTCGTGCTCATCCAACGATCACAAATGTATTGAACAGATCGTCTAAAAACGGTTTGTCCTCAATCGTTCTTTGCAGGCAACCTGCCTGAAAAACTGCTTATAGCGCGCGCTTCTTATC
>CAVTZU010000020.1:0-150042 GCA_963739305.1 Candidatus Bathyarchaeota archaeon | reverse complement strand
TCTCAGTTCTCCTTTGGTGGCGGAACGGCTTGCGAAAATCTAGTCAAACCTCGTTTTGTACTACCGCTCTAACGACAAGTTCCTGTTACTCTGAGGCAAGTTTGCACCTAAAAGAAAAATGTTGCAATCTCTCAAGGCTCGTATCAACCGAAAACTCAATAGGTTTAACATGTCAATTGTAAAATATGAAACGAAATGAACTTGGCGGTTTTCCTTACGAAATCAAAAAAGAAGGAGACATAACAATACTGATATTCTTTCCACGTCCTTCTGCTCAGAATCCAGATTCGTCAGTTCTAACTCTAAAACTAACTAAGAAAGACAGGCAAACACTAATCAAAATAATCTCGTAGGCCATCGCGCACGTGGTCTGTGATTCCATGATTTTTACTCATGCTTATCATATTGTCACTGAGCGAGCTAACTCTTGGGCTTTGTCTGAAAATCGCTAATGAATTTTCTAGGCTTCAAAGGTTCAAAACCAACGTACTTATCAGTAGTCTTTAACTCTGGAAAATCAGATTAGGATGCGCGATGATTTCAACAGTCGTTCCGTGAAGTTCTCTGTCATCAGTGATCAAGTACATAAAACCTTGAAGGAACCGTTTGTTCTTGTAAATAAAACAATGAGCAAGGATTAACAAGTCTGGGTCATGCGCTGAATATTGATTGCGCCTTTTCTTCTTGCCTCTTTAATCAGTGTATATAGTTCATTGCTAAGTCTTTCTTCATCACCGCTAAATTCCACAACATGCCTTTGCAATTCTAAAAAACTGCCCCACTTATCTGTTGTCAACTGAATCATTTTCTTCCGCACTATCGACATGTCATACGCTACAAGTGACCAAAGATTCTCTGTTAGCTTCCCAGAACAACATCAGTCGCCGAAGCGCCTACCAAAAGTGTTGATGGCTCTCAGACGACTCCTAGTCTTTGCGATAAACTTCCTTTTTTACTTGTTTGATCTTACATTTCCAAGTCCCCCAGTCATCCGCAATAAACTTGTGAAGTTTCTCAATTATTAGGTTGCTGAAATCTGTTTTGCCAGATGGCAAAATAAGGTAATTTACTGTTTTCTGAGTAAATCAAAGCAGTCTTTGTATGTGTCCGAAGGATAAGGAGCCTTCGATATCCGTCAAAAACACAGGTGGAAAGATAACCTGAGAATCTGGAATAAAGCAGATTTCACTCGTCAGTCAATATTCCTCAATAGGCTTCTGAGAAAACGATTCCCCTTCCGATTCGGAGACTATCTCAGAAGACGTGATTTGCTTGAGTTCGATTGTTATCATTGTTGCTATAATGTTGAAAATCTGCGGGATTTTCTGGAGATAACAAAATACGTCTTGTCCCTAATTCTGCTTAGAAATCGTGCGCCTCTAACTTGATTTCTTAGGATGCTCAGTTCCTGAGCTATTGTGTTCAGAATTTCAATCATGCTTCTAATTGCCAACGCTCTAGCCCGATCGATTTCTGCCTCGAAAATATCAGTCATGTTTTCAACAATCGAATGATGTTCGCAAGCGCATTAACAGCTTCGATCTGCTTTGAAAGCCATGTGCGACACTTATTACATCGTTATTGGCATAAGCAGCTCTATTTTTGATCAGGTCAGCTAGAGTGTTCAGATACACCTCAACTGCACTCTTAAACTCCTTTTCGATGTCTTGCGGAAGCTTCACCTCTTTGATTGAAATGATCTTGGGTGTTTAAACGAAAACATCAAGCGGATAATCTTGAAATACCCATCTGAGATCGGCGAGTTCCATATGCCTCACAAAATTAGTTTCTACAAATCTTTGGGCTGTATGCTTTGTACTACGTAATCAAGAATCTTGGCTAACGCTTGTCGCCATATTTCTCAATGGTCTTCAATAGTGCAGCTTCATTATCGGAGCCACTTCTACAATTTTCACTTTCTGCCAATCTTCTTCCCTTTGCAGTCAGACTGAGTCGCTTAATCGTGTATTCCTTCCCAGAGTAACTGACTCGGTTAATCTCTTCTTCAGAAACAATTTCTTGACTTTTTAGCACGTCGACGGTATCTTGAATTTCCTTAGAGAAAGGGCCGTAGTAATGCCATTTGAAATTCGTGAATCGAGTAAGGCCATTTTCCCGAATTGAAAGGAAAGCAAGTTTCTGAATTTTGGTAGCTGATTCAATTGTACCACCATAGCTTGTGTAATGATAGAATGAATGATGTACAATCTATAGCGCGAGCACTCACCCAGCGTACCTCCCACGATAACAGTTATAGCTGGCTTTATAAATCATTGCTGCGGACTAAAGTTTTCAGAAGTCAGAATACAGATTCTGAATATCGATTCTGTCCAATTAAGGTATAGAGTCATTCCAAAGACATCATTGAGACATCCTATGCCTGACTGCACACCTAATTGTCGAAAGCGAAATGACCATTTCCGGAGCTAGAAGAATCCGAGACCTTCTCCTCTTCCTCATTCTCGGCACAAAACTGCTTCACCGGCATAATATAGCTCGTCAAGATAGTACCGTCGCTTCTCCCCATCAAATCGGGATTGTCACGACTGAACTCCAAAACCAAGAAATCTATTACTAAACATACGCTATCTTATTACCAATCAGTAATTTTATATATTACCTGATGGTAATTACCTTTTGGTAATAAGGCAAGTGCATTGCCAGATGAAGCTAAGCCTACGGTTGGTTCGCGACGGAGAAACGCTCTTCGAAATTCCATTATCACCTGCAAGATTGGTCAAAGCAGGCTCTGGAAGAGGAACTCGATGAGAACGAAGACAGTATACAAAGACTATCGGAGATTTTTGATGCCTTGTCTCATGAAACGCGTCTGCGAATGATGAGCCGACTTGTTGAAGCCAACGATCGGACGCTCAGCTTTGGAGAGTTCATGCAGGACTTGGACTTGAACCCGAAAATCGTCTGGGAGAACTCTAGAAAACTCGAGAAGGGCGGGCTTCTCGAAAGGACGGGAAGGGGAAGGTATGCTTGCTCAGAGTTCGGCGAGACGTTCATGATGATAAGTCTGGCCTTGCGTCGCTTGATCGAATCACTGGAAGAAATGGGAGAACGATAAGGAGGTGAAACGAGTTTGTCGTATGACGATGAATTCAGAGATTTGTTCGACGACTTCGATATCTTCAAACTGCTCAGAAAATCACAGAGCCAAATGGAAGAGATGTTGAAGAAAATGGAAAGCGGAGAGATAAAAGGAAACTGGGAAGTCAGACAAATAGATGAACCAGACATGAAGGGCTTCGCTATTCGAGGGCGCTTCGGAACAGATGAACCAATGCAACCGATTGAACCAATAGAACCGTTGAAACCTTCGAAAAGAAGGCACTTGCCAGAGAAGCCGTTCGAGGTTTCGAAGGCCGCATTGAAAGATATGCGAGAACCACTCGTTGACATATTCGAAGAAGACAGCCAGCTCAGAGTGTACGTTGAATTGCCAGGCGTTGAAAAAGAGGACATAAAACTAGATTTCGGAGAAAATCGTTTTGAACTGAGAGCCAAAAACTTCTACAAGGAGATTCAACTGCCCCACGGACACTTCTCAAAAAATGCTTTTTCAACAGAATACAAGAACGGAGTGCTCGAAATAGTCTTGCCGAAAGAAAATAAGCTTCGCGCCGAAGACGCAAAGAACCTCAGAACAGTGTAAGCTCGAACCCAATCCTCTCTTTGTTTAAATCCAGTTTTTCACTGTACTCTGTTCCGCTTTTTACAAATTCCTTCTATTCTTTCGACTGAACGCTAGTGAAACCATTTACAAGATGCCTGATTGAACCGTCGTGCCCTCTGATACGCGTGTCACGCGCGGGCTTATGCGGTAATTATTCATCAAAGGCGAATTTCAGACAGACAGAAAAAAGATAGGAAGTCTATGAAGACTGTCGACGCTCTATGGCGCGACACTTCCACATTTCGATTCTTCTCATTTGTTCTCTTGTTTCCTTCATGTTTTGCATGCTTTTCACCTCGAATTACGTCTCAGCAGAAATGCCAAAAGCAAAAACGGAAAAATCCGGTTTCACAGTTCTGAGGGCAAAAATCTTGCTTGATCCAACAGAATAGGGAACGTCGCATATTAGGCTACTGGATTCAAAATCAGTATCT
Organism: Candidatus Bathyarchaeota archaeon; assembly: GCA_963739305.1. Lineage (GTDB taxonomy): Archaea > Thermoproteota > Bathyarchaeia > Bathyarchaeales > Bathycorpusculaceae > DASPPK01. The sequence goes on along the minus strand of CAVTZU010000020.1, from coordinate 145,923 downwards.
GGCCCCGTTAGCGCGCTTTCTCCTATTCAATGCGTCTTTACAGCTTATTGGAATGCTACTTTTCATGATTGAACCTTGGTTCGACAACGGTCCAATCTGTTTTTCCACGATTCTTAAGATTTAAATGCAAGCTGACTATTTTACCATCGTAACTGTGCCGCAGTACAGTTCTAAGCGCGCGTAGTCTAGTTTGGTCTAGGACATCAGCCTGCCACGCTGACGACCCGGGTTCAAATCTCGGCGCGCGCACCACCAACTTTTCGCGTGCGCTAAGCCTCAAAACCATCACAACACAACATTACAACTAACGTTACAGAAAAAGCCCGCCGAACCAAACAGCCATCTCGCAAGACTCGCCTCCTAAAACGAACATGACCATAAACCTGGTTTGCACAACCTTAAAGAACACGCCGATTTAAGTAGCCCTCACAACAAATCACCCCTCAGCCTCACCGTGGTGTCCGCATGAAATCGTATGAAGAATTAATCAGAGAAAGAAGAACGCTCCTCAAATCCTATTTCCCAGAGATCGATAACGAATCGTACAAGTCACACCAACAAAAAGGAATCCCTCCCCCGCCACTCGAAAAGCCACACTCAAAAGACGCATCCCTCATCGGCCTCATCGAACCCAAAGCTATCCAACTCGGCAACATACCACTGAAAAAAGCCATAACCCAACGCGAGAGCAGACGAAAATACACCGATGAACCACTAACCCTGGAAGAACTCTCATTCCTCCTCTGGGCAACCCAAGGAATCAGGTCAGTCGACAAAAACCAAGTCCGGACCCGCCGAACCGTACCATCAGCCGGAGCAAGACACCCCTTCGAAACGTACCTAGTCATCAACAGAGTCACAGGACTCAAACCCGGCGTCTACAGATACCTGCCACTTGAACACAAACTATTAGTCATCAACCCCAAAGCACTAACCTCACGCCAAATATCAGACGCCTGTTGGGGACAAACCTTCGTCAGCCAAGCCGCCGCCGTTTTCATATGGACCACTATCCCATACCGCGCCGAATGGCGCTACAGCGTCATAGCTTACAAAGGCATCGCAGTCGATGCTGGACACATCTGCCAAAACCTTTACCTTGCCTGCGAAGCAATTGGAGCCGGAGCGTGCGCCATACTGGCTTACAACCAGGAAGCCACCGACGCGCTCATAGACGTAGACGGAGAAGAAGAGTTCACAGTGTACCTCGCGCCCGTCGGGAAAGTCAAAAGCACATAGGCAAGAGACAGCGAAAAGTCAAGTTTAGCACAGGGATGATGACTCATGAAGATCCAGGAACGGTTGCGTACCGTCGCCAGAAAAGTCCTCGACAACGCTCTCCCAATTCGACCTGATGAAACAGCGTTCTTCTACGCAGGGATCGAAAACCTCAACCTAGCATACGCCTTCGCAGCCGAATGCGAGTCAAGAGGAACCGAAACGATGGTGCAAAGTAACGGCGACTACATTGCAAACGCCAAACTTCTCGAATCCCCTGTCAAAAGCTTCGCAAGGTCACCTAAAATCACACCGAAAGTAATCGAAACCGTCGACTGGTTCATCCGCATGACAGGCACATCATTCGACAACTCCATCTACCAGAAGCCAGAATATGCAGAACGCATCCTCCAAGTCAGAAAAAACTCAAAATGGTCCATCGACAACCTACTCCAACTCTGCCTCAAAAACCACACACATCTAGTCGTGTTCCTAGACCCAAACCTGCAGCAAGCGAGAGCTCTCAACAAAACATACAGCGAAACCCGAAACCTGTTCCTCGACTCATTAGACATTGACTACGAATCATTGTCGAAGCTCGGTCAACGCATAATCCGCGTCATGAGGGAGGGAGAAGAAATCCACTTGACCTGCCCCAGAGGATCAGACCTGAAGCTCCGAACCGACGGACGCACTTGGATGAACGAAGATGGCAAACAACCCAGCCAAGGAAGCTCAGCCGCAAGATACGTGCACAACCTGCCCGTTGGAGAAGTTTTCGTGGCACCTCTTGAAGACAGCGCTTTCGGAGTTGTCTACCCGAAACAGCTGCCTGGAAGCACTGTCAACGGCGTCCGCGTCGAGTTCAACGGCAAAGAAAAAGCCGTTATCTCCGCCGAAAAAGGCTTCGAGTTCCTCAAGGCTCGACTTGAAAAAGCGACAGGCAACCCATACAGCATAGCAGAGTTCGCCTTCGGCACCAACCCATGCGGCAACATGCTCCTGGCCACAGAAAAAGCATTTGGAACCTGTCACTTCGCGATTGGACAAAACACGTGGCTCGGAGGCAAGAACGAATGCTCACTCCACTGGGACTTCCTGATAGAGAAACCCACAGTCAAAATCGATCAGAGACTAATAGTGAAGAACGGGAGATTTCTTTTCTAGCCGATCGCCACGAAACTTCAATCAGCGCGCGCTAAAATTCTTGAGTGTTCAAAAAGAAAAAGAGAGAGTAGAGTTGTTAAGTGGTGAGTGTACGTCTAGATCTTTTTCTTGCCTAGGGTGGACCTGAATGTTTTACCGCAGTGTTCAAAGAGTCCGATCGTGAGCTCAGTCTTCTTGCCAGCTTTGTCGGGTCTTCCAGCCATCTTCCATGTTTTCTTTGGGGTGCTGACTTCTTTTCCGCATTTTGGACATTTAGCCATTATATTCCCTTAGCAATGATATCATGCGATCAGCATAAAACATTTTCCATCATTCGCCCGCAAAGAACCGCAATGTTATGGTCTTGCAGGCTATTCAGAACCCGTTTTCCATGTTTTTGATGAATTTTGGAAGAGTTCTGCACAGTTCGCAGATGTTTCGAACGATCAAACCTGGCTTGTCACCGCCTTCGTACAGGTTTTCAAGAGAGTAAAACTGAGAGGGCACAAAGACAGTTTTCATCCCTATTCTAGCTGCACCTCTTATGTCCTCCAACGGTGAGTCGCCGACATATACAGTCTCATCAGCTTTTACCCCTAGCCTCTTAAGGGCTTCATGAAAGATATTCGGGTTTGGTTTTCGCCAGCCAACGTCTTGAGAGACCAAAACGGCATTGAAAAACTTGTTGATCCTCAGTTTTCTGAGAGCGGCGTATATGACTGGAGCGTAAGTGAAGTTGGACACTAAACCGATTTTGAAATGCTTTGGGAGCTGAGCGAGAAGCTGATCTGCGCAAGGGTTCAGCTCGAGTGCATCCAAATAGTCTTCAAAGAACGCGTTCACGGCAGTTTTCACCCGTAGGTCCGAAGGGTCAGTCTGAAACCCCAGACAGTTGAGTGCGTCAGAAATCCAGACACTGTCTGTTATTTCGACAAGCTCCTCGTATCGTCTTAGACGATATTTCTCATGCGACCGGTTGTATGCATCGAAGAAGTTCTTTTCACTAACGTTGAAACGTGCCTTGACCAGAGCTTTGTACATTTTTAGTTTTGATATTTCAGGCCTGTAGTCCTTGACGTTCGTCAGTGTTCCGATGAAGTCGAAGATAATCGCTTTCGTCACAGCCAAGTTTTTAGTTCTTCCTTCGCAGTCGAATGAGCTTTGCGTGTGCAATTGTCTGTCTGTGATAATAAGAATTGCGCGTTACTACTAGGCTGATGAGCAACTGTTTGATCCAGTGAGTTTTCGTGCAGGTGATGAAGGTTTATTAACGAACTCTGGCTATGTTCGTGAAGTTTCAACGGGGGCTTCGATTGAAGGAAAAGAGCGTCTCTATGGTTTCCCTGACAATCCTCGTCGTGTATGGAACGCTTGCCATTTTCTTAGCTCATTCCGGTCAGTCCGTCGAATGGCGATTCATGCTCGCTCTTTTTCCCCTGCTCGTTGTTCTGTTCGGCGTTGCCTTGTTGCGTCAGAGTGGCTTGACGATGGCCTTCGTTGGGTTGATCCTTGCCATTGCCTTGGCGATCTTCGAGTTTCGAACGTCATTGTACGTGGCGATAGGGTCTGCAGCGGTTGGATTCTTGAAGAGTTTTCCTCTCTCAATCAGCTGCGTTGCCACGATGCTAATGATCTTTCTCATGCAGGAAACAGGCGCTCTCTCAATAGTCTCCGACGTGATCAAACGTTCAATCCAGGGCGAAGAGGCGAGAGCCTTGTACATCGGAGTCGGTTTCGGTTCTTTCGTCACTTCTCTGGGTATCAGCGCGCCAGCCTTGTTTCCACCTCTACTGGTGACAATGGGATTCAGTCCATTGAGTTCAGTAGCCATATCCGTGTTGGGTTACAGTCCGACTACGAGTTTCAGTCTGCTTTCGCTTCCCATAACTCTTCCAGCTGACGTGAGCAAAAGCATAATCGGCGTCGCCATAAACAGGTTCGAGTTCGCGTTCAAAATCTCGGCCTTCTTACCCTTAATCTCAATTGGCTTCGCATTTGCACTACTATGGTTGACAGGCGGGAAGAGAGCAATGCGGAGGGGAGCCGTTCCTGCAGTAATCTGTGGAGTTGTTTTGGCGTTGACGTGTCTTGCAATTGCAAGCGTCGACTATTTCACGGGCATCGAGTACGTTCCGCTGAGAGTGCTGGGCATCATCGCAGGTTCCTTAGCCATGGCCTCAGTCTACATTTACAACAAAATGACCTCGCGTGCCGTACAAGAAGAGAATGTGCGTGACCCTCAAACCAGAAACGAGATTCTGCGCGCTTTTTCTCCTTGGATACTGCTAACTGTTCTCGCAGGCATCTCAAGCGTTCCGCAAGTCAACAGTTGGCTTTCAAACCTTCCAGGAAGCCTCGAAAGGATACCAGTTTTTGCGGACCAAACCGTAGATTTGGATGTGTTGTCTCAGATTTACACGTGGATATTCGTGGCGGTGTTTCTGTCTTTCTTCACGCTCAAAGCCACCAAGAAACAGGTGAAAAACACGTTCAAGATGTTACTGAAAAGGTTTGCCAGCCCTTTCTTGGCTTTCAGCCTTTACTTCTGCTTGGCATTCGTGATGGCTTATTCTGCTATGGAAGTCGTCGGGGGCAACTTGGTTCAGTTGAACCCGGAGCTAAACATGAATTACGTCTTAGGCGTCACACTGGCTAAGGTTTTCGGAGGAGGCTACGTATTCGTCGCCGCTTCCCTCGGGCTGTTCGGAGCCATAGTCGGCGGTTCGGAAACAAGTTCCAACGTTCTTTTCATGAAGGTACAGAAAACCGCATCCGACGCTGTGGGACTTGACTCGGCTGGGTTCATGACGGTTTACGGAAGTCACGCAGCCGCTGGTGGAATCGCAAGCGCCGTGACGCCAGCTAAGATAAACAACGCCGTGGCTACCATTGGCGAGTCGCGTGAAACTGAATCTTTGATCATGCGTAAACACTTGATCATCGCATTGTTATTGACAGCCGCAACCGGGATATTGACAGGAGTCTTGGTTAACTTGGGCATTTAAGTGACGCTGATTCTAAAATCGATTTTCTCGCACTACGGTTGGACCGAGAGTTGGAGGTCTGTTGGCACGTGCATGTAGCAGTGATTCATTTTCTCAATTCATAATCCATATTAGACGTGAAACAGAGACACCATCGAGGGTTCAACTTTGACTGAAACCATTTCCAACGGAATAGTCGTGTCGAGCGAGCCAGCATCCTTACCTGAAAAGATAGTTGAAAGGAAGACCATCGTCTACGAGACGCGCACGGATTCAATCGTTATAAAACTGGCCGCAGAGAAAATTAAGGATCAGTTGTTCACAAGATTCTGGTTCTTGAAGCCAAAGCCGGAAGAGGTTCAATTCGTTTCGATTGACAAATACTACGAGCCCTACGTAATGATCGCCGGGAGCTACGTAGTTGACTACTATCGGAAATGCATCCACGCAGTTGAAATCGACAAAGAAGTGTTAGAAGTAATTCTCTTGGACCGCACATTTATTCCTGAGCCGCCGGAGGATTCGTCTGCTGAAGACTACAAGATGATCAGACTCGAAGGAGAAGAGCGGTTGAAGAACGACGTAAAAGCCTCCTTGCTTCTCGACAGATTAGGACAAGAAGTCTCACTTGAAAACTTTCCATCAGCTCCATCGGAAAGACACGCTGACAAGATACTGGAAGAATTTGGCGTGGAAGAGCTCCCTGAGAACATGGATGTGTTCATCATGCGAAACAAGATAGTCAAGCATCCCGCGGACGTGAACCGTCTTGTCTGCGAGATCTTCGAGGTCAACGAGCGAGCGGTAATCTACACTCCACGATTCAAAGTCACGTTCAGGAACGTGAAGACGGGAGAAGAGAAAACTCTGGAATTTGACGGTGTCACAGCTCAGAGAATCGGACAAACCAAGCGTGCAAAAACAAGAAACGTTCTTTCCAACCCTCCTCCTCCGCCTCCTCCGTAAGAATGCAGTGGACAACTGAGTTTATCTTGAATCTGTATTCTCTTTTCATAAACTTGTTATCCCTAAAAACCAATTTTGTGGCGGTGAATCAAAATGAGCTTGTCTAAAGAACTTCAGGAACTACAAGAAAAACGGGGCCAACTAGAGGATGAATCTCTGACTCTGAAGGAACAGCAGAAGAAATTGGAAGAAAGAACGAAGGCACTTGAACAGAAGATAATGGAAGAGTTGAGGAGCAAGAACGAGGAAACACGACAGAACATATCTCACCTCGAATCCAGGGTAAACGACTTGGAACAAAGACTGGGACAGATCACACAAAAAACAAAGACGACCGAACAGGCAAATGAGACACCTTCGCCGAATCTTGAAGCAACCGAAGGAGTCAGTGCCGAAATCAACGAAGCAGTGCTGGAAGAATCCGCAGAGGAAGAAACTGTAGCCGTGACGGCCGTGGACGATTCCACAACGGTTGACGAACCAGCCACTTCAGAATCGGACCAAGGAACCGAGAAGAAGAAACGCAGATTCCTGTAGAAAGTGCAGAAAAACTATCCTCTGGTACGTGCTGAGCATATTCTCGAGCGCGCGTGGGTAGAATACGGAGTTTTCTATTTTCCTTTTTTAGTTCGCTCTTTTCTGCTTCAAAGTAAGACGCGTGCTATGCCAGCCTCTGATGAACAACCAAACGTTGAGGGCAAAATATAGTTTCGGCTCGAAGTGAAAATCTTTTTAGTTGTCTCGGAGGACTTGTTCGGTAATCTCGGGCGTTTCAAGGGTCATTACTGTCTGAACATCGTCTTTCTGTTTCCTACGAGCACGCGTAGATGTTGAACGGTCTCCGGTGCAGTACATGGTCCATCCTATCATCCAGAGAAAGAACATCACAGGGAGGAGGATCAATATGAACGTTCTTCTGCGCGTAGACTTCACCTTTCAGTAAAGCCTCTAGATCCATGGGGTTAAGGCGTTTATGAATCGACGATACATATCGGCGATTCGGGTTCAACCCAATTGGGCGCGAGTTACGTATGCGAACATGGCAACGAGTGGATGTTGGCGCACACTATCATTTCAAGATAAGCTTGATTTCATAGAGCCACGGCCACATTTTTCCGGTGACGAATAGTCGATCCTGTTTTGCGTCATACGCGATGCCGTTGAGAACACTTTCCGGGTTTCCGTTCTGCGCGCCTGGGAGGCCCGTCAGGTCTATCCATCCCTGCACCTGGCCATCTTGAGGGTTGATGATGGCTATTTTCTGGGTTTTCCAGACGTTGGCGTAGACTTTACCGTTGACGTATTCGAGCTCGTTGAGGTTGGCTACCTGGCCAGAGTCGTGCACCTGGATTTGTCCGATTCTTTCAAAGGTTAACGGGTCCAGAAAGTAGAGGTTGGTTGTTCCGTCACTCATTATCAGTCGGTTTCCGTCGGTTGTTATTCCCCATCCTTCAGTTGAATAGTTGAACTCTTGCAGGAGCTCGAAGGTGTTTTTGTCGTAAACGAAGCCTACGTGCGACTGCCACGTCAATTGGATGATTCTGTTGCCGAGAATCGTGATTCCTTCTCCGAAGAACTGATTCTGCAGCGCGTGAACGAGCAGGATTTTGCCTGTCTCTAATTGTACGCGGCGAAGCGTGGAGCTGCCGTAGATTCCCGTGCTTTCATACAGAACCCCGTTGTCAAAGACCAGTCCTTCCGTGAAAGAACTCGCGTCGTGCGGGTAAGTGTTTATGATTTCATAGGTGTACTGCAACGTCGCGTTATTCGATGGTCCCTTGTTCAGAGAGATGATTATGGGGACGCTGGAGACGAGCAGGGCTATGAAGAACAAAACGAGAAGCAGACGTGTTTTCGTTGTGAATGCCTCTGCGTTGTATTTCACATGACAGAGTAGGATTTACTGTTTTTTTTGCCTTTCTATAAAGAGTATCTTGTTGTCGGCCGCTAATTGGATCGGGGCTAATTTTGTGTGTTGGTTAGATTCTTCCGGTAAGGAGGTACGAGATGCCATATCCCAGGAGGCCGAGTATGAGGAACACGGTGAAGCCTAGGGCTAAGGAAGCTTTCTTCTGGGTTCCGAATTTTGTGCCGAGTCCTCCGAGATAGGATTTCCAGATGACAGCTATGATGCTGATGGGGACTGAGAAAATTATCTGGATCCACAGCAGTTGAGCTCGGTAGTCAGCAATTGCTGCTCTGGTTGCGGCGAGATCGGACACGTTGAACGTTATTGCCGGGATCATGGGATAAATGACTGCGAGGCTTATGATTCCGAGGATGAGGTCGGGCAGGTATGCGTAGCCGGTTACTGATGCTGCGGTCGTGAAGGTCCAGGCGCTTCCGCTGTCGCAGGTGTACTTGACTATTAGGGCTTTTCCAAGCCAGTACGCTACCAGCAAACCTACGCTGATCACTATGGCTAGCGTGATTATTCCGGAGAGGAGTCCGGTGACTTGGCTGATCAGGTTTGGGTCGCCGGTCCATTGGATTTTGGAGTACCCGAAAGCTATAGTTACCCCTAGAAGGATGGTTCTGAATATGACGAGGAGTATTGGTCCTGTGTATTCGGGTGCGAGCCCTATGTCCTGCATGGCTTTGTTCGGTGAGACAATCAGTTTGTAGAGTCTTTGTGGTACGGAGTATTCTCGTTCGTAAAGTTGTTCAGGCGCGGGCGGAGGTGTGGGCCAGGGTGGTTTTGGCTGCGGCTGAGTGACTTCGGGCTGTGCTATTAGGGTTTTTCCGCAGTTTTTGCAGTATTTGTCGGTGCTGGCTATAGGTGCGCCGCAGTAGGGACATGTTGAGTTATCTTGCTGATTCATCTTCTCGTTAACACGGTTGACCTCAGGACGTATTTAGCATTTTCGCGCTTGCTGGGCGTGCACACGCGAAAATGGTTTGCGGTGTTCGACTATATAGGAAAGTTCTGGGAAGAACTGGGACTAAAACAAAAGGTGGATGGATGGTTTTTACGCTGGGAGTCGACGTATCTCTTTCTCGTATATTTCCATCCAGTTTCTTTCTCTTTCATATTCTTTCTGCATGTTTTTGCACCTCGAAAAGAAAGTAACCGTGAAGTGCCTATAAGGGTCGACGCACGTAGCGAACACGCTGGGAATACTCACAAAATGTGACTGGTCCTAGCGCCCGCGTTACGTGTCGTCATTGAATTATGCCTGACGATTTGAGCTGTTCCTTAGTCAGGTTCTTGAAGACCCAATCGTCTCTCTCTTCTTCAGTCGCTGCCGCTTTTCTAAACGGATGACGATTCTGTAAGACAACATGAACTTTACCCGTTTGATGTCCCTTCTGCTCGATTCTTATCTGTCTAGATAATTATAATATTATTGGACATACATAAAGGTTTCTTTGCGTTAATTAGAAATATGATCAACAGTGGCTTCTGAACTGAACGTTCGGCGAATCATCATTTGCAAGCTCAAGTTAAGCGGACGGATTCTGTACAGGTTGCCTGCAGTGGAGTCGCTGGTTGGGATGAAAAAGAAGGAGCATTTTGGCGACTTGGGTTATCGTGATCTTATTGTCCGCTGATTATCGTTGTGCAGTTGAAGTCGGTGAAGCCGGTGACGCCGGTTGAGACTGAAAGAACCAAGAGCGCTGGAACATTGTATCCCGGTGCGAGCTGTGCGTTTTGTTGATTCCAAGTCAGCGTAATGTATGATGAAGCGGCAGACGGGTTCCACGATGTGACCGTCATGTTTAGCGTTTCTAGCGCGTTTCCTGTGTTCTTGACGTAGATGGTCCTGCTGGCTGATGTTCCGGGACTGAGGACGCCCCAGTTCACGAGGGACAGAGTTTGTGTGCAGGCGCTGTCTGAATAGACGCCAACGTTCAATGTTTGGATTGTTCCGCTGTGAGTGACCGTTGTGCTGGACTGAAGGAGCGCCAGGCCAGTGGTCATCATCACTATTATTGCGACCGCGATGCCGGTTCCTGCGACCATTTTTTCCATGGACATGTTTTTCGCCGACGGCCTATCAGAAATCGTGAGATATAATAAACGTTTCCGTATTGATGTTTAACAAGAATACACGATTCCTCGTTATCGTGGCCTAACGCTTGAAATCGTGATTTCGTGGGCTTTTTTTGGAGCGTTTCTTCACGGTTGTGGTCCTCGGAGATGAATGCTCTGGACGATGTGCCAGCGGGTTCTTGGGTTGAGTGTTCTGAAGGAAGCCTGCGTGGATATTTCGTGTTTTGATACATTGTGGAATAGGAAGAGAGTATTAAATATTAAGATATGACATTGTTTGTCGGGGAAACTGTTTGAACGCTCAGCCTCTGAACTGTAAACAACATTTTGGCTACTTGAGCGAGCGTTCAAAGGGCGTAGAGATACCGGACGATTGCGTAGCGTGCCAGAAATCACTGGAGTGCATGCTCTTCAAAGACAAGGCATCAGACCCAAGAACGGTCAGAGGCAGGGAGCGACACGCCTCTCTTGAGAGCCTTCTGGTGGAGACGCCCAGCCTAAAACCGAAGCCCTCAACGGTTCGACGCGACACAACGAAGGTTCATCAACGCTCAGTGATTGAGCTTTTGGCTGAAAAGTTACGGGGTTGTTGTAGGGCTGTTTTTCAAACTCACTGTTGGGTGGCGGTGCAAATAGTGTCTATGTTTTCCCTCACAGAATCCAGCCTAACGGTCGCGAACAGTCTTCTCATGTCTGAGCTGACATCGCGATCTTCGGAGTTCTTCACGTGTTTTTGGCCGTTTTGCAGGGCGTTGCTACAGTTGGAGAAGGCGATTGTGAATTCGCTTGAAACCGTTGTCAAATCTCTCTTTCAGGGTCACTTCGGGATGTCGATGTCTTTTACGCGGCGCGTGAAGCCTGGTGCGCGTGCGCTTCACATTGAGGCTTTGGGTGTTGCTGTGAACATAGCGTGGACTCCGCGCTCAACATAGAATTGCGTTCCAATTTGAGCCTTAGGCGACTAGGGCCGCCGATGTCACCATGGTTAACGTCACGAACGTTGATGCGTCAGCCGCCCGCGCAGGTGCGTAGATTGTTTGATTTTTCGGGATGCTATTAAGGTGGCTGCCGTGCTGGCTAGGGTGATTATCATGGCGATTCCGATAGAGAGTTCAGGGACTGCAGTGAATCCTACTAGGGTAATTGAGTCCACTGCGTCTATTCCCTGATCGTATTTTCCGTTGCGGTTGGCGTCTTCAACGATGTCGTAGTTCCCTGGTGTCAGGGGAGGATGCCACAGTGGTCCGGTTTGGGTTCCGTTGGCGTTTAGGCTTATTTCTTCGAATCCATCGCTTGAGACGTCTGTGAGGTTGTCGCCAGTCGTCCATGTCGTTTGATCAGGCACCACGTACAGTCTTACTCTCTGACCCGTTGCCTTGACTGTTGCGTAAACGGTTTCGTCCAGGTTGAATTGGTTCTTCTCGTTTCCTACGGCGTCGGAGGCGTATATGCTGGGTGGTGGAACTGCGGTGACAAACTTGTTTCCGTATAGGATGGCGGCGCACACGTAGGAGTTTGGATCACCCGTGAGGGATTCTGTTTGTTCGAACGGGTGATAGGCAAATCCTTCGACCAGCCCGTTTCCGTATGGGAAGTAGAAACCTAAGACAGCATAATGAGAAGGGGCAGGGGGAGTGTAACTGTAATTGAAGACGGTTGTATCCATGAGTACTCTTACGTCGGCTGGTCTTGAAACGTTGTCAACTACGTACATTCCGCCCATTGAGTGGATTTTTATCGTTGAAGGGAAGGTGGCTGAGTATTGGCTTGGGTATTCTGCTGAAAAGTTGATCGGTGGATTATAGATGTTCACGTTGTCCGTCCAGTTTTGCGTGTTACCATAGACGACGTGTACGTAGCCTGGGAACGCGGACGTTATGTCTTGAAGTGCGATGTCGGTGAAAATGAGTTCGCCACCGTTGCTTGCCAGCGCCGTCATGTTTGTTCGCACGTCATTCATCACGTATCCCTGAAAACCCTCGCAGTCGTCAACGACCAGATCATAATCAAGTAGCATAGCAGGGCTGCTTTGAACCTCGCTTGCGTTCTTGATGGTGTAGGGTATTTTCATCCAGTCGAGGGTGAGTTCTGTGTGGCCAAACTCCTTGAATCCTCGGATAACTAGGATTCTCGTGGGTTTATCGACGAATAAGATTTTGTTGGAAGTGAACGCTTCCGTTAATGTGTCAACTACGACTGTTGAGAAGTTGGCCTTCTGAGCAGTGATTATTGTTCCATATGACGCGTCGACAAGGATTACTCCTCCAGAGTAGACGGTTCCGTTGGGGTTGGTCGTTGTGTTTAGTGTGACGTCGGATGGTTCGATGATTCTGTTTATGTTGGCGCCGTCGTTAAGAATTGCCCAGATGAAGCCGAAAACCGTGACGTCTCCTGGCTTCAGCGCGTTCTGTTTCTCGTCCATTGGAATAACATAAGTGCCAACGGGGAATGTTGCGCCTTCGAGGGGACGCATTCTTGCACATGCCGTGGCCATGATTGAAAACGCCACTAACGCTATCAGGAAACCTGACGCTATTTCCTGGATTATTATGTCAGTTTTCACTTTCACGGACACCTTCGTTCTCAACAATGCGTATGAGATTACTGATCGTTGAAAATCATAAAAGATTTGTGGCAAGCGCGCGCCTCGATCTCCCGGGCAATACCCTTTTGGGGAGCTGTCGTAAAATCATTCTCTAAATTGCCATGGAACGTGCTCTTCTGATTCAAATGATTCAACCATGATTCCGTGTGTTCTGTGATAGAACAATGTTTCACAGGTTTTATCTATATGGAAAATACAATTGGATCTGGGGATTATTAATTGTCGAAAAGAACACTCGAAGGAAATAGGGAGAGATCGATCAATCTAAAATTGATAACCATAATTACAGCGTGCTTACTAGTGACAAGCATATTCACGGTTATTCCAGTATTGTCAACGCAACCACCAATTAACACAAGCGCTTATTATGTTGGTACGATAGGTCAACCCGCAAGGATGGACCCAGCTCGTGCCTACGACACAGCGAGCGGCGAGTTGATACAGAACGTTGCACAGACGCTGATTTGGTGGAATGACAAGCACGTAATCAGCTTCACCCCTGGTGTTGGATACAACCTGACGCTTGCAGACTACGCTGACGTCGACAGCTACTCGCCAGTGTTGGCCACGGCGCTGCCGATGATTTTTTTCAACTACACGGCTGGCGATCCTGAGACTGGAGAATACTACACGTTCACCATCAACACGGCAGCCAGATTCCAACCGTGGACTGCGGCCAACGGCAGCATTATTCCTTCGCGCAACCTCAAAGCGTCCGACGTTATCTACTCGTTCCAGAGACAAATGGTCTACGATTCACGCTACGGACCCACATGGATGTGGTTTGAACCCGCCTTCGGCATAATGGGCTGGAGCACAGAAGCGGTCAATGGTCCATACAGTACCTACCCCGACGGAACATTCAAGAACCCAGCAGACGAAGCCGCTGCCGCCGCACAGATTCAGAGTTGGTGCTATCCAGGACCAGGCGCTAACGACGTGAGTTTCCACTTCCAGCAACCATGGGCTCAAGGCGTGCTCAACCAGATTTTCGCACAAACCTGGGGCTGCATAATCGAGCCAGAATGGGTCATGGAACGTGGTGGATGGAACGGGCAGTTCGCAGCCGGCTGGACTAACCTCTGGCACTGGAAACCAACAGTCACACGCAGTGAAATTGACGCATGGAAAGACCCCGCAATCTACGGTTCAGTTGGAGGCTCAAAGTTTCCGAGCTACGCAAAGCACGTGAACGAGATCATGGGCACAGGCCCATACCTTTTCACGTCATGGGACCAGACGAACCAGATCTGGAGAATCGACGCATGGAACTCAGCAAACGCGGGTGACGGCTCATCATACTGGGGTGGATGGGCTGGAAACCACGTGACGATCGTTATCGAGAAAGGTATTGATTCGTGGCCGACGAGGAAAATGTTGTTCCTTGAAGGTGAATTCGACGTCGCAGTCGTTCCGAGGGCCAACATGTTTGACCTCTTGATGACGCGACGCGTATCACACCTGCCCCATATATCAACCTGGTCTACAACATTGCTCAATTAAGCAACGACATGATGTTCTTCTGCATGAACGTCTCGGCAGCAAGTTCCTACCAATCCTACGTAGGATACCCAACTCACCAAGGGGCAGCTAAACCATTGTTCTTCGCGAATGAGCACGTCAGAAAAGCCTTCGCATGGGCGCTGAACTACACGCAGTACATAGCGCAAGCGTACTTCGGTGAAGGACTGCAACAAGCCTCATGGTGGGTAGACGGCTTGAGTCCACCATTCTTCAAGAACACACCACTGACTCTGCGCAACCTTGACTACACTCAAATGCAGGACGAGTTGAACTTAGCTGTGATTGACGGCGTTAACGTCAGTTCGGCAGGATTCGAAACGACTCTGATATACAATAGTGGCAACGAGCAGAGAAGAATCGCGTTACAGATGATTGCCGACGCTTTCCAGTCTCTGGGATCAAAGTACAAGTGCAACGTAGTAGGCTTAGATACGTCAGTGTTCTCAGACGCTAGGACCTCGATGTTCATGCCCGCATACGCTCTAGGCTGGTTCGCAGACTTTGCTGACCCACACGACTTCGCGCAGCCTTATATGCAGTCAACGGGTAACTTCCCGCTTGCACAGGGACCTCCGTTCCCAGCTGACCAGGACATAATTGACGCGGAAATCAACGCGGCAATGATCGAGCCAAACATCACTCAACGTAGATTAGACTACCTAGACTTGCAGGCAAGATTCTACAACGACGCGATAACGCTGCCGCTGGTTCAATCCGTGGGCAGAAGGTTCGCAAGAGACTGGGTGCAAGGCTGGTACTACAACGCTCTGTTCCCAGGACTCTACGCGTACGACCTGTACAAGTCCGTGTCCTCACTCCAGAACGTGGACGTGGATATGACCAGCACAGTCACACCACCAACCCCAACGCCAGCAATCACATACGTCTACCAAGGTCAAATGAGAATAGGCAACGGTAACGCAAATCCAGACAAAAGGAGCTACAGCCTACACGTAACGAGGGATGACAACAACGTCAACGTCGCACTTCTGTATGTGGCAGTCGGTTTAACATACACAACCGGCAGCAACAAACAGTTCGCGAACGGAACGTATATCGCTCTCGCGCCGCTTGGCAGCGCAAGCGCTAGCATGCTCTGGTGGTGCAGACGGTACAACCATCACGTTGGCTGGCAACATCCCAGGCATCCCATACGCAGTAGCAGCCGAAACATCGCCAATCAACAGCAACGCACGGGACACCAACCTAGCCAACAACGTGCAAGCAGCAGGCACCCTGACCGGAGTGAGCTGCAAGGAAGACCTTACCGGCAACGGGTTCGTTGATGTCGGTGGATGCGATAGATCTCGCGGGTAAGTTTGGAAAGACCGGACCGCCCGGCTGGATTCCTGAAGACATCATGGCAGACGGTGTCATCGACATGTTTGACGCAAACTTGGTCGCGCGCATGTTTAATTGGGGAAGCGCTAACCCAGGTCAGATACCGGCGCCGTTTCCACTGACTTGGCCTCTCAAGGTTCACGCGTACAACGCGAACTTCACTGTGCCCGTCTACAGCGACTACATAGTGAAATCTAACACGTGGAGCTTCAACAGCGTCTCCAGGCAGTTCAGCTTTGACGTGACAAGCGAGGTCGACGGGTTCTGCAACGTCACCATGCCGGCGACGCTGATGTCTGGAGCTTTCAGCGTCTACCTGGACGGTGTGCCTACATCCTGCGGAGTTTCAACAAACGTTACCCACTACTTCATATATTTCACTTCAACCGGGTTTAGCAATAGAGTCACAATTGAATCCACGATAGTGGGCGCTCAAGATGTGGCCGTCACTAATGTTGCGTCTTCTAAGACTGCGGTTGGTCAAGGCTTCAGCGCCAGCATGAACGTCACAGTCGCAAACCAAGGATTCTTCACGGAAACCTTCAACGTCACAGCATTCGCCAACGCAACCATCATAGGATCAGAAGACGTTACCTTATCGGCCGGCGACTCTACGACAATCATGTTCCTGTGGAACACTACTGGCTTTGCCTATGGCAACTACACGTTAAGTGCTTATGCTTGGCCTGTTCCCGGCGAAACAGACACAGCGGACAATAACCTGACGGGCGGCACAATCTACGTGGGCCTGCCTGGCGACGTCAACGGTGACGGCATTGTTGACATCTACGACGCCATCATACTTGCGGGGGCATACAACTCTAAGCCAGGAGATCCAAACTGGAACCCTAACACAGACATCAACAACGACGGCATTGTGGACATCTACGACGCCATCATACTGGCAGGCAACTATAACAAAACTGTACTTTAAACCCCTTTTTTTTCTTGAATCGAAGGTTTGCATATCACGTGCGAAGAAAATTAGCGCGCGCTTGGGGAAGCAAAACGCTGGCATACGCTGTTCGAGTTTCAGAACAGTCTGTTCTGTTCTCTAGCATTATTTGATTCCGTGTGCAGTGATTCGTGGGTGTAGTTATGAGGAGAATATTGAAGATAGTTTTGGCTGTGCTTCTGATTCTCACTGTTTTCGTTATCGGTTTTCTGTGCGGTTGGTGCTACTTGGGCTCGGAGAGAGTGGAACTTGTGAAACAGTCAGAGGAAAGTGAAAGAAAGTTATTCTCTGACAACTTCGAGAGCTACGCCGTTGGAACTTTTCCTTCAGGCGGAGGATGGGAGCTTGTTTGGGACGGGATGGGAACGCAGTACCAGGTGGTGACGGGCGGCGTTAGCCATTCGCCAACGAGGTCCTTCCAGCTTTTGGGACAGGTTAGCTGGAGCGCGAACGTGCAGAGGAAGTTTTCATCGAGTTCCAGCTTGATTGGTTATGAAGCTTGGGTTAGATGTGAGGGCAATGTTGCGTCCGCTGACAATGTTGCGTCGATCTGCATGTGGAACCTTGAGGGTCAAGCGTGGGGCAAGAGGTTCGCAGGAGTTTATTTTGCCAGTGACGGGTACATATACACTGAGCCAATTCATCTTGGACCCGTGAATGTCAAGCTTATGCCCTATGACGCGAACCGATGGTACAAAGTGCGCATGGTAATCGACAGAACCGCCGGAGAATACAACGTGTGGATCGACGACACGTTGATGGCTCAAAACATCGCAATACAGGACGCCAACCAGATAGAAGCACTAATGCTGGCTGAAGGTTGGGCCGGCTTCAGAGCATACTTTGACGACGTCAAAGTATTTGAATTGACAAATTCGAAAGCAACTTTGAACGTTACGGTTTTCGACGAATCTGGGTTTATGCCTGCAAGCGCCAATAGTTTTACGAAGTTCGCGGAGGTGAAGGTCAAAGTCTTCGATGGAGATGGAAATCTGGTGGCATCGGGACAATCTGGGGATGACGGAACCGTCGCCTTCAGCCTCGGCGTTGGCACTTACACGGTTCAGTATGGCGGTTGCCTAGCTCGTTCCGTAGCCAGCGCTAAATCATCGGATCTAGCCCACTACGGCGCGCTGTTACCCGATTCCCAACAGGTTACGGTCGGTCAAGGAAACAATCAACTCAATCTGTATTCCGCTTGGCTATTATTCCACGAGTACAAGTGGGGAAGCGACGGAGGAGACCCGTTCCAACTCGACTACCTTGACATGAACAGCGCCACGTCAGAGCATGAAACATCTATCACCGTTTCACCTGGACAAACGGTGCAAGCGGTAGTATCGATCTGGGAGCTTGAAACCACGAATGTGCCAGTGTGGCTGGCTTCAGCATTCGGTGATTGGAACCCAACGGTGGCATTAGCTAATCTGGATTCCGGCGTTGCTTCACCGTCCTCACACAACCTTCATACTATTCCATTTTCTTTCACGGCTCCAACACAACCTGGTACCTACCACGTTAGAATAAACGGCGCATTGGACTATGATTGGTGCAACAGCTACTACACAGGAATGCACCCTAACCCGACTTTAGGAAGGGACATGGGCAACAGCATAATCAGTGACATAAACATCGACACTTCGACAAGAGATATCACAGGCACGTACGGCACAGCGGCAATAAATGTCGAGTAGTGCGTGCTCAACGCCTAATTCTCGCGTGCGCTGCGACATCTCCACTTCCCCTGCACACTCCTTTTTTTCTCTCTTGTTTTGTATCCGATATTTTTCGAGTTTGAATCAAACATGACGTGTTCATGAACCGTTAATCGCACAAGAGATAATAGTTTGTCACTCAGAATAGTACTTGGAGGGAGGAGCTAGGTTGTTTAGGAAGACTGTTTCTGGAATAATAATCGGAATGCTGTTAACGGGCTTGTTTATAGTTGCGCTTAACGTTCAACCAGTCAAATCCGATTATACATGGACCCAAACCATCTACATACAGGCCGACGGAAGCATAAGCCCGCCAACCGCACCGATTTCCAGCGTTGACAACGTGACCTACACGTTAACAGACAACATAACAGGAAACGTAACAGACAATATCGCAATCATCATACAAAGAAACAACATCGCATTAAACGGAGCAGGCCACACGCTACAGGGCATAAACGATCCACTCTCTTGTGGAATATGGACAGGAGGAAGCAACATAATAATCGAAAACATGAAAGTCACCGCATTCTGGTATGGCATCTACCTCCTTTCTTCCTCTAATAACGGCTTGGACGAAAACAACATAACAGAAAACAGCGGGTATGGCATCTATCTCAATTCTTCTTCTAATAACAGCTTTAGCGGAAACAACATAACAAATAACACTGCTGGCATCTGGCTCTCTTCTTCTTCTAATAACAAAGTACTCGGAAACAAAGTACTAAACAACATCCGTGGCATCGGGCTTGAGTCTTCTTCTTATAGCAACGTGAGCGGAAACATCATAATGGCAAACGGATTTGCTGGCGTCTGGCTCGATTTCTATTCTTCTTATAATAACGTGGCGGAAATAACATAACAGCAAACACGGGGATGGCATCAATCTCGCTTTCCCTACAATAGCACTTTTCGGTAACAGCTCTTCTTCCACCAACAGCATAGTCGGAAACAACATAAAAGCAAACAGCTTGAATGGCATCGCTATCGGTTATTCATCTAATAACAGCTTGAGCGGAAACAACATAGCAGCAAACGGATATGCTGGCGTCATGCTCGATTTAAATTCTTCCTATAATAACGTGGTCGGAAATAACATAACAGCAAACACCGATGATGGCATCTATCTCGATTCTTCTTCTAATAACAGCTTTAGCGGAAACAACGTAACAAATAACAATTATGGCATCGAACTTCATTTTTCTTCTAACAATATAATCTACCATAACAACTTCGTAAACAACACCAGTCAAACTTCTTCTTCAGGCTCAACTAATGTTTGGGATAATGGTTACCCGTCTGGCGGCAACTTCTGGAGTGGCTATGCTGGGACGGACTTGTACAGCGGTCCCTATCAGAATGAAACAGGCAGCGACGGAATCGGAGACACGCCTTACGGCATAAACGGCAACAACACGGATCAGGATCATTATCCACTTATGCAAGCTTTGGGTTCGGTGACGGGATCTCTGACGTCCGTCTTTTGTTCACCAAACCCTGTCTCTAGGGGCTCGCCCGTTACCTGTACCGCCACCGTCTCTGGGTTTAACCCCACGGGCACGGTCACTTGGAGCACGAGCAGCAGCACCGGCTTTTTCAACCAGTCCGTTTGCAACCTGTCAAACGGAACCTGTTCCACCACGTACACCGACAACTTCACGGGTTCCATGACCATCGCCGCCTATTACAGTGGAGACTCAAACAACATACCAAGCAGCGGCAGCACCATATTGACTGTAACGTCAGGCGGACCTGTCTATTACAGCAAAAACTACACGACGTTCAAGCAGCAATCAATGCTGCGCCACCGGGAGCAACCGTCATAATCGCCTCGGGCTTCTACAGCGAGTCACTGACCGTCAACAAGACGCTGACGATAATAGGCGAAAAAGACCCGCCCATCTTCAGCGGAGGAGGATCCGGAGTCTGCATCACCCTACTGTCTGGAGCCTCTGGCTCGGTTGTGACAGGAATCGTGATAACCTCTTTCAACGAGGGAGTATCCGTCGTCAACGCCAGCAACTGCGGAATCTACTGCAACATATTCGCTTCTTTAGGTGACACCGGAATCATGATTGAGGGAAGCACAGCCACCAACAACGCCATTTACAACAATCTGTTCCAAGACACGCCGACTCCAATTGAATTGGCAACTTCCACGGTCGGCAACACCGTACACGACAACATGATCAACTCACAAGCCACCGTGACCCTTAACGTTGGGGCTAGCGGAAACATGGTCTATGAGAACGTTGTATCTGGAAATCAAATCGTGTTGAACGTGGCAAATTCGGCAAACGTCATTTACCACAACGACTTTTTGGCCACCGCACAGATAACGGTGTTGGCAACGGGAAACAACGCGTGGGACGATGGTTACCCGTCTGGCGGCAACTACTGGAGCACGTATTCTGGAGTTGACCAAAAGAGTGGCCCGTACCAGAACGTGACGGGAGCCGACGGCATAGGAGACACACCTTACGTAATTGCCACCAACAGCACTGACCGTTATCCGCTCATGAAGCCTTGGACCACCGCAGCTGGCCACTCCGTCGCGGTCATGAGCGTTTTGACTGCGAAGAGGTGGATTGGACAAGGCTTCAGCTGTAATGTGACCGTCGTCGTTGCCGACGACGGCGAATATGCTGAGACGTTCAACGTTACCTGCTACGCAAGCGATAAGGCGCTAGGCACGCGGCAGATCAATAACCTGCAGGCGATGTGCCCGTTGATTCTCACGTTCACGTGGAACACCCTGGGCCTTGCGTATGGCAACTACACGTTGAGTGCTTATGCTTGGCCTGTTCCAGGTGAAACCAACATGGCGAACAACAACTTCACAGGCGGAATTGTTAAAGTGACTGTTCCAGGCGACCTCAACGGCGACGGAATCGTCGACATTTACGACGCGATAACGCTTGCAGGCGGTTTCAACACCAACCCGGGCAATTCGCACTGGAATGCCAACGCCGACATCAACAGCGACAACGCAATCGACATCTACGACGCCATAATCCTCGCGAACCACTTCAACCAACACTACCCATGACCTCTATCCCATCAACCATTCTTCGTACATGAATGTCCTAGGTCTTCGTATTTCTTTTCAGGATAACAGATGACATGACAAGCAGGGGCGAAGGAAAATTGAGCCAATACCCAATAGCCACATTCCAGCTGTACCTCCCGTCAGTCCAAACGGAAAATACAATCCAGGTCAGCAGAAGAATAATGGCCAGGCATAAAATTAAAGGAACGACTCTGAGAAGTCGTTTCATCAAAAAAACGCCGAATCCCACGGTCAACGTCATAATCTGCAAAACAAACGCCGCGACAAGGGCGTATGAAACAGGCAGGAACGAATGAGTTGTCAACCACTTCTCTCGAAACCAGTAATCGCCAAAATAGTAGGATTGAGGATAAAAGCTGGGATCATACGTCATCTTGAAGGTCGAGAAATCTTGTTGAGGAAAAACGATGGTGCCAGGCCAGTTGAGGTGAATGAATGATCTGGGCGAAACGGTCAGGAACGGCAAAACAGCGGACATCAACAGAGTTGCAAGTCCAAACACGTATAGTAAATCGCTGAAGAAGGCGCTCAAACTTGACTTGTCCATAAGACTCTCGGTGTTAGATCTACTCGGTTGTTCAAAATCCTATGCATCAGAACACCATGGTACACAAAACAGAACAAGATGAAGAGAGACATATTCAAATGGCTGCGCCGAAACGGATCCAGGCTACTTTGCGCGCGCTGGACAATTTGAACAACTCTTTTAAGCGTATGAACTGCAACAGATTAACTTGAGGGATAATCAGGCATGACCTCTCACTATTTGAGGTGCATGGTTAGGGACTCTTTTGACAAAGTGTTTGAGGCTTTAAGCTCGGAGTTCGGCGACATTTACGCGAGGAAGGTCGGCAAGCCTGGTGAATCGCTGAGAGGAGTGATACTTGGTGAGCACTACTTTTTCAGGGTGGAGAACGATGCTGCGTTGTTGGTCACGCTGGAAGAGGTTTCTGACGGTGAGACGAGAATCGAGTTAATCGCGTGTGCGGCTGGAAAGGGGCTGATGGACGTGTCTTATGGCGCGCACGACAGCTACGTGCATACGGTGCAGGATTTCTTGGTGAAGTCTGGTTTTCAGGTTGAGGTTGAGAAGGAGATAAGCTACTTCGACCGAAACAGTCCAATCGAATAAGTGCGCGTTGAGCGGCTTGCAGAAAAATGGGAGTAATAGTTGGTTGACTGAGGGCCTACTCAACATGGGTTTTGATTGAAAACCAGTCTAAAAGACCCTACCCCCCGGTCTTTTTTTCTTGCAGAGTACTGCCGATGGAGCTTTTGCTAGGGCGCTGGCTGATTCTTGCCGTGGTTTTCATTTGGATTTGCATGTTCACTTTGATAGAAAAGATACTGTTTAGTCTGCATCAAGAAACCGCAAATCCTGATCAAGAGAGCAAGCTTCTCCAAACTTGCTTTCTGAATGTGTTTTCTATACATTTCTACCGTACCATAGGGCAGGCTGAGGCTGAAAGATTTGCTGAACCTAGTGTGCCGAAACTTGGCAAAGGCAGTTTTCAATTGGGCAACTTCAGTTTGAGACAGCCCCCTCAGGGTTTCGGCAATATGCTTCGAGCTTCCTAGCAGTTCACGATTAAACCTCAGGTTTTCAAGGACCTGAAGCATTTTCACAGCTTCTTTCGGTGGCTGTTGCACGGCAACCTTTTGCATGCCGGCTTTCTCAGCGAACGGATTGTACTTTGCCATCACCGCACTCATCTCAACATAGGGAGTGCCAGCTAGGTCCAGCGTTTCCCTAACGAGTTTTGAGCCCAGCCCTATCGTCCGGTATTTCGGATGAACAACAATTCTGCTAATGTTACTCAGCCTGGTGTTCAGCTCTTTAATGCTCATTCTTGGAAGCATCAACCTTCGCCCGAAACAAGTCACTGCAGGATAACTGTACACGATTACGCCGCATACTTCTTCGCGACCGCGCTTGAGGCAGAAGATTTTTCTTGGCGCCGGAACTCTGTGACTACGATAGTGCAGGTGGGAAAGCGTTTCCCATTCCTTCATTGAACCCTTCTCAATTCGCATGTCTTTCAAGAGACTGCACTCAGCACTCGCGTGTTGACGACTGTATGTGACTTCAATTTCTTTGCCAAAACGCTTGTGGACATGAACGTCGGGTTGCAAATCTGCGAAAAGATCCCTGTGCGTTGTTGCTGCAACCACGCATCTGCCCTCCCGTCTAGCCCATTTCTGCAGGTTGAAAGCAACAATCTTCGCGGTGTCCCGGTCCAGAGTCGCGGCAAACTCGTCCAGTAGCCAAAACCGAGGCTTGCTCTCCATCATCTTGGCAATCTTGTAACGGTATTTTTGGCCGTCGCTCAGTTCCTCGAAGGTTCGCAGGAAAAGGAATGCGTCCGATAAGCCAACCTTGGCCAGTAATTCTAGGCCTTCCTCAACTGTTTTGCCGACGGTCTCGATCAACGGTTTCGTCGGGTCGACGACGATGTCTTCGATGTCTAAAGCTTCTTGGTCCAGGTCTTGCTTGATAGCTCGCAAAAGGACAGATTTGCCGCTGCCGCTGTCGCCCGTCACGTAGACGATGTCACCTGGCTTTATTTTCAATTCAACATCAAGAACCGTGAACTTCTGCGATTCATCAAGGCCAAGCCCGAACGCGTCTGCAACAGCAGTCGTCCTAGGCGTGATACTCACTGCTGTGCTGTAGGAAATGTTGAAAGAAAACTTTCCAAGGCTCCGATCGTAAGTCCTCTTAACCTGCCGGATCCAGAAGAACTCACGTCTACGGTTCATCGCACACACTTCTTCCTGTTAACTCTCTTCTGCAATTCTTTACGCTTCGATTTTCCTAAACTCATAGTATTCACTTTCGACGATTGAATGAACAAAAAGGGAACCCCGAAGAAAAGGGGGAATGAAAGGTGCTACTTTGCGGCAGTTGGAGCAGCCGCGGTTGGCAACGGCGCAGTTGGAACCGTCGCAGTCGGAACGAGTTTTAGCAGGACGCGGCTGAACGCATCGATGACGAACAGCAGAACTGCACTGTAATTCACTGGGAGAAATTGCCCGATGAGAATCAGCAGTGGCACGTAATAGAAGAATGTTTCAGCGAATTTCTTCAGGTCAAAAGTGTCGTTCTTCTTGAAGACGTTCTGCATGAAACCACTGCCCGCGCCGACTATCAATGTTGCTAGTAACCCAACGAAAGCCGGGTTCTCAAGCAGTTTATCAAGTCCGTAACTCAAGTTTCCAAGCGCCTCGACCTTAAGCTCACCAGTCCAGATCAGAACCTCGAGGGACATGAAAGCGACCGTTATGATGATGATTATCGCCGCTAGTATACTGTTGACTTTAAACTGACTCGTTGCATTCACCTCCTGTCAAAACGCAGAAATGACCATGAAAAGAAAGCCTACTTGAACTCGGCGATCCAGATATTGATCGTGCAGTTAAATTGGCCAATGTTCTGAATAGTAGGCGCAACCGCAAGCTGCATCTGAACGGGCACGACGTCAAACGGTTTCAAGACAGATCCCGAATAATTCCATGAATAAACCAGGTAGCTTGACGCGTTGGCCGGCACAGTAGAGTTCGGCGTAACCGTCGTGAATTGCCAGCCAGTCACGTTGAAGCTTAAAGTGCCGTTGATGTTTCCGATATTCTGGATCCAAAGCGTTACCGCAGCGACGTCGCCTGGCGACAAGACGCCCCAATCGATCTGCTGAAGCTTAATCGTACAGTTGACATCAGCCCAGACTTCACAGTTGATAGCCTTGATCTTTCCGGTACTCGAGACCGGGCGATTCATCATTAAGACGGCAACTACACTGCCCAGAATGATGACTACCGCAACCAAGATACCTGCTAACAATTTCTCATTTACAGTTGCCAAGAAAATCACCTCTATTACCGCAAATGTGTGCTGGCGAAGAGAGCTCCAAGGGTCCCGCAAAGAAGGGATTCACGAAACAGGAGAAGGCTCAAACTTGCAGTACGGAGAGCTCTCTCCGCTTTCAGCCCTAAGCATGACGACCGATCAGTACACCGGTAACTGTACCGATCAAGCCTGAGAGCGTAGCGAAAACCTCATAATTCCACGAGCCCAAAAACGCAATACTTAGCGGCTTCTAGGCAGGAAAGCACACCGATACAAGCAAACGTAAATTTGACTAAGAGAACGAGTTTCGGGCTCGGTTCAACCACAACTCTAACCCTTCCACGAGAGCTATTCGGCCCCGCTCTATGAGTAAGAGCTTCCTTGATCCAATCTCTCATCAAAAACAGCTTATTCTGTTGAATGATTGAAGATTCGCTGCTGCGCCTTGGATCGGGCACGTCTGCCGCCCATCAAGAAACTATTTAACAGATGCTTAGCAACTTCAGGCGCCAAATGATTTTTGACAAGCACCGTCAAGGATGTTGATCCATGCAACCGGAATCGCAGTGTAATCAATATCATAGACGCCGTCGCATGTACGCAAAATTGTTTTGAGCCAGCATGATATGTTTGCTGTTTTTCCCTATCGCACCCACAAAGATGCCCCAGCTCTTCACTGGAACATCAACCTCCATTCCGCTGCCCAAACTCTTCCCAATGCTCGCATCTGTCCAGTCCACGCAAACCAAGTCTCCAGGACTGCAACTCGCCAACTGCTTCTCTAAACCATCTTTATGTCTCATCAAAACAGATCACCGTCTCTTCATGCTTTCAAGAATCATTTCCATAGTCGCAACACGATTCTCAACGGTCGTGTTCACGTCTTCAAGAATGATGGCTTGCATGTACTTCGGAAACCGGAGAATCCGAGCCCCTAGCTGCTCCCAGGCCTTAAGCCACTCCTGGCGAAACTTCCTTTCTTTCGCAAACTTCTCCAACACTTTCACCGCAGCCACAAATCATGCTTCCTGCAGAGTTAACGTGAAATACCGAATATTCTTTCCTCCAAGATCTGCAGCGTCGATCGACACGTCCAAAACATAGACTGAAGTGCTAATCACCCGCACTTCATCCGTAACCGCAAACGTCAATGCTGATCCTGCCGCTAAAGAGTCTTCAAAACTCTTGCAGCTACTGCTCGCCCACACAACTCCATTCTCCACGCATTCTAACCTCCATTTTCGCGCTCCCCCAAAAACCTTGATTTTCCTCTTGTACGCGGCATTGACCCATGCGTCCCATTGAACGCTAATAGCCACGTAATCTTCAGACAGACGCTTACAATCCAAGGTTTTGCCGTCAAGCGTCACAGTCATGTCTCAAGTTCAACCCCGACGTAAGGTGTGAAATCAAAGTTTTGAGGAACGCCTGTCTGATTAGCGCGGACTTCATTGATGATTTCTACGAGAGCCTGCTGCGCATCTGTGAGTGTTAGGGCTCGTCCCAAAAGACTCTTGAGCTGCACAAGACGATCAATAAGATCTCTGTAATGAAGGGAATACGACACGAGTTTTCCCGAGCCCTTTGGATTATCATAGGTCACTGTCAACACGATTTCGCCGCTGCTTGTCTGAACTTGGCTAATTTTGATCGTCATCTGAAGTCACCTGATGTCTGCAGCAACAATTTCGATGCAACCGCCTAATCCACTGGCCTGACAAATCAGGTACGTCACATCGTACACGTCCATCGTGATGCTGTAAGCCAAAAGTCCGGTGGCTGAACTGCTGTTGTAATAGTCGAAGCTTGCTCCGAAACTGATGCCTCGGGCTATGCCTATTCCAATGAATTTAGTGGGATCCGTAAACAACGCGTTCAACGTGCAGTAGTAGGTTGAGCCTTGACTGAAATCGAAGGCTACGGGCTCGTAGATGGTGGATGAAAGAATCCACGGGCACGCGATTATGCTGATGTTAACGACTGTGTTCGCGTTTCTCTTGGTGATTTCAACCGTATGCGCGGATCCAACTGAATAGGGCAGGGCGAGGATCGCGCTTGCAGCTCCCTGACTTAAAGCATCCTGCTGTCGACTATTCCAACTCACCTGAACGCCATCGATAGTGATGCTGATGCCATTCGTAAGGCTGTCGCCAACATTCTCAAAATTCGCCTGCCCAGACGGCGTGTTGGCGAAGGCTTGAACCAGCCATGTTGCTTGAGTTAGAGCTCCCACCGGTGTTTTACGGTTTGCCACCGTCAATGAAATGCTTGAACTATAAACGCCTTCAGCCGAGCCCTGCAGATCGTTGAAGGTTGTATAGCCGACTTTCATGTTGCTTATGTGGACGGTGTTTCCCCCTACGCATCCTTCAGCGAGAATGTCATAGGTTCCAGCTGCGAGATAGATTGCTCCCGCTTGACTTCCGTTGCCGCTGACTATGAAAAGTGACAAGACATATTTTGAGCCGACTTTGATTCTAATGTTGCCGTTGTTGACACTTGAGTTTGTGCTTGTAAAAGCTATTAAGAGGATTCCTGCGGTTGGCAAGGTTACGTTGCCATAGTCATTCAATGTTACGAAGGTTGAGCTGGCTGTATGATAATCTGTCGTGTCGTCAATGAGCGAGATGTCAGACATGATTAAGCGTTCTTGCTCTGTCAGAAGTGGCATGCTTCTAGGCTCCAAACCTAATTTTCTTGTGAGTAGTAGGCGCCTGCGAAGATGAAGGGTCCAGAATAATGTTTTTCAGTCTCGCCTCAATCTGACTGAGAACATAATCGGCTGTCGCTCTGTCAACGCTGCCTTCAACATTGATGAGTGGACCTTGAATAGTGACGCCAGACTTCATTTTATCCAACGGAATGATTGCTTCTGGTCCGGCTTCTCCAACGAGCCCTAAGGTCGGCCTCGTTACGATTCCGCCATGCTGAAAGGTGACTCCTGGATAACTGAAATATCCTTTTTCCGCTATTATTGCGAGAGTTGCTTCTGCTTGAGTGATTGCATCGGTTGCCGCTGTAACTGCAGTTGTTGCTTGCGTACTCTGCTGGAGAACTTGCCCAACTGTACTTGTGGACACTTCCGTTCCAGTTGGCATAGCTCCCCCACCGCGGATCGTCATAAGCCCCTCGAGTTCTGGGTTTGCCTGGATAGCAGCAGCTTGTCTCTCAGCGAATTGTCCAGCGATAGGAATAGCCACGACTGCAGCAGCGGCTCCTAATGCGCCTGCGCCGGCTGCTCCCCCAACCCCTACAGCACTTGCAGCTTCGCCTGCAGAGGATCCGATGCCGCTCAATGTCTCAGACATCCCTGATAATCCGCCTAAGGCTTTGCTGAGGCTGCTTACCATTGTTATTAGGCTTGGAATGACAGTCATCGCAGAACTGAGCATCGTATTATTCAAGTTCCGCTGTGCCATATCAGCACGTTCTTGTGAGACCCGAAGTGCTTCCTGTGCAATGTTCAATTTGTCTAAGGCATCTTTGGCTTGTGCACTGTTGACACCGTATTTTGTGACAGTTTCATTATAGTTTTTTTGGGCTTGATCAAGACTTTCCGTGCTTTTTAGAACCATCAAGTTAGCGCGGTCCAATGCGACTTGACTGTTTTGGACACGTTCAAAACTCATGTACAGGGCAGTGCCGCTAGTTGCAACATTGTTGAAGGCTAAGGCTGTTTGTCGGCTACTCTGCGTTGTTTGATTCACGGCGTTCGTGACGCTTTCGCTGGAACTCTTGATTTCATCCATGCTGCCTGCAGTGTTCGACGCTACCTGCCCTATCACGGCCGAAGCATCATCCGTAGCGGTGACGTCTATGTTAATTTCGCTCAAAGTCTATTCTTCACCTGCTTGTTCAACCAGGTCAACCAATTGATGAGAAACTGAAATTGAAAAGGCGTTAGTTTCCCGATCTCCGTCAACGTATAGCCATATTCATGCGCTATCAAGCCGATGTATTGGGCGTCTTTGTTTGCGTTGAGCCAGGTTTGGACAGCTTCGGTATCTGGAAAAAATTGTCAGATCCGTCCAAGATCTCGCCGAGCCTCACGACTGTCTGCGCCGGCAATTTCAAAATGTCGTCTGGGCTCTTTAATTTTGGATATGCTTTATGGAGAAGGCGAAACATTGTTTGCTTGGTTCGTTCAACAGCAGTTGTGCATTCGCTTATTTCAAACATGTCCTGCGTCGTCAATACTGTATATTTGATTTCTCCAAGGACCGGGTCCTGAACAGTCAGAATCCTCGCAGAATCCTCGATGAGCTTTGCAGGATCGAATTTCTTCGCCGTTTCCCTTTCTTGAGCGTCTATCCTATCAAGGATGCGTTTGCCTCTGGCTGCCGCGCCTTCCTTCCCACTCATCATGCCAACCCCAAAAAAAGAGGGTCTAATACGCTCCGATAGTCAGTGTTAAGGCTTCGCCTTCACCGTGCTCCATAATGATCCCGCCCTGGTCAGCCTTGAAACTACTCTTGAAAATGAGCGCGTTGGATAACGTGTACTTCGGCTGGCCAGTCGGCGTGCTGTTCGCAGGCCCCAGAAGTATCGTGACCTTTGTGCCGTTGATGACGTCGTTCGCGTATGTTCCGTCGATGTACATCTTGTCGAAAGTGAACTTGTACGATTTGTTTCCGCTTTCCAGGACCGCAGGTGTGTCGCTTGTGAATTTGTAGTCTTTGATGATTGCGGCGTCAATGTCCAAGGTTATGCCCTTGATATAGCCGACTTCAACGCCACCTATGTTGATGCTTGCGTTCCTTCCCAGGACAGGACTTGTATTGACCGTTTTCCATCATCCTCCAATTTCTTTCTGTTCCTTGCCTTGCGGAAGACCACGCATAGTGATCTTCTTTCGCAACAAGTTTGGCAAATACGATGCCAACATCATATCAAGAAACTCTGAACGGTTAGACTCGAAATAGCCTGGATGCACTCTCGGAAACTTCAGCTCCCACTGTTCCAGGTAACTTCTAATGAACTCGTCTTGTGTGAGCTGGAGGCCTGCGCGTTCGTATTCTTCCTTTGCGAGCTTGAACGCAAGACCGATCCAAGCCCGGTAATATCTATCGTTCTCGCCTACGAAGAGCAAGAGTTTCCGGGTGACAGAAAGGAAATGCTGAAAGTTGCGGTCCTTAAGCCCTAGAATTGTTTGGCAAGGCACGTCGTCATACATGCCCTGGTAAACTTCAAGCTCATAGACGCGGAAGAGATCGCTTGAACACATCTTCTACCATTTTCGTCTGAGGATAAGCCGGATTCGAATCCGGGACGATCCTGTCCAGGAAGCGCATGCCCAGGTTAACGAGCTTCTTGAAGAAGTGAAGCTTCAACTCAGACCGCATAGGGGTCGCGACCCCTACGGCGTGAAATGCAGCAGGGCCTGAAACCGTAAGACGCCGCCATAATACAGCTTGCCACCCGTCTTGATCTCTCCCGGACTGAAAAGCGTCGGCGTCGTATCCTTGACTGTTCCTCCAAGGCTCCTGTCAGTAAGGATCTTGTCCATCACGTCTCCCATAGGCGCGAGGATATCCGTAAACCAGTTAGCCGGCTCAGTCTCCCGAATCATAAGAATAACAGCAAAGTTGATTCTGTTCTCAAGCAACGAGCCGAACGCACCCTGTTTGATATCAGTGTGCTCAGGATTCACGACGGCCATAGGCAGATCTGTCATCCTGAAGTGTTCCCCTAGAACCACGTTCTTCAGGGAAGAGACAGTTCCAAGATCAGTTTTCACCGCATCGAAAACGGCCTTGTAGGAATCGTAATACCTAGTCATTGTTGCGTTGCCTCCTGGAAAAGTTCTTGCCACAACTCAGGAATCTTCGCCTTCACATCCTCAGCTGTAGCCTCGATAAACGGGTTAGGCCTCGTGCCCGGATGATGCACAATCGGCGTGAAAACCATCTTGCCGCCAACCTCAAAAGCCAACACACTTGCGAATACCGGGCGGATCTCATGAGGCATGGTACCATACTCAACATACACGGCATACGGCACTGTTGGACCGACGGATCCGCTGAGGCCGGCACTTTGCTTCTGGATGCTTCCCAGGAGACGCCCAGTTCGAACGGGCGCCCGACTCATCATGTCAGCATATGCGTAATCAATGGCTGCCTCAACGAGCCCTGGGAGAGTTTCATTTTGTAATCTATCCGCGAAGATCTTAATGTCGAGGCCGCGCTGCTGCACCCGGACCTGAAACTGCACTATTAGCCGACTCCGATGAATCTGCGCACGAAATGCTTCAAGCCATCCTGGAGATCCGGGGTGAAGGCCGCAGGCGTAACAATCCTCATAACGACGTTTCCCGGCGTCACCTGCGGGCTAAGCTTCCTCTGAAGAATCTCATGGAGGATATTAGAGCAGAGCTGCGCGCAAATGTACCTTACGATGTCTGGAACCGCCGCGTACCCAGCTATGTAAGTAACGCGAATGCTCAACTGCGCCATAGCAGGCATCTTCAAGACAATCGTAACCGTGCAGGCGATTGGGTCAAAGATGTAGCCAGGAAGAACGATTTCAACCCAGTTAGGGCTTAAGCCGTATCCTTGAGTGTTGTACTCAACTTTCGAGACAGACACGACAGGTTGATATCGCAGGCTCACAGGCGGTAGCCGATAAAGCGGAAAAACATAGAGCTGCGTGTACGGAAACTTGTAATCGTACATCTCTGCCGTAACAGAGTAGCCGCCAGCATTGAAGAAACCCTCTGGCAGCCGACAAAACTCATCGATCTGGGCGCCGGCATAAGCGATCAAGCTATTCAAGAACGTCACGAAGGCAGCGTCAGACGCATAGCCGAGGTCCGTATAGGAGATTATGCTGAAGGCCTTAACATCGTCAGTCGTGCAGTAAGTGCCGGATGGGCCTGAACCGCCGCCTCCCCCTGTGATCGTCGTGCTGTAGCTAATCATCCAAGAAAAGGAATGGTTGACAGAAGGATCCAGGAAGCTAATGTTAATGGTGAACGATGTGCCCGTTGGGTTAGAAGGCCAGTAGCCTCTACCGCCAAGATCATCCTGCGGCGTAAGGCTAATGTCACCGAGAGCTGGGGCGCCAGCAAGCCCATGAAGAACCGTAACAGACGTCGACCCAGCAGTAATCGTCGCTGTTCCAGTCTTCGTTTCAGTTATTGCAGTCGACAAAGAGAATCACTTTCTCCCTTTCATTCGCCGATCGCAACTATCGTTGGAGCCACTGACCACGTCGCGTTAAAAGTGTCACCGACTTCAAGGTGAACCATCACACTTGTTGCCGTAAAGAGGACCTGACTGTCGACTGAGATCGCTAATATTGTCCCACCATTTACATAGAGGTTTTTGGGCGATTGCGTGTTCGTGTAGACAGTATTGTTAGTCCACGTTGAGTTTGCCCCTGAATTGACGATGTCATAGCTAGTTGAGTTTATTGGCGAAGCAATGTACCCAATCGGATTGTAGCCCATGTTGTTTTGAATGTTTCCATGATAGTTGTACGTATATGAAATGCTTATTGCTGAGACTCTGTTGCCTCGGAGGTTGTTAGGACCAACGGTGATGTAGTCAACGTAGGCATTCAGAAAGAGGATTCCGTAATCCTGGCCATTAGAGCCTCCGAGTGCGATGTTGTTTATGTCGTTGCCGATTATCGTTCCGTTTTCACAGTGATTAGCAGAGGAACCTTCAAGTTTGATGCCGCTGTATCCGGCTTTGTTGTCATGGATCTGGTTCTCTTCTAGGAGGAAGTTATGGGCGTATTTCAAGTAGATGCCATTGTTATTGTTGTACCTGATCGTGTTCAGGCTAACCGTCAAAGAGTTAACGTACTGAACGCCTTCATAGATGCCATTAAGAGAGTTGCTGTGAATATAGTTGCCCTGAATTAGTATGCTTCTGCTTATCGCAGTCCCTTCCAGGTCTATTCCGTGCCAAAGATTATGTTCTATGTCACAGTTAATGATTCGGATTCCCCATATTTCACCTGAGGGCTCAATCCTGATACCGTTGTTTGAGAAATCATCAATCCAAAGGTCGTGGATGTAACCATCAGTACATGTGTCGTTGATCCAGATTCCATTTCCGTTGGCTGTGTTATTTTGAGCGTTTCCGTTAAGTTTCATGTTTGAAATTTCAAAGAAA
The DNA here is from genome assembly GCA_963739305.1 of Candidatus Bathyarchaeota archaeon. Lineage (GTDB taxonomy): Archaea > Thermoproteota > Bathyarchaeia > Bathyarchaeales > Bathycorpusculaceae > DASPPK01. Next base: position 112,441 of record CAVTZU010000020.1, on the reverse strand, counting down.
GCTGCGCTTGGAGCACTAACGTTGAACATATTACTGTTAGTGCCGTTCGCTAGATTGAGAACTGTCCCCTCACCATTAAAACCGCCAACGGGCGCGTTGGCCTCGGATTGGCCGCAGAACCAGATTGCCCTATGCGAAACTGTAATAGTGGAAACGTTGTAGCTTCCAGGGGATACGGTAATCTTACCGCCATTTGTCGAGTTACCTTCTGCCCATTGAAATGTTTTGGTTGCGTCTGTATTTTGAAACGCAAATGTGCTGTTCGCTCCATACCATGCTCGCGTGTAGCCGCCTAATGCATCAATCAAGAAACTCTCGTGCTGAATGAATCCGAGTTGCGAGTTTCCTAAATAATAATTCGTCGCACTCAATGAAGTGCTGTTCACCCATGTGAAACCATAGATCCCGTAAGCTCCAGCATTCCAGTCACCAGTCAAGGCTCGCGTTCCATTCTGAAAGAGAAAGTTAGTTGCAGAAGCAGAAAGCAGATAGATACTATCGTCGTCAGGCCCGCCTCCCCCGCCCCCGCATCCGACCCAATCTGTGCTGTTCCAGTAAGAAAGCGTGTGGAGATCTGTCCTATAGAAAAGTTGGCCAACCTGGGGCGAACCTGGATAACCCGTTCCGTTCTCAACCACAAGCTTATAGATAGAAACGTAGCTGGTCCCAAGCGGATCAATTGCTCCAACATAAAGAGTCGTCAAATTCGCTGAGGCTGTTAAGAGGTTTCCAGAAGCATAATCAAAAACAGTTTTGATCGAGCCACTGCTGTAATACTTGAAAACTCCAGTGTTGAAATCATCGAGGATAGAGTTGGCGCCGACGTCGACACCTGCAACCGTGATGCCAGTGGCGCCCTGATCGATAATCAAACGAGTGTTGTTTTTAAGAGTAACAGAAGCAGAATAGGGTCCCTCAGCGACATAGACGCTCCCACCAGAAATAGAGGCGTTATTGAGCGCATCCTGAATAATCGCTGAATGACTTAGACTGTATTCTCGGAGGCCTCCGTTACTACCATTCTGCAGACACGCGTAAGAATCGACAAGGCTCACGACGTAACTATCACCCTTCCTGAAGGCTGATAGACTGCTGTTCACAGGAACGTTCAAGGTGTTCTCGATCGCTGAAACCCGGGCTTCTAAAGCTAGATTAACTGAGACATTGACGCCTCGCTCAGCAGCCCAACCCGCAGCCACCAGAATCAAAACAATCATGATAGTTGCTTTGATCCAACCGTACTTTCCAGTGAAGAACTGACTGAAATTCAGGTTGAAGATCGGCTGACTCTTTTCTGCACTCATCTTCTGTCACTTTGATTCAGTAAACGATTAACCAAGATGTGAGCCCTGCAGCTCCTGCATTCCTCATAGGACCGGATCCCGCAGGCCCGACAGAGAATCTTGCTTAGCTCTTTGAGGTCCTGCGACGTTGCTGCTCTCCCTTCAACTCAACATACTCCACGAGCGCCAGCAGCTTCTTACCAAGCCAACCCTGAAGCTTCTCAAACCTACGGTCCTTCCCCATCGCCAAGAAATACACGGTCACCGGGACGACAGGAGGCAACTTGCCCTCCTTGATAAGCTTGAACCTGCAGACGCCGCAAGTCAAGTGACGCCGTAAGAGACCGTAGCCGCAGAGATTCACACATTCAGGAGCACCGAAAAGCTTCTGCAGCCAGGACCTCGTCCCGGGCTTTCCCTTCCGGGAGACTGTAAACCGCGAACGTTTCGCCCTTATCGTTCAGAGCAATAACATAATTCTCTGTGAGATTGAACACGACAGTTAAGCCATGAGCCAAAGCTAAGAGTTGAGCTCGACTTAACCCTCGTAAATCAAACACTTTCTGCCTTCTCCTACACGATTCGATTAGACTAAGAAAAAAGGGAAAAAGACGCATAGAACCGAAAATGTTGCCTAGCTTGCGTATGTTATTTTGCAGATGCTATTTGCAGAGCCAACGATGGCGCCGCCGTCGATGTGCGTGATCACATAGTTTGCCAGTGCCGTTGGGAGACGATAGATTTCCACCTGGGGCTCAGTCTGAAGGGCTGCCCAAACCGCGCTCAATCCTTTGCATCCAACGTAAGCAAGTCTCTTTAGTGAAGCGGGAAACAGAGTATCCCAATAGGGATCCAAGTACCAGTCAAGACCCAAGACATTATGGATAACTTTGCCCTGGCCGCTTCTCATGATATCATTCAGTGCACCATAGTACTGCGTCATAGCGTCACTTGTGCTGAACGCTGTCCAAGCGTTCGTAGGCGATGTCACGATGAAATCAGGTGGAGAGACACCTGCGTTTGCTACTGTATTGATTGCACTTCTTACGTCAGTGAACGTGAGGGTTGATCCCGAACCTGCGCTTATCGTTCCGCCAGCGCCCGCAGAAATCGCGGTCAACACCTTGCTGAATATGCCCTGGCGAACGCATGCGCCGTGCACTTGGCCAAGCATATCAACAAAGTTGACTGCTGAAGTGTTCGCAAGCAAATCTGAGATCTGAGTGACTTTGCCGAAGGGCGCAAGCGTGATGCTTCTCGTCGTTAGCGTCGGATCTGCAGCAGTGAGAGCTGAGCCCTCTGTCCAACTGTCGTAAGCTGGCATTGTGATAACCTGGGTGTTAATGGTTTTTCCTGAGCCCTTCGGAACGTCCACGAGCATGCAGATCTCACGAGCATCCATCCAGTTGCCCGTCAACTCGAGGATCGCCCGGGTCTGAACCATCGTCGGCAAGGCAATGCTGGACGTGCTTGTCAACAGTTCTCTAACCGTCATCTTGCTGAGATCACTTGACCTGAAGGCCGTCAGCTTCTCGATCATGCTTCGTTTCTGTTGAGCAGCGTAGATCTCTCGAGCACTCATATTCAGGTAAGGACCCAGATCCTCTTTCGCACTGATCTGCTCGAGGGCCTTTGTCAAACGGTCATCTATCGTCTTGGTGCCTTGGGCGATTTTCTCGTCTATGCTCTTGATTTTGCCATCCATACCCTGGAAGGCTTCTGCAATTTGTTTATCATCCATTCATTCTATTCTCCTTGAAAGTTCACTTCCCAACATTTCGTTCAAGGGCTCACCCAAGAACGTCGGCTGAGTCGCCTCACCGCCAACTGAAAACTACAGACCGAAAGAACCGGTTACTGCCCTTGCGCTTTCTTCTCGACCGCTGCGATGACTTCTTGACTGACAAGCCTGAACGCATCGTTCTTGTCCAGGCCTTCACTGCGGAGCTGATGAAAACGAGCCCAGAAACCTTCCTTCGTCAACACACACAGGCAAAGCTTCGGGTCATTCAGCTTCTCCGTCTTCTGTTCGGGCTCGGGAGGCTCAGGTTCAGCAGAAAGCTTCGCAATCTGGTCCGATAAGACCTGGATCTGAGTCTTCAAAGCGTCAAGATCTCCTAGACGTTGCTTCACAGCGTCGAGCTCAGCCCTGAACTCATCGTAAGCCATAGCTTCAGGCTTATAGTCCAGATTCGCTTTCTTCAGAATATTCTGGAGCATAGTCCTGATTTTCTCTTTTTCAGCATCCGAAATTCCCTGCGTCTGATTAAGCCGAGCCAGCGCATTCCGAACATGATCAAGATCTACCGTGCCATCCTTGTTCTTATACGGAAGCTTACGATCGCTCTTTCTGCCGTCAGGCCCCTTCGCACTATCCGGGACATACGCAAAGCAGTCGTCAGGGAAGCTTGCATCACCGAAGCCTTCTGGATTCTGCGGGTCCGTCTTTTCAGGCGGTGCTTGTTCTTTTCCTTTTTCTTGTGTCAAATTCGTCACCTTGAAACCTTCAACAATCTTCTCCAGAGGCTCAATCGTCGTCAACGGCACACCAGGCAACACATCCTTCGTCAGATACGCCTTGCCGGTGAAAATGAGCCCTCTGCACAAATTCCCCTCCGGCGTCGGCTCACTACCTCGGAGACAATCAGCCTCAACGCTCACATGAATAATCTGGCCGCTCTCGAGGAGCTGCAGAGCTTTGCTGCCCTTCTGAACCCTATCGATACACTCAACCGTCTTGTCCTCGAAATCAGCGTCAACAGTCTCGACTTCCGGCAGGATCTCGCTAGTATGGTTCAGATCTGTCGGTTTACCGATCAACGTCTTCGTTGCAGTCAGGATCTCGTGTTGCGTGTAGAGGTTATCGTTCATGCTCGTAAGAGGGAATAGGGCTCGGATTTTGAAGTACTTAGCTTTATCGTCTTCCTTGACGAATTGAATGTAGTCTTTGGCCCAGGCAAACTTCTCCTGCGGCCTCTGATAGGGCTTTGTCTCGTCTAGCCCGATTTTGCTGAGCCAAGTCTGATAAGCTACTTTTCCTTCGGTGCATTCTGAGCCCTCACAGTATTGCTTCATGAAAGCATCGAATATCCTCTGAAAATCAGGGTGTCTAGCCATTCTTATATGCCTACTTCGCTTCCATCCTCTTCTTCGCTTCTGGGCTCGTAGTTGGAATCGTCGGTTGCTCACCTATCGTGGGTAAAGCCCAGGCCTGAAGCCTCGTACTCATCACCGTGCCCTTCCCAGCTTCCTCCGGATATCCTAGCCGCTGCCGAGCCCACTCAGGCGAAACGATCCCATGCTCAATGTCACCCTGGAACATCTTGCTCAAAGCCTCCTTGTCCTCTTCAGTCAACGGCTTCCAATTCAAAGAAACAGGCTTCGCAACCTTTGCCAAAGGAAAGATCACGTCTTCAAAGAACTTCTTCAGGATCCTCTGATAATTCCGTGTTTCAGCCTCGAGAACGCGCTCCTGGTACTCAGCAGTAGCCATCGTCGTCGTACCACCAAAACCTAATGCCGGCTCAGGAACCCCGAGGCCTGCGACAAGGTTTCGTACAAAATGATCAATAATCGGTTCAACAGTTTGACGGCCGCCGACACTCGCGCTCTGATAAACCTCTTGAATCTTCAAGAGGCCGTCGTGGAAAATATCTTCACCTGGATTCCTGTTGATAATGTCGCCTTTGATCGACTTAAACTTCTGTTCGTCAACCGGGTTATCCTTGTCCCCGATCTGGATCGCAAGAAGAGGATCTGCACGGCGTCGAGCGATAAGCGGCAGCTTCTCCTCCATGAATACAAGAGCCTTAACAGTTGGCAGGACCCGTTTCAGAGAGCTTACGCCGAAAGTGCCCCAAGGCTCCGGATTCAACCGCAAATGAAGAACCTCCTCAGGCTTAAACTTGAAAACCTTCCCGAAGACAGGTTCATAACGATACTCAATGACTTCATTCGTTCCTGGCGAGAGTTTGACGCCGACACGCGCCGGGTTCAATGGCACCAGCGACTCGTCAGGTTCCAAGTGCCAATACATGTTCCCGTAAATAAGCCCATACAGGCTCCCTTCACGGAGAACAACGTCGAGCTCCTTTTCTGCAAGAAACTTCTGAACACTTGCGAGCGTGCCCTTGTCTTCGCATTGGAGATCGTAACCCATCTGCCAAATCATGAAATGCTTGATATCGACTGCTCGAGCCGCATACGGAATGTAATAATAGATATCCAGGTAATCTTTGTAGTCGTAGAAGTCAATCGGGTACGTGTAGCCTCCAGCGCCAGAAGTTATGAGAGGCACCGCCAAGGCCGGGTTCAGCGTTGAAGACTGCTCAATCAGATGCGCGGCTTCCAAACGCCCTCGAATGCTTGACAGCTTGCTAGAGTCACTTGCTTGGTCGCTGCTGGCCACGAGATAACTAGGGCTGCTTTTGCCTTCAACAGTAACTAGCCCCAGAGGTTCTTTTTTGTCTTGGTGTTTCTTTCTTCCAAACAAGTTAGGCTTTGTCTCCTACCGGTCCAAAACCAATCATGCCTAATGATACGGGCTGCTTCACCACCGCGTAGATGGCTAAGCAGGTGGCCCAAAAGACGTCATCATGCGAGCCTTCTGGATGTGCAAACTTGAAATGACCTGTTTTTAACAACTCGAACTTTTCCACGTTCAACTCGGCCGTGAAGTCTATGTCAGAACTAGTTTTCGCAGGCGAATATGGAATCTTCACTTCGCCAGCACGCATCTTTTCCCTTGTGATCGTTGCCATTTCTTCTTTGTTGCTGATCGTGAATGGTACTCCTATAACGTTGGCTATTCCGCTCTTGGTCATGTCTTCAACGATGTAATCTCCTACACCAGTTATGTCAGCGTAAACGCTTCGAACGGAGTGCCAACGGTCTCGAAGACTTCTAATGTAGCCGATCACGCTTGCGTAGTCTGTTTTCAGAGGAAATCTGTGCGCATGAACCAGACGAAGATGTTTCGTGGATTTGTCAACTACGATGATTACGCTGTGGTCCTGATGTTTTCCAAAATCGACTCCAATGTAGAAATTGCCTTGAAGAACAGAATGGAAATCGGAGAGTTCAAGCTGGCTGTCAATGCAGTTGACGATCAGGCTTTGAGTAAGCCAGTTGTCGGCGTCCTCTATGAACTCGGCATAAAACTCTCTACGGAACCTTTCTTCAGGCAGTTCTTGACGCATCTGGTCGATGAAGCTTTGCTTGACAAGGCCAACTTTCACAACGTCTTCGCAGGTCACAACGTGCTTGCTGAACTCATCGCTTTTGCACATCCTGTAGAATACGCTGTCCTTGTTCCACGGCGTACTTGGAACAATGAGAATCCCGTCAGTTGTGGCAAGCATGGGGTAAAGCACGCTATAGAAGACGAGCTCGTCATCGTTGAAGAAGTTGGCTTCATCAGGAATGACGAGATCAGCGGTGTACCCTCTGAGAAGCTGAGGCGAATTTGGCAATATGATTATGCGAGCGCCGTTCCTGAACCGCTTTACAGTTCGCTGCTCCTTGGCGACAATTTTTCTTCGTAACCTCAACGGCAATTGGTCGAGAAAGTCTTCGACGCGATCTCCCATGATCATCGATTGTCGAAGCGAAGGAGCAACAATCAGAGTGAGCGTCTTGGGATTCGAGAGGGCAAAACACAGCGCCTTCAACGCAACAGTAGTTGTCTTCCCTGCCTGTCTGCTCCATCTTACGACTATTCGTTTGCTCTTGTCTCTTAAAAGACGTTCTTGGTAGACAGTCGGGGTAAATTTGAAAGCTGCGCGCGCAAGTTCAATTGGATCCTGTGGAATTTGAATCCTGCCAGTCGAGTAGAGTTCCTGTTTGGAGATTTTCATTTTGCACTTTTGCCTTTGCTTCATTTATAAGCCTCTGAAGTTCAGCAAGATCCGTATCGATCTGTCTTTCATCAAACCCTGAGCAAAGTCCATCAATTGTCTGGGCTACGTACGCAGCAACGCGTGCCCATCCCACTCTTTCCTTAGGTTGTAATTCCTTGGCATGTGCCAAAGCGTTTGCGTCGTTGAATATACCTCCAAGCTTGCGAACGAGTTGTGCGCGAACGCGCTGAGTATCAAGTCGCAAGATTTGCCGACAAGAAGCCAAACCACTGATTATGCGAGTCGTTCTGAGAGTTTTCACCAATGCAACTCACTCCTCGATTTCTGCCGTTCTCTGAAATGAGCCATGACCGAGCGAATCAACCAAAACTTCACCCTTCTCTATATCAGGAACAACGTGCAAGTCTATAGGCTGTCGCAGCAGATCTATAATTTCAACGCGGGAGACTCTGCACACGATCTCAGAACGCTCGTGGTCATAGTAACTTTTGTTCAATATCAGGCCTTGAATATGCCGTCTTAACAAGCTCTTCTTGCATCTTTTGTGTACCAAAAAAACAACCCCGGCACCACTCTATGGCGGCGAAGCTCTCTTGTAGTAAGTAAGGTACGTATCAAAAATACGCTGTGGCACCTAGGACAACAGCGCTCAAGGCGACTGATATGAGGCCATATGATAACATTGGACAACTATGCATGAGTGTGTTCTTCAAATACCTTGTACACTACCCTAGTCCCGCATTGGGCTTCCGTTCTTCGCACGCGTCTTGAAGTGTATCGTATGAAACTCACATCTTTGACCGTAATAGTGACTAGTCGGCCATCTCAATTCATCGGCTGGCTAAGGGATGTTAGTTGATGAATTGTTTGCCAAAATTATATGGGTGACGGTTTGAAAAACGTGCTTTTGCACGTAGAATCATGTTTCAGATAGGCTTATCTAACAGGTGATTGAATATCTTGTTGCGCGCGTAGCGTGCGCGGTTAGAGGAAGGAGATGGACGAGAGGGGAAGGTAGTAGTTTGTCTAGTATGGAGTAACGAAGAGAGAACAGGACGTTTATGACGCAGCTTTTTCCTTGTCCGCTCCTGTCATGGAAGGACGTTGAAGTGGTAACTAGGGACGCACAAGCGATAACATTGGCGGAGGAGGGAGAAAAGGGTCGTCCATCGGTTCTCGTGATAGTTGCTGCGCTAAACGAGGAAGAGGGTATTGGCCCTACGATAGCCGAGCTGAGACAGTTTTTGGCGGCACCTCGAATTCTCGTGGTGGATGGTAAGAGTTGCGACAGAACTGTTGACGTAGCAAAGGACATGGGCGCCGAGGTAATATGCCAAGAGGCTGAAGGCAAAGGTGATGCAATAGGATCAGCAATCAGGCACATCAACGTTGATGCTGATTATGTGGTTCTTACTGACGCAGACTACACGTATCCGGCATCATATCTGCCAACGATGGTTAGGATGCTTGAAAGAAACCCTCAGGTCGGCATGGTTTGCGGAAATAGGTTCAACGAGCACCTAGATCTAGGTGCTTTGCACAATCTGCTCTATTTTGGAAACCGGCTCTTGGCTTTCTCACATAATTTCTTTAACGGTGTAAAACTGAGTGATCCACTCACTGGCCTGAGAACCGTGCGTGCCCAACTACTTAGGGGCTGGAAGCCGAAGTCAAGAGGTTTTGACGTTGAAGTTGAATTGAACCATTACATTGAAAGAAAGGGATATGACATTGTTGAAATACCGATAGTTTACAGGGAACGATTGGGTGAAAAGAAGCTGAAAATAAAGCATGGCGTCACGATCTTAAAAAGAATAGTGTTGGAAGGGATGTACTAGCACTCAGTATGCTGGAGCGAAGAGCGCGCGCCAAGGAATGCGGCTGCAAAATGGCTCCATTGCTTGAAAAGCATGTTGTGAGAGCGTTTGAGCAAGACTTTTAACGAAATTTAACAATTCCAACTGGGGGAACTTGCACTCGCCAAGCAAAGCCCGCTTAACCCATTTGGTTGACGACAAGCGAAACCTGGATAGAATCAAGAAAATCAAGATGATATTGGCAAGGCCATCTTTTGTCGTGCTACTTTTTCTTCTGGCATACACTTTTGCAAAACTCTCGACTGCAAACTATAACCCTGCTGCGTTTCTATACATCGGAAGAACCTTTCTTGACAAAGCCCCTGAAAGCCCAATAACGATTTATGTAAATGCACACCTGAGAATTCCATTTAATGAGGTTGGCTACGACGGACAAATGTACTATTATATAGCTCTCGACCCCCTCAACGCTTGGCGTAACCTCGACACTTCGGCAAGATATGATAGAATACTGTTCCCACTGGCAGCAAAAATCTTTGCACTCGGTAGCCCCTTTCTGATCCCCTATTCAATGATCATAATCAACATATTATCCATCGTCGTTGGCACCGAGATAATTGCCAGAATGCTAAAGTCGAAAGGACTCAATCCTTGGTTCTCTCTGGTTTATGGCCTTTACATAGGACAGCTGTTTGTAATATCTCGAGATTGCATCGAGGCTTTTTCCTACATGTTCGTTCTGCTGGGAATATATGCCTTTGAAACCAGACGCAGAACAAACGAATCTGCTCTTTTGTTTGCCCTTGCACTTTTCGCCAAGGAAACCGCAGTTCTGTTTGTTGCAGGTTACATCATAAGCATCCTGTTTAGAAAAGCACTCACACTTGGATCGAAACTGAAGTTTCTAATCATAACAACTGTCCCCTACGGCCTTTTCCAAATCATTCTATACAGCTTTTTCGGATTTATTCCCATCCTAACTGTTGGAGGGCCAACGTCAACTAGATGGATTCCGTTCTATGGCGTTTTCGAGGCAAACCATGGACTGCCAGAATTGCTCAACATATCCTTCTTGATCATCATTCCTTCAATAATCTCTCTAGCATTCTTCGTTACGCAGATTCTGAAGAACAAGCGGGAAGGTTTTCTGTACAGTCTTTTCTTCAACGTTTTGTTCATGATGTTTCTGCCAACCCCATCATATTGGAACGTCCAAGACTACGCTAGGATCTCGATAGGCTTGGTTGCCTCATATTTAGCCTGTTCCATCTTCAGTGGCAAGAAAACAATGCTCCTATTGTCTCTATGGTGGATACTCCCATTCACCACGTACTTCACTTATGGCTAGAATCCCAGCGCGCGCTCCGTTCTACTTTCTGATTTCGATCGTTCTAAGACTTAGTATTATTAGTCATGACTTTCGGGCTATGTCACACAATCGAGGTCATGGAATTATTTAGGATGGAATATGGCCAATCTCTTCTCTTTTCCTTTGAACAAAACGTCATAGTTATCCATGAAGTTTCTTCCCAGAAGAGGAGTCATTTCCTCGACGGGAATACTGCCTAGTTTCCTTTCTAAATCAACAACTGTGATAATGATTTCCTTTCGTTCTCCATTGACATAAACCGTTGATGCATATTCATCTGCACCGACTTTATGACCATCTGCCACGATACATGGTGTTGGATCATCATCATCGCTTATCTTTACACCTAGATTAATGTCTTTGAATTGACCCTTCAGAAGGAAAATCCCCGTTGAACATCCTGAATCGGCATATGCTAGTATTGGCACTTTCTTTTCCCCAATTAGAACTTCCACCATTGGACAAAGTTTACCACTTTCGTTCTTGTAGTCTGTATCAAGAAACGGTTTTTCAGCCAATAGAAGGCACCTTTGTTTAGCGACTATATTTGATGCACATATGGAAATCCTACTCTACGGTAGGCAAAAGTTGCCTTCGAACTCTGTTTCCTCGCTTCTTTGTAGGCTTCCAAAATAGAATCACCAATACCTACTATCTGCTTCGAATCCACATCTATTGCGACAATCTTGCCAAGGTACTTGGATTCGAGTTCGTTCTTGGATAATTCGTAGACAGCATCAGCTCTAGTTAATTCTGTTCCAACATCTGTTAAGGCTTCCAGTTTTCGTACTCTGCTTCTTAATTCTCTGCAAGTAGCCTCCAGCGAATCCAGCTTCCGCAAAGCAGTTCTATCTTTGCGGAAAGCAAAAGCGCGAGAATAGTTCACAACCCAGTTTCTGAACATGAGTTGCGGATCAACAATAAGCTCTGATCTGGAAACATCTGGCAATGTCTTATGAGTGAAGGTTTCTGAAACTACTCCCCACTTCTTCATCTTTTCTAAACTTATGGGTTCCTCATGGCCTTCTGTTGCATTCATCGGTTGTTACAACTCTGATTGCAGCAATGTGCTAAAGACTCGATTTGGGTCTGCCAAATGGTCGTATTCGATCTGCAATAGATTAAACGGAAGTCTTTCTTTATAAACTGTATTGCTAGATAGGAAATTTTGTCCTTCATCAGTTGAAAAGAAGTTGGAGATTGAAAATTCTCTCTCACCTTTCTTATATGTGAGCATAATAGCCGATGGATTCAGTACTTCTTTGGTCATTTCATTAATCTTAGACATCTGAACATCGCCCACGATTTTCCTTGCAAAGTTAAACGGTTTCTCTAAAGACATGGTTCTACCTGTAGCAACTTCTGCTTCAGTTCCAAGTTCTCCAAGAACAGTGTTAAAGAAATTTATCAGGGTGTTCCCTATGCTGTTTACAGTCTGCAAATTCTTGCTTGGATTGCTGACCAATATCCTTACACTGATACCTTTAGAAAAAAGGACATTAAGCATAAAATCATCTGCGTCCAATACTATTCTTCTCTGTTTTGGCTTGACGATAAGTTTTGCAGGAAACGTTTTTTCGTTCTCTTTTATGAGTGAAAGCATTTTGCTAAACAAAGGCTCGATGGTCCCTACTACTTTCGGAGACTTCGGAAACGATATGGAAGCTTGAAAGAAATCTAACTTAATTTCTTTTTTCGGCATTCTTCCAAACCTAGTTTTTCTCGAATACAAGTCTACTAATGTTTGTCTTATTACGCTTGTGATCGAATCGGTCTTACTATCCAATCTTGACTTTCTCTTTGATTCGTCTCTCATATTCTTCTTGTGTTATAACGCCCTTTTCCTCTAGCAATTCGACAAGACTAGAAAGCATAGTGTCGAGAAGATCAATTTCCTCTTCTGAGTCTCGCTTAACTCTCTTTTTTGTCAACTTTTCCACCTTTCGCAAGATAACCTTGCTCCGAAAGCCAATTCATAATTATCGTGCGTAGAGTGTCCGATCTTGTTTGTCCGCGCGCGCGACTGGGAAAATATACGGTGTGGGGTTCAGGTTGAGAATAACCTTGGCTTCTGTGCTTTTTGTCTTGCTTGTCAGTATCTTGTTGCCCTTGGTCTATGCAGATAGGGGTGGACTCCCGATTATTCCCGGCGTCTCGATCTACGAGCCGGGGCAGAAGGCTATCGTGGCATGGAACGGAAATGAGGAAATCTTGATGCTGTCTACTGATGTGAGGGCGAGCGCGCAGACAATGGTGTTAGAGATTCTTCCCCTTCCTTCGAAGCCCGAGATCGGAGCTGGATCGTTCCAATCTTTTCAGGAGATTCAGGATATGATATGGACAGAAGCTGTCGACAGGCTCTACTTTGGAACGACAATGGGTGCCCGAGGAGGTAGCGTAGACGTGGTTTTCCAAGAGGAAATTGGTGCCCACAACATCACCGTTGTTATGGCAGCTGACGCGACTGCCTTGATCAACTGGGCAAACGATTTCCTCCTGTCAAGCGGCGTGGATCAGAACATTACGTTGGGCAAGTTCCAATCCGCAGTTGGAGATTACGTATCAAGAGGGTTCAGGTATTACGCGTTGGACCTTGTAACTCTTCAGGCTGAGGAAAGAAGCATGGATCCAATAGTCTACAGGTTCAACTCCAGCACCTTGTATTATCCGCTTCTGATCACAAGTCCCGTTGGTGGTGATGGGAAGATAACGCTTTTTCTGCTTACTGAAAGCAAGTTGGAGAACGTCATGTATCCGATGAACCTTGCCTACTACCAAACGTCTCAAACGATCTCGCAACCCATACAATTCCAGCTTTCAACGGGAGAACTATCAAAGGTTGACCTGAGATTAAGCGAACTGCTTCCAGACGGAGCATGGCTCACTGTTCTGACTTATCAAGGAGACCTTGGGTCTCTGACGAAAGACGTCATGATTGCAGTGGAAGACTTTAGTCCGCCTTCGAGTTCCACAACGAAGTATATCGTTATTCTGCCCACTGAAATGCTTGTCTTGCTTTTCCTACTTGGCGCTGGATCCGCTCTGATCGGAGTCGGAATTACCCTACTTGCAACCAGAGCCTCTCGTAAGAAGTGACTTATGTCATTGCCCGCACTGTTCAACGTTGCTTTCTTGCGTTTTCTATGAGCGTGAGCTAACCTATTGAAAACGAGTGGAGATATCTCCCGAAATGTCGCTTTTGACTCGACATTTTTGACATCTCCGATATACCATGAGCGACAAGACCAATATAAAGAATATGTCGAAAGCGTAGAACAGAAAAACTGGGCTAGAGAAGAAACTCTGTGATGGAGTGAATCACTTCGTCCATGTCTTCTACAAGAGCGTGACCTGAATTTTCGAGGTACACAAGTTTGGCGTTGGGTATGGCTTTGGACAAGATTGGACCGTTCTCTGGAGGGCAGGGAACGTCTCGTTTGCCACTCAATACCAGAGTGGGTGCCTTGATTCCTGAAAGCCTGTCATAACTGCTGAAGTTCATAATCGCAACCCCCTGACGCAATGCCATTTCACGTGAAGGTGGTGGAGATTTTAGCATTCGCTGTGTCATAAGCTTCACAAAGTCAGGGTTGTTGTCTATGAAATCACTGGTGGCGTTGACTCGAATAAGCATCTTAACTGCCTCTTCTGGGGACATACTGCCCGCAAGTAAGCCCTTGACCACAGTTCCAGCGCGAGGGTCTTGAGGTCGAACCGATTTCGCATCCGCGCCCCCACAACTGGTTGAGTAGAGGACCAGTTTCTTGACTTTCTCTGGGTAGTTGAGGGTCAGTTCTTGTGCTATCATTCCGCCCAACGACCAACCCAAAATGTTGGCTTTAGAAATTCCCAAGACATTCATCAAACCTACTGTGTCGTCGGCAAACAGTCTGATACTGTACTCCTTGTCAGATACATCCGTGCGTCCAGTTCCCCTGGTGTCAAATGTGACTACCTTGAAATTCTTGGAAAGTTCCTCAATCAGTTGAGGATTCCAATAGTCCAGATTTGATAGCGCGCCTACAATCATCACCAAAGGATAACCCTCGCCTTTCACTTCATAATACATCTGAATATCGTTCACTTTCACTTTAGGCATTAAAAAACCTCTACCAGACCATATCAGTAAGTTGGCTTGATTCAGCTATAACTTTTCCGCAAAACCTCAAGGACAGAAATCCTTAATCTGCACAACGACAGAAGACAAACTAGAGGTTCAAGCCCATTAGTAGCATCTACACGCGAAAGGTGGTGCATTGGCAGAGAAAATAGTATTTATAAATGGCATACCCGCACTCTATGAGGCTCTTTCCAAAGCTGGAAGAGAAGACGAAGCAAAGAAGCTGATAAGAGATTTCCTAAGTCAAACATTCAATAGTGACCTTGATGCTAAAATAGACAGATTTCGCAGTCTACCAACAGGCATATTTGATGCTAGTTCTCCATATTTCCGAATCTTCTGGGAATTCAATCAAATCTATATCGCTGGACTCTATTACTCAACTGTTGTAACTTCTGGGATAATGTGTGAAAGAGTCTGCTTAGACATCCTTGATAAGAAAAAGGTTAAGCATAAGAAAAGAGCGTGTCTTGGAAAACTGATACAACTCATCGAAAAGAACAAACTTGCACAAGTAGAATCCATCAAAGAAATGAAAAAGATACAGAAGAAAAGGAATGAATATGTCCATCCAAATATGACAGCGAGCAATAACCAGAAAGACGCACTAGAAATAGTCAAAAGCATCTCAACTGTGCTAAGAAATGAATGTAGTGCAACTCCATAGTTATTGCCAGACTATGAGATATTAGCAAATAGAAGAATCTTCAATTTTCTTTTTGTATGATGGACATTTTCTCGTTGTCAATTCTGTTCGTCTTTCCGTCTGACTCTTCTGTATTCCCTATTTGTGTCTGAGAATTCGCTTCTTTCAAGCTCACGGTCTAGCGGTTCACTTCTGTATGGATTAGCTTCAGGTTCAATTTGAGTAGATTCGTAAGGGTTAGCTCCGCTCATAGGCTTGTCAAAAGCTGAAATGTCACCTTCCATTGATTCTGATTCTTCCTGATACAGCTTGAACCATTCAAGCCAATCCGTGCAAATTTGACATCTATAGATATGTGAACCGCAAAATTCGTTCTCTTCAAAACTCCTCTGATTCTTAACTCTCAAAAGTCTGTAGCTTTTACAATCCTCATTTCTAAACGGAAATTCCAAAGCATTAAGCAATTGCGTTTCTGAGCGTTCTTTTTTTCGCCTAGAAATCTCGATTCGAGCTTGTTCCACAGCTTGTGCAGTCCTGAAGGGGATTCTCTCTTTGTTTCAGGGTCTATGTAAAATTCTGGATATGTTGTTGGTTTGGCGGTAGCATTGAATTACCTTATTGTTAGTTGTGAGACTGTGAGACACGGTTAGTATTGTGCCAAAAATGGCTCAAAAACAGCCAATAAAACCCTGATAATTGTCGAAATAATCAGCTTGAGAACAAGCTCATTTTTTGGCTGGCTGGCGGCGGCTTATGCGGCTCTTTTTTGCGGTTCAAGTTTGGCTTGAGGTTCGAGCTAAGAAGACTCAAGCTTATACATTGATATATCGTGTGGATATCAACTGCAATCCCCCCGACTACTTGAGAACACGCTTAGTTAAAAAAACCGCACGCTCCACGGTCTTGAATTATTCAGATACATAATGGATGCTAGAAAAACATTGCGGAAAAGTCATAGCTAAACCGAATAAGACACTTATTTTGCTAAACTAGAAATAGAACGCTCTGTATATATTAGATTGGCTCTAGACTCTTTCGGAAGTGGGTGAATGCAATGGGAATGTGATAGATTACTAGAACTCTCTGACCCTTTACGTATGAATATTAAAATATTCATGAATGGAAATATAGAATGTTTAAACAAGCTTTTGCTTTTCACTTTAATAATTGTCCAGAATACAAAAGATACTGTGAATTACACAACGTAAAACCTGAAGATATTAAAACATATGAAGACTTGATTAAAATACAACCCATACCAAGTGATATTTTTAGAGATTCTGAAGAATTAATTTTAAGTGTTCCAGAAAATGAAATTGTAACAATCTTAACAACTAGTAGCACAACATCCAAAAACCCTGTTAAGTATCCACTTGATAAAATAACCATTGAAAGATATGCCATTTTTAATGCAAGATCATGGCAAACAGTTATGGGAATAACGCCGGGCAGTGTTATTATTCTTGCTCCTCCTCCAACAGAAACTAAAGTTGCGTTAGTTGGAGGGGCATATGTAACCTTCCAGAAGATGGGTTTTAATGATAGTAACATAAAATTTGCTGCAAAAGCTGGTAGATTTGATGCTGGACAAATATTGGAACTTATTACAAGTTCTAAACACGCTCAACATCTTTATGGACCGCCCTTTGCATATTGGAATTTAGTAGAGTATATGAAAAAAGAAGGTAAAAAAATAAAGCTAGATGTTGGGTCAAGATTTATGATTACAGGTGGTTGGAAAGGGGTAAAGGGAGAGGTTTCAGAAAGAGGAATTATATAAAGACATGGCAGAATTCTTTGGTATCAATGAAAATCAAATTAGAGATGGATTAGGATTAACAGATATTATGGGAATGATACCAGAATGTGAATACCATAACAAGCATGTACCACCTTGGTATCATATATCAATTAGAAATCCAGAAAATATCAACGAAGAAGCTGAGGAAGGTAAAACTGGTCTGCTTGCTGCAATGAGTGCATTTGTAAGTTCTTATCCAGCATTTACGCTTCCAGGGGATATGGGTGCAGTATGGGAGAAGAATGTAAGTGTGGAATTACAGGGCAAATAGTTGAGCATAGAGGAAGAGCAAGTGAATTAGGTGCAAGAGGCTGTGCAATTAGGCTAGAAGAATTTATGAAGTTAATAACAAGAAATAGTTCATGAATAGGGTCAAAATGTCGAATCTCCAAGTTTGTCTCAAAGTGGTATTATGAACCTTATTCCAACAATGATTTGTGGAAAAGAAAAAACGGGAAATGACCATCTACTTAAATTCGAATCTAAAGAAGGAGAACTTGAAATTGGTTTACCTAAAGTTTCAGATAAAGACATCCAAGAAATGAAAGCAGTTAATAAAAATGGGATTCATGAATTAAGCATTGATCGAAATCATTTCTTTCTACCAACATGTGAAGAAGCTATGGGAATCAAAAGCTTATGAAAAAAGAGAAGAACTCAGTTGATTTAACATGCAGAATGACTGGATATTCTAGAGAAATGATTGAGTTAGGGATGAAACAAATTCAGGAAATGCTATCTAGAAAATATCTAGAAACAACATTGAATAGCGAACTTGGTGACAAGAGACTTTTAGATGAGTGGATTCAAAAAGGAGAAATATCAATTCATTGTCAACCAAGAGGAAATGTTTTACATATTCTTGCAGGAAATGTTCCGCCAGTAAGCATACTTAGTTTGGTAAGAGGTACATTAACAAAGAACTGCAACATAGCAAAAATGCCAAGTGGTGATGTTGTTACTGCAGCATATCTTGCACAGTCTTATTTAGATGTTGACCCTGAACATCCGATAACAAAATCAACTTCAGTTGTTTATTGGCCTAGCGATGAGAAGGAAATCCTTGATGAATTAATGTCTTTTGTAGATTGTATCTGCGTATGGGGTGGAAAAGAAGCAGTAGAAACCATTAGGAAAGAGGCTCCATCTAAAATTGAATTATTGGAATTTGGTCCAAGAAGGGGGATTCAATTAATAGCAAAAGAAGCATTTAATGACCTGAAGCAAGTTAGTCTAAAAGCAGCTCATGATTTGACTTTATTTGACCAAGAAGGATGCTTCAGCCCACAAATAGGTTTTGTTGAAGGTGACATTGAAAAATACGGCTAAATTTTTAGCTGAAAGTCTTACAGAAGAAAATGAAAGATTGCCAAAGGATACTGTTCTTTAGACAGTCACGCTGTGATAACTCATACGAGACTATATTCAGAGTTTAGAGCCCATAAAGTCCTAGCTTCTGAAAAAACGGAGTGGACAATAATTATTGTGAATAAACCAGAAGAAATAAAAACGCACCCCTTAGGAAGAACGATATTTCTTGTCCCTGTAAAAACTATAAGAAATGCATTAGATTATATCGGTCCAGAAACACAAGTCGTTGCGATTGAACCTTTTGTTAAAGCAACTGAACTAAGGGATGAACTCACTTTGAAGGGGGTTGATAGAATAACACATCTAGGTAAAATGGGTTATTTTGCAGTTGGTGCTCCTCATGAGGGAATGAACCCTTTAAGCAGAATGGTAAGATGGGTAGAAAGCAGTTAATTATTGTTCTCATTGAACACGAATGCCCAGCATAAACAAAACAAGAACGGCCTTGTCCAGAGCCCAAAGCCAGGTTTATGATTCCCATGTATGATGTCTAGCGTTTTTCCGTTCTACAATTTCGACACATTGTTTATTAAGCGGTTAGTTCATGTTATTAATGGTATATCAACGCTTATGAGGGTTTGCTCCCGTATTCCCGATTGACATAGATATCTCCCAAAGAACACCGTGAATAAAGATGCTTAAAAAGTGTGATAGAGAATTGTTCTATCACCTTTTCTCTATTCTTAGCCTACACAACAGTATTCCATATTGACTGCGTAATAGGCGTGTGGTGGTCTTTTATTTTGTGCCATTCTGTCATAAGCTCCTTGATCTCTTTGTGCTCGAAAATTCTCTTCTCCCACTTCTCCATGTCTTCCATGCTTTTGAATTCACACATTTCAACGTATGTGCCAGCTACTCCACCGTATTCTTGCTCGAAAAGTCGCCACGATATCAGTCCTTCAAAAACCTTCGGGTCTGCCTTCATAATTTTTCGGAATTTTTTCATCAAAGCCTGAAATTCTGCTCGCTTTCCATCTTTGATCCCGCATGTTAAAACAAAGACGATACCCATATTTCTGTTCACCTCCACATCTTGTTATTCGTTCACGCTAGGTCAAACTCTAAGTATATTGTCTGGTTCGCCTATAACTTTTCCGCAAAACCAAAAACTGGTTTAAGACAGTTGTCTATCTGTTTCTGTCTGTTTGTGTGTCTGTTTGTCTGTCTGTGTCTTACAGAGAGAGGTAGGTATAGAGAGTTAGTGAGTAGGAGAGAGAGAAAGATAAAACTTTACCCCCAAAAACCAAATATTGTAACAAAACCTTCGCAGAGCCTGCGGGCGAAAATGATAAAGCCTCATGACGAATATTATACCTACGGGAAAAGCATGAGTAACATCGGAGCAGTAACAAACAAAGGGAAAAACATCACAGTTTTTCCCACAGACGATGTTTGTCTGACTTTCAGAGAAGTTTTGCAAAAAGGCTCCACAACTGTAACTAAGCGTGAGACTGGACCAAAACCTCCGCCCCGCCGCAAGATAAGACAATACTACCGCATCAAAACAACAGCTGAACATTCCGCTCCAGTAGAGATCAGGATCATCTTACCGCCTGTTTCGATGACAAGCGCCCGTCTTAAGCTGTGGCGATGGTACCCTAAGGCAGAACGTAAGGCGAACGATGGGAAGACATTACCAAAAGATACAGCAAAAAATATCATTTGATTATTGGAGAAACGCGCGACCGCCTCGAATCTATGTTCGGAATCACTTGATGCACGCGTGCTTTCAAGAATCCCCTCTGAAACAAGATACGCTAATTGAGGCTTGTCAATCATGCCTGCAAGTCAACAGCTAGCTATCATTCTCGACGAAGCAAAGCGTAAAGAGAAGGAGTACAATTGGCTGGAGGCTGCAGAACTATACAAACGAGTCTCAGGCAAAGTTGGAGAAGCCGACCTCGTTGAGAGAGCCGACCTTCAAGAGAAGATTGGCTATTGCCTCAACAAAGCCGCCTTGCAGGCCGAGGATCCAGAGAAGTTCATGAAGGTCGGTCAACTGGCAGTGGAAGCATACGAAGCTGCAGCCCAACTTCTCGAAGAAGAAGGTAGCCCGGAAACTGCGGGCAAACGCTTGAAATTGAGTGCCATGGCGAATTACATACGCACTTCGCTGGCGTCTTCTCCATCAGAGAAAAAGAGAATGCTCGACGAATGCCTCAGGTTGGGAAAAAAGAGTCTGGAGGCATATGAAGACGTTGGCGACAAAATGAGCTATGGAAAAATGTGTAACGATCTGCTTCTGTGTCTTGTTGAAAGATCGTACGTTGCATACGACTGGACGGAAATGAAAAGCATAGCCAATGAAGGAATCAAGCTCGCAAACAAAGCTATTGCAGTTCTCTCAAACCTTGGTGACAAGACTGAACTCCTCCGGGCTTATTCTTCCTATAGTCTCCACGGCTGGTATGCGGCAAACGTAGTCGAAGAACAACAACGAAAGGAAATTGCACAAAAAAGCATGGACTACTCGCAGAAAGCTTTGGAACTATCTAAAGATGTTGAAAACCCATATTATGTCGCAATTGCAAACTGGGCGGCAGCCATGTGCACGCTTCTTTTCACTGAGAAGGTGGGCTTGTCTTCCGAATACGCCGAGGAAATGCTGAGACAAGGAACGATCGTAAGGGACAATTACCTCAGAGGAGTTGCATCTTACGTTCTTGCATTTGTGACTGATTGGATGACGCTAAGGGAACCCGACCCTGAAAAAAAGAAGGAAGGGCACGTGAAGATCATTAGATATGCTGAAGACGCTATTCGCTACCTTCAGATGATCTCCCAGGATTTTTACATCGCTGAAACAGATTTGTTCTATGCTGAAAGTTATTCTTCGCTGGGTCGGGAATTCGAAGCAAGTTCAGAAGAGAAGCGCTCAATGTTAGAAAAGGCAATAGAAATCGGACGCGACGGATTAGAACACGCGAAACGTTCAGGCTCCTCCGATGCCACGGTTTCCACTCTTCATGCTTTAAGCAAAGCACTTCACTTCCGTTCCAATCTTGAAGCTGAGAAAGATGAAAAGGTAAGGCTCCTCGAAGAAGCTTTAGTTCACAGGCAAGAATCAAATAAGATTACCGAAAGATTAGTTCCGACCAACGATTGGGTGCGTGGAGTTGGCAAGAATTATGAAGGACTAATAAAAGCGGCGTTGGCAAAAGAGGAAAATGAGAACGAAAAGAAAAGAGATCTTCTTGAAAGTGCGATTTCAGATATGAACGATGGAATCTCACGTTGCAGGAAATGGATTTTAGTTCGCCCCATACCCACACTGATAGTTTCAGTCGGGCATTATGAAGCCTCTTTGGGAGCAACACTGACAGAGCTTTATGCTTTGACCAAAGACGAAAAAGTACTTGACAGAACTATCGAGGCTTATGCAGGAGCTGCAAAAGAATTCAAGAAAGGAAAGTTGCCAAGTCGTGCCGCCGAGTCCTATTGGGCAATGGCAAAAAATCAAGATCGCCTTGGAAAGAATCAAGAGGCTGTTGGAAATTTCGAAAACGCATTCTTGGAATACAAAAGTGCTGCTCAGGGAAATCCCCACTTTGAAAATTTCTACTTAGATCATTCAACCTATATGAAGGCATGGAGTGAGATCGAGAAAGCCAAGGTTGCCCACACACAGGAAAAATACGATGCTGCATTGAATCACTACGAAAAGGCTGCAGACCTTCTGAAGCCATTGAAACTGTGGAGCTATCTATCCATGAACTTTCTTGCATGTTCTCTTTTGGAAAAAGGAGAGGACCTGAGCAGACGTGACAATATCACCGATTCGATTGAGGCTTTCAAGAAAGCGGCTGAATGTTTTGAAGAGGCCGCGCAAGTTTTCGAGGAAGAAACCGAAAAGACCCAAAACCTAGAGGAAAAGGAAAAGACAATTGAACTCAAGGAAGCTTCTGTCCGAAGAAAGGACTACTGCAATGCAAGAATGAATTTAGAAGAAGCAAGAATGTATGACCGAAATGGAAACCACGCTGAAAGCGCAGACAAGTACGGTTCAGCAGCCACTACGCTGGAGGAAATGTATGAGACAACAACGATCGAAACAGATCAAAAGGAAATAGAATCACTTGCGTTGATGTGTCGTGCATGGCAAAAGATGAAGTTAGCTGATGGAAGGGCTTCACCCGAGCTGTATCATAGTGCTTCTGAGATGTTTCTCAAAGCAAAAGAACACGCCGCCAAGGACACAACAGCCTTACTAGCTTCCGGCAACAGCGCTTTCTGCAAAGCACTTGAACACGGAACCATGTTCGAAGAAACGAAAAGCAGAGATGATTTGTCGAAAGCCAAACAGCTGCTTGAAAGTGCAGCGAACTACTACTTGAAGGCAGGTTTCCACAATGCATCTCTGTGGACAAATGCGACAGAGATTCTATTCGATGCTTACAACTACATGCTCGGCGCCGAAATAGAAGTTGATCTCGAAAAGAAAAACAAGGCCTATCTCCTGGCTGAGAGGTGTCTGGTACGATCAGCTGGGCTCTATGAGACAGCTGGGTTCACCGGAAAAAGAGACGAAGTTCTCAAGATGGTTGAGAAGGTCAAGGAAAAAAGCGAATTCGTCCTGTCTCTAGGGGAGTTGCTCGCCGTCCCCAGCGACGCATCTAGTACCAAGACGATCTCTGCACCGAGTTTGAACATAGAAGAGCCTGTTGGCTTGCTGAGGCTTGAACCTGCATTTATTCAAGGAAACTTGATTGTGCATAAGAATGAGGTTGCGGTTGGTGAAAACCTTGACTTGGAGATTCAGATTGCCAATCTTGGGAAGAACCCAGCTTTCTTGTTAGGCGTGCAGAAGATTATACCGGAAGGATTCGATCTGATAGGAAAACCCGAAAAATGCCTAGTTCTGGGGGAACTACTTAGCCTAAAAGGCAGAAGAATGGCTCCTCTGGAGAACGAGGCAATGAAGCTGACATTGAAACCTAAAAGGAAGGGAGAATTCGTTTTCACGCCGAAAATTGAGTTCATGGACGAGGCTGGAGAGCACAAGTATTTCCAGTTTGAACAGCTAACGGTTACTGTGAAAGAGCTTGGAATCCGCGGTTGGTTAAAGGGCCCAGATTAGACCTGGACAAGGTCGCGCGCTTGACGAGTTCTTCAAGCTCAAAAAGCTGTGAGAAGCTGACATAATGGCTGGACTTTCACGTCTGAAACTTTCCATGACAATCGCAGCCATGCTTCTTTTCCTAGTGTTTTGTTTTTTCCTCGCAATACCTCTTTACATTGTTCCTTTCTTGCTGGGCATAGGATTTCTAGTTCATCCGCTCTACGTCGTTGCGTTTATTCTATTCTTGTTCTTGATCCAGTTTCTAACTGGTCCATGGATTGTTAAACGTTCAACAAAACTCAGATACCTGCAGCCCCAAGAAAATCCCTGGCTCGAAAAAACCGTGAAAAAACTTTCAGACAGGAGCGGTATTCCCATCCCCAGATTGGCAATCGTAACGGATGACGCGCCCAACGCATTCGTGTTTGGAAGGACAAAGAAAGGAGCAACCCTTGTCGTCAATGAGGGCCTTCTCAAAAAACTAAGCGAAGAGGAAATTGAAGGCGTAATCGGCCATGAACTTGGACACCTAAAACACAACGATTGCGCCGTAATGACAACGCTGGCCGCGATACCCATTCTAATCTATGCAATCTTCATGATGCTCGTTAAGGCAGCATTCTCGCCGGGTTCCTCCTCCTCAAAAGACTCCAACATAATTGGAAGTATCATCGGCCAGATTATAGGCCGTATACTGATTCTGATCGCCGCACTCTTCCCCCTACTCTTCTACACGCTTTCACTCTTGTCTTTGCGCAGTCTGAGTCGCTTAAGAGAGCACTACGCAGACGCCTACTCCGCTTACCTCACACAATCTCCACGCCAACTTCAAAGTGCTCTAACCAAGATAACCTACGGCTTATCGCTCAGCCCCAAGCCCAACTCAGACTTCGGAATTCGAACTTTCTACATCGGCGATCCTGCTGCAGCCAAAAAGGAATTTGAAGGGATAATTGAACGCAAAGAAGAATACGACTTGGACGGCGACGGCGTTCTTGAAGAAAGAGAGCTTGAGCTGGCCATGGACGAGGAAGAAAAACAGCTTGAAGGAGGAGGTAGAATATTCAATAGTCTTCAGCGAAGCTGGAGAAGAATAAATCTACTGTTCTCCACTCACCCACGCACCTATGAGCGGATCCTTCTGCTAAAAGAAATAGAGAATGAAATGGAAAGCGGTAATTACACTGACAAGCAAGTCTACAAACACATCTAAGAAACTCAAGCGTACCAAAAGTACGTTGCAGTTATCTTTTCACATGGTTTAGCGCGCGCACTACCGCAACCACTCTTATTTGTGGCAAGTACTCGTGCCATAGAAGATTTCTTCACAAGTCATATCTAGCGATTACACCTATGTAAGTTGGGGAGCGGGGATTGCTGAAGCGAGTATTTTCTGTGGTGATGTTCATTTTGCTGTTAACAAGCATGTTGACTTTGGCATTTAACATTCAACCTGTCAAGGCAGAACCGCGAACATGGACTGTGGACGATGATGGACCAGCAGACTTTCACACGATACAAGAAGCAGTAAACGCAGCGAGCAACGGAGACACAATATACGTACACAACGGAACATACTATGAAAACGTGTGGGTAAACCAGACTGTTTCTCTTGTCGGAGAAAACAGGGATAATACGATTGTCGATGGAAACGGAACTGGACCCTATGGAACAATATGGCTTATAAATAATAATTCTAGCATAAGCGGATTTACAGTAAGAAACGGAGAATACGGTGTTGTTGTGTATTGGTGGGGATTACTTCCGACGTTCACTGGCAATAGAATAGAAGACAATCAAATCATAAACAATCTTTATGGAGGTATTCTGCTGCGAAGTTCTGCCAATAATACGGTATCTAATAACTTCTTAGCAAACAATACCTTGTTTGGCATTCATCTTCTCAGCTCTGCTGATAATATCATAGTCAACAACACTGTTTCAAACAGCAAACACGGTTTGACTCTAGAGGGTTACTCGAATAACAACATTCTTAGAAACAACAATATGACCGGCAACACTTACAACTTTGGGCTTATTATAGACGGACAAACAGCAAACTTCGTGGGTGGCACCCCTGCAAGACATGGAGTTGTCAATGATATAGATTCTTCTAACACGGTGAATGGAAAACCCATTTACTTCTGGGATAATCGAAGCGATGAGCATGTCCCAACTGATGCTGGGTACGTATGGTTGAACGACTGCAATAATATCACGGTAAAGGGCTGCAGTCTATCGAACAACCTGCAGGGCATATTGCTTCTCTTTTCGAATAACACTTCGATCGTCGACAATAACATTACTGGGAACGCTTACGGCATATATGAATGGATATACAGTAACAACAACACTATAGTTGGGAATACACTTGAAGATAATTTGAACGGCATCTACTTGGCCGAGGTTACAAAATTTACAACAATGAGAAACAACAGTATTAGCGGTGGCCAAATGAACTTTGGCATACCTCCCCAAATATATAGTCTCTCTTTGGCGAATTCAGCTAACATGGATCCGCTAGTTGAACTCGTGAATGACATCGACGTGTCCAACACTGTTGATGGCAGGTCAATAATCTATTGGATAAATCAGCACGACCAAAAAGTTCCAACAGACGCTGGATGCGTGATACTGATAAACTGCACGAACATATTGGTTGAGGGTTTGAACCTGTCGAAAAACGTTCAAGGCGTTCTTGCGGTAGCTTCAAACAACACGATTATAACAGACAACTCGATAAGTGACACCGTTTATGCTATTGATGCCAAAGGCTATCGCTACTGGTCACTCGCAGATGATGAGTGGTCGTCCGTCGATTATACTTCTTTCGACACCACGGTCAAGAGAAACATTATTGTTGACAACGGAGTGGGAATGCGGATCTCGAGCAACAGTAGCATAATAACAAACAACACGCTTTTGAGAGATCCACTTGGAATCTACCTCCCCGATACATTCGGTAGCATCATCTCGGGGAATTTGGTGAGTGGGAGTGACATTTGGTCTCTCCTAGAAATGCATCGCTTTCCTGAAATGGCCCCCTTTTTCCCCGAGGAGGCTTGGGTGGACCTTTCACCCGAACTGCGGATGTTGGAAGTTGGAGCGATGATTTTGGGGAGCAGTAATAATCTTATTCACGACAACACCTTTGCTGACAGCTTTGTCGGCATATCAACGATTGCGCTCTACACATATGGTAGCCTCAACCTCATTTTCCACAACAACATGATCAATGATACGTTTCCCGCGGCGCATGCGCCAGGAATCAACATCTGGAACAACGCGTATCCTTCTGGCGGCAACTACTGGAGTGATTACAACGGCACTGACTTGTACAGCGGTCCTTATCAGAACGAGACTGGCAGCGACGGAATAGGCGACACTCCATACACTATTGATACAATCAATATAGATTGGTATCCGCTTGTGAAGCCATATGGTTTTGTGTTGGGAGACATCAACCTGGACAGAATTGTTGACATATCGGACGCGATATTGGCAGCTTTGGCTTTCGGCTCGTACCCCGGGCATCCAAATTGGAATGGACAGGCAGACCTCAACCATGACAACATTATCGACATCTTTGACATCATCATGCTTGCCAACAACTTTGGAAAGCATTAGCATTTGGAGGAGACAATGTCAAAAAGAGTAGTCCTCGGAATCATGATGACTCTTCTATTGGTAAGCATGTTCAGCTTGGCGCTTAACATTCAACCAGTCAAGGCAAAGCGAACAATTTACATCAGGGCTGACGGAAGCATAGACCCGCCAGATGCGCCTATATCAACATTAGACAATGCTACTTACACTTTGACTGGAAACATCGCCAGCGTTGCTGATGGCATGTGGTTGAGAGAGATAACATTGTGCTGGATGGGGCAGGCTACACTGTTCAAGGAACAGGGGCTTATGACTCCATAGGCATAAGTCTAGATGAAAGAAGCAACGTGACAATCAAAAACGCAAGCATCCGAAACTTCCTCAAGGGCATATATATCTTTGGTTCTGCGAACACAATTTCTGGAAATAACATAACGGCGAACCCTGGGGATAGTATCTACGTCGAAGGTGGTTCTGACAATACAGTTTCAGGAAATAACATGACAAACAATGGCTGCGGTCTAAGGCTCTCGTATTTCGGTGTCCACTTTGTCAGGATTTGCAGCATATTCGGAAACAACATAGCAGATAACGTTGAGGGCATCCACTTTTACAGGTCTTTCAACAACATCATAAGCGAAAATAACGTAGCGGACAACAGCTTGTATGGCATTTACTTCGAATCCTCTTTAAACAATAGTATAAATGGAAACGACATCGCAAACAATAACTGTGGCATCGGTCTCGGTTACGACTCTTCAAACAATACTTTTTGTCATAACAACTTCATCAGCAACACCGCCCAGATGAGCGATTACGCCCAACTGGCGAATTTCTGGGACAATGGTTACGAAGGCAACTACTGGAGCGACTATAATGGAACTGATGCAGACCACGATGGTATCGGCGACACTCCTTATGTCATTGACGCAAACAACACAGACCACTATCCAATTATGGTTCAATACGCAATTCCAGAGTTTCCATCATTCCTAATTCCACCATTGTTTGTTATTTTTACATTTTTTGCTGTTGCCGCAAAAAGAAAAGCGACGAGAAGGTGCAGCTGATGAACAGAACTATTGCTGGAATAATGCTTACACTCTTGTCAGCAAGCATGTTTGCAGCGGCATTCAGCATGCGTTTAGCCCAAGCAGAGCCTGGAACCATATACATTAGGGCTGACGGTTCAATAGATCCGTCAACAGCCCCCATCCAGCGAAACGGGGATGTCTACAATTTCACTGGCAATATTCATGATTCTATTGTTGTGGAGAGAGATAACATCGTGGTTGACGGAGCAGGCTACGTTGTTCAAGGAACGGGAATTGAGCCTGGAATAGACTTATCCGTGAGAAGCAACGTGACAGTCCAAAATGCGACCATCAGAAACTCTTGGTATGGCATATACCTCAACTACACGAGCACAGTCACTCTCATTGGCAACAGCATAGCGAACAACTGGTTTGGCATCGTGCTCGAATATTCCTCAAATAACACCATGAGACGAAACAGCATAACAGCAAACAGTATTGATGGTATCCGACTCTATTATTCTTCAAACAACAACAGCATTGACGAAAATATCATAACGGCAAACAGTATCAATGGCATCGTGCTCCATGACTCCTCAAACGACAACAGCATTAGGGAAAACCGAATATCCAACAATTTGGCTGGCATCTTGCTCGGCAATTCCTCCACCAATGGCATTAGCGGAAACAGCATAACAGCAAACAGTTGGGATGGCATCTTTCTCGACGAGTCTTCTTCCAACAATACAGTCTCTGGAAACAACATAACAGCAAACAACGATACTGGCATCTACCTCTACGGTTCCTCTAACACAGTCTCTGGAAACAGCATAGCAAGTAACGGGGCTGGCATCTATATCGGTGAGTCTTCTAACAACACAGTTACTGGAAACAGCATAGCTGAAAACCTGCAGGGTATCTCTATGACTTTAGAGAGTGTTAACAACGTCATATGTAGTAACAATTTCACAAGAAACGATTGTGGTATCTACGTCTACGCAACTTCTAACAATAGCATCTTTCACAACAACTTCATAGGCAACACTCATCAAATTGAAAGTGAATATTCTATGAACACTTGGGATAACGGTTATCCTTCGGGTGGAAACCACTGGAGTGAATACAAGGACATAGACGTCGTATAGTGGTCCATATCAGAACATAACTGGAAGCGATGGTATAGGGGACAAATCCTACGTAATAGACGAGAACAATCAAGACAGGTATCCACGAATGCTTCCCATCGGTCCTCTCATTGGAGACTTGAATGGGGACGGCATCGTGGAAATTCTTGACGCTATTCAGGCGGCATCAGCATTCGGGTCTTATCCTGGGCATCCCAATTGGAATAGCCTAGCTGACCTCGATCAAGACAACGTGATCGACATCTTTGACATCATCATACTTGCCAACAACTTTGGAAAAACGGCATGACTTCCTGGGTTTCATTGCCGCTTCTATTAACGACTTAGCGCGTGCTAGCGTTTCACTCGTGCCCTCTGACCAATCGAAGTGCAATAGAAGTTTGTTTCACAAGTCATATCTAGCGATTACACGTATGTAGGTTGGGGAACGGGGATTGCTGAAGCGAGTGTTTTCTGTAGTTATATTCATTTTGCTGTTGACTAGCATGTTGACGTTGGCGTTTCACATTCAACCAGCTAGGGCAGAAGGAACCATTTACATTAGGGCAGACGGAAGCATAGACCCTCCAGATGCTCGAATTTCGAGCGTTGACAATGTAACGTACACTTTTACTGATAACATCAATGATTCTATTGTTATTGAGAGAGATAACATTGTGGTTGACGGAGCAGGCTACACCGTTCAAGGAACAGGAAGCGGAACAGGAATAACGCTTTCAGGAAGAAGCAACCTGACTATCAAAAACACGGAAATCACAACATTCTCTGATGGCGTCGGGCTTGACTCTTCTTCAAACAACAGCATTATCGGAAATAGCATTGCAAGCAACTTTGAGGGAATCCATCTCGAGTATTCGTCATATAATAATGTAAGCGGAAACGACATAACAACAAACGACGATTTTGGCATCCGTCTTGATTCCTCTTCTAACAACATAATTAGCGAAAACACGTTTTTCGACAATGGCCTACTGGTAATGTTTTCAAGTGACAATGTTGTTTTCGGTAATCTGGTGAACGGCAAACCCCTTGTTTATCTCGAAGGAGTTACAGACTATGCTGTTGAAGATGCTGGGCAGGTCATACTCATTAACTGCAGTCGCATAACAGTGGAAAATCTCAACCTATCCAACACGGCTATTGGCGTGGAATTGTGGCAGACAACCGACGCAAGAATAAGTGGAAACAACTTAATGGCAAACCATAGGCACGGCATCTACCTCTCTTATTCCTCATCCAACATGGTAAGTGGAAATGAGATAACTGCAAACGGCATGTATGGTATCGTGCTCGAATTTTCTTCAGACAACAACAGCATCATTGGAAACAACATAACGGCAAACGTCTGGGCTGGCATCTACTTCTCTTATTCATCGTCCAACATTGTTAGTGGAAACAACATTTCAGACAACGGTTGCGGTGTCGGCGTTTCGTATTCTTCATCCAATAAAGTGTACCATAACAACTTCATCGACAACACCCGACAAGCATACGTCTATGATTCCTATTATGCTAGTGTCTGGGATGATGGTTATCCTTCTGGCGGCAATTTCTGGAGCGACTATGATGACGTTGACTTGTTCAGTGGTCCTTATCAGAACATGACTGGAAGCGACGGCAAAGGAGACACGCCATACAGCGTTTTCTCGAACAATGTGGATCACTATCCGCTAATAAGTCCTTGGAATCCCCTTCCAGTTCACAACATCAACACAGGGTTGGACTATGCAACAATTCAAGAAGCCATAAACGCCCCAGAAACTTTGGAAGGACATACAATATTTGTAGACGATGGAGCATATTACGAAAATGTGGTAGTAAACAAATCTTTGATGCTCATAGGAGAAGATAGAGAGACCACAATCATTGACGGTAACGAAACTGGAAACGTTGTTTCGGTAAGTGCGAACGGTGTTGCCATCATTGGTTTTACTATACAAAATGGAGTAGATGGCATTCATGCGACCTACTCTAATGGTATTAGTATAAGCACTAATATCATAAGTGATAATCAATACGACGGAGTTTTCTTGGGCGATTCCAATAACGATACTGTGATGGATAATTATGTGGGAAACAACAACAGAGGCATACACATAAAATGGGGGGCTAATAACACTCTTCACGATAACAACGTAGTTAACAACAAAGAGTTTGGCATCGTGCTGTGGGAGTGTGGAAGCGGCAATGCGATTTGCTCAAATCTGCTTCAGAACAACACATACAATATCGGACTAACTGAAACTGGTGGAGCGGTCATTTATCACAACAACTTTTTCAAAGAGAATGCCCAAGTCTACGGCAGTCTTTTGAATATTTGGGATGATGGTTATCCTTCTGGCGGCAACTATTGGAGCGATTACGACGGCACTGACATCTACAAAGGGCTATATCAGAACGAGACTGGAAGCGACGGAATAGGAGATACGCCATATGTTATTGACGCAGATAATCGGGACAATTATCCTCTTTTGCCACAGTCACAGTATGTTCCTATTGCCGGAGACCTGAATCTCGACAAGACCGTTGACATATCAGACGCGATATTGGCAGCTTTGGCTTTCGGCTCATACCCCGGGCATCCCCGATGGAACGGTCAAGCAGACCTCAACCATGACAACGAAGTAGACATCTTTGACATTATCATCCTAGCCAATAACTTCGGAAAACACTAGCATTTGGAGGAGACAATGTCAAAGAGAGTAGTCCTCGGAATCATGATGACTCTTCTACTGGTGAATATGTTCAGCTTGGCGCTTAGCATTCAACCAGTTCGAGCAAGCGGAACCATTTACATACGGGCTGACGGAAGCGTAGACCCACCGATAACACCAATTTCGACCGTTGACAACATCACTTACACTTTTACGGATAACATTAACGATTCGATTGTGATTGAGAGGGATAACATTTTTGTGGACGGCGCAGGCTACACGGTTCAAGGAATGGGAGCTTCGTACTCTGAAGGAATATCACTTTCCGGGAGAGGCAACGTAACCATCAAGAACACAAATGTCAAGAAATTCTACTACGGGATCAATTTACATAGTTCCATAGACTGTAAGGTAGAAAACGTCATTGCCACAGACAACGGTTATGGGATCGCGGTGCTTTGGGAATCTAACCAAAACATCCTTTCCCATAATAATGCAACAAACAACAGTTATGGAATTTACATTCAAAATTCAAACAACAACAACATTACCAGCAACACAATCACAGGTGGTGGGAGCGGAATCTACCTGTATGATTCCTCTAATAATAACCTGTCCGGTAACGTCGTTTCCTCAAGTATGTACGGAATCGAGCTTTGGGGGATTGGACCCGGCAACATTCTTTCAGGCAATGTTGTATCTTCAAGTAGGGTCGATGGAATAGTCTTGAATGGTGCACACAACAATACGCTTTCTGGCAACATAGTTTCCTCAAACGGACAATATGGAATTACTCTAATGGCCGATAACAACAGCATATTCGGTAACACTGTCGTAAACAACTCTGGATCTTCTTGGTCGTCTGGAATCTACGTTCAATTTCATTACAATAATATCATTTCAGGCAATACCATTAAAGACAACATGCAGGGAATCTTTCTCTATGGTTCAGGTGAGAATAACACGATTATCCACAACAACTTCATTAATAATACAAACCAAGTTTATGTTTCAGGTGAGCATTCAAACCTTTGGGATGATGGTTATCCATCGGGCGGGAACTACTGGAGCAGTTACGCTGGCATAGATGCTGATGGCGATGGTATCGGTGACACTCCCTACGTTATTGACGCTGACAATAAGGATCGTTATCCGCTTATGCATCCTTGGAGTCCTCTGCCAGTTCATAACATCAACACGGGATTGGGATACGCAACAATTCAAGAGGCTATAAACGCTGCCAACTGGGGAGATACAGTTTTCGTTGAAGCTGGAATATACCGCGAAAATGTTCATGTTAACAAGCCAATGTCGCTTATCGGAGAAAACAAAGACGCAACGATAATTGACGGTCAAGAAACGGGAACAGTAGTTGACATAGGGGGTTTTTGGGATTCTGTAGAAAATGTCACTCTCAGTGGATTTACAATACAGAATAGTGGAAAGATAGCCGCCGAAAATGAGCCATACTACGATTCCGGAATAAGAATATCGTGGTCCAATTTAAACAACATTTCGGGAAATGTCATAAAAAACAATAAACTGGGCATTTACATCCTGGATAGTTTTTACAACACTATTTCGAACAATCAGATAACAAACAATAGCTTTGGTTTCTACTTGATCGGTTATAGCGCGGGTGAGGAGTGTGATTACAATGTTATCTCTGGAAATGACGTGATAAGCAACGAGTATGGTATGTATATATTGTGGAAGTGTAACGATAACAGGATATACCACAACAATTTCGTAAACAACACGGATCAAGTCTATTGGGGGTCGAACAATGTTTGGGATGATGGTTATCCAAGTGGTGGCAACTACTGGAGCGACTACAGTGGCACTGATTTGTACAGGGGTCCCTATCAGAACGAGACTGGAAGCGACGGCATAGGTGACACGCCATACATTATTGATGGAGACAACAAAGATAACTATCCATTAATGAGTGCGCCTGAAGTGTCACGAACTGTGGCACTTGTCAACGTTGCTGACGGTTCAGGTAATTTCAGCTTTTCATCAGCTCAGAAAAGTGTCGGAGACACGTTTGTCGTCAATATAACAGTTACCGGCGCTGTCGACCTGGGCTGTTGGCAGGTTGGGGTACAGTGGGATCCATCGCTGTTGAGCTTCGCCGCTATATCCGTGCCGTCGGACAATGTTTTTGCAGGCAAAAACCCCATATTTGCAGGTCCAGACACGTCAGTTCCCGGACTGGTTGTTTACGGCGGAAGTGTAGGGCCGGGCATCAATGGGTTTTCAGGCAACGGAATTTTGGCTCAGTTGACTCTTCAGATAGCACGGGGAGTTGGGGTTGGTGAGCAAGTCGAATCTGACATAGCCTTCGAAAGTATTCTAGTTGACACTTTCCTGTTGAACAGCACACTCAGCGATGTTACATTAGATTATAATTTCAATAATGCTCATTACGCGTACATTGGCCAACAATCTAAAACGGCGTTAGGAGACTTGAACCAGGATGGCGTCGTTGATATTCTTGACGCGGTTCAAGCGGCATCAGCATTCGGTTCCTACCCTGGGCATCCTAACTGGAACGGTCAAGCAGACCTCAACCATGACAACGAAGTGGACATCTTTGACATAATCATCTTAGCCAACAACTTTGGAAAACATTAGCATTTGGAGGAGACAAATGTCAAACAGAGTAATTCTCGGAACTATGCTGACTCTCCTATTGGTGAGCATGTTCAGCTTGGCGCTCAACATTCAACCAGCTAGGGCAGAAGGAACCATTTACATAAGGGCTGACGGAAGCATAGACCCCCCTGATGCCCCAATTTCAACCGTTGATTATGTAACTTATACCTTCACTGGTAACATCACCAGCGATGCCGATGGGGTTGTGGTTGAGAGAAGCAACGTGATAATTGACGGAAACGGATACACACTTCAAGGCACAAGGACTGGTTATGGTCTCTTCTTAAACGGCAGAAGTAATGTTACCATCAAGGGAACACAGATTACGAATTTTGAATACGGTATGTTCTTGAACTACTCAGTTGGCAACACGATTTATGGTAATATCGTAACCAACAATCAAATGTTTGGAATTTTGCTATGGAAAGACTCTAACAGCAACATCGTTGCAAGCAACGCTATAACGAACAATAATTACGGCATTGACTTAGGTTACTCTAAGAACAACGACATAGTGAGCAACAACATAAGCCACAATAGTTATGGCGTGAGTGGAAGATTTTCGAGCTCGAAAAACAACATAGTAAACAACACCGTAGAGAATAATGTTCGGAATGGTGTCGAATTCTATGGTTGGGATTACTCAGAAAATGTCATTATAAGCAACAATACCATAACTAGCAATGGTTGGGGCGGTATTTGGTTTGTATCTTCTGCCAGCAATAACACTGTTATTGGCAATCATATTGCCGAGAATGGTTACAGCGGTATCGAGTTGCACTCTTCTAATCATAACCTTATTGCTAACAACACAATAACAGATAATACGGATGATGGCGTCCTGCTAGAGTCTTCTTACGAGAACTTGATAATCAAGAATAATGTAACAAGCAATCATAAGTATGGCCTAAACATGGTTTCTTCTAATAATACCATTTTCCACAATAACTTTTTCGGAAACGTGAGGAGGCCACAAGCATATGTCGCAGCGTCTGTTAGCGATGTGTGGGATGATGGTTATCAAAGTGGCGGTAACTATTGGAGTGACTATTCTGGTGTGGACGCGAATGGCGACGGAATAGGAGATGCACCATACGTTATTGATGCTGACAACAAAGACCGTTATCCGCTTATACATCCTTGGAGCCCTCTGCCAGTACACAATATTAACACTGGATTGGGCTACGCGACAATTCAAGGAGCCATAGACGCAAACGAAACGTTAGAAGGGCACACACTCTTCGCTGAGGCAGGAACCTATTACGAAAACATTGTTGTCAATAAACCCGTGTCGCTTTTTGGAGAAAACAGAGATACCACAATTATCGATGGCAGGTTGAATGGAAATACTGTTACAGTATTGGACGGTGTAAAGTTTGGTGGATTCACGGTAAAGAATTGCGGTAGAGCATATTATTGGCTTTCTGGCATCATGCTTTCCGGCTCGTCCAACAATACTATCTTTGGCAATAAGGTAGTAGACAACTTGAACGGCATTAGTCTCCTTAGTTCGTCTAACAATATTATTCTAGACAACAATGTGAGAGTCGCAGGATGGGATGGCATCTATATCAAAGACTCACTTAACAACACCATAGGAGGTAACAACGTGGCAGACAACGGTGACGGCATCATTCTTTATGGCTCATCTAGCAATATTATCTCAGGCAACAACGTAACCGACAACCTCTTCTACGGCATTCTGCTGACTTGGTTATCCAACAATAACGTCTTGACAGACAATACAGTAGCCTACACCGATAATGATGGGCTTCGATTGTTCAAGTCGTCAAACAACATGATTTTTCATAATAGTTTTGTTAATAATAGCCCTCAGGTCTCCACTAGCGATTCTCTTGAAAACGTTTGGGAAGGTGGTTATCCTTCTGGCGGCAACTACTGGAGCGACTGCACAGGCATAGACGCCTACAATGGTCCTTATCAGAACGAGACTGGGAGCGATGGAATAGGAGATTCAGCACGTGTTATTGACGCCAGCAATATAGATAACTATCCGTTGATTCATCTTTATGGCTCAATTCAAAATCTCAACACAAGTCTGGTCTATCTGACTGTCCAATCTGCAATCGATGCTCCAGAGACTGTGAATGGACATACAATCTTTGTCAGAAACGGAGCCTACACGGAACACGTAGTTGTGAACAAGAGCATATCGCTTATTGGAGAATGCAGGGACGCGACGATTATAGATGGAAGTAATTATGGAGCAGTTGTGAAGATAGTAGAAGACAATGTAACAGTGACGGGTTTTACTGCACAGAATAGTGGATCCAATTCTTTTGACGCTGGCATTCAGTTGTCGTTTTCGAATTACAGCATCATATGTAATAACGCTTTTATTCATGATGAATATGGCCTCAGCCTTTGGGAATCCAGTGACAACATCATACACGACAATTTTCTGGACGCGTGCACTGAATTTGGTATCCATGCAGGCCAGTCGAATGGGAATGCACTTTACAGTAACACCGTGGTCAACACTAGTACTGGTCTTTATCTGTTTAGATCGTTAGCTAACATCGTATACAATAACGCCATATCGGGCGCGCGCTATTGTGGATTAGTCCTATCAGAATCACAAAACAATACCCTGAGGAGCAACACCATAAGAAACTGTAGCAATGGAATTGAATTGTATTCCGGTGCAATCCCCCCATTATATTGCGCTTTCAATACGATCATCGATAATGAAATAGAGAACAATTCGCTGGGTGTCAAAATAGAAGATCTTGACGTGCACGACAATACTTTTAATCACAACAATTTCATAAATAACTCAGATCAAGTCTTTCTCGCAAACTCTTCTAGCAACAAATGGGACAATGGTTATCCTTCTGGCGGCAATTACTGGAGTGACTACACTGGCACTGATTTCTACAATGGGCTATGTCAAAACGAAACTGGCAGTGACGGAATAGGCGATACACCGTATGTTATCGACGCATACAATCGTGACAATTATCCTCTTTTGCCACAGAGACAGTATCTTCCTATTGCTGGAGACCTAAACCTTGACGGCGTCGTAGACATTCTTGACGCGGTTCAAGCGGCATCTGCATTCGGGTCTTATCCTGGGCATCCGAGATGGAACAGTCACGCAGACCTCAACCATGACAACGAAGTGGACATCTTTGACATAATCATCTTGCCAACAACTTTGGAAAACATTAGCATTTGGAGG
Source organism: Candidatus Bathyarchaeota archaeon (assembly GCA_963739305.1). Classification (GTDB taxonomy): domain Archaea; phylum Thermoproteota; class Bathyarchaeia; order Bathyarchaeales; family Bathycorpusculaceae; genus DASPPK01. The sequence continues at coordinate 74,815 of CAVTZU010000020.1, read as the reverse complement.
AGACAATGTCAAAGAGAGTAGTTCTCGGAACTATGCTGACTCTTCTATTGGTGAGCATGTTCAGTTTGGCGTTCAACATTCAACCAGTTCGAGCAAGTGGAACCATTTACATACGGGCTGACGGAGGCATAGACCCATCGACAGCTCCGATTCAGCGAAACGGGGATGTCTACACACTAACTGGCAACATCACAAGCGATTATGGTGGAATCGTGATTGAGAGAGACAACATTATGGTGGATGGCGCAGGCTACGCGCTCCTAGGAACATATGCTTATGAGTCCAGAGGAACAGACATAACTGGAAGAAGCAACGTAACGATCAAAAACACAAACATCAGGAACTACGATTACGGCGTCTTTCTGGGGAACTCTTCAGACAACACCATTGTTGGAAACAACATAACGGCAAACAACAGGGTTGGCACCTATCTTTATGGCTCCTCTTATAACATCATCTCTGGGAACAACATAACAATCAACGGTAATATTGGCATCTATCTCCATGCCTCCAGTAATCATAACACCATTTCTATAAACAACATAACGGCAAACAAATATTACGGAATCTATCTCTACGATTCTTCAAACAACGGCATTTCTGGAAACAACATAACAAACAACGGGGATGGCATCTGGCTTTACTATTCTTCAAGCTATAACACCATTTGTGGAAACGACATAACAGCAAACAACGGGTACGGCATCTACCTTTATCTTGACTATTCTTCAAGCTATAACAGCATTTCTGACAACAACATAACAAACAACGGGCATGGTATCTATCTTTACTATTCTTCAAGCTATAACAGCATTTTCCACAACAATTTCATCAACAACGCTCAGCAAGTAATTAGCAACTCAGTGAACGTTTGGGATGATGGTTATCCTTCTGGCGGAAACTCTTGGAGTGATTATAATGGAACAGACGTCTCTAAAGGTCCTTATCAGAATGAGACTGGAAGTGACGGCATAGGAGATACACCTTACGTTATTGACGAGAACAATCAAGATCGTTATCCACTAATGCAACCCTATGTTCCTCTCATCGGAGACTTGAACACTGATGGCATCGTAGACATTCTTGACGCGGTTCAAGCGGCATCAGCTTTCGGGTTCTATCCCGGGCATCCTAGATGGAACGGTCAAGCAGACCTCAACCATGATAACGAAGTGGACATCTTTGACATAATCATCCTTGCCAACAACTTTGGAAAATAGTACCCCTGACAAGCACAGGTTAATGTTTGGTGATGAAGCATGGCAAAGAGACCATTGGGTCTTGTTGGAATAGCAATCCTTCAATTGATGGGGGCTGCAGTTTCAATTGCGCTAGGCATGTTACTCTTTGTAGTGTCTATGGCGCCGTCAATGGGTGGTTTGACAGGCTTGCCTTTCATCGGCTTGATTGTTGCGGGATCACCCGCAATCATTGGTTTCTTCGGTCTCCTCTTCGCTATTATTATGTTGCTCGGCTTACGGCCAGGTTGGTATCTATCACTTGTCTATTGGACAGTTCTAGGAATCTTCAGTTTAGTGATTCTCTCAGCTATGTTGGTGAACGCTGAATGGTCCGCGAGTTCCAACTGGTTTATGCTTATCATCCCTTTGGCAACTTTGCTTTTCAGCGTTGTCTCTTTCATTTACTTCCGAACAAGAGACGTCAGAGATTATTTTGGTCTGCCGTAACAAGAGTACAAAGAATTCGCAGGGCACCGATGCCTGTGAACGCTATTCAATTATGGCATGCACAAGCTCGAGTCTTTCCTTTCGCGCTCCGCAGAACTCCATATTCTCTCCGCTTGTTTTCACGCCTAGTGATGACAGGAACTCGAAATGCGTTCTACTCGCTTGACCCCGCAGATCAGACTGCAACACTCTTATTAGTTCAGGCTCTCTGCGCGTGACCTTCCCGTTCATTCCAACGGTTTTTCCCACACGCATAAACGTACATCCGTATTTCTTGCATGCATTCAAATTCATGGAACCAGCCGCGAACAGAATCTTTTCAGCTCTTCTCCTTGAAACCGCCTTCAGACTGAAGGCCGAAAACCTATTGCCATCGCCAAAGATGAAAACGTCTCCAAGACCATACTGGCGTTGAACCTTCTTGATGACACCAGTTATCTCCTCCATTTTCCTCCAGCCGCCAAACTCCAGCATTGGAATCTTGAGCCTTGTTCCAGGTATGTTGTTGGTGATGAACGTAGAATAACAAGGCTTCTCTTCGGGTGTGGGCCTCACTCCCAGTCGGCCCACCGACCCAGGGATTTTGCCCATGATGAAATCATGTGTCATCTCCCGCACGCGTCTGCGCAACGGGATCCTGGGAGTAATAATAGCATGTCGTCTTGCCAATTTAACTATTTCGTAGATGTCGGATTCAAGCTCCTTCTTGCTCAAGACGGTGCACACGGAACCAGTCTTTGAATTTATTGTTTCTGGCAACCTGATTATGCGGCGCGTGTCGACCGTCACCTTTTCATCGAAGACTATGCCTCTCTCCTTCGCTTCTTGCACTATCCTCTTTCTCCTTCTAATCGCCTCTGACTCGCGTTTCCAAGGATTCTCTTCTGTTATCTCGTCGTTCCAGGGGTCGTCGCATACCACATGAAAACCTTTGCTTCCGGAAAACGCAGAATAGCGCACACTGATTCCTTTTGATTTGAGGAATTCATTTATTCCAATGGCTTGTTGTCTCGCACCTTCGAGTTTCAATTTGCCACCGCGGTCTATATCAAAGGCAAGATCGCAGGAAATCATTAGATTTTTCAAAACGTCTTTTTCAACCCTGCTACCAAGTATGTGCGGGTTGAGCCAGCAAGCAGTAGAGTAGTACACATCTAGTGGTGCCTTCTTTACAAGATGTTCACGCAGGTCCCGTGAATCGCGTATTTTACATTTAACCTTGTAAAAGGACGTGTCTTCAAGTCGGAATCGAAAGTGGCGGAATTTGACTGGTGACGTTGTCTTTAGATCTACTGGGTTGGATCTGTAGTAGGATTTAATTTGAGATCGCAGTAGGGGCGAGAAACCTGAATCCATCGAAATCTCTACTGCATATGCTTCTTTCATTCACTTACTTTGACGAGGTCACCATACTTCCTTTCGCTTATGTATGCTCTGAAGCCATTCGCGATCTTAGGGTGTTTCTTGAATGCCCCTTTTGCCTCCAGCTCTCCGAGAATATTTGTAAGCTGTGCTTCAACCTCAACGCTTGTCGCACCTTCTCTGAACCTGCTTCCATAATTTGTTTTGATCCATGCAGCAAGCCTACCGTAGCGGCCATGTGCTTCCGGAGGCGTTGGCTCGTACTCTGGTTGAGTAGGTGGTTTTGTTCCCCAAGTCTTCTTTATTTCCCAGCCTTTCTTAAGCTTGTCAAAGATGCCCATGCACTGAGTTCTATGATAGTGACAATAAAACACTTGCGGTTGCCTTCGCAGTGCGCGCGCTAGCGTTTCACTCGTGACCTCTAGACCAATCGAAGTGTCATAGAAGATTTTTTCACAATTCATATCCAGCGATTGCACCCATGTATGTTGGGGAACGGGGATTGCTGAAGCGAATATTTTCTGCAGTTATGTTCATTCTATTGTTAACAAGCATGTTGACTTTGGCATTTAACATTCAACCAGTTAGGGCAGAAGGAACCATTTAGCGCGCGCGTGTGGAATTACACAACAGGAAGCCACGTGTTATCTTCTCCTGCTGTTGCTGGCGGTTGTGTTTACGCAGACTCTATGGATCATAAGATCTACGCTTTCGGAAACGAATTTGTGCCTGAATATTCGTCGTATGTGATTCTGCCTCTGTTGACGGTGGCGGCATTGTTTGCTGCAACTATCTGCATTCAAAGAGCTCGCGCGAAAACGAACTCCATTCCTAGCTCGCGTGACTTGACTCTTTCAGGTTCACTCGTTCAGTCTACCCGTCAGGTCTTCCCAATTGAACATTTCGAAAGAAATCAGCGTTTCCGTCCTTCGCACAAACGGAGATTTCCTCATCGCCATCACTCTCGCATCTACGTCTTTCATCGCTCCGTTAAGCACGACGACGAGGTCAAAAGATCCATGAACAAAATCCATCCTCTCCACTTTTGAGTCTTGAATGAATCCTTTCGAAATGACATTTTCGGCAAACTCTTTCTCTTTTCCAGGCTGAATTTCCACTAGCACGTAAACTCTTACCGTAGCTTCTTGAGATGTCATGATTCTCTGCTCTGACGATCACATTATTATGCTTTCCTGCGTGTGCTATCGAACATTGCAGAAAGCTTCGCGCGGGCTCGAGACAACTTATTTAAGACCAGTAAACGACAGTAGCCTGACTTGCGTGGTCTAATTGACACGAAGCAGAGCAAGCAAGAGACAAGCAAAGAAGAAAAACAGGCAATTCACGCAGCTGACCCAAGAAAGGAACAAAGCAATCGCCGAGAAAGGACCGCACTATCGACGTTTGAGAACTGTGGTAATTCTTGTTGGCTTTGGCCTCCTTCTTCTCTCTGCTGGCATTCTCTGGGTGAATTGGTCCTATGCACCTCAGCAGCCTCAACTGCAGCAGTTTCAACCGCATGCAGATGTCACTGTGCCTAGGGCCGCTATACTGGACGGCTTGTATGACACGGAACCCAACTCTACGCTGACTGGAAGCATGGTGCAATGCCTCTCAAACGCGGGGTACACGGTTGATGTCTTCAGAGGAGCAAACGTTACCGTTGACCTGTTGAGAAACGTCGGTGGATACAAAATTCTCATCCTTAGGCTTCACAGCACAATACATACGGACGGGTTTCTGTACCTTTTCAGCGGGGAAAAGTACACAGAATCCAAGTACGTCAACGAGCAGCTCGCAGGAGCTGTGAAAAAAGCATACACGTTTAACGAAAGTGAGCCTCCCTATTTTGCCTTGAACGCGGTGTTTCTGGGAAACAACAAGCCTGATGGCTTGAATGGCACGACGATAATTCTGACTGGATGCAACGGGACGGCGACACCGTACATGATTAAGAGATTCTTTGAAAGAGGGGTCAAAGCTTACGTTTCATGGGATGGATACGTTGACCTGTCGCATTCAGATGAAGCAACGCTAAGACTTGTGAAAGCCTTGTGCTCAGAAGGATTGAGCCCCAAAGTGGCAGTTGAGGAAGTGAATAGAGAAGTTGGCCGAGACCCCTTCTACCAGAGTGAACTGGTATGCAATTTGCCCTGATCAAATCAAAGTCAATCTGGAATTTGTACAATTTCCATCATCCGGCCTAGCATGGAACCTAATTGCGGATTGACCCGGAAAAGAATCATGCGCATTTGGGATGGGGCCCGAAAAGGTTTCCGCTTGTAGCGTATGGAAGGAGCCTGCAGTAGAAATCCTGACATTTTGCTCTCTTGCTACACTCGCTGCATTTCTGCAGACTCTTTATCATTACCTCGCCTCTGAAGAAGGCCCATCTTTTTGAGAACCATATATCCGAGATCTTTTCGTTCCCGATGTTGCCCATGCGCCAATGCGGGTCTGATATGACGGTGTTGCAAGGGTATATGAAACCGTCACTGCCTATCGACATCTTTGATTTGCCAGCCTGACAAGAAATGAACCCCTTTTTGGCTTCGAGGACTGATTCTTTCAGAGGATAACAATGCAGGAAAACGTCTAAGGCAACATCTATCCTTCTGTGATGTGATCTTGCCAATGATAGAACGGGCACCATCGACTCGTATTCTTTGTAGGATGGAAGGAACTGCAAGTTGTTTTTCATCCTCCCCACAGGTTCAAGATGCAAGAATGCTATGCGCCGAGCTCCATGTTTCTCAGCGAGGGTTATGATTTCCTCATACCTGTCCAAGTTGCCTCTGTGCAAGCAGCAGTTTATCCCGTACTCAATTCCGCTTCTTTGCAGAAGCTCTAAGGCAGCGATTGTCCTGTTGAAGGCTCCTTTGACTCCTCTGAAGAGGTCGAATCCCTGAGCGTTCGAATCGTCAAGCGAAATCGTTGGAATCATCCCTGACTCATTGAGCATCTTGACTATTGTCTCGTCAAGCAGTGTGCCATTCGTCAGAATTACCTTTCGAAACCTCCTCTGTTTCAGGGTCAGAATAACTTTCTCTATTTCACTATGGAGAAGGGGTTCGCCGCCTGTAATTCTGACTTCGAAAACCCCCATTCTTTCCAGCTGGTTGAAGATCGATTCCATATCGTTAACAGAAAGCTCAGTACTGTTTCTTGTATCCCCGTTTGCGAAGCAGTGAACGCATTTCAAGTTGCAACGGTCCGTGATGAAGACGTCGACGGTCGTTGGCGCTGACAGGAAAGGGAGACCGAATTGTTTGAAAAGCTCAGGGTTGATCTTTTCCCTTTCTAATAGGATTGGCTCAGGAGAACCGCCGCCTTCCTTGACATACCCCTGCTCGGTCATACGCTTCAGAAATCGTTCGCAGGTTTTGCTATCTATCTCGAGTTCTTCTGAGATCTCAGGCACAGTTTTTGGCTTGTTGTGGACGTTCTCAAGGATAATGTACTCGTCTTTGGTCAGGAATTCGGTTTCAACTTTCTTGCAGTCGAACGCTGCGTAGGTGTCATAGTATTGAGGTTCAGATCTGAGAACAACGCTAGAACTGAGTGAATACTTCGACATTCCGAGCACTCTAAGTTCTAGTCGATTGTTCACGATAAAAAGGCTGTCTAAGCTCACCTTATGCAATAGCGCATCATGCAAAGTTTTTTATAGTGATCAATATGCAGTAGTTTGCGGGGAAAATCTTGAACAGAAAGGTAGACGGTTTGAACGTCAAGGCTGGACCAAGCGAAAGTGGCGTACCATCTCCGTCGCCGAGCCCGTCTCCGACACCGAACCCGGTAGGAGGGCAAATAGGGCCAATCAATCAGGTTTCAGTTTTCCTATCACAGTATGGAATTCTCTTCCTATTGTTGGTCATACCCCTTGCGTTTGTGCTCTACAAAAAGCGCTCCGTGTTCTTTAGAGCATTTTCACGGGTGCAGATGGCTCTCTGGCGTATCTTTCCTTAGCAATAGAGGCCCTTTTTTGTTTCCAACTGAGTCTTAGCGTGCGACTACTCACTCACGGCCCAGGCTTTTTTTAAGAGATCACCAACTCGCACATAGTATTGATCGTAGAAGATGGAAGCACTGACGGTATCGATAGAATTGCAGCCGATCTTTCAGGTAAATATCCATTGGTAAAGCATCTGCACAGTGACGAAGAGCGCGCCACATAGGGCGGGCTAATCACGCGCGTGTTGAGCGAATAAGTGAAATTTCGTGAGCAGTTGCTTTCTCGATTTTTCTGATTATTGCCCCACTCACGGAGGACTCGAAAACCACTCTTCTCTTGAATGGGTTTGCCGGCGAGCGCACAAACAAGACTGGACAATGTTCGTTTTCACAACAGTACTGACTCTTGCCACTCTCTTTCGTCAGGGTCTTTCCACATCGCGGACAGTTAACCGTACTGTTCACCCAATCAAATAGAACGATCGTTAGAAGAATGCTATAGAACTTTTTTATAGATTCTTCCTACCGAAGAATATTCTATGACTAAGAGTATTCCATTTCTAAGAATATTCTATCGCTAGGAATATTCTACTATTTGATATATCGTTATTTGCGCGCGCTAATCCTGCCTCGTTTTGGTGGGGGCGGGTTGTGATACCAAATGACCAGTAGCACCGTCATACCCATAAGAAAAATCACTCCGACTCCTCCGATAGCCAGTAGTGCAAACCTGATTGATTCGTCCAATCCTGAGTACAGGAGAATATACAGCCCCCAAGAAAAAGCTACAAGACACACGAAAGCCAGAATAACCCACCCGCGCGCGCTACGCGCGTCACACGAGAATCATCTCAGTCGTAAATGAAAAATCAAGAGACATTCTGCTGGTCGCAAGAAGACTTTTATCTGATAGCAGTGCCTAACCATCTGCGAGACAGCAACTTCAACATGAACCGGATTCCATGAATCACGTGAGCTTAGGAGGTGAACCATACTTGAGCAAAGACCAAACCATCGGAGCAACAATCTTTCTAGTCTGCGCCATCGTAGGCTTATTCTACATCGTCACTCTATTCTACCCACAGTGGCTAAACGTCTTCGGAACACAAATCACACAATCAAACGTACAATTCTGGATCATCGCCGTGCCCGTTTTCATAGGCTTCGTCGCCATACTCGGCATAGGAGGCTGGATCGGCTGGACCATGGCCACAACCCCACCGCCTAAACCAATAGAAGACATAACAGCCGAAGTCGAGAAAGAAACCAAGAAACCAGAAGAACCATAAAACAAACACAGGCCTTTTTTCGCCCAAACACACTTTCTTCAGAAAATTATTCACGCAACGATGACCCGCATCGTTCGCCTTTATCAACAGTCATTCTGCCGCCACAAACACGCGGCAACTGTTCGATAACCAGCGGACGCTGCAATTCGAAGATCGTTCTAATGAGGTGCACACGCTAAGTCAACACGATTCACAAAAGCATGGTAGAAAGCTATCGATCCCTCGCTTCTCACGTCCAATATATATGGGAGGGGGAAGTGGTTGCGTGTTCATTGTGTGTCTGTTAGCGCGCGCAGAAATACCTTGTTTCCAGCATCTATTACTTTTTCTCCGGTTCCTGTAAGGTCAACAAGTGTTTGGCAAGAGTCGAAAACGTCAGATATCGATAGTGAACTTCATCGTCAAGGTCGACGATGAAACTGTCAAGCCTAGCCCTGTCCAAGTACGGGTTATTCTTCACTTGATTCATCAATTCCGTGTACGAGTTATAGTCTTTGTGGAATGAAGCCATGAACGAGTTGTAGCCAAAGCCTATGCCCCTTTCAATAACAACGACGTTAGGCGCAACCAAAGACGACTGTTCAAGCGCCCATCTCCTAGCTTCTTCTTTTTCATCCTTGCCAAGACCTGGTTTCCACGTGAAGAAAGTTAAGACAAACATATGATAACCTAGCTTCTTGAAGTTCGGTATCACCGTAAACTCGTTGACGTAGCCCTCTTTCTCAAGTTTTTCTCTGAGTCTCGAGACCGTCGGTTGAGACAGGCCTAAAGCTCGTGAGAGTTCTCTGTCACTTCTGTGACTGTTTTTCAGCAGCTCAGAAATCAGCTTTAGTTCCGTGTCCTTCAAACAAACCACTGCCTTCCATTTTTGGTGCTGAACATACTTAAAGCCTTTAGCGCGCGGCAAAACTGTTTGAAATCACAATTTTTTATAGCACGGTCGTCAGAAGGATTTTGCGGCGCTTTCTTCGCGAACCGATTGATGTGGGGCCGCCAGCTTAGATTATGAAACCGTGTGAGTAGGCTTATATGCGAAAATTCATCTAGAGGAAAATCACAGGCGCGAGTGGTTAAGTCGGGAGATGATGGTTATGGCTGATGTCTTGAAAATCATTGAGCAGAGACGGTCAATGAGGGTTCCTTTTGATCCGAATCGTCCGGTGTCCAAGGAGAACCTGAAGCAGATCCTGGAGGCGGCGCGTTGGGCGCCGACGGCTCACAACATGCAGAACTTCGAAATTCTTGTCGTTGATGACAAGGAGGTTCTGCAGAAGATTGGAAAAATCAAGTCGCGTGTGTCGGAAGCGTTCATCCGTGAGAACTACCAGCAGCTGTCATTCTCGGAAGAGGAGTTGCTTCAGAAGAAGGTCGGAATCCTCGGCACCAATTTTCCGCCGGATTGGAGGGATCATGCTAGGCTGGACAAGGCTGTTCGTGAGAGCACGCCTTCGCCCCTGAACCAACGCATCAGAGGCAGTCCGCTGCTGCTGATAGTGATTTATGATTCTAGGAAAAGAGCGCCTGCTTCCGAGGGGGATGTTTTGGGCTTCATTAGCTTGGGCTGTGTTATGGAGAACATGTGGCTTGTGGCCCAGTCGCTTGGGATAAGCGTTCAGATATTGAGTGTGTTCAGCGGGGATGCCGTGGAAAAAGAGGTGAAGCGGATCCTTGGAGTTCCTGAATATATGAAGATTGCTTTTGCCATCCGTCTAGGGTACCCCGTCTCCAGGCCGGCTAAACAGCTGAGAGTGCGCCGTGACATGGAAACGCTAAAGCATCATAATGGGTTTGGGAACAAGGGCTCTAGCTGAGAAAACCTTGTCTTGTTTTCACGATTTTCACCCCGCGTATATAGGAAAGAAGCGTTAGAGGAGCGCGCGCTAATCGTGTTTTGCGAGCAAATGTTTTTACTCTCTAACTAGAATATCGTCTGTGTTTAAGGGTGGCATTTGAATTGGTTAAGTGGGAGTATAAGGTGATCCCGATAAAGACGCAGATTCATTCAGACCATTTCCAAGTCGGCAGCAAGCCAGTGATGGACAGTGTCCAACATGAATTGAACGACCTGGGCGATGAAGGGTGGGAACTGGTCGCCATCCAAGATATCCGCCTGGCAGACGGCAGAATGTTCACCGTCGCCTATCTCAAGAGACAAAACTAACGCAGACTGGCGCGCGCGAAAGAATGGAAGAGAGTTCTCAGTCAATCGTATGTGATCATCTAACCAAGGTCTATGGCAAAAGCAAGACTAAGGCGCTTGACTCCTCAAGCTTCTCTATTCCCACCCGTGGCGTATTCGTGCTGATAGGCCGAAACGGTTCTGGAAAGACTACGCTTGTACGTATCCTTGCAACCGAGCTTGAACCAACGTCCGGGAGCGCCTCTATAAACGGTATAGATGTCGTGAAGGAGCCTGGTAGGCTCAGAGAAAAAATCGCCATAGTACCCCAGGAAGCGAGACCCATACCATGGATGACGCCTATGCAAACGGTACTATCGTATCTTCTTTGGCGAGGATTCGACTATGCTGAAGCAAAAAAGAGGGCCTACGAGTCGCTTGAAAAGCTCGGACTCAGCGAATACCGCAACACTTTGAATCGCATGCTCTCAGGAGGAATGAAGAGAAAGGTTTTGGTTGCGACCGTCCTCTCTTCAGAAGCCGAAATACTCTTCTTGGACGAGCCGACAACGGGACTGGACCCGATCTCAAGAAGAGAGTTCTGGGAGATTCTCAAAGATATCGGAAACAACCGCTTCACATTTCTTACTACACATTATCTCGAAGAAGCAGAACAGCTGGCTGATACGATCGGCATCCTGGATCACGGCAAACTAATCCGCATCGGAACCCTCGAGGAACTGAGACAAAGCATAAATTACAACTACAGCATGAAGCTGCTCTCAAAACCAGCGCCTAATTTTCTCACGCTTCTGAAGGGCGAGATAGTAACTGGGAGGGATGGCTATATCAGAATACTCACGACGGAAGAAGAGGCCTTCAGAATTTCAAGAGAACTCTCCAAGGGCGGGTTCAAGTTTACCATCAATCCGGTGTCGCTGGACGACATATTCTTCTATCTTGTGAATCGAGAAGGAGGCAAAGGAGTCGGCATCCAAGAAGAGCGCGATGCAGAAGAGGAGTAGGTTCAGCCAGATTCTGGCCGCGATACTCGTCAACGCCCTATATGAAATGAGGAACTACCCGATTGTCCTCATCAACACGGTTCTGTCCCCCCTCTCCTTCCTAGTCCTCATAGTGTTCGTAAGCCGCGGTAGCCTCATAGGAGAGGCCGTGGAAGGCGGGTTCATAATGAGCATGTTCTCGAGCGGCATGTCCCTACAAGCCGACCTTTCGCACCTGAAGAACGATTTCAAGCTCCAAGACATGGTGGTAAGTTCTCCAACCACTTGGCTGACCTACATGATTGGAATCGCCATCTCAGAGATCGTCTACTCCATTCCCGCGCTAACCGTACTCGCCCTGCTAGCGCACTACTTTCTGGCACTGAGCGTCTTTGGAGTCCTAGAGTTCATCGCAGTGCTTCTCCTCATGTTTTTTGCTTCAATGGCTGTTGGCTACACGCTCTCAACGTTTTCCAGTGACATAGTCCAGAGCTTTGCGTTCACACGGCTTCTTTCGACGCTTTTCTCAACGATACCGCCTGTTTACTATCCCATCACCTACATCCCGATTCCGTTCAGGTACTTGGCCTACCTCTCCCCTACCACGTACGCAGCAGAGTTAGCCCAGAATGCTGCTGGATATCTGTCACTACCACTTGCGACGATAGTTCTCGATTGGAGTGTCCTGATAGCTGTAACAGTCATACTCTTTATGGTTGCAAAAACCAAGGCACGGTGGAGAGAAGTTTAGCGCTATTAGAGAACCTGTTGTCAAGCGCGCGCTCTTACGGCGGTTTCACTTCAGGACTTGGAGGTGGATACTGTTGACCACTGCTCGTGTCGGATCTGGGACGCCTGCGGCGGACTATGACTACTACCACCGCTATTATTATGATCACTATAATCAACACCATCAATATCGTGGAATATGAGATAGAGAATGGTGATGACGGTGGCATCACACTGTTTCCTGAGGAGTCGGTCTTAACTAGAAACGCGTCATAGCTGCCAGCGCCGTAGGAAGCTGTGAATCCGGCTAACGCGTAGCCTCCGTCGCTTGTCAGGACCAGGGCATACGCTTCATCGTCATCTGAGCCTCCGTAGGTTTGGCTCCACTGCATGCTTCCGGAAGATGTGGTCTTGACGAGCCAATAATCGACGTCGCCGGCACCGTAGGAACCTGTCAAGCCTCCCAATGCGTAGCCTCCGTCGCTAGTTTGAACTAGCGCATTTGCTATTTCGTCGTATCCTCCTCCGTAGGTTTGGCTCCACTGCGATGTTCCAAGGGAGTTGGTCCTGACCAGCCAGAAATCGTAGTCGCCTGCTCCAGTAGAGTTGGTGAACCCGGCTAGAGCATAGCCGTCGCTGGTTTGAATCACGCAGCTAGCTTCATCATCTCCTGAGCCGCCGTAGGTCTGGTTCCACTGCATGTTTCCAGAAGTGTCTGTCTTGACTAACCAGAAGTCATAGCTGCCAGCGCCGAAAGAGTTCGTGTACCCCGCCAACGCGTAGCCTCCGTCGCTTGTTTGAATCAGACAGCCAGCTTCATCATCCCCTTGGCCTCCGTAAGTCTGATTCCACATCATGCTTCCAGAAGAGTTGGTCTTGACGAGCCAGAAGTCGAAGTCGCCTGCTCCGAAGGAATCAGTGTACCCTGCTAAAGCGTAGCCCCCGTCGCTCGTTTGGATTACGGAGTATACTCCGTCTTGTGCTCTTCCCCCGTAGGTTTGGCTCCACTGCATGTTTCCAGAAGAGTCTGTTTTGACCAGCCAAGCGTCGGTTTCACCGGCACCGTAAGAATTCGTGTTCCCAGCTATCGCGTATCCCGTGTCGTTGCTTTGGACGACTGAATAGGCTTCATCGTCACCTGAGCCTCCGTAGGTTCTGGTTCCACTGCATGTCTCCCGAAGAGTTGGTCTTGATTAACCAGAAATCGTAGCTACCTGCGCCGCTGGAGTTCGTGTACCCCGCTAAAGCGTAGCCTCCGTCGCCAGTCTGAACCACAGAATACGCCTCGTCGTCCCCGGAACCACCGTACGTCTGGCTCCATCCTGTCGCGGCGGCGGCGCCGAACGGAGTGCAAAGCGCTGAAATGAAAACGGCGAGAAGAACAACACCCAAAATCAATCGTATCTCACTTTTCATAATTTGCGCACCAAACCATCGACGTGGTGATAACCATGATTCTTAAATAGGTTGCGGACGCCCCGTTTCTAGCGCGCGTTGGCCAAATAGCGTTATCGTCGGAATGAACCGCGTGGTATTAGCGCGCACTATTACGCTTCGGCTGGTCGATTTTGACGAGTGCCTGAATTCTGTTCGATCGTTTCCTGTTCTTCTACTCCAACAAGAGGTTTATGCGCTAATTCCTGCGTCTGCCTCTTTTGCACTTCTTTCCAGCCGCGCCACGAAAGCGCCCCGATCACGAAAGGCAAGAACATCGCCGCAGCTAAGCTGGTGACAGCATACGGGTCAAAGCCACCCAGCACCACTCCAACGAGCGTTGAAGAAAGCGCGACCAGCAATAGACAACCCAAGATCACGAAACCAACCGCGTAATAGAACGCTAAGTGCCTCAAACAAGTCAACTCGTTACATCTTGAGATTCTGTTCATCCTGCATTGATGAGGTTTATGAACCTGGAATTCAGATCAAAAATAGGCAAGGAACTGGCAGGCTTGGAAGAGATTTATTCAAATGTTTTCATTCTTGTAGCGCGTTCTCAACGACGCCGCAATGCCGCAAGCTTGTTGATTAGTTCCCTTCACCATGAAGGGAATTTTGGCAAGCATATTGACTCTAGTTCAAAAACTATGGGTGGCTTCCTTTTAGGTAGCTTGCCAAGATTACAGCGTCGTAAAGGTCGACGGCGCCATCGCCGTTTAAGTCTGCCCTAGGATTCCAGTTTGAGCTGCCAAGGACTGAGTGGAATGCACCTGCAAACAACACGGCGTCGTAGATATCAAAAATGCCATCGCCGTTCAAATCGATGAGGTAGGTCGCGCGCGCTTCAACTGTTTGCTGAGTGTAACCCGTATATCCGGCGGCGTCAGCCACTGTCAATCCTACCATTTTCTTTCCGAGCGTCGTGTAATCATGTGTTATCGTTGGATAATCTCCCTCAGTAATGTTTCCGTCTCCAAAATCCCATCGATAGTCTATAATCGGCGACTGAGCCGTGCCGTTCCAGCCAGGCTTCGACGACGTGGCGTTGAAAGTCACCGTCATGTTGACATAGAAGTTGAGCGGTTCGTAGGTGAAGACCGCCTTGGGGGGTGTCAGTATGGTATCGTTATCCAAGCCCAAGTAATTGGCCTCCTTCACTGTGTTCCAGTCGCTTGAAAAGTACACATCATAGATTCCTGTTTCGTTAAAACTGTAGGAAACGGGGGTGGTTCCGAAATTGAAGCCTAGGCTTCCGGCAAAGAGTGATATGCGAATCCGTCGACCATCGTAGTCAAACGCAAGGTTGTTGCTTTTGATAATCTCGGTGTTGGTAACGTAGCCTTCTTCACGGTATCCTAGGTTGAGGCTTCCTGTTTCTGGTATAATGCCCATTAGAAACATGACGGCCGCTCCAGTCACTCTTCGCGCTGTGCCATTGTCATAAGCTCCACTGGTTATGGCGTTGTACCATGCTGAACCAGAAAGCATGTTGGTGATGGTTTCTTGATCCTCTACAGGCATGCTTGGATAAACCGACTGAAGGGCTCTCCACACAGCAAGAGTCTCCCCGGGGCGCATTTCAGCCGTAACAACTGCACCGTTCGGAAAATTTGCATGGTTGATCACGTACCTGGATCCGTTGTTCTGCCAGCAAGGGCTGTCCCAACCATGAGCCAGAAGCTTTGACTCGAGATCGCTAATTACGTTGGGATGAACGTAGCCCAGATAGTCAGAGATTACCATTGCGAACCCTCCCATTTCACATTCAAACTCTTGCAAGCTAGGACGGTACCAGTACCATTGTCCAGTCCACCAGCCATCGGAGTTCAGGTGGTTCCATATCTTGTCAGCGTAGGCCATCGCACCTTGAACGCCTTGCCTCGCAAGTATAACGAAAGCTCGTAGAGTTTCAGCTTGCTCGTCATAGTAGCGTGTGTTTGCCTGATTGGTGGAAATCGCATAGTTCTCATACGCAACGAGGAAACCTCCACCGTACAGATCGACGAAATACTTGAGTTGATTGAACATTTCAGTGGCATTCCATCCTGCCACTCCAAGTTCTCCTGCCCATTTCGGAGCCCACAGCGCGAACCCATCGTACACGAGCCACCCGTTTCCGTAGGTGACAGGTAATGCACCAGCCTTCGGGCAATTCTGGAGTGCCGTTATTACCGCAGAGTCTAAGACTGGAGAACCGTAGCCAGAGATTTCAGCGGACCGTTTGATTAGAAAAACGTCCGTCCACCGCTGAGCATCAGCGGCATCTTGCGCAGCAATGTCATAGCTTGACATTTGTTTGTTGCCGAATACCATTCCCCATTGCGTCGCCAGGGGGCTGTCGTCAAAAGTCGTGTTATTGATCCAAGAGTTGAGGTAATCGGCAAGCGTGGGGGTGCTTTGCGAAGCACGCGCGCGCTTCGGGGAGGAAATTATCGAAATCGTCAAACAAAGAATGACTAGAAGAACCACTGCATTCGTCTTTGGTTTGAATTTCAAAAGGCCATCGCCTTAACAAGACAGTTGGTATTATGCAATGACTCCTTCTCCGAACATTCCTAAGGTCGTTCATGCTGATATTGCTTTCTGGAAGAATCTTCTGCTATACCTCGCATGTCTTCTTATTCAAAGACACGCAGGCGCGCTAGAAGTCGTTTCGGTTGCTTTACAATACTGGAAAAAATAACGCTCTCTTTCATTTCGTCTCCAATTTTGCAGCTAGGTTCGAAACTCTTCTTCCAAGATCTCTGCACGATTTGATGTCATCGTCGTTTGGCTGACCTACCGCGGCGGTGCCATAGTGCTTGTCGTCAGACCTTCCTTGAATAATCATACCGTGAACCAACATCGCCTGTACGATCGATAGCAAAGTGGTCTCGGCCCCAGACGCGACTCCGCCGGAACTCGTAAACGCTGCGCCGACCTTACCATCCAGTTTTCCGTGAATCTTCACCGACTCGTCGATCAGGGCCTTGAGTTTCCCCGACATCAACCCATAATACGTTGGGGAGCCGATGATGATTCCGTCAGCACCAACAAGGTCATCAAGAGTCGTTTGACCAACCTTCTTAACGATCACATCGACATGTTTCACGGTTTTGGCTCCTTCGGCTATTTCCAGAGCCATCTTTTGGGTGTTGCCCGACCTCGAATCATAGACAATTAGGACTTTGGCCATTTTCAACCAACAACCAGCGATATCGGTTTGTGACTTCCATATTTGTTGGTGAACCGCATTTACTCTTTCCTGAAATCGCAGAGCGTTATGTTCCGACGTGACTATTCCGGCGACTAGAACATTGTTCCATAAGCTATAAGTGCACTTGGCGGCTAGAATTGGTAATGAGGGAGAATGGTAGATTATTCTCGAGGGGAGAAAGGAGAGAAGGGAGTTAAAATTACTTCCACCATTTCCCTCATTCAGCTTCCTAATGCGCACATAACTTGCTTTTAAATTTTTCTCCGAATTTTGAATTCCATTGACAAAAAAGTGGCAGAAAAGTGCTTTTGGCTAACGGTCTGCCTTGTTTTTCGTCTGGAATCCCCAGTTATCAACAGGGATTCCGTTCATGATTTAGCGCGCGCCGCGCTGCACTTGTCCTTTCCACGTTGAGTCTGGTCTTCCTGGTAAAGTCACGACCGGAATTCATTTGACACTACGGAATCGTTTCGTAGCGCGCGATTGAAAAGCGCGACCCTCGTTAGCGAAAGAGCGAGAGCGTCAAAAAGCTATAAAATGTAGAGGCACAACACTTCACTTCACAGTGAAAGGCGTATGAACGATATAGTTCTGGTCGGCGACAAGTTCTTGACCAACTTGTTCAGGTTCGCGGGAGTCGACGTGATCGAAGAAGGAAACGATGAAATGGCCGCTCAGAAGGTCCAGGAACTGGTCGCCGAGGACCGGTACAGAATGATGATAGTAACCCAGAGCGTGGCGCTCCGGCTGACGGAGCTGAGAAACAACCTCCTGGCAACACATAGGCTGTATCCTGTTTTCATCGTCATTCCTGGGCCAAGTGGGAGCCTCGGTGAGAGAGAAGATCAACTGAAACAACTCGTCAGCCAGAGTCTAGGCATAAAGCTGAAGTTTGGTGACTGAATTGTCGTTTGAAGAAGTAGAGGATCTGGTTCGACTGGAAAAAGAAGCTGAGCAGAAGCTCGTCAAGGGGCGTGAAGAGGCAGTGAGAACGATTGAGAAAGCGGAAGAGGACGCAAAGAGAATTTTGAAAGAAGCAGAGGAGCAAGACTACGACGCTTTCTTCAAGGAGAGAAAACTCCAAATCGAAGAGGAAAAGCGAACGATCGAAGAATCGACAGACGAAAAAATCAAGAACCTGACCAAACTTGCTAACAAGAACAAGAAGAAAGCGATTGCCTTCATCGCTAACTCGGTTCTCGGAGAGTAAACAATCATGGAAAACCTGAGAGCTCAAGTGCGGTTTCTCCACGAAATGGAAGCAAAAGAGATAGTCGAGGAAGCCAGAAGCAAAGCTGAGAAGATACTCGGAGAAGCGAAGGAAAAAGCTGAAAAAACCAGAAACCAAAAGATGGAAGAGAAGTCTAGAGCCGTGGAGGAAAAGGGAGAGCGAGACCTGGCGCAAGCAAAGACCGGTGGCAGAAACAAGATCTTGAA
This sequence comes from Candidatus Bathyarchaeota archaeon, assembly GCA_963739305.1. Lineage (GTDB taxonomy): Archaea > Thermoproteota > Bathyarchaeia > Bathyarchaeales > Bathycorpusculaceae > DASPPK01. Next base: position 56,600 of record CAVTZU010000020.1, on the reverse strand, counting down.
CGCCAGGTTTCGGCTTTTTGAAGAGACAATGGCGGAATTCGAGGAGTATCTCCACAAGACCGTCAAGGACGATGCGAGATATTCTGAAAGTTTGAACAGACTGATCGCTGAGGCAGCAACAAAACTGAGTGGCAACGAGTTCGAAATTGTCACCAACTCTCGAGACAAAGAATCTGTGAGCAAAAGCCTTGAACAGCTGAAGAACAGGGTTTCATCTTTGAAGCATCAACAAGTAAAACTGAGAATTGGAAAGGAAACGATAGACACTCTTGGAGGAGCAATGGTTCGAACTATGGATAAGAAACAGATTTTCAACAATACCCTCGAGGCGAGAACGGACGAGTTTCGAAAAGAATCCGGTCAAAAGATCTACGAAGTGCTGTTTGAAGGTGCCGAAGATTGAGGAAGGGCGAGATAAAGAGAATCATCGGCTCAGTCATCGTCGCGACAGGAATCAAAGACGTGCGCATGGGCGAAATGATAGAAGTCGGCAAAGAAGGCCTCATCGGAGAGGTGATACGACTGAACGAGGACCTATTCACGATTCAAGTTTACGAACAAACAAGCGGCATCAAGCCTGGTGAAGAGGTCGTGGCAACAGGACACAGACTTGTTGCAGAATTGGGGCCAGGTTTGTTGACCAACGTTCTAGACGGTATTGGACGGCCTCTTGAATCAATTCTGAAGGTAACAGGACCGTTTCTTTCGAGAGGGCTCAAAATCAACATGCTTGATAGGCAAAAGAAATGGCATTTTAAACCCACACGAGCAGTAGGAGACTCAGTTGAAGAAGGCGACGTTCTAGGTGAAGTCAAAGAAACGAGAATGCTGACCCTCAAAATTATGACCCCCCCTGGCGTGCGCGGGAAAGTAGCAGACATACTCGAAGGCGATTTCACGGTAGAAGACTCGCCCATTACGCTTCAAGACGACGGGAAGAAAATTGAAGTCTCCTTGAAGCAAGACTGGCCTATAAGAACTCCTAGGCCCTCAAGTCGAAGATTGGCGATCAACCAGCCCCTGATCACCGGTCAACGAGTCATTGATGCGATTTTTCCGATCGCAAAAGGCGGCTCAGCCTGTATTCCCGGTGGGTTTGGCACTGGAAAGACAGTCGTGCTCCAGCAGTTGGCCAGGTGGAGCGACGCTGACGTGATAGTTTACATCGGGTGTGGAGAAAGAGGGAACGAAATATGTGATGTGGTGAGAGATTTTCCGACTTTGATGGATCCTAAGCTTGGGCTTCCTTTGATGGAGCGAACGATCATCATTGCCAACACCAGCAACATGCCTGTCGCGGCAAGAGAGGCGAGTATCTATCTTGGGATAACGATCGGCGAATACTACAGGGACATGGGGTTGAACGTTGCATTGCTGGCAGATTCCACTAGTCGTTGGGCAGAGGCGCTGAGGGAGATTTCGAGTAGGCTCGAAGAGATGCCGTCGGAGAAAGGTTATCCAGCGTATTTGCCGGATAGGATTGCAGAATTCTATGAGCGAGCAGGCATGGTTGAAACGATAGGAAAGCCTCGTCGGGAAGGTTCAGTCACGGTGATCGGGGCGGTTTCGCCGCCGGGCGGGGACTTCAATGAACCTGTTACCATTGACACTCTTGAGGTTTACGGGGGTTTTTTGGGCGCTCGATGAGGAGTTGGCTTACAGAAGACATTTTCCCGCGATAAATTGGTTGAAGAGCTACAGTCTGTACGTGCCTGAGCTTGAGGAAGGTTGGGCTCGCGTCTACAATAAAGAAATCGATAGATTATCGAAACTTTGGGGGGCAGAGCTGCGCAGCTTTGTTCAGCTCAGAGGCCTTGCACTCAAGCTGCTGAGCGAGTCAGCCGAGGTGGAATCGATTGCACAGATAATCGGTGAGAGCGCTTTGCCAGATGAGCAGAGGCTCATACTTCTCATAACTGGAATGATCACTGAAGGCTTTCTCCGACAGAGTGCGTATGGCATTGATTCCTATTATTCTCCACCTAATCAGATACTCCTGTTGGACCTGATTCTCAGCTTCTATCAGAACGCAGAGGCTCTAGTAAAGAAACAGGTCCCGATGAGGGAAATCGTTGACTTGCCCGCGATATCGCAGATAAAGAGGATCAAGGAGTCTGAAAGAGCAGAAGAGGAAATCTTGAGGGTGAAGAGAGAAGCCGATGAACAGCTGGCAGCCATTGGCAGACGTTACGTGGTCGAGGAGAAATGACGGAGGCCTAGTTGAATGTCAGAATCAATTGAGACCTTACATGGGAAGCAGTACAGGGGTGTTAGGGAGATCAAGGGTCCTTTGTTGTTCCTTGAAGGCGCCGCCGACGTGGGCTACGACGAGATTGTTGAGATTCGCGGCTCCACTGGAATAGAACGGATGGGGAGAGTTCTTGAAGTCAGCAAGGATCTGGCGGTAATACAAGTTTTCGGAGACCCGACAGGGCTTCAGATCGACAGCGTCGTCAGTTTCAGGGGATCCGCGTTCCAGATTCCTGTTTCCGCAGAGATTCTTGGACGCGTGTTTAACGGAAAGTTTGACCCCATTGATGGGTTGCCACCGATCTTCTCGAGTGAATTGAAGGACATCAACGGTGCTCCTATCAACCCGAAAGCCAGATTGTATCCGAGCGAATTCATTCAGACGGGTGTATCTGCGATAGACGGAATGATGTCTCTTGTCAGAGGACAAAAACTTCCTATTTTCTCGGAGAGCGGGTTGCCCCACAACAGACTACTCGCACAAGTATTGAGGCAGGCAACCGTCCTTGGCGAGAAGACTAATTTCGCGGTGGTTTTTGCGGCTATGGGCCTCAAGAACGATGAGGTTAGGTTTTTCGTTGATGAACTCAAGAAGTCAGGAACCCTCGAAAGATCCGTTTTGGTCCTGAACCTTGCTGACGACCCCGCGGTTGAAAGGCTGTTCACGCCGAGAATCGCTCTGACGGCCGCGGAGCACTTGGCGTTCGATCTGGGCTATCACGTTCTAGCGATCCTTAGCGACATGACGAACTATGCTGAGGCTTTGAGAGAACTCAGCTCGGCAAGGGAAGAAGTTCCTGGAAGGGCTGGTTACCCAGGTTATCTGTACAGTGATCTTGCCTCTATATTTGAAAGAGCAGGAATCATCGAGGGAAAGAAGGGATCTTTGACTCAGATGCCTGTCCTGACGATGCCCGGGGGAGATTTTCACCATCCAATCCCTGACCTGACCGGTTACATAACTGAAGGACAGATTTTCCTCGACAGAGATTTGAACTCTCGAGGGATCTATCCGCCGATTAACGTTTTGCCGTCGCTGAGTAGGCTTATGAGGAAAGGCGTGGGCGGCACAAAGACCAGGGAGGATCATCATGACGTTTCTGACCAGTTGTATGATAGTTACGCTCAGGGCGTGAAAGCTAGGCAGCTGGCGCGGATTGTCGGTGAGATGGAGCTGAGCGAGCGTGAGCGAAGCTTTCCTCAAGTTCGCTGAGGCTTTTGATAGGCAATTCGTCAGCCAAAGTGAGTACGAGAACAGGAGCGTCCAAAGAACCTTGGATATTGCATGGGAAGCGCTCTCTATTCTTCCGGAGGATGAATTGGTCAGGATAAGCGAGGAATTCCTCGAGAAGTATCATCCGAAACACAGAAAGTGATGATGAAGGAATGTCGCTCACGGGCAGAGTCACCGCGACCAGGGGCGCCCTCATAAGGCTCAGGGGCAATCTCAAACTGATCCAGGACGGAAAGAACATCCTGAAGGTGAAGAGAGACCGTTTGGTAGGGGAGCTTAACAACCTCATCAAACAGCTGGGAAAACGAGAAATGTTGGAGGCGCGGCTTGCAGAAATCTATGATGCCTTCAAGGAAGCAACGGCGAGTCTCGGTCTCGAACACGTGGCTTCTTCTGCCCTGCCCATTTCAAAAATCAAGATTGATGTTAGACCTGTTTCCGTCATGGGCGTTGTTGTGCCTAAGCTTAAGGTTACTGAGAGACCTCGGATCGATTCTATCGAGGAAATGGAGCTGTACAGTGTCGCGGAGAAGCTTGGGGATTTGATGAGTGAACTTCTGTTTATCGCTCAGGTTGAGACCGCGATTGAGAGGATAGCTAACGAACTGTTGAGGATAAACAGGAAGGTCAATGCTTTAGAAAGGATCATTATCCCATCTGCGGAGAGGCAAGTGAGGTACATTCAAGAGTTGTTGTTGGATGAAGATCTGGAGGATTTCAGCAGGACCAAGCACGTAAGGAACGTGATAGGCAGGGAAAAGAGTTCACAGAACAAATGAAAAACGGTTTGGCGTTATTTTGCGGTTTCTAGGCTGTAGAAGCCGTCTGTGAACTTTTCTGAAGCGCGTTTTTTGACGAGCACAGTGTCTTCTATGCGGATTCCTCCCCATCCTGGGAAGTATATGCCAGGTTCATCAGTGACGACGTTTCCTTCCGCAAGTTTGTCTTTGCTTATCGAACTCAAGTTTGGTTGTTCATGAATTTCTAGGCCGACGCCGTGTCCTAGGCCGTGGTTGAAGTTTTCGCCGTAGCCGGCGTCTTCGATTATTTTGCGGGCTACTTGGTCTATGTCTTTTCCTTTCGCTCTGGCTTTGATCGCGTGGTATGCTTTTTCTTGGGCGTTTTTCACAATTTCGTAGAGTTTTTTCTGTTTTTGTGTTGAGCCACCAGCAGCGAAGGTTCTTGTCATGTCTGAGCGGTAGTACTCGTAGATTGCGCCTATGTCGACGACGACAAGGTCACCTTTGTGGATTGGTCTGTCGGCGCATCCCCCATGTGGGTATGCCGATCGCGTGCCTGAAGCAACGATGGTTTCGAAGGCTGTTCCATAGCCCTTGTTCTTGCGCATTGCGTACTCGATTTCGGCTGCGACTTCGATTTCGGTGACGCCTGGTTTTATGGTTTCGAAGGCTGCTTTCATGCCTGCTACGGTTATTTCTCCGGCTTTTCGCATTTTTGCCAGCTCTTCTGCGTCTTTTACTTTGCGGAGTTCCGATATGAGTCGGGCTTGCATTTTCAGTTTTGCTTTGCCTCTGAGGGCTTTTGCAAAGAGGCGGTAGATTTCGTAGTAGAGGGTGTCCGTAGCGAGTTTCTTGATGTTTAGGTTTTTGAATGCTGGGGCTATTTTGTCGGTTAGTTTTTCGCCTCGTTTGATGAGTTCGACCGTGCAGTCTTTTGCTTCTGCTTTGGTTTGGTCGTAGTTGACGCCGTAGACATAGATGGTGTTTTGGCCTTTTTTCGGTATGAGCAGACATGCTGCGCCCGGCGTGCCTGTGAGGTAAAGGAGATTGTGCTCGTTGGTTACGAGGTACGCATCGAAGTTTCTCTTGTTGAAGGCTTGTTCTCTAAGTGCTTCGATTCTTTTCATTGTTGTTTCACCGTTAATGGAAGAATGGTTAAGTTCGTGATCTTTGTTAAAATGCTTTGCTCTTTTTTGGCTTAGCCGCCGCTGACGACAGGCATTATAATGAAATGGTCTCCGTCTTTGAGTTTAGTGTTAATGCCGTTGAGCTGGTTTAGCAGTTGGCCGTTGACGGTTGCGACGTAATTTGATTTTAGGTCTGGGAGGCCGGGTTCGTAGACTGCCTTCTTGAATGGTTCACCGTACCTCAAGGTGAGGGTGTTGAGAAGATCAACAACTGACGAGTCGTTCTTGATGGTGATTTCTTCTGTTCTTGCGTTGCCTGTCATGTTTGTTACGTGGCCGAGGTATTCGAGTTTGATTTTCAATGTATGCACTGGCTCTTTGGTCAGACTGTTTCAGAGTGAATGGTTGTTATATATCTGTTTCAGTTACAAGGCGGGCACGTCGTTGGCGGGATTGAATTTGTTAAGCCTGTTATGATCGCGGCGTAGGCCTACACAAAGTGGTTTTTGAGCTGTAAACAGAATCAAATTGGTGCACTTTGAATACGTGTGTAGTGCGCACCAGGCCTTAGAAGTTTCTGTAAGATTGTCAGTTGGTAACGAATGCATTTCACGCTCAACCGAAGACTTGTCGTAGGCTCTTTTCAACCATATTGGCGTCAAAATGGTGGTTATCATAATCATGCCTATGATCGCGGTGTAGGTGCCTTGGGTTATAACGTCTGAGGTGATGGCTATTCCTGCGATTATCAGTCCCACTTCGCCTCGGGAAATCATGCCTATGCCGACTTTGATCGCTTTGTTTTTGTCTTTGAGGAAGAAGAAAGCTGGAAGACCGCATCCGACTAGCTTGCTCAGTATGGCGATAGCAACGAGCCCTATGAAGAAAACGTAGAAGAACAGATCGGAAGTTATGAAGCTTCGGTAATTGAAGGCTGCGCCCGCTAGCGCAAAAAAAACAGGGGAGAATATTGTGCTTATTTTCTTGGCATATTCGCGAATCCTCTCAATCGCCTTAGAACTTGCCACCGCCATCCCCGCAGCAAAAGCGCCAACGATCGGTGACAGCCCAATGTAGGCGGCTAGGGCAGCAGCTCCGAAGCACGAGGCCGTGGCTGCAGCTTCGACTGTCTCCTCTGATTTCCCCCGAGAAGCTAAGTTAATTAGTCGTGGCAGAATGACTGAAGCGGAAACCACCAAGGCAAACCATAAAGCAAGAGACTCCAATATCACGATAACTACGTTTATCGGGTTTATTGGCGCGGAAGTTGATATGAAAGAAACTATGACGCCTAGAATTGCTAGTCCTAACACGTCGTCAACCACTGCGGCACTCACCATTGTCTTAGACTCCACTGTTCGCGACTGCTTGAGTTCCTGCAACACCAGTGAAGTTATGGAAATACTCGTGGCCACCAAAGCCGCGGCAATCACAAGACTTGCACCCATGCTAAAGCCCAAAAGCAGGGAGAAAACATAGCCCATAATGAAGGGGAAAACGACACCTGCTGTTCCTATGGTGAACCCAGATGCGCCAACACGTCTAAAGTCAGTGAGAGTCATCTCCAAACCGGCGACGAACAATATGAGTATACCGCCTATTTCTCCAAACGCTCGGACAATCTCGTTTAGCTCGATTACAGGTGAGCCGCCTATCGCTATGACTGCACCGAAGGCGTAAGGCCCAAGAAGGATTCCCGCGAAAAGTTCACCCAGCACTGAGGGGATTTTTGTTTTTGCGAAAACCTCGCCCAGAACCTTCGCTGAGAAAACCAAAATGCAAATGGTCACAATAGCTCTCAGAACGAGGTCTAACGCCACTTTTCTTCATATCCTTCCTGCAAGTTTGCCATTAGCGCGCGCAACCCGAATGCATAACGCGTTATTACGTCTGGGTTCGTTGAGTTACTTCTTGTTTTTCGTGTACTTTTTTGGAAGTGCTTTCTTCTTTTTTTGTTTGCTCGGCATGCTTCTGCATCTCCTCAGTTTTCGTATTGTTCTTATAACACGACTCAAATGAATATAAACAATTGCTTATAAATACTCTTATTTTGCTATATTGAATACAGTCCTAAATGTCTCCAATAAGCATATCTGCATAGTTATATTAATCGGAAACCCCACAAGCATTATAAACGCTGAAGAAGTTCATACGGTAAACAGAGCTGTTCGTAATGTCTGCGGAGATTGTTGTTTCGGGTGAAGCTGCCCTAAAGGTTGCTGACGCGTTAAACTCGACGAGTCTGCGAGTATTGCAGTTACTCTCAAAAGAACATCTGGACATTTCGACGATAGCCCAGCGACTTGAGCTAAGCCAACCATATGTCAGCGAACAAGTTCGTAGACTACACGAAACAAACCTGATAAAAGTCAGCTATGAAAGTGGCAAGAGGGGAATTAGAAAGATCTGTGAATTAGCAGTGAAGAAAATCATCATAGAGATTCAGCCTTTTTGATGTCCACGCTGATGGTGTTCGCTCGCGCCAATGGGAGGGAAGGAAAGGGTGGAGGAATGTAGCAATATCGCTCTACTTTAGCTCTTCTGAGGAAACGCAAAGTGTATGAAAGGGTCACAGTCCTTCCCTTGGCGCTGAACAAAAACGCGCCAACGCGTATTATGCACAAGATTGCTTATAAGTTTGTCGTATTGGCGATAGTAATAGTAAATTAGTTATACTGACACGCGCGCTACCGACATCATTGCCATGAATGAACTTAACAGGCTACCAAAGACAGAAGTGCACGATGTTGGCTGTCGCAATGATGTCAAAGTTACTCTGTCAGCGCGCGCGTCAAACCTCATCCGTCGATCTTCACCGTTACACTCGCGCGCGCTCAGCGCCTTGGACGAGGTCATAGCGGGGTCTTGTTGAGCTTTAATATTTGTCATTGGCTATTGTTATAGGCAATACGTAATCCTTTTTAGTAGTCCTGCCTTGTATAGAGTGAGGAAAAATGCCATTCAAGAAAAGGAATAAAAAGAAGAAGCGCAGGGAAAGAGCGCGCAAGAAAGAAAGAAGAAAAGCCAAACAAGGACCATAAGAACCGGTCGTCTTTGTAACACGTGAAAAAACCGGAAGATAAACTCGTGTGAGTGATATAATGTCGGTTGATAATTGGAGTGTCGCTGTTCTGCGGTGCAAGGCAGACAAGACTGGAAACATACTCCTAGGTTTATACGATTTCGTGAAAGACGTTGAGGGTGTAAGAGATCTGCACTTCCTAATCAGAGACAGAATAGACGATGATGTCGTGTTGAGCATTCGTATGCTGCTGGAATCCCAACACGTGCGGGTTGTCAAGAGCAAGGTCGCTTTCAAGCTCGGAACCGTGTTGTCCAAAGACAGGTTTGCTGTTGACCCAATTGCAGAAAATCCACTTGCGAAATATGTCGCTTGGCAGCCTGACAAAAGAATCGCCGAGTCTGGTCCTGAAAAATTCACTGCCCTCTGCCGCTTTCTCAGCAGACTGAGCAGAATAGCAGTTGAGATGATCAGAGAGGGCTACTTCAATTCTGCTGAAAGAGTTGAGATGGCTCACCTAGTATCTTGGATGCTCGGATGCACCGAATATGGCTTGATCAGTTCCGCTCACTGGGAAGTAGGATACTATGATCGTTTAGAAGACAAAGCCTGTCCATATCTAAAGCAAGACTTTCCAAAGACAAAGAAACCGAAACACGGTCAACGTTGATAAGCGCGCATGAAAGACTGGTTTTGTTCTAGGCATTTGTATGTCTTATTGAATACTTTGCGGAGCGGGCGAAGATTGGTTCTTTCAAAAGACTGGTCGAGAGGCGCGCGCTGAGAGCCTTCATAGTCAAATAGAAATATTTATATCGAATACGCTATACAGTCAAGGGTGCGGAGTTCTCAGGAGGATCAGTACAGATGGTTTGGAATGAAAACAGAACTGGACCATCGGAAGAAGCGAACGCGACAAAAGAAAGAACAAACGGGAAAAGAGCACGCGTGCCAAGACTGAACTCACGTGACGAGAACCGACGCAATAGCATTCTCAATTTGGAAACGAATAAGAAGGAAGCCGCAAAGCCTCTCTACTTGCTTCGATATGAATAAACGCGTTAAACGCGCGCGCAAGGATAACCGATCTCATCCATGTATTTAGACCACTTAGATATTTTCGTAGCGCGCGTGCGTGCCGTTTATATCCGACCTCACTGTGCAGTGGATATTCGAGAAGGATAAGAACAAGTGAAGTCCCCCAGAGCTTCTCACGAGCTTGGTTATCTTAGAAAATGGGTTCCGATCGCTCTTTTGATAGGTGCGGTCAGCGGAATAGGGAGTATTCTTTTCTATGAAGCAATTAGCCTCACAAGCACGATCCTACTCGGCGGCGTTACTGGGTTTTTTCCTCCTTCGCCAGTCGGAGAAGGCGGAAGCTTAGGATCAGTCTCGCCCCGTCTCTACTTGATTCCGTTGATAACTACTCTTGGAGGGCTCGTCTGTGGTATACTCGTCTACGGCTTTGCACCAGAAGCCGAGGGCCACGGAACTGACGCGGCAATAGACGCTTTTCACAATAAAAAGGGTGAGATTCGATCCAGAATACCTTTCGTTAAGCTTCTGGCCTCGGCGTTAACGATCGGGTCTGGCGGAAGTGCAGGCAGGGAAGGTCCGACAGCGCAGATAGGGGCAGGCTTCGGTTCCTTCCTGAGCAGGAGACTTCATCTTAGCTTACACGACAGAAGAATCGCAGTTGCAGTCGGCATAGGTTCAGGGATAGGCTCCATCTTCAAGGCGCCGTTTGGAGGGGCCCTAATGAGCGCTGAGATTCTTTACATGGGAGACTTTGAGGTGGAGACATTGCTGCCAGCTTTCATAGCTTCGACCGTGGGATACAGTATATTCGCATCATTTGCTGGATGGACGCCCATATTTGGCTACATGAATCTACGTGCCTTCAGCGACCCGCTTGATCTGCCACTATACGCTGTCTTGGGCATAATCTGCGGTTTAGTTGGCATCGTGTACGTCAGAGGGTTCTACGGCACACGGACCCTTTTTCAGCGTCTAGGGATACCGAGCTTCTTGAAGCCGGCTCTAGGAGGATTTTTAGTGGGTGTTATTGGAATGTTTCTCCCGCAGGTGCTCGGTATGGGCTACGGTTGGCTGCAGATAGCAATGAACGGCAACTTTGCCTTGCTCCCGCTCACCTTGATTCCAATTATTATCGTAGCCAAAATAGTTGCCACGTCTCTTTCAATAGGCTCAGGAGGAAGCGGAGGAGTCTTCGCACCAGCTTTGGTGATAGGCGGCTTGCTGGGAACAGTCCTCTGGATGTTCCTCGACGGAGTTTTGCCAAATTTCGGTCCGAGCCTGGCCGCATTCGTGATAGTGGGGATGATGTCATTTTTCGGAGGCGTGGGCAAGGTGCCTGTTGCCGTCATACTCATGGTTAGCGAAATGACCGGAGGATTAACTCTGTTGGTTCCCTCAATGATAGCCACCGCCATTGCCTACGTAATCACAGGAAGGAACACGATCTATAGAAGCCAGGTTCAATCAAGGGCCGAGTCGCCAGCCCACCAGGGTGAATACTCCATCCCCCTAATGCAGAAGCTCTTCGTCAAAGACGCAATGACCAAAAAGGTCATCACAACCACCCCCAACTCACTGCTTTCAGAGGTCGCTGAGATAATGGCAAAGAACGGAATAAAAGGTGTGCCAGTCTTGGATGATAACGGCAGACTTGTGGGTATGGTTACGCTTACGGATATTCTTCAGATTCATCCAGACCAGAGAGCAACGACTATGGTAAGCTCCGTAATGACGAAAGAGCTTGTCACGGCGTTTCCTGATGAGAGTCTTTACACGGCTTTTGACAAGATGACTAGTAATCAGATCGGACGTCTGCCAGTTATTGAGCAAAGGGGCAGCATGAAGCTGATTGGCATAATCACACGAGAAGACGTCGGGCGAATTTACAACATAGAGATCAGGTCAAGACTTGAAGAGGTTAAACTTTCAGGAAGCGTCAAAGAAATTAGCGAACCACACTCCTGAACAGAAAGAGTGCGCGCTTCAAGGAGAATTTCTAGCAATACTACGTGCCAAACGCAATCCACTTATGGATGGAGCAACCTAATCGTTTCTGAGCCGTCTACTAGAACTAAATAACATGCCTTGCAGAGAAGTTGCCGTGAGAAAACTAAGAGATTTGCTAGATCTTATGGCATACACACCGTTTTATATTGTCAAATCTGTTTGGATTCAACTTTCAATATTGGGCTCGATGTTTGTTTTCGGAGCTTTGATTTTCATATATTATCAGGGGCTGGACCCGTTGACCGCTCTTCTCGGAGCTGTTTCAACGATCACGACTATAGGGATCTACAATCCTGGCATTCTCACTATGCCAGCTTCTGAAAAGGCTCTTCTAATAGTAGTTTTCATACTTAGCGTTGGGTCAGCAGCTTCCCTTGTCCAAGGGACATTTACGGTTGCTCTGAAGAGCGAGCTGCGAGCTGAGAAAATAACAACAAGGAGGGTAAGCAGAATGAAGAATCACGTGATAGTTGTAGGTTACAAATTCCTAGGCAAGTACGTTGTCGATAGTCTGAAGTCGCTAGGCTTGGAGTTCGTTGTCATAGCAAAGGATAACGATCAACTTGAAATGCTTAGAAAGGATGGAATAGCGGCTGTGGGGGGACCGACTACACACATTTATGAGACTCTTAAGAAGGCTGGGGTGGAGAAAGCTCGCTACCTAATATCCACCTTTGATGACGACGGAGATAATATGCTTGCCGTTTTGAGCGCCAAGAAGCTCAACAAAAACATCCATGCTGTCTCCATCATAAATGATAAGGAGCTAGTAGAAAGTGCTAAGGCTGCAGGAGCAGACAAGGTTGCACCCATCTACGACTTAATAGGAAAAATGCTAGCATCTTCGGTAATTTCTAATGAAGTGGCCGGCATAGTATTATCTGAAAAGCTCAAATCCAAATACGTCGTTGGATTCGAAATCACTTCTCAAGGAATAAAGTATGGAGACATAGATAGAGGCGATCCAGTACTGTTGGTCTACCGAAATGGCGAGATAATTCACAATATGACCGACAACTTTGAACTGCAAAAAGGAGATTTTCTATACATACTCGCCGATGACCAATCTGCAGCATCCTTCAAGAAAAGACTTGAATCACTGCCAGCAAAACACGACGATAAAGAATAATGTACATCGTAGCTTGTTCATTATTGAGAAGAACTCGGAAGGCAAAGCGTGCACCTAAATCTCCACTCCTCCATTACGTATTCCCGTCAAACCGGGCGTTGTCGAATAATAAGTCCTGGCTCTCCTGGCGCGCACGATTACCACCAATCGTTGTTCTTCTTTCTCTTCTTGTCAGCGTCAGAAGGTTTTCTTCTCCATGACCCGCCTTTGTTTCTCTGCCGTTCTTTCTCCCCTCTTCCCTCTTGGTGCAGGCATTCATAATCGCCTAGAAAGAAACATTCATCAATTGTTCTCTTCTGTTTATATTTGAGCGTCTTGATGCCGTGTCTCTTGGCTTCTCGCTCCGCATCCTTTGTAAAGCCACTCTTGGACATGATCACCCCACCTTTCACGAACCCCGCAGACCTCTCAATCTTCTTCAATTTCCTAACAGTTTTCGCACTCACTTTGCCTTAGTGTACGTCGTGAGCTTGATGTGCCGATGTTGGGGTTTGTTGTTGACAATTCTTTTATGTTTGCTGACCAGTGTTGTCTCTGGGTGTCTTTGACCTTGTCGGATAAAGAAAGCCTACATGAACTGCGGCGGCGGAAAAACGAATGGGAGAACGGGATCGCTGCGAAAAGTCTCGAGAAGCTTCCTGAGAAAGGTGAGTTCGCGACGACCTCGGGTATACCTGTTAGCAGGCTCTACACTCCTTTGGACGTTAGGGACCTGGACTATCTTAAGAACTCGGGTTTTCCTGGTGAGTATCCGTTTACACGGGGGGTTTACACCACGATGTATCGTGCTCGGTTGTGGACGATGCGGCAGTACGCCGGTTTTGGAACGGCAGAGGACACGAACAAACGGTTCAAGTACCTACTGGAACATGGGCAGACTGGTTTAAGCGTGGCTTTTGATTTTCCCACGCAGGTCGGTTACGACTGTGACCATCCATTAGCCCTGGGAGAGGTTGGAAAAGTCGGCGTGAGCTCAAGCAGCCTAAGAGACATGGAGACTCTGTTTGAGGGAATTCCTCTTGACAAAGTGACAACCTCAATGACGATTAACGCGCCGGCAAATGTTTTGCTGGCCATGTACGTAGCGGTTGGGCAGAAGCAGGGTATAGATCAAGCCAGGTTAGGCGGCACGGTTCAGAACGATGTGCTCAAGGAATATGTAGCCAGAGGCATGTACATTTTTCCGCCTAAACCTTCGATGCGTATGATCACAGACATATTTGTCTACTGCAGCCAGAACATGCCTCAGTGGAACACGATAAGCATAAGCGGCTACCACATAAGGGAAGCAGGCGCAACGGCAGTTCAAGAAGTGGCTTTCACCTTCGCAAACGCGATCGCATACGTGCAAGCAGCCATAGACCGCGGTCTCGACGTTGACAAGTTTGCAGGGCGGTTGTCTTTCTTCTTCGCGGCTCACAATAATTTCTTTGAGGAAGTCGCCAAGTTCCGCGCGGCACGGCGACTGTGGGCAAAGATCATGCGGGAAAGGTTCAAGGCTAAGAACCCTAACTCGTGGATGCTTCGGTTCCACACTCAGACCTCGGGCGTGGCGCTAACGGCTCAGCAGCCTTTCAACAACATCGTGCGCGTAACAATGCAAGCTCTATCAGGCGTGCTTGGAGGGACCCAGTCGCTGCATACGAACTCGTTCGACGAAGCCTATGCTTTGCCCAGCGAACAAGCGGTAATGGTCGCCTTAAGGACGCAGCAAATAATCGCCTACGAGAGCGGAACAGTTGACACAGTTGATCCGCTTGCGGGTTCGTACTACATCGAATCCTTGACCAGTGAGATTGAAGAGAGGGCACAGAGGTATGTGGAGCAGATTGACGGAATGGGCGGGGCGGTAGCAGCGATCGAGAAGGGTTTCATGCAGAAGGAGATCACTGAAAGCGCGTATCGTTTTCAGAAGGAAGTTGAAGCGAAGAGAAGAATCGTTGTAGGAGTAAACGATTTTGTGGGTCAGGACGAAGTTCCTATCAAGACGTTGAGAATTGACCCTGCGATAGAAAAACGGCTGGTCGAGCAGTTGGAGATGACGAAGAGACAGAGAACCCGGTCCAAAGTGGATGAGGCACTGAACCGTTTGCGCAATGCGGCTGAGCACGAAAACGAGAGCCTGATGCCACTAGTACTGAGCGCAGTGAAGGAGTATGCGTCTCTGGGAGAAATATGCGGAACGCTGCGGGAGATCTTCGGTGAGTACAAGCCGCTCTCCATTTTCTGATGAGACCTGACTCAGCGCCCTCTTGCGGCGGGTGTCAGCTGAGGCTTTTCTTTACGGATGAGATCTAAGCAATTACGACCAACGGGTCGCCCTCACTGACAGGTGAACCGACAGAAACAAGCACTTCCTTTACTATGCCAGCTTTTGACGCCGCGATTTCATTCTCCATCTTCATGGCTTCAATGACGCATAAGACTTGATTCGTTTTCACGCTGTCTCCTTTGCTGACTTTGATTGAGACTATTTTCCCTGTCATAGGAGCGTTTATCGCACCTTCAAGGATCTGCTTGTTTGCGACTGCTCTTCTCGTCACAGTTGTCGTCGGTTCAAACGATGCAAACGCTGCTTTTCTTGCTGGAATTCTAACCTCAGTTTTGAAAGTTGTTCTGTCAACTGTTATCGAGATTTCTTTGGGCTGGTCTGTTTTCGCAAATTCGATTTGGTATGGTTTTCCGTCTAGTTTGATGGTGAAGGATTTGTTCCCTGCAAGTGCCTTCTTGGGTACTGAGAAGCTACGGGACTTGCCGTCGATTTTGGCTGCGTAGGAATCATCTCCACTTCTTGTTAACTCGATTTTTCTAGGTTTGCCGTTGACGTAGACATCGTATTCTGGCATCATCGTGCACCATTGTCGGTTTGGTTTTGACGTGCAGCCAACACCCAGTACGAGCATGTTCCCTTATTATTTCGCAGGGTCAACGCTTTGACGCCGGACAAACTCTGCACGTAGCTTATAGCGGCGGCTGAAAGGGCTGCGACTTCCTCCAGTTCAGCAAGTTTTTCAGGAGGCACTCCTGGTTTGGTTTCCTCACGTTTTTCTTCTCTTTTCTTGAAGAATTCTAGGGCTGTTTGCGGGAAAAGTGTGTAGGTCAGTTTGTCTTCGTCGGATTTGATGTAGGGTTTCACGTCGTTTGGTATTTTGTTCAGAGCTGGTTCAAGAAGATCGGCTGGTCGACACGTGATGGGTTGTTCGTCGCCGATGATTTTTTTCTTTATCTTTTCGTCTATCGGTGCAGGTGGTCGGCCGTATAGTCCCTTGACGTAGTCTTTAATTTCTTTAGGTACGATGCCGTAGCGCTTTCCAGAAATGACATTGAGTACAGCCTGAATCCCAACAAGCTGGCTGGTAGGCGTAACGAGCGGCGGGTAACCTAGTTCTTTTCGTACTTTGGGGACTTCCTCGAGAACTTCGTTTAGCCTGTCGAGCGCTTTTTGCTCTCGAAGCTGTTCGAGAAGGTTTGAGAACATGCCGCCTGGTATTTGGTGGACGATTATGGAGGGGTCGACGCGTTCTGCCTTAGGGTCAATGAGCTTAAGCGGATCATAGTATTTTTCTCGTAGTTCTCGGAAGTACTGCGCGATTTCGTTGAGGAGTTCGCTGTCTAGGCCTGTGTCGTAGGGTGTTCCTTTCAGAGCAGCGACAACCGATTCTACTGGCGGTTGTGATGTGCCCCATGCGAGGGGTGAGAAAGCGGTATCTAGAATATCTGCTCCTGCTTCACATGCGTGGAAATAGGTCATCATCACCATTCCGCTCGTGCTGTGGCTGTGCATCTGCACAGGCAACCCTACTTCTTTCTTCAATGCTGAAACCAGTTCGTAGGCTGGTTGAGGGGCGAGCATTCCCGCCATGTCTTTGATGCATATGGAATCGCAGTCTAGTTCTGCAAGTTTCTTCGCGAAGGTGACGAAGTATTCAACTGTGTGGAACGGGCTTAAGGTGTAGCTTATCGTTCCCTGAGCGTGTTTGCCCACTTTTTTGATGGTTTTGATGGCGACTTCCATGTTTCTTATATCGTTCAGGGCGTCAAAAACGCGGAAGATGTCGATGCCGTTTTCAGCTGCTTTTTCAATGAATTTTATGAGAACATCGTCTGGATAGTTGCGGTAGCCAACGACATTCTGTCCTCTGAGGAGCATCTGAAGCGGTGTTTTCTTAACGTGACTTTTTAGTTGGCGGATGCGTTCCCACGGGTCCTCATTTAAATAGCGGATGGCGACATCGAATGTGGCTCCTCCCCAGGCTTCCAGCGAGAAAAAGCCGACTTGATCTATTTTCTCGGCGATCGGAAGCATTGTGTCGGTGCGCATTCTTGTTGCGATCAGGCTTTGATGAGCGTCGCGGAAGGTGGTGTCTGTTATTTTCACGGGTTTCGGAGCCAATTGAGATCAGCCTCCAATGTTCATTAGGTGTCGAGAGTTTGAGAGAAGTCGTGAAGGTGTATTAATCTATAACGGCGAAATGGGCGGGGAAGAGATGTTTGTTGCGGAGTCTAAATAGCGCGCGCGTCTAAATTCAAGTCAATTCCCAGAATCTAACAAAACATTCTAGCGCCCGTTGGAACATACTAGTCCAGTCTGTATTTTCACAGCCTTTTCTAAATTACTGATGTAAGTCCCAAAATCAGCAGAACAGCCAGCATCGTCGATGCAACTGTTTTCCAATTTGGATATTTGTGCGTTTCTGGCATCAGGTTGACTGCTCCAATATAGAGGAACTCTCCAGCAAATACTGCTAGTATCAAGGCAAGAACTGTCTGGTTTATGCTAATCAATGATGTGATAAGGACTCCCGAGACGGGAGCTATGGCATCCATTACTAAGAAAATCGTCGCGTTTCTGACACGCTGCTTGTTCTTCAACATAAGGGTGACCGTGTTAATCCCGTCAGTGAAGTCATGAAAGATTACAGCCAAAGCCACTAGCAGACCAATCGTTGCGTTTACTTGATACGCTGCTCCTATGGCTACTCCGTCTAGGAAACTGTGGATAACCAAGGTTCCAGCTCCGACCGGACCCATTATGTGTGCATGTCCTCCGTTTTCTTCATGGTAATGAACTAGGAAGAACTTCTCCAAGAAACTATAGAACAGGAAGGATGCCACGACTGTAATCATTATGTACTTCGTAGAGAGGCTTGCCGATGCAGAAATTTCCAAGCTTTCTGGCAATATATCGAAGAAGGTGACCGCAAGCAGACTCCCTGCGGCAAAAGCGAAGAAGTAGGGCAGAGCCTTTCTAAGCCTTATCGCAAAAGTCCCGCCTATCAACGTGGACAAGAATGTTGTGAACGCCAGCCCGACGAGAACCCAGTTCATTGACTAAGCACTATCGTTCCTTCTAATTAATAATAATATTGAAAGTGCTAGCATACGTATCTCGAATGCAATATCCTCATGCATTTGATTAGGTAGGTCTTCCAGCGCGTGTGGAAACTCTTTCTTCAGGCGCCTACCGAAAGGAAGAAAATGCAATAGCGCTGTTTCAAAGTGGCACGTTGGAGTGTTTTCTCGATGGTCTGGTTTCGCGTTTTGTGGTCAAGCTTTCCAATGCACTGATCAGTTTCGGTCTTGTTTCCGCTGGTTCGATCACTTCATCTATGTAACCTTTCTGCGCGGCGATGTAGGGGCTCGCAAATTTCTGACGGTATTCACTCACGAGTTCATTATGCTTCTGTTTCGGATCTTTTGCCTCTGCTATTTCTTTTCTGAATATGATATTTATTGCTCCATGTGGTCCCATCACGGCGATTTCAGCGGTAGGCCAAGCATAATTTATGTCTGCCCCGCTGTGTTTTGATCCCATGACATCGTAGGCTCCACCGTAGTCTTTGCGAAGTATGACCGTGATCTTGGGAACCGTTGCTTCACAGTAGGCATAAAGCAGTTTTGAGCCGTGCTTTATTATGCCGCCATGTTCCTGTTCAATACCCGGCAAGAAGCCTGGTACGTCGACAAAGGTTATTATTGGAATGTTGAAGGCGTCGCAGAAACGGACGAACCGCCCCGCCTTCATGGAACTGTTTATGTCCAGAGCCCCCGCGTTATGGGCTGGCTGGTTCGCAACCAACCCGACCGTCCTGCCGTTCAATCTGCCGAAGCCGATGACTATGTTTTGTGCCCAAAGAGGTTGAACTTCGAAGAACTCGTTGTTATCAACCACGCGATGGATTATTTCTTTCACGTCGTAGGGCTTGTCAGGATCTTCAGGCAGAACCTTCACCAAGGTCTCATCCGTACGGTCAGGATCGTCTCCCGTCTCAACAATAGGCGGATCTTCCAAGTGGTTGCTCGGCAAATAACTCAGAAGCTTCTTGATAATCTGCATGCAGTGTTCTTCATCTTTCGCGATGAAGTGGGTGACGCCGCTTGTCGTGCTATGAACCATGGCCCCGCCAAGCTCTTCAAAACTGACTTCTTGTCCGAGCACGGTTTTGACGACGTCCGGACCGGTGATGAACATGTGGCTGGTCTTGTCAACCATGATTATGAAGTCCGTGAGTGCGGGCGAATAGACCGCTCCGCCCGCGCAGGGGCCTAGCACTGCAGAAATCTGCGGAACGACGCCTGAGCTGGTGACGTTTCGGAAAAAGATGTCACCGTATCCGGCGAGGCTCGCGACGCCTTCTTGTATGCGGGCTCCGCCGCTGTCGTTCAATCCTATGACGGGCGCACCTGTTTTGATTGCCAAATCCATGAGTTTACACACTTTTTTCGCGAACATCTCTCCCAGTGAGCCACCAAAAACGGTGAAGTCTTGTGAGAAAACGTAGACAAGCCGACCGTCAATCGTGCCATAACCTGTTACGACGCCGTCGCCGGGAATCTTTTTGTCTCCTACACCAAATTCGGTGCATTGATGAACGACAAAACGGTCAAGCTCATTGAAGCTTCCAGCGTCAAGCAGCAAGTCAATGCGTTCTCGAGCAGTCAGTTTGCCTTTTGCATGTTGGTCTTCGATTCTCTTTTGCCCGCCGCCCAGTTTGGCTTGATCGTTCAGCTTTCGTAGTTCTTTGATCTTCTCTTCAGTCGTCGGCTCTTTTCCCGAGTTCATATGCTTATCCCTGCATTTTCCAATATACTATTGCACGGGTATTTAGAACATACGGGGAAAGATTGCCAACTGCTTACTTGCGCTCAGGGTTTTTCAACTAGCTCCAGAAGGACGCCCCGAGTGCTTTTCGGATGCACGAAGGCGATCTTGTTTCCTCCGACTCCTAGTCTCGGAGTCTCATCAACGAGCACGACGCCTTTTCCTTTGAATTCTTCAATTGTGGCTTCCACGTTTTTGACTTTGACCGCCAGATGCTGAATCCCTTCGCCCCGTGTTGCAAGAAACTTTGCCACCGTGCTATCAGGACTAAGAGGCTGAAGAAGCTCGATTCGGCTTTCTCCCAGGGAAAAGAAAGCGATTTTCAGCATTCGCTCACTAAAGGTGTGGACTCCTTCAAGCTTGAAACCTAGAACGTCACGGTAAACACGTATCGCCTCATCAAGGTCTTTGACGGCAATCCCGATGTGGTCAATCGCATCGATCAAACTGTATTCCAACCTTTCCGAAGATGTTGTAAGGCTTTTCTGCTTCGTAATAAAAGTTTCTAGACTTCGTCTTGACCGTTACTGCGGCGCTCAAGGCGCAACAAGTAGACCAACAATACAAGATCAATCTCTTTTCTCAGTGAACAATAGTACGCGTTATGCATGAGAACACTGTGTTCGTCTTTTTTTGTTGCACAACGTGGAGATACTAAAGAATTTATATGCAGATTCTAGCAGAGTTTAATTGATAGGCTATGACGATCACGAAGATAATCAAGAGAGACGGCAGAGTCGTTGATTTCGACTCTAAACGAATCAGAGACGCGATATACAAGGCGTTCATCGCCGTCGAGCTTGGAGACGGACAAAAAGCTGAAAACGTGACTCAAGAGGTCGTCCGACTTCTCGAGTCGAAGTTCAAGGAAAGGATTCCTTCAGTTGAAGACGCTCAGGACGTCGTAGTAGAAGTTTTGAAGAAGTGGGGCTACGACAAAGTTGCCCAAGAATATCAAGCATTTAGAGAAAAGAAACTGGAAATCCGCAAACTGCGGGAAAAACTGGGCATTGAAGAGCCCAAATTAACAGTAAACGCCTTGGAAGTTCTGAGACAAAGATACTTACTGAGAGATGAAAATGAGAGAATAATAGAAACACCCGCCCAGTTGTTCAACAGAGTGGCAAAAGCAATAGCAAGAACAGACGCGAAGTTTCAAGGAAACCCAAAGCGAAGCGAAAAAACCTTCCATGAAATGATGGCCAAACTAGAGTTCTTGCCCAACACCCCGACGTTGTTCAACGCTGGTACTAAGCTTGGCCAACTTTCTGCGTGTTTCGTTTTGCCGGTTGAAGATTCATTGGAAGGAATTTTCGGCGCCGCAAGAAACATGGCCATAATCGAGAAAAGCGGCGGAGGAGTTGGCTTCGACTTCTCCAGGCTGCGACCCAAAGGCGACCTGGTCAAATCAACCAAGGGTGTCGCGTCGGGCCCTGTGAGCTTTATGAGGATCTTTGACACGAGCACCGAAGTCATAAAAGCCGGGGGAAAACGCCGCGGAGCAATGATGGCGATCCTTAGAGTTGATCACCCGGACGTGGAGGAATTCATAAGCTCAAAGCAGCAGCCAGGCTTTCTCTCCAACTTCAACATATCGGTAGCGGCAACCGACGATTTCATGAAAGCCGTAGAAAAAGAAGGTGAATACTGGCTGGTTAACCCCAGGAACAAGGAAAAAACGAAGAAACTCAACGCCAAAGACGTCTGGAATTCAATAGCAAGATCCGCATGGGCAAGCGGCGATCCCGGCGTCGTCTTCATCGACGAAATCAACAGGCACAACCCCACGCCCAAGGTCGGCAGGATGGAGTCCACGAATCCCTGTGGCGAGCAGCCGTTGCTTCCTTATGAGTCATGCAATTTGGGCTCGATCAATCTTTCACGAATTGTCGAAAAGGGAAAGATAGACTGGGAAAAACTGAGAGAAACTGTTAGGAATGCGGTTCATTTTCTTGACAACGTTGTGGAAGCGAACAGGTACCCTCTCAAAGAGACTGCGAAGATAACGTGCGCGAATAGAAAGATCGGCCTTGGAGTTATGGGCTTCGCTGACATGCTCATCAAGCTCAGAATACCCTATGACACGGAGCAGGCTTTGACAACGGGCGAGAAGATAATGAAGTTCATCGAGGAAGAATCACACAAGATGTCTGTCCAGTTGGCGGAGGAGAGGGGATCTTTCCCCAACTTCGAAGGAAGCATATGGAAACAAAAGTATCCGGCATTTAGGAATGCCACGGTCACAACAATCGCTCCGACAGGCACGATAAGCATAATCGCAGGTTGCTCTTCGGGCATCGAACCAATATTCGCCATTTCATTCATAAGAAACGTTCTCAGCGGAACCAGACTTTTCGAAACCAACCCCCTATTCGAAGCCGTCACAAAAGAAAGGGGCTTCTACAGCACGAAGCTTCTTGAAGAAATAGCCAAGACTGGGTCCGTGCAAAAAATCGAAGGAGTCCCCGACGACGTGAAGAGACTTTTCGTTACAGCATTAGATATCAAACCTGAATGGCACATACGCATACAAGCAGCGTTCCAAAAGTACACCGACAACGCCGTCT
Source organism: Candidatus Bathyarchaeota archaeon (assembly GCA_963739305.1). GTDB lineage: Archaea > Thermoproteota > Bathyarchaeia > Bathyarchaeales > Bathycorpusculaceae > DASPPK01. The sequence continues at coordinate 34,384 of CAVTZU010000020.1, read as the reverse complement.
CAAAAACCGTCAATCTGCCCACAGAAGCAACGTCCGAAGACGTGAGAAACATATACGATCTCGCCTGGAAGCTGAAGTGCAAAGGCGTTACTATCTTCAGATACGGAAGCAAACCCGAACAGGTTCTCTACATCGGCGAAATTAAAACCGAAAAAGGCACATTCGTCTCCTTTGCCTCAGAATACTCAGGAGGATGTCCAACACAAAACTGTCCATTCCCAAGCTAGCCGCCAGGAGAACACGCAGGAAAAACCAAATTGCGAAGCGGCTAGTTCTCAGGGGTTTTCAAAACATACTTTATCTTCACGTCTGCACGGTCGAAGAGTATTCCGACGGGACAGGTCTTCAAAGTTAGTTCATGGGCCCTCTGTAGTCTGTCCTTCGGCAAATCAGAGTCAACTAGAATGTGAACGTTGGCTTCCGTTATCGTCCCCGCTTCTTCTGATTTCACCGCATCAACTTTCACTTCCAAATTCTTCAGCTTGAACCTCATCTTGTTTGCCGTCAACACAAAAATGGTGGCGTAGCACCCCGCAAAGCTCATTAGACAGAGTTCAAGTGCCGATGGTCCCATGTCAGTTCCGTCAGGCGGCTCAAGATCCAAAGCTACCGCGTGATTTCTCTGGTCATCGACATCGATTCTGAAGTTTTCAACCAACTTTGCCTTCGCATGAAGTTTCGTCATTACATTTCACATCTTATATCAGCTGTTCAGTCTGAAAAATCAAGGTTAGACCTCCTTCCTAATAAAGGATGATTCGCTGCTGTGAGGGCTATAAGTTAATATCAGAGAGGGTTGGAACATTAGAAATGTAGCAGAAACAGTCGAAAATGAGTTTTGATGAAGTGATTCAGGCGAAAAGGGTGGTCGTGGAAAAATGAGTCTGATACCTGAAGAGCACAAGGAACGCGTAAAGAGCCAGTTGGCTGAGAACCTTGTGAATCCAGTCAGATTAATCATGTTCACTGAAGAAATGGAATGCCAATTCTGCACGCAAACGAAGCAGTTGGTGACCGAACTTGCCGCACTGAACGACAAAATCCTTGCGGAAGTCCATGACTTCGTTACAGACGCCGAGTTAGCAAAGCAGTACGGAATCGACAAGGTCCCAGGAATGGTTCTATTGGGCGCAAGAGACTACGGCATCAGGCTCTTCGGGCTCCCGTATGGGTATGAATTTCAGACTCTCATGTCGGCCCTGACAATTGTTTCTCAAGGGAAAACAGACCTGACGGAAGAGACAAAAGCAAAACTTCGCACGATAAACACGCCTGTTCACATCCAAGTCTTCGTCACCCTCACTTGCCCACACTGCCCCGTTTCGGCAGCTATGGCCCACAAGTTTGCCGTCGAGAATGAAAAGATAACGGCGGACGTAGTGGACGCTGGCGAGTTCCCACAACTAGCCGTAAAATACGGCGTAATGGGAGTTCCCAAGGTGGTAGTCAACGACAAAGTAGAGTTTGTGGGTGCTGTGCCTGAGAACGTATTCTTGGAACATGTACTCCTCGGTGCTCGATGAGGACCATTCATTTTATGTTTGAGGTTTGTTCGTGAAGGAAAAGGAAGTTGTTCTTCAGATTCTTGGAATGCACTGTGCGGCTTGCGCAACGGGGATAGAATCAGGGCTTAAACGGCTTGACGGAGTTACAGAAGCCAACGTTAACTTCGCGACGAAAGAAGCCGTCGTCAAATTCGATGAAGAAAAAGTTGACCTGGACAAAATAAAAGCCGCAGTCAAAAGAGGCGGATACGAAGCCGTCGAAAGAATCGAAGACCTCTCCGAGAAAAAGAGGAAAGAAGTCAGAAGAAGACTGGCTCTTTTCTTCATAGGATTAGCCCTGACGATACCCATCGCCATAATCAGTTTTCTCTTAAACTTTCCAGGAAAGAACTACTTACTCTTAATCCTGGCCACACCTGTTCAATTCATAGTCGGCTGGCATTTCTACACAGGTGCTTATGGGTCTATTCGAAACCGGTTCGCCGACATGAACGTTCTGGTCGCACTGAGTTCCTCAGTCGCGTATTTCTATTCGCTGTATGCAACAATCTTCATTCCCGATGGTATGGGCTTCTTCGATGCTTCTGCAGTGGTGATAACCACAATAACGCTTGGCATGCTGCTTGAAGACATGGCCGTTGAAAGAACAGGAGACGCGATAAAAAAACTAATGGCCCTTCAGCCGCAAACCGCCACTGTCCTGGAAGAAGATCATGAAAAAGAAATCCCTGCCGGCGAAGTGCAGATTGGCGACACCGTGATTGTCAAGCCAGGAGCAAGGATTCCGGTTGACGGAACTGTCATCGACGGACACACTTTTATCGATGAATCAATGATAACTGGCGAATCAGTTCCTGTTGAAAAAAGCGTGGGAAGCACGGTTTTCAGCGGTACGGCCAACAAAACTGGAACCCTGAAGTTTCAGGCAGAAAAAGTCGGGCTAGAAACAACCTTAGCTCAAATAGTGCGCTTAGCCCGCGAGGTGCAAGCAAGCAAAGCCCCAATACAGAGACTCGCCGACAAAGTGGTGAACGTATTCGTTCCGGTTGTGGTAACAATTTCCGTTCTATGCTTCATCGTTTGGTTCTTCGGCTTCAATAACCAAGGCTTGGCCCTTATCACAACAGTTTCAGTTCTGGCTATATCCTGTCCTTGTGCACTGGGGATTGCAACTCCTGCGGCCATAATGATAGGCGTTGGGAAAGGCGCAGAAAACGGGGTGCTCATCAAAAACGGCGCAGTACTCGAGGTGGTCAAGAACTTGGATACGGTGGTTTTCGACAAGACGGGCACGTTGACGAAAGGCAAACTTGATGTTACTGACATAGTTGGTCAAGACAAAAACGCTGTCCTGAGCTTCGCGGCAATCGCCGAAAAATGGTCGGAACACCCGATCGGTCAAGCCATCGTCAAGAGGGCTGAAAGCGAAGGCTTGAGTGTTTCGGAACCAGAATCTTTTGATGCATTGCCAGGTTTCGGTGTCAACGCGCGTACTGCCGGCAAGAGCGTATTGATTGGAAACCGCGCTCTAATGCGCACAAACAAAGTGTCGATCACAGATCTGGAAGATGAAATGGAAAGGCTCGAAGGCGAAGGAAAAACCGTCCTCGTACTGGCAGTGGAAGGACACGCAATAGGGCTTCTCGCGGTTTCCGACACGGTCAAGGAACACTCGAAGGAAGCCGTAAGTGCTCTGCAAGCAATGGGCTTGAAGGTCATGATGTTGAGCGGAGATACGAAAAGAACCGCAGAAGCGATAGCCAAGCAGTTGGGCATAAATGAAGTCCTAGCCGAGGTGGTGCCAGCCCAAAAAGTTGAAGAAATAAAGAAGTTACAGTCCCAGGGTCGATTCGTTGCGATGGTTGGCGATGGAATAAACGACGCTCCGGCCATCACGCAGGCAGACGTGGGAATTGCTATCGGCGGCGGCACCGACGTGGCTGTTGACTCAGGCGACATCGTCTTGCTTAAGGACGACCCCAGAGACGTCGTCACCAGCATAAAGCTCAGTAGAAAGACGCTCGGCAAGATCAGGCAGAACTTGTTCTGGGCATTTTTCTACAACGTAATAATGATCCCCCTCGCCGCAGGTGTTCTCTGGCCCTTCTTGGGCATTCTCATTCCGCCTGAAGCAGCTGCAACCTCGATGATACTCAGTGACATAACGGTCGTCGGAAATTCCATGCTGCTGAGAAGATTCAAATCCTAGATCAATTTGAAGAGGGAGGTGAACACGAATGGCAAAAGATCCGATTTGCAATATGATGGTTGACGAGAAAACAGCGAAGTTCAAGTCTCAATATAGAGGCAAAACCTACTACTTCTGTGCTCAGGCTTGCAAGATAACGTTCGACAAGAACCCAAGCAGATATGTTACTGGTCAATAGAAATTCCGAACCTAGGCTTCAGGACTTCCATGCGTGTTCAAGGAACTATACGCTTCGATGAATTCCTTCGCGAACGTGTTTGCATACTTTTCGGTTCCCTTATGCTTCTTATCCACAGATGTGCGCAGGTGATGGTAAAACTCATGAAGAATCACGAAAGGCTCTTTCAGAACCTCACTGTCTCGCACATAAATGGTCTGATTCCTTCCAGTGTAACAGCCATAAACGCATTTTCCGTGGCTTCTGGGTATTCCGACTTGGATCCTTGGCGTGGTAGTCTTGTATCGTTTTGCGAGCAGTTCTATGGCCTGTTCAACTTTCACGTTCAATATCAAAGACACGATAAGTGCTTTGAACAGAAGTTCCGTATGGTCTGGCGGCTCATTCTTCGTCTGCACGAGTTTTTCATTGGGAAGGTCTTATATAACTTGATCCGGAGTGAAAAGATTCTTTGGCCTATGACTTGTTTTGTTCTGGAAGCACAAGGTTCTTAAATCATGCGTTTGGAAGGTTTTCGTATGCACGAGTGGGCCTTGGCTGAAGCCATAATCAACGCTGCTTCTGAGATTGCTGACAAAGAACGGCTAAAGGAAATCACCAAAGTCACGATAAGAGTTGGCGAGCTACAGATGATCGAACCAGAAATACTCAAATTCGCGCTGTCACAGACCAAGACTGAAAAATTCAAGAGAGCAAAGTTTGAGTTATTGACCGAGAAAGCACGCTTAAAATGTCGGAAATGTGGGTACGTTTGGTTTTTTACGAAGAAGAACATTGACGAAAACGAGCTGGAAGCCATTCACTTTGTTCCGGAGATCGCTCACACATACGTCAAATGTCCAAGGTGCGGCAGCCCTGACTTCGAGATGCAGGAAGGACGCGGAATCGTGCTTCAAACAGTCAAAGGAGTAAGACAAGCGTGACCGACCCACGCACCGGTATAATTCACGAAAGATTGAAAGGAATAACGAAGATAATCGCGGTGTCCAGCGGAAAGGGAGGAGTAGGGAAGAGCATTGTCGCATCAACCCTCGCACTGACCTTGGCAAGGAAAGGCTGCAAAGTGGGACTTTTCGACCTGGATTTCACAAGCCCCTCAACCCACATCATTCTGGGTGTAGGAGGCATACAGCCGAAAGAAGAGAAAGGCATTGTCCCGCCTGAAGTCCATGGTTTGAAGTACATGTCAATAACCTACTACTCAGGCGATCTTGCTGCCCCGCTCCGAGGCGCTGACGTCTCGAACGCCCTAATCGAGTTGCTGTCGATCACAATTTGGGGGAAACTGGACTATTTGATCTTGGACATGCCGCCTGGAATAGGCGACGTGACTCTGGACCTCATCAGGTTTTTGCCGAACACCGAATTTCTAATAGTAACGGCTCCTTCGCAGCTCGCCTTTGAGACGGTGAAGAAGTTGACCACTTTGTTGGAAGAGATGAAGTTGCCAATCATTGGTGTCGTTGAGAACATGAAAATGAACAACTCTGACGATATACGCCAACAAACAGAGAAGTTGGGGTTGAAGTTCCTAGCGGCAGTTCCCTACGACGCCAAAGTAGAATTGGCTATAGGTGACACTGAAAAATTGCTTGATACTGCGCTGGCCAAGAGGGTCAAGAAAATCGCGTTCGAGATTTAGGGTCGAAATGATTTGAACTTTGTCTTAGATATGATTCTCTATTTTCCTTTTTTCTTGCTCTGGCCTTCTATCCACATATAAGTCCTAGTTAGCCCCTCTTGCAAACTGACTTTCGGTTCCCATTCGAGCTCTTTTCTCGCAAGAGTGATGTCGGCGTTTCGTCCTCTGACTCCTTGCGGTGAATTCAAATCATATTTCTTGAAAATCTTCTTGCCAGAAGCCTTTATGATCATGTCAGCAAGCTCGTTGACGGTGACAAGTCTTTCTGACCCTATGTTCATCGGCTTATCATAGTCCGACTTCATCAACTTTATGGTTCCCTGCACGCAATCATCGATGTAGCAGTATGAGCGTGTTTGTTTGCCGTCTCCCCAGATCGTTATTTCACCAGGGTCTGAGGCTTCAGCCACCTTTCTGCACAAGGCTGCCGGTGACTTTTCTCTTCCACCCATGTAGGTGCCTTCGGGCCCATAGATGTTGTGATACCTGGCAACTCGAACGTTAAACCCATAATCTCTCTGGTACGCCTCACACATTTTCTCTGTGAGGAGTTTCTCCCAACCGTAAAAATTATCCGGATCTGCGGGATACGCGTCTTCTTCGGTCAGTCCTTTCACGTTAGGGTCGGTTTGCCTGTACGTTGGGTAAACACACGCTGATGAACTGTAGAAGTATCGTTTCACTTTGTTGCGTCTGGAAGCCTCGAGCATGTAAATGTTTATCAGAATGTTGTCGTGCATCACCTCAGCGCCAACCTCGGTTATGAAGCCGATTCCTCCCATGTTGGCGGCAAGGTTGTAAACCTTGTCTATCCCTTCCGTCACAGCCAAACAATTTGTCCAATTTCTCAAGTCTAATCGAAGGTCTTCGCTGCAATATTTTTCTTGCATGTACTCGTTGGGGTTAAGGTCGACCACTCTTACGAAGTTGCCATTTTTGAGCAAGTGTTTCGCGAGATGGCTTCCTATGAACCCGTTGCCACCCGTGATCAGTATTCTTTCCAACAGTTCATCTCCCATGCGTGAAATGGAACCATTCGCTTCTTTTCCAAAGGTCTCGCGCGTCGTTCACCTTAAAACTCCATGACATGTCTTAAGCTTTTCTCGAGTTATCTGCCCAACATTACATCGACGAAGAATGTTGGGAAATCATTTTAAGGAAACTTTTCTTACTGAGTCATCTGTGGTCTGAATGAACCTCGAGTTTGAGAAGTTAGGTGAAGAAACCTTGAGGAAGCTCCAAGATCCTGGCCTGCTGTTGGTCGGTGCCAAGAAAGATGGGAAGACTAATGTGATGACGATCGGCTGGGGTCTTGTTGGCGTGGTGTGGCGCAAGCCTGCTTTCTTGGTGTTAGTTAGGCCTTCGCGGTTCACTCACGAGTTTATTGAAGACACAGGCGAGTTTACCGTTAACGTTCCTCCGAATGGGATGGAAAAGATCGTCAATTATTGTGGTGGAGTAAGTGGCAGGGAAGTTGACAAGTTAACGAAGTGCAAGCTCACTGCCTTGAAAGGCAAGAAATTGAAGGTTCCAATCATCAAGGAATGCATCGTTCACTATGAATGCAAGGTTGTACACAAGCTTGAAGTCAAGCCCAAATTGGTCCCTGGACCAGTGAAGAAAATGTTCTACGCGAAAGATGATTTCCATACGCTGTATTTTGGAGAGATTCTGGCAGTCTACTAAAGATACGTCAATTTTCGAAACGACAAGGAGAAAGTGTAGCGCCAATACCTACTTTTCATAATACTCTGCAATTCATAAATGATAAGTCAAACAACGGATTTTCTGCTAGCTTAGATGGCGTATGCGCAAGAACCTTGATGTTCTGATTGACGTACCCTGCTTCAGTTGCATGTTCTGGAAGAACGACAGGGAAAACCACGTGTTATGCAAACCAGCGGAGTGTAATGAACTCACAGTGTGGCTGGAGTGCCTCGTGAAATTACTGGACCTGGAAAAAAGCGAATCAGACCTTGAATTTGTTTCTGCCCCTGTTCACAGTCAAGCTGAGATTCAGAAGCAAAAAAGAACAGTCGACACTAAAAAGAAAAAATAACGCAATTCAAAGGACGCGCGCGTACTCTTTTCAACATGAATGCAAAAACATATTGATGCTTTTCGACAGAAACGTCGCCAATGAACCACCAGGAAAGAGAGGAAATAATTTAAGCCGCCCATCTCATTTCCCAATTTGAAGCGCATCAACGCTGCAGCCGGAGTCTTTCATCTGGTTCAAGGAATCGTAATGCTGACCTTGGGCTTTCTCCTGAAATGTTCACGGGACATCTACACCTTCTACCTAAAGGTGAGCGTAACAACCAGCATTCCTCCAACATTTATTGCAGTGCCAAACCCTCAGGTGCTCTTTACCATAAGCAATTTGGAGGTGATTCTGGCTTCTTTCCCCCTGATTTCCGCCATTGCTAAGAAGAAAAAATAACCTAATTCAAGCGCGATTTCACGATCGCTTTACTAAGAGAGTTTCTTCTTATCAGCGGTCATAACTGAAAACTTTATTTGTCTTACAGGTTTGTTAGCTTTTAGTGCGTCTATGAGATTCTTCAGACGTTGTGAAGACCCTTTGACTACCAGAACCTCTAGACAATTTGCCTCTGTCAAATGTGAGTGAAGATAGGCTGTTATCATATCGCCAAATTCATGCTGAACTTGAAATAATTCTTCATTTTTCTCTGTCTTCTCATAAAGAACCGTTATTGTGGCAATCACATTTCCTTTGATTTTGTCAAGCTTATTGTACTCTGAAATGTAATTTCGAACAGCTTGCCTAATCACTTCGGATCTTGTTGCAGAGTGTTCTTTGCCTAAAACATCATCTAACTCTTTGAGTAATTCCTCAGGAAGTGACAAGCTAATTATTTCCACGTAATTCGCCTCCTCAACATTCTCATTGTAACAACATGTTTCTTTAATAAATTGTCTGTTACCATCGCTTAGACTCACTGTAATTTCAAGGATTGCTGTTTCTAAGATACTTAGTTCTGATTGTCCGCGTTGTTTTGTTTCGACGCCAAAATAAGTGGCGTAAACGTCGTCGAGGTTAGAAAAAGGCTGATGTTATTAAATAAATCGTAAAATTTAATAACTCGCGTTCGGTATAGACTCTCGAGAAGTGAACATATGCGAAAAACAACATATGCAGTAATTGCGGTCATAATTATGATAGCTGTGGCAGGAATAGTCGCGGGTTTATACCTCACAAATAACCCCGCCGCCACTTCAAGTTCAGGTTTGAAAGTCCTTGCAACATTTTACCCTCTGTATGATTTCGCGCAAAACGTAGGCGGCGACAAGATTAACGCTTCCATACTGGTACCGGAGACCGTGGATGTGCATGATTTTGAACCCACCCCATCAGACATACAGAATATCGCCACTGCAGACGTGTTAATCTACAATGGGGCTGGATTTAGAAAAGACTTGGCTTTCCAGCGCAGTCAGCGCTTCGGGCAACACAAAACTAATTTTAGTGGACACAAGCCAAAATATCACGCTTCTTCCAGTCGCGCCACAATTTCAAAGCGGCAATCGTACCGTTGACCCGCACATTTGGCTCGACCCTATCCTTGCGAAGCAGCAAGTCAACAATATTCTTCAAGGCTTAATCAAAGCTGACCCCGCCGACAGCCAATATTTTACCCAGAACGCGCAAGTATACGAAGCCAAACTTGACACTCTCAATTCCCAAATCGTCGCCATAACAACGAGCCCAAACGTTAAAACAAGATACTTTGTAACGTTCCACGAAGCATTCGCATACTTCGCTAAAGAATATAACCTCACTCAGATTCCAATCTCTGGACCCTTCCAAGAGGAACCAACACCCAAGCGATATCCAAAACGTCATCAACGCCATCCACCAGTACCATCTCCTTTACGTCGGATATGAATCACTTGAAAACCCAGCAATTCCACAGTCAATCAGCAGCCAAACCAACGCCACACTAATACACATGGATCCCATAGAAGGTTTAACAGTTCAGGAGAAAGCCGCGGCAAGGATTATATTAGCTTAATGCAAGAAACCGTGTCAAATATAGAGTTGGCGTTGGATAACGTTGGCAGCTAAACCTATTGTTGAGCTTCGAGATATCAGCGTCAGGTATGCTAACGGAGTTCTGGCTCTTGACGGCATAACTTTAGACGTAAATGAAAAAGACCTAATCGCCCTCATAGGACCAAACGGAGCTGGAAAGTCAACGCTCCTAAAAGTCATCCTTGGACTGATAAAGCCAACAACTGGAACAGTGCGGTTGCTTGGCACTGAAGATTTGACAAAGAACCTCAAATACGTCGGTTATGTTCCTCAAAGCGCACAGGCAAGAGACGCAAACTTGCCTTTCAGCGTTTTCGAAACGGTTATGCTGGGCAGAACTCCACATGCAGGACTGTTTCATGGCGTAGGCGCAAAAGACAGACGAAAAGTCGAGGAAGTCCTCAAGCTATTTGGGATATTCGAGCTTAAAGACCGAAAAATTGGGCAGCTTTCAGGCGGGCAGTCGCAGCGAGTATTTCTTGCTAAAGCCATGGTTGCTGATCCAAAATTGCTTCTGTTAGATGAGCCAACTAGCGGAGTTGACACAACTTCAAAAACCGAGTTCTACAACACACTGGACCGGTTAAACAAAGAGACAGGGAATAACTGTCATACTGTCCTCTCACGACATAGGCGTAATAACGAAGATTGCAAACAGGGTTCTTTGCATAAACAGATCTCAGTTCTTCTGCGGCGAAAACGCTGATTTCAACGCAAGCGCCGAAATTCACAAAGTGTACAATCACCCAGTGGAGATTATTGACCATGATGATCATCCTTGACTCATTATTGTCGTTGCTTCAAGCAGGCTTCGTACAACGCGCCTTCATCATTAGCATAATAATCGCAGTCCTCAGCTCTGTTCTCAGCATATTCATAGTTTTGAAGAAAATCTCGCTCATCGGAGACGGCTTGGCCCATACGGCTTTCGGAGGCATAGCCTTAGGTTACTATCTAAACTTCATTCCATTGTGGGTTGCAGGAGTAACTGTGGTGTTGGGTTCATTAGGAATCACGAAAGCGATCCGCTCCACAAGAATCTCAAGTGACGCGGCGGTAGCCGTTTTTCTTCAACTTGGTCTTGCTGGCGGCATCGTTTTGATAAGCGTTGCCAGAGGATTCGGCGTCAGCCTTGAAAGTTTGCTCTTTGGAAGTGTTCTCCTCGTAGATTATGGTCAAATCACTATTGCGACAGTCGTAGCCGCGATAACTTTGGGCATAATGTTTCTGTTCTTTAAAGAAATCGTTTATGTGACTTTTGATGAGACCCAAGCCCGAGCCGCAGGAATCAGAACGTGGTTCTTCGACTACCTAATCAGCGTCCTCTCAGGAATCGTCGTGATCGTAGCCATACCCATAGTTGGAATCCTGCTGATCTCCTCACTTCTGGTTTTGCCAGCCTTAACGAGCACTCAAATCGCAAAGTCCTTCCGACAAACCGTTATCCTGTCACCCATTATAGGGCTTCTAACTGTCACAGTTGGGCTCCTGCTATCTTTAATTATAAACTCAGCCCCGGGCGGAACAATAGTTCTTACGGGCATAGCCATCCTCGCAATCGCTTTCGCAGCCAAGAAAATCCAAGGAACATTCAGCATCAATCGATAAACCTTATTCCGACAAATCGAGTTTGAGATAATGCTTATTACTATAGTCTTCGATTTGTGAATATGGAGCCTTAATGGCTACCAGCTAGTGCGCGTGCGTACTAACAATGAACAAGAAAGTAATCAAACAAAAAATCGTCGTTCCGGTCACACCAACCGAGGTGTACGCGGCTTTTATGGACGCCAAAAAGCACTCCGCATTCACTGGAAGCAAAGCGACAGTTGACGCAAAAGTCGGCGGAAAGTTCACCGCCTGGGACGAGTACATTTCTGGGAAAAATCTGGAATTGACTGAAGGAAAAAGAATTGTTCAAGAGTGGGTCACTTCGGAATGGCCAGAAAATTTCCCTCCCTCACGTTTAGAGCTGACTTTCAAGAAGGTGAAGGACGGAACAGAAATCTCGATGGTTCACTCGAACGTTCCTTCGGATCAAGCCGAGGAACTGAAAGAAGGGTGGGACGAATTCTACTGGAAACCGCTGAAAGACTACTTCAAGAAGAACCTGAAAAAGAACAAGTGATCGTTCGGCTGTTTCGATTTTGCAAGCTTCGCTTTTCCATCTTTTATGATGGTTTGCGCAGAAAGAGTCGAGGTCTAATAAATGCAAGGCGTCTTTCATGAAAGAGTTTTTCCCAATCGACAAACAAGAACGCGATCATAACAGCCAATGCAAGAGAATCCAGTAGAGCCACAGCAATTATCTGGTTTATGAACACCGCCGCGAGAGAGGTGAACACTGTGTTCGCTGCGGCAGTAGTGATGCTATAAGATACAAGTCGACCAAGCCAGAAACCCACAAAAATGCTGAAGAAATGACACTTCATCGTTCCCATCGTTAAGAAGTAGGCGTTGCTCGGCAAAGGGCTCAGGGCATAGAGAAATGTCATGACGAAGCCGCCGTACTTGGTGGATTTCAGAGCCCTCCCCGCCGTTTCCATGTTTCTTCTTCTTTCATCAGACATAATGCGTCGACTAAGCGTACCGATGCGGCACAAGATGACACGGCCGAGTGTAGAGGCGAAGGCACCTAGGACAACCAAAGGGATGAGACTAAACTGCTGGGGGAACAGAAAGTAAAGCGTGGACAAGACGATCCACGTGGGAGGCATAAGCACCGGCACAACGTTCATTGCAAAAATCAGGAAGAAGACTCCAGCATACGTGGTGATGACAAATTCCCAGAACATTTTCTTCTTTCCACAGAAACTCATTACCTTACTGTTTCTTAACGATTACTATCTCTGAATACAACTCGACGTCTCGAATTTGCCAAGCAGTTACGAGCTGCCTCATGACAATTTCGTTCTCTGCCTCGACAGAAAACTCTGCCTATGTTAGAAGAGGCGGCTTTCCTAGAATTATCTTCTAGAAGAAAGATCTAGATCCTGAAACCGATTGTTCTATTACCTATGAGCTGCAATTTCGATGATTGCGGGTTATTTCTGGTCTTTAGGCATAACCATGACTTCGTCGCCTGTTCCATAGGCACAGGACCTTCCTTTAAGAAAAAGATGCCCGACATACGCACATGTCACAGCGTCCAACTCATGATCACTCAGACCTTCGATCAGTCCCTTGATTCCAAGCTTCTCCAAGCCATCTCTAAGCTTACCTAGTCCTCTTTGCTTGCGGGGTATGTTAAGGATGTCCTGTGCTCCTCCCGGAAAGACCTCGATGACCTTTGTTTTTCTGTCTTCGAGAATCTGTTTGAGTTCAATGCCTCTGGTAGTAAGCTTTCTCATAGGGCCGATCGTTATAGGGAAGAATTTTATCCTCCTTCTTAGGAGCTCTTTGTCGCACTCGCGCAGGTGCGTGCTGGTTTTCTCTTCGATCGATTTTCTTCCTTTCGGGAGGCTAAGCGGTGCGTCAATTGCAACGACCTGCGGTTCGACCTGTCTTGTTTTTCGGATTATCTCTTCGATCTTCGTAAACGAGCCCTGTGTCCGCTCTGAGCTCCGTGAGAACGCAGAATCCTGTCGGTCGATTCGCGACTCCTGCTAGATCTAGTCCAACTATCACGTCCGGAGCTGTTGCCTTTCATCATAGGTCATTCTATTGCATTACCCTGAATGCTTTGAAAAACGTTGCGTAAGCTTCAAGTCTGTGAGAAGTATTAAATTGAATCTTAAGCTGAAGACACTGCGCTATTCTTATTAATCAAGCATGCGATAAGGGAGCACATGTATGCTGGGTATGTTGTCCTCTGCGACGATCCAACTCTTAAAGAGTGCCTCGAACGCAAATTGTTCTCATGTCCAGCGGATCCAGAGGTCGCGCAGGACATCGGAGAGGATTCAGTGGTTTTCTTTTTGAATGAAGACTCTGGTTCCCTGTTAGGGCCTTTCACGGCCGTTGGATCAGATGAAACGAGTTTTGAGCCAGGTACATGGGTCGAGAAGGTTGATGAAGAGGATCTTTCCAGCAACGTTAGGGTTGAATGGGAGCAGCTGCATGAGCTCAAAGAGGCCGACGTGAAGTTTCCCTTTTTGAAGACCAAGAAAGTCTGCAAATTGACGAATGTTGAAACGCAGAATTTGCTTAATGAATTGAAGAATGCTCCACTTTTTGATGAGAAGTAGACCGCGTTTGCTAAATGTTCTAAGTGAGAAGGATAGAGGTTCAAGGAGTGCAAAAGAGAGATCGTGTCGTGAAGCAGTGGGATGCTGCCGCGGAATCTTGGGTCGACTTCGTCAGACGGGGCAAAGACTATTACAGAGATGAACTCAACAACCCTGCCGCTTTCAGATTGATAGGCAACGTGAAAGGTCAAGTTGTCCTTGATTTGGCTTGCGGCGAAGGATACAACACCAGGATACTTGCCAGAAAAGGCGCAAGAGTTACTGGCATAGATCTGTCTATGAAACTGATTAAACTTGCTAGGAGCGAAGAGAGAAAGGAGAAAATGGGGATAGCCTATCATGTAGCAGATGCGGCTGACCTTTCCTGTTTTCCTGAGAATCATTTTGACCTCGTCACGTGTTTCATGGCTCTGCATGACATTGAAGATTACAAGAAAGCCGTATCTGAGGTTGCGAGGGTTCTGAAAAACAAGGGCCGGTTCGTGTTCTCAATTCCTCATCCGTGCTTCGAAATGATCGTACAAGACGGGAATAGGATGAGCACAAATTCGAAGTATTTTGTAGCGGCCGAGGATCATGTTCAATGGAGAATGGAGAGATTGTTGAAGCCGTTTGTAACAACAAGTTTCCATCGAACTTTGACTGACTATTCTAATGTTCTGAGCAGAAACAGTCTTCTGATTAGACGGTTGTTAGAGCCGAAACCGACGAAGAAGGGATTAGAGAAGCATCCGCCTCTCAAGCAAGTTCTGCTTAGACCACATTCGATAATCCTTGAATGTTTGAAAGAATCAAACTTGGGCATGCCTTGATCAGAAAAGCGGATGGTTGAAGTCCCCGTTGCTATTTCATATTGCTAATCTTTTTCTCTGAATAGTTAGTTTTCTCATCTTGTCTTCATAGTGTCTTGTTGCTAGTCCACTGATAAACGCAACTATGATTCCCGCGAAGAAGAGGTTGACATCGGGTAACAGGAACGCTGCCAACAAAAGGATGACTCCTGCGCCGGAAATTGCCCAGCCTATTTTGTTCCGCATCTTGTAATCTTTGATTTTGTCGTCAAGGTAATAAACTACGGCAGCGTGCTCTTTGGTGTTTGAAGCCAGATTTTTGAGGTACTCATGTTCACATTTCTTGGAACATATGTGGATGCCCAGTTTTCTATCTCTGAACAGAAAATTCTTGGTGACGCTGCCGCAAACAGCACACGTGATCACATTTCGCGTAAGATGCACCTTGTCTAGTTTGCTTTTCTTCTTAATGATAATCGATGGCGAAAGGAGAATTGCTCTTGTGTCTGGAGGAGAGCATTAGAGATTTCAGCCACGGCTTTTTCTCGGTTCTTAGAGTTTGCTTGTAACTGGTAGTGGATGCCGTTTGTAACGGATGCTATTACATCTGTCGTGGAAGAACCGGTGAATGTTGGTTCATCCAGAAAAGTCAATTCAGTTTTCAAAGCTGGTCTCGGCCCCGTGTTGATTACAACGGTTTGTATCTCTTCTTTGCTTATCATTTCTGCGATTGATATCGCGTCTGCGCATGCTTCTTCTTCATAATGATAGAACGCGGCTTGAAGAGGGTCAAAAAGCCTCGTTGCGCCCGTTCTGGGATTTTGTCTGAGGGGTACGTTGGCTTCGCCGTCAGTGATTATCGTGAGAACCGGAATCGTGGAGCTGTTCCGCCTTTTTTCCTCTTTCAGTACTTCGAGCCCTTTTAGCATGCCAGCGGCTAAGGGCGTGAGCCCGCTCATTCTCAGCTTGAGTAGTCTGCTGGCGACGAGCCTCAGGTTCCCTGTAGGGTGTTGGGCGACGATTGCTCCTGTGTCTTTGAAGGCCACCAGCCCAACTCTGTCCCGGTAGCGGTAAGCGTCATTGTGCAATCTTAGCATGACTTCTTTCATGCTGTCAATGGCCTCTATCATCGATTCGCTTAGGTCCAAAACGAACACGATAGTCATCGGCGCCCTGTAAATGCGCAGCTTTTCTTTGATGTCTTCGGGGTGAATTTTGATAGCTATGCTGGACTCGTGTTCTCTCCCTTGTTGTCTTCTTGCAGCAGATCTAATAGTTGCTGGGAAATGGATATCTCTAGGTGTATCTTTTGGCGTTTTCCAGTCCACTGAGCGTCCTCGTCGGATCGAGGTCAGTGATTCGGCTCTTTTGCCGACAGTTCTTACCGTCTTCCTCGATGGCCTTTTGTTTTTAGAAAACAATTTGAGTCGAAAAAACTTGCTTTCTTTGATTCTGTCCATGAAACGTATGCCACCAGTCAAGTTGGCGAAGGGCAACTTTGATTCTTCTGCGAATGTGGCGTGTTTTCCTCCTTTTTCAGGTGGTGTATCAATAATCAGCTCTCTCTTCTTGGTTTCGCCTGTTCGCATCCGCAGATCCGGCCAAGTTTCTCCTTCGAAGGTTTTGGCTTTTGCAGTTTCTCTCTCCTCTCCTTTTCGACTTCTGACTCCGAAAGGCGAGAGAAATCGTCCTTTCGATTTGTCTTTCTTCAAAGGTTCTTCGCTGTCAACCTTACCTTTGACATTTTCCTTGGTTCTGCTGGTGCTTGGTTGTCCCTGAGAGTCCGCGTTCTTGAGCTTCTGTGACAGAACATCCCCAATTTCTTGAGGAGTGGCAGGTTCCTGGAAGCCGCCTTCTCTGGTCCTGTGGTTGAGCGCAAGCTCTGCTGCTTTTGCAACGTGTTCAGGTGTCACGGACTTTTTGTTTTCAAATGCAGCCAGGGTCATGGCAGTCTTGGTTATGACTATATCTGGGCGGATGCCATCAACCTTCAACTCGAGGCACAGTGCACATATGATTTCAATCAGTTGATTGGATATTTCCACTTTGGGCAGGTTCTCTCTAGCTTGCACGATTCTTGCGCTGAGTTCCTTCTGTGCTGCATTGTTTTTCTTGACAAAGGCTCCGGGATCAGCTTCAAAATCAATGTTTCTTTTAACGATCTCAACACGTTCAGCTACTTGGGTGACATTTTTCGCCTCTGCTGAAAGTGCAAATCGATCAAGGAGTTGAGGTCGGATTTGACCTTCTTCCGGGTTCATGGTGCCAACTAATATAAAACGAGAGGGATGTTTGACCGAGATGCCTTCTCGTTCGACGGTGTTCCATCCTGTGGCTGCTGCGTCTAGCAGGTCGTCTGCTATGTGGTCAGGGAGCAAGTTCACTTCGTCTATGTAGAGGATGTTTTGGTTGGCTTGCGCCAGTATTCCTGGTTCGAAAGACTGTAACCCTGATTTTATCGCCTTCTCGATGTCGATGGTTCCAACAACTGCGTCTTCTGTAGCGCCAAGCGGAAGGTCCACAACCTTCATCTTCTTCTCTTGGACAGGCAAAAAGCCGCTTTTGAGGTAGTCGGCTCGACAGTTCTCACACATGTTCGAAGGATCTTCTGGATTACAGCCGAACGGGCAATCCTTTACGGTCTTGATATTGGGCAAGACATCAGCCAATGCGCGTACAGCGGTGGTTTTTCCCGACCCCTTCGACCCCCTGATCAGTACTCCGCCGATTTTCGGGTTGATCGCGTTCAAAATGAGCGCTAGCTTGAGATCATCTAGTGAAACGATTGCAGAGAACGGGAAAGTCGTTGTTTCCGACATTCTCTCTCAAGACTCTAGTTTGGAGGTCGATCTAATGAAGTTGTCGAAACCCGAGCGCCGAAGAAATCAAGAGCCGAAAAGCAACTGCACACCAATGGTTTAAATTCTTTGAATTCAAATTTGTCAAAGGAGATTGACCCTTAAGAAAGGAACCGAGAATGAAGCGTATGAAGAAGATTCTTCTCGAAATGTCGATACGGGAGGAAAATGAATGGCGTGGACGACCCTTACACACTTTTTCAATCGTAGCCCGTGATCCAGCCACGGGAATCATGGGTGTTGCTGTCCAGTCACATTGGTTCAGCGTTGGATCTGACGTCTGTTGGGCCGAGGCCGGCGTAGGTGCAGTCGCAACACAGGCATTTGCTGATCCATCTTATGGACCGATGGGATTGAACCTCATGCGTGGTGGGAAGTCCGCGCACGAAGCTCTCGAGAAATTGATCGCTGAAGATGCAAAGGAAGCCATGCGTCAGGTGGCTATGGTAGACGCTGTGGGGCGCGTCGCGGTCCACACTGGAAAACGTTGCACGGAATATGCGGGACACAGGACCGGAAACGGTTACAGTGTGCAGGCAAACCTCATGCTCAACAACAAGGTGCCCAATGCGATGGCGCGGGCATTCGAGAAGGCCAAAGGTCAGCTTGCGGATCGAATGATGACTGCATTGGAAGCGGCGCAGGAGGTTGGCGGAGACATTCGAGGAAAGCAATCGGCTGCGATGCTCGTGGTAAAGGCGCAGGGCTCCGCCAAGCCGTGGGCGGATCGTATCGTTGACTTAAGGGTTGATGATCACCCAGAGCCTCTGAAGGAGCTACGGCGTCTGCTGAACGTAGCACGTTCATATGAGCATGCCAACGCAGGAGACACTGCAATGGAGGAGAACAACTTCAGGAAGGCGATCAAGGAGTATCGCCAGGCGATGAAGCTTGCTGGGGACAACGTGGAAATAGCGTTTTGGAGTGCTTTGACTTTGGCCACGAAGGGTCGAGTAACGGAAGCACTTCCGATTTTTAGAAGAGTCTTCTCAGCCGACCGGAACTGGGTTGAGGTGTTGAAGCGTTTGCCGAAGTCGGAAATGATTTCGAATGACAGCAAGGGTCGGGATCTCTTGAGACGAATTCTTCGCGTGGCCAGCGAACGTTAACCGGAAACGATGAAATCTGACTGATCATTGATAACACAAGAATTTTATAGTACAACCGTTCTAATGGGCAATCGGAAATGATCTCAGTATTTTCATCCCTGTTTCCGAGCGACGTGACGATTCTGGAAATAGTGGAGATAGCAGTTGCGCTGTTTGTTGCATGGATTATTGTTTCAATCCCTGCCTGGATTGCAGGCAAAGTCGTTACCAAGGGCAAAGCCACGTTTCGGGAAGCTATGCTGGCTACGCTTCTCGGTCCCATCGTATACATAATAATGCTAGTAGCCCTGGATCTGTTGTTAGGAGGATTGCTGGGATCAGCTGGATATATCGTCGCGTTTGTTCTAGCCTTCGTTGCCTGGGTTTGGGTGTACAAGGCTATATTCAAGACTGGCTGGCTCGGAGGCCTTGCGATAGCCATACTAGCGTTAATCGTATTCATCGTTATGTTGATTATTCTGGGCATCTTGCTTGTAGGGCTCGTGCCCAACCTCCTGCCCTCGACACTCACTCAATTCTAACGGCACAGAGAACCACATTTTTTGTTTCAGTATTTTCCCTATCAGGAAATGAGAATTCGATTACTGGGACATAATTTGCTATGGATGTTTTGACATCAGGATAAAGACGGCTACGGCGGCTACGCAGATACCGACTACAATCAAAGTCAGAAAGAGGTTCTGTTGCATGCCGAAAATGTAATGCTGAACTTCATAGTCAAGGCTCACGAGTTTGTCTTCCGCCGAAGCAACGTTGGAGAAATGAAGTGTGTATTCGCCTTCTTGCGAGCAGACGAAGGCATAGTTCAGGTTTCCCGTGTTGCCGAAGGTTTTGCATAACGTTTCCTTGGGGGTCGGTGATGTAGAAGTCTAATAGGTTTGTGGCTTGTCCGGTCACTGTGAACCTCATCTGAACGTGATCATCAACAACGAGGCTAAGAGTTCTTGTCTCTTCTTGACCAGCTCGAACTGTGAAACTCTCAGCAGTTGCTCTGACCATGGGAACGAGAAGCAAAACTGTTGCTACCGCCAGAAGTGAACATGCCAGATGCTTCTTGATCAAGATCATCGATATTCATCAGTCGCGGAAGCCAATAACGATTGTGAACTTAGAATAACGATTCATATTCGCGAGCCTTCAGCGAAATTGCGGGTTAAACAGCGGGCGCTAAGACATAGCCAACGTGATTCTGTTCTTTGTTGGAAGTAAATCTGAGGTAATCAGTGGCGCTTCGATTCCGGTTTACGGTAAGGCATAGAAAGCATCCGCGATGGAACAAGCGGCACATATGCTGTTCATAGTCTCAGACATATCGAAATTCGCAATATTCCAATCGTAAATTGTGTCATATTCTAGAGGAATTCTATATACCTGCGCTCCATTTACTTGTTGAAGGGGATGAAGATGAGTGACAGTTTGAAATCTTTGATGAGAACCTTTGATAACGACGTTTCTTTGGGCTTGGGTATTGTCGTCGTGATGATAGGTCTCCTTCTAAGGTACGTTTCTCCCTTTGAAGTTTTTGTGGAGATGTGGCTGTTCTCGGTACTGGGTACCGTGGTTCTCGGCGTCGGTTTTCTCCTGGTAGTGGTTGGTTTCATTCGTCTCTTCACCGACGGGGACTCAGGTCACAGCGGAGGGAAGCATCTTTCGCACAAGGAATTTGAGAAGAAGTATCCCGAAATAAGCTTAACGAATTCGTCTTCGACTTCCAAGACCATTGAGACCTTGGCAGATGAAAGAAAGCCGCTGAACAGAAAGGAGATTGCTGAGAGATCAGGGTTGTCGATTCCCCACACCGCGAATTTGTTGAAGATGCTCGTTAAGAAAGGGTTCGTTCTGGAGTTTCAGGCCCGAGGTAGCTATTACTATGCTCTTGCGGAAAAAGGACTCAGGCTTTCAGAGGATATCAAGGCTCCCGATCAGACCGTAACGCTTGCTCCATCCTCCTCCACGAGGTACAGGCTGGTGGAGAGTTGGGTCCACAAACACAGTTCTCCATACTACAAGGAAAAGCAAATTAAGGCCAAGCGCTGGCTGAAAACAGGCAAACGAATGATAATTGGTCAGCAGTTGATGATTGCTCTTGGATTTCTCGGCGGGTTGTTCCTCCACTTTGGATTCAACACCATTGCAGCTGCATCTCAAACGACGTCACTAGTGCTCACCGTTGCCGTTCTCTCTTGGCTTACTATTACGATTATTTGCGCCGTCAAAGTGGCAGGTGGTTTAGGCGCAGTAACATCAGCTTTAGCTTGGCTGTCTGGCTTCATCATAATCAAGGGCGATCCTTTGATGAGCGTAGGAGTGACCTTAATCATGAGTTCGGTTATGATCGGTGCCTTCGTAGCTCTCTATTCGGCGACCTCGCGCACAGCGGTTGCAGTGGGAGAACAGTGATCTAGAATATTCTTCTAGAATTCTCTTCTTTTTGTTTTCAAATGCTCGGGCAAGACTAGTTCTCGACGATGGTTGATTGCGCCTCGCTTGTTTCGAGACGTTCTTCTGTGAGGAGTTGTCGAGAGATCTTGGTGACTGCGCATTCATCACCGGTCCACCACATGCACTTGATGTTTTGGCATCCCATCGAGAAGCCTTCTTTCATGTTGAGGGGGCACGTTCGACGATGCAAGCTTTCCGGATCATAATACAAGTTTGCAGCATTTCTTAGGCGTTTAGAAGTTCCATCTAGCGCTAGCTTGTTCAGGAAGTCGAGGACTCCTGGTGAGCGGAGAAGATCCGTCAGAGTGACTAGGCCGACAAGTCTTCCATTTTCGACGATGGGCAGCTTCTTTATGTTGCGTTCGAACATGAGTTTGGCGGCATCGCCTGCATGCATATCTGGAGATGCGGTGACGAGCGGTTTGGTCATCATGCTGATGACTTTTGTCGTGTTAGGTGATCTTGATTCGCATATTATTCTTTTGAGCATGTCCCGTTCTGTTAGGATGCCGACTGGTTTTTCGTGATCCACAACAAGTACGCAGCCGATCTCGTGAAGGTTCATGAGTTCTGCCGCTTGTCTTATCGTTGCCATTGGTTCGATGGTAACGACTTTCTCAACCATGATTTTGCGTAGCTTCTGCGACAAGTCTGCCCACCAGAATCTTTCAATATTCTTTCTTCAAGGAGTCTTATCATTTATGAATTCAAAATCTATCTGGTTGCTTCATTTTTGTTTGGCTGCAATTGTAGTTGGCGTAGGCTCCTCAACATGGTTGAGTTGACCTTTCCCCTAGGTTTTCAGCAGAGACGGCAGCGCAAAGAGTCTTTGTCGTGATCTTGGCTTGATTCTACGTGGACGACGATGCAGGCGATAGAATTAGGCTGTGTTGGAACGATTTTGTCAAAAAAAGTGAGGATGGTGTTTAGCTTGGCGGTGGGGGCGGAGGTGGCTGGTCTGTGGTTGGTTTTCTGCGTCTGAGTACGACGGCCGCTGCTATTATTATCGCGACGGCTGCTACGCCTACAATGATTATGCCTCCTGCGTTGAGCGGACTCGTGATTGCGCCGGTCTCTTGGGTTGTGAGGTAGACGGTTAGGATCGGGTCGTGTTCAATGCGATAACCGCTATAGTTTCCGTAGCCTATGATGTAGAAGTAGTTGGCTCGGCTCATGTTTGCGATAGTTTGGGCAGCCTTCGCGTAGAGGCCTGGAAACATGTGGACAACGACGAGTGGCAAGAATTTTAGGAGGGCTATGTGGTAAGTGAAGAGACCTGCATTTCCCGCGAAGCCTTCTATTTTTGCAGTTCGGGCTGTTGCTTCGTTGACAGTGTAGCTTTGTTCCGTGGGGTCGGCAGTGTAATTGAAGAGTTTGTACGTTTGTTTTGCAGCGAAGTCTGCGCTACTGATTTTCTCGCCGTCGTCGGCGAACGTGTTTATCGAGGTGTCGGTAACTGGGGTTTCTGTGTCTGTGACGTTTTGACCTGTTGCTGTGGCGCTGTAGGTTTCATGATCTGCCAGAATGGATGTTTGGAAGTCTACGATGCTCATCTTGATTTGGTTGTTTTGGATGAAATCGTAGACAGTCTCGTTGCTGATCTTGGCGCCCAGCCAGTAGGTTCCTGTGCTGTTGTAGTGTACCCATACGAGAGGCAACACGCGCAGTAACATGTCGCGCATTCTGCCGATCGTGTGATTTTCCGTTATTGTCGCTGTGTGGTCGGTTGGGCTTATCGTCAAGGTGTAAGTGAAGCTGAGTTCGTCGTAGACGGTCACGGCTACGGGCCAGCTGTTGTCAAAGTGTGGCTCTGTCGGATCAATCCACGTTTGCCACCAGAGTGCGGTTAGGTTGGTGTACTTCATGCCCCATGTCCAGGTGAGGTTGTCGTCTGAGTGTGCAAGCGGGATTGTCTCGGTTTTGCTGCTGAGTGCTGGTAACGTTGCATTCAAGGCCGTAAGATCGAAGCCCATGCTGAATGATGCCCACAGCGTGTCATTGATGTCGGGAGAGTTTGTGTAGATTGATGTGCCGGTTTCGTTGAAGGCCAGGAGCATGAGAAAGGTTGAGCCTAAGAGCACGTCTCTGGATTGATTGTTGGTCTTATAGTGCATGATGAAGGATTGCATAGGTATTCGGTAGGCTGTTCCTCCTCCGTAGGTTATGTTGTCGAGTCCCGCGTAGAAGAGTTGTAGCCCGCTTGTGTTGATGTAATTCATGTACAAGTAGGCATGCGTGTTGCTTGACGGGGGCTGTAGACCATTAAGTGTGGCGTAGGCTCGGGCGTAATCCATGAAGTCGACGGTTTTTGAGAAACTACTCTGCAGAAAATCATCTTTGACCAAGGTATCTGCTCTTGCGATCGGCAAGGTGAAGCCGACTGAAGCTATGATGACTAGCAATAACGTGACAAGTTGATTTCTCATTTTTTCTCATCTTCTGTTCTTCTTTTTAATTTTGGTAAAACTCATGACACTTATTAATCATATGGATCCTAAATCAGTGACGGACACGTGTACGGTGTACGTGTTTCTAAAATAGAAAAGAGGGTAGGGTCATTGAGTGGGCAAGAGGACCATTGAGTTGTCGGCAACTAGAAGCCCTGTGGATCTGGCTGGTACTTGAAGTTCTTTGATGCGGTTTTGTATGGTTTCGGTCATGACCATTTTGACGTCGTCGCCGTTTGACGTGTTGATTCTTCCGATTTCTCGGGCGAGTTTTGTGTCGCCGAGGATTTTTTCAACCCAGTTTTGGAAGTCTCTTCGTTGAAGATGAAAGAGAAGGCTTTCGGTCTTGACAGTTTTTACTTTATCGAGGAAGTCATGAATGTTTCGGGCGTTCAGGCCGGTGGGTTTTCCAATGTCTTCGTAGAAGTGGAAGGCTTCTTGGTCACTTACGGTTTTGAAAGCTTTGAAGAGTTCATTGTCGACTTTCGGTTTTGGTCTTGTGTCATAATTTGCCGCGCCTTTTTTGGCGTATAGTTTTCTTTTTGTCATGGTTTCACCGTTGATTGCTTTTCGTAACGTGCATCTTGAGACTTAATAAATGTATCTGGGAAACTGTTCAACTACAAGACACCGACAAGGTCAGAATAGGTTCAAAAGTCGGTTTGAAATCTGTATCCTATATTCATTGATGCGGTCTGCTACTGGACGCCTGAAATCGTGAATCCGCCGAAGCAACCCCAGTGTTTCCTTAACTGTCTCTTCAGCTCGTCAAGTGTGTTTTCGACTGTTTTGCGGCAGTTGGGCGGTTCTTTCGGCGGATCGTAGGGTTCTCTGACGTTAATTTCCGTTAGTCCAGATATCCCTGCGATCAGTGCGTACCAGCATTGCGGTAGGACTTTTGGATTGTATCCGCTTCCAGGTATCGTGATTACTCGTCCGTTGCACACGTTTCCGGCTGTTAGTCTTATGGTGCGAGCTAGCTCGAAGAAGCCCTTTGTTGTCAGGGCTAGGCTTCCGAGGCTGTCTGCAAAGTGCGGATCGCTTCCGCCGTTCGTAATTATGATTTGAGGTTTGAATTCTTCAGCCAGCGGAACAAAGATTTCATTCAGGGCGTGGAGGTAGGTGTCATCGCTTGTTCCCGGCGGCAGCGGTATGCTGACGTTGTAGCCTTCGCCTTTGCCTTCTCCAATCTGCCATGTAAACCCCGTTCCAGGGTAGATTGTGCGTGGGTCCTGGTGCAACGAGATGTAGAGGACTGTTGGGTCTTTGTAGTAAATGTCGCTGGTGCCGTTTCCGAAATGAACGTCGTGGTCGAGAATCAAGAATCGGTCGACGTGGAAGTTGGCTCTCAAATATTCGACTAATATGGCTACGTCGTTGAAGATGCAGAATCCTCCTCCGTAGTTTCTTCCTGCATGGTGGTGACCGCCGCCTAATGCGACCGCTCGGTGAGCTTTGTTTTCGAAGACATTTTTGCCGCACTCGATTGCACTGCCAGAAATGAGCAGAGCTCCTTCAAGGATATCGGGTGAAACGGGCGTTTCGATGTCGTAAGGCTTGTTTTCCTGTGCAAGCTGAAAGATTCGATCAACGTACCCTTCGTCGTGTACTCTGAGTAGGTCTTGCTTTGTTGCTGGTTGAGGCTCAACGAGAGCTATCTGGGGCAACTGAAACAGACGTTGGGTTTCCAGGAACTTCATGACGTTTACAAATCGGTCTCCTCGGAAAGGATGTCCTTCTCCCAGATCATATTTCGTGAGTTTCTCATGAAAGCTGATTACAACTTTTTCGGGCAACATCTGGCACTATCAAACGTAAAATGCTCATGAATCATATAAATCACCCTTAGGCTTTGTCTGTCGAACGAGGCATCCTGGCAGATGAGAAACTGCTATATATTCTACCGCCAAAGCAGAAGAATTGAGGGTCAGCCAATGCCATATTGTTGGAAGTGCGGCGCAAAGCTGGAGGAAAACGCTGAGTATTGTCACGTGTGTGGGACGCCCGTTCGAACGCCATCAGTCCCCGCTGGTGTGCCTTCAAGGCCTGGTGCAAGGAGGGGTTGGAGGCCTATTCACACCTTGGCCCTTGTGTTGGGATCAATACTGATCGTCGGTGTGATTGCCAGTGTTTTCTTTCTGTTGCCAGTTCAGCCAGTCAATTTCACGAGGTTTGAGCAGGTGTCTTCTCAATCAGGAGTCAATGCCGTAAGCTTGAATTTGACTGCCGACGTTGCCGCGTTTAACATTACGTTTGGTGACTTGAATGGGAGCGTGATGACTTTGAACGTTTCCGCGACAGGTGGTGTCGGCGGGTTTGCTCCGTCAGAACCGTTGAACGTCACGGTCGATTCTTTGCGTACGGGTCATGCGATTCTCGTGGATGCGAGGATTGCCAGGAACGGTACGTGGTGGCCTCTCTTCGGCGGCTTGAAAGTTGTCTGTGACGTTCAGATTGAGAGATCCTTGAACGTGACCCTTAACGTGAAAACCACTGCGGGAAGTGTTGCATTAGTCGCTTCGCACGATGTGGTGTTTGACTCTTTGGATCTAGAAGCGACGACAGGGAAGGCTGAAGCAACAATTGGTTCGGGAGTAGTCCTCAACGGCGCGGTTGTGATTCAATCGACGACGGGAGGTTCCAGCTTAAATTGGGATAACGTGAAGGTGAAGGGAAACGTTTCAGTTAGTGTCAGGACGACAACAGGAGGCGTTGGCGTTAACGTCACACAGGACAGCATGATGGCTGGCAACGTGACTTTGAACGCCGGAACTGTCACAGGCGGCGTCGATTTTTCGACGACTGTTCATGACAGCGTTGGAATGGAGGTCAATTCGAGCACTACTATTGGCGGAGTGAGCACGAATCTGACGCGTTTCTCAGGTTCGCAGTCACAGTTGCAGTCGGATAACTATCCAGCGCCCAGCAATTTTATCGTGACACTGTCAACGACGACCGGCGGAATCCGCATTAAGGCAGACTATGAACCCGGTCAGCACATGTAGCGTGCGCAGATGTATCAAACTCGGTTTTTGACTCTTCCATCCTCTGATCGATCAGCGCGATTTCGTTCTTTGAAAAAAGTTAAGAGCGAAGTTCCACCTAATAATAGCTTGTAGTAGAATGAGGTTGTGTTTTCATGAAGGATTTAGAAAGGCGTTTGCTCTCCGAGTTGATGAAGAATTGTCGCCGAAGTGACAGGGAGCTGGCCAAAGTGCTCGGCGTTTCGCAGCCTACGGTTACTAGGGCTATTCATAGGCTTGAGGAAGAAGGATACATCAAGGAATACACTGTAATACCTGATTTCAGCAAGCTTGGATACGAGCTCATGGGTTTCACTTTTGTGAAAATGAAGGAGAACTTGAGTGGTGAAGAGCTAGAAGAAGTCCAGAAATTCGTGGACAAATTCGCAAAAGAACGCCATCACGCTGAACTCGTTGCTGTGAAGGGAATAGGACTCGAAAAAGACTTTGCGTTCGTCACTTTCTTCAAGAACTATGCAGATTACTGGCAAACGCAGAGGTCTGCCAGAGAGGTCCCTTATTCGGATATAAACGAATTTGAGAGTTTTCTAGTAGACCTTAAGGGCAAGAACCTATTGAGGCCGTTGAGCATGTCTACGATCGCCAAACATATCCTGGCCACCGGAGAACTCGGATCTTGACGTTGCCTGCACGCGCGCTAAGGGGCTTTCTTTTACCTAGTGAGGATGGGGAGATCGAAGGGTTTTCTGTGGGTAGTTTTTGGTTTTCTCGTTCTGGTGATAATGGTGGGTTTCGGTCTCTTCTTGGCGTCTTCGTGTGATGCAGGCAATGCTTTTCCGATAGTTTCGGCGAGAATAATCATGGCCGGGAACCTTGCGGTTGGCAGGTCTCCGCTCTCGCTAAATATTTCCCGAGCTAAATCTAGAGGAACGCTGAGGGTCAAACTTGAATCTCGGGTTTTCCTGGCGGTCAACTTTATTCAACCAATTCCTCATGTTTCGAGCTTTACATTCTAAAGAATTATGAATCAAGAATCAATAGCCCAGCTGTACATTCGTAACGCTTCCGATGCGCGCTCTTTTGTAAGACTTCGTGGACAAAAGCTCAAGGTGCCCGACTCAAAGCATTGAAAACAGGTGCAGATT
This sequence comes from Candidatus Bathyarchaeota archaeon, assembly GCA_963739305.1. GTDB lineage: Archaea > Thermoproteota > Bathyarchaeia > Bathyarchaeales > Bathycorpusculaceae > DASPPK01. Next base: position 6,830 of record CAVTZU010000020.1, on the reverse strand, counting down.
GCCAAAAGAAATGCGGTACGCCACCTTAGCGCGCGCCAGTGGGCAGTTCGTTTACGATAATTTTAATCATGTGTAATCGTAATCCAACAGGGCACTGAACTAAGTAAATTCTATTAAGAACCAACCCCGAATCACTCATAAAGCGGTGTTTTTCATATGCCGAAGCTAAAGTTCATCACCATGGAAACCCTTCTTGAGATGCTCGAAAACAAAGAAGAATTCAAGCTTGTAGAAGTCTTGGCAAAGGAAGAATACGACAAGGGACACATTCCCGGAGCAATCAACATCCCGCTGGAAGAACTGGAAAAGCTCGCCAAACAGAAACTGAAAAAAACCGACACCATCATCGTCTACTGTGCCAGTTACACATGCCACGCCAGCACAAAAGCTGCCAGAAAGCTTCTGGACTTGGGCTACAGTCGCGCGCTGGATTTCAAGGGTGGGAAACGCTGGTGGCAACACGCAGGGCTCGAACTTGAGAAATAAGCGCGATCAACAGCGCTTCATAACACGATTGAATTGATCAAGAAACTCAGCCCGAAGTAGACCAAGACTACGCCGAACACAGCCGTCAATACTCTGTACCACTTCAAACCAGCAACTTTCATCCCTGTCTTGGCAAGATATGCGGTACCTGCTAGCCAAACATAATCCATCCAAACATGGCAGACATACATGAGCAAGACTCCTGCAAACGAAGCAAACTCCAACGCAATAACGATGAGCTGCGCTCCTGCGGTAAGCCACCAGATGATGAAGAACGGGTTCAAACCGGTCAGAGCCAACCCCAACAGCAGCAACCGACGTGAACTCGCCTTACCTCTTTCCTCAACTCTTTGGGGCCTAGGCTTAAGTGAACCGTAGACTTGGGTCACACCAAAACCGATCAGAACAATGCCTCCTGCGACGCCAATTACTGTCCGGACTAGCTCGCTGTTGATCACGAAAAGCCCTAAGCTCAACAGCATGACTAGGCCGAACTCAACCATCGTGTGCGCGACAGCAAAGACAAGGCCGCTTCTCGCTCCGAGCTCAACTCCCTTCGAAATGTTTGCAAAAAACAAAGGACCAGGAGCCAAAGCACCTGACACGGTGACGAGAATAATCGTCACGACGAAATCCAGAATTCCCATAGAGATCAACAATAGCAAAGCAAATAATAACTCTTAGCGATTCAACAACAATTTCCGTTTTACAATCAATGATTCTCTAGATCTAAGATAGCCTCCGGTGACCTGTCAAGTGGGTTGTGGCACTGTCCATGATCGCCACTCCACCCATTGATCAAATGTCTCCTTCGTCACTGTCGAGCTGGAAACTTCAACTCGGTAGAAGAAGTACCATCCAAAATCGAAAATCCTTGAGATCGTAAATATCTCACCTGGCTTGATCATGCTTACGTTCTTGGTTACGATCCAATACAGCTGAGCGGGCACTTGGCTTGATGAATTGGAGAACCCGCCTGTCAATTTGACCACGACATTTGTCTGATTTATGTCTCCATTGTTTTTTATTGATAGATTTATGAAAGCGGCCGGCTTCTCCAGGTTAACATCCCACTGCGGCGTCGCTATCGGCAAAGCGTCAAAAGTCGTTGTCGGTTTGTTATTCTGAGTTAGATAAAATCCTGCGACAACACCGACAATGATGATTGCTGCCAAGCCAATTCCCACAAGAATCAACATTGTCCTGTTCAACGTTCGTCTCCACAGAATCAGCTTCTTTCTCCGTGATAAGACTTATGCTTCTGATTGAATTCGGAAAACTGGCTTTCGCGGATTGCAGAAAAGAACCATGTTCTAAGCAGACTGCTGCAGCCACGAAAGGTCGGAAAGGTGGTTGCCACGACGTCTTGGCTCGAAATTTGTCACGGTCCGCTAGAAAGGACAACACACATATATTTATGAGATTTAGATGAAAAGCGAAGGTCAAGGGTTGATTAAAGATGACATCCAACTGTACAGGTTGGGCAGAAAGCCCCAGATTTCAAACTTGTTGACAACGAGTTCAAATCAAGAAGCCTCAGAGACTTCCAAGGCGACAACCTCGTGCTCGCATTCTTCCCAGGCGCGTTCACCTCCGTTTGCACAAAAGAGATGTGCACGTTCAGGGACTCGCTTGCAAACCTCGGCGCTCTCAAAGCTAAAGTCGTTGGAGTTAGTGTCAACGACCCCTGGTCAAGCAAAGCATTCGCTGAGAAAAACATGCTGAACTTTCCTCTCCTGTGCGATTACAACCGCGAAGTCACAAAACTCTACGGCATAGAATTACAAAACTTCGGAGGACTACCAGGCTACACAGCCGCGAAACGCTCAATCTTCATCCTGGACAAGCAAGGCATGGTAAGGTATGCATGGATTTCGGAAGATCCAAGAGTGGAACCCAGCTACACCGAGATCGCGAAATTTCTCGAACAAATGACCTGATAATCGGCCGCAAATCAAAGTGCAAATTTCCATTTAAGGCATTGATTGGAGATATCTTCCGCGCGCGCTAAGACTCGCCCGCTTTGAAAGAGTTATATTTGCTGCTCCACAGTATCCTTTGATTGGGAGATAGAGTTGGCTGGTTCAGAGTTCCTATTATCATTGATCTTGTGGTTTGTCCGTGCTTTCGTTTCAAGCCTGATTTGTTTGCTGATTGGGTACATTGGAATTAGGAGCATCACGCTTTTGACGCCGAAGATTAAAGAGTTCGAAAGCATCAAGGGTAATTCTCTGGCAACTAGCCTTTTTGTGGGCGGTTTTTTTGTTTATGCTGGCTTGGTTGTTTACGGTTCGATGGTTAACCCCTTCTTCCTTTCGCAGTCAGTGAGTGTTGGCGCCTACTTCAACCTGCAGAGGCTTCTCGTTGTTGTCCTCAGCTTCTTCGTGAGTCTGTTCTTCGGCGGTTTGTTCTGCCTAGTCTTTACCAAACTCAGGCTATTCGGCATTGAACTAGACGACATCAACAAACATCCCATGGCTGTTGGAGTCTTCCTGCTCTGTTACGAAATCTTCTTGGGGCTCATAATGTTTGCAAGCCTAACCATCCCAATATGATAGCCGAGGACAACAAATGACTCACATGCGATACCTCATCCTATTCTTGCTTCTCTGCACGTCAGCTGTTGCTCTGATCAAAACAGCCAGCGGGTTTCCAGCTTCAAGCTTCAGTCAGCAAAATGGTGACTGGTATGACAACTGGGGAATAGACAGGAATAACGCAGGAACTAACGGAGATCTTCCCGGGTACTTACCCAACCTTGCGTCTGAAACGCTCGGCGATAACAAGGAACTGGCTTATAGCATCGGCGAATGGTTCCAAAACAACTATCCAAGTAAGACCGATAGGGCAGTTGCCATCCTAAAGTACGTTCAAACATGGACAGAATACGGCTACGACAGCGACAACTTCATCAGAAATGGTGTCGCCCAAGACGAGTGGGCGCAGAACGCTGACGAATTTGCACACGCTTTCAACGAAACTACAGGCGTCAAAGCCATCGGAGACTGTGAAGACATGGCCTTCCTGTGTGGCACAATCTATGTGGGTGCAGGTTTTGACGCTGCCGTCATTGATGCAACTGACCATTGTGCTCTATTAATTTGGCTTCCAGAGTTCTCGAACGCAAATGACTATTGGGATATTAATGACGGCAGAGGCACTGGTTGGATATGGGTTGAAGCTACAGGCAGCTCCAATCCTCTGGGTTGGACCCCGCCGGACTTCGAAGACGGCGGATGGACCGCGTATCCAATAAATTCTTTGCAATTCGTTGCTGAAGACTCCTACACCGTCTCAGTCAACTTCTTCGACTGATTTGGATGTTCTAGGCATGATTGTTGCCATAATTTTTCCAGTCATACTAGCTCTGATTAGGCTGAAGCGCACGCATTAAGTTCAACCTATTTTTCTTTCTCGCTTCCTCTATCTTCTTTGCCATTTCATAATCCAGAAGGATGGGGAGCGTTCCCCTTGGAAGGTCTGTTGCCGCTTGCGATGTAAACTGTGCCTGTATTGTAAACAGACGCGCTTCCAGATGACACTGCAACGGTTCCAGCCATGAAATCTCTAGCTTTGTCAATAGGTATGAAATCGGGGAGAGCGGTTGAATCATAGAATATCCTCCATTCCAAGTCGGTTTTGTGTTTCTCTTCAATGGCTGCGGCACTTCTCTCGCCGGAAACGACTGTTTCACGCCGCGGTAATGTCCCGACAGCAAAAAGAACCAGTTTGTTATTGAAGCTAGCTTCGACAACCTTAATGTCTGGAATGTCTATTATCAGCGACCCTTCAAAAAGGTTCTTCCCCTTTCCCCATCCACTCAGCCATTTAGGACGCTGCATAAGGACCAAGTTCTAACAGTGTCTATTCACTATAAAACACCTTTCCGCTGCAACTCGACAGTCTGCGCGCGCATGAGATTGTTGGGGCACAAGAATATCGGTAACACATTGATCTATACGCAACTTGTAGAGTTTGAGACAGACGAGTATCATTCGGCAATAGTCAGTGCAATGAGCGAGGCCCAAAAGTTTGTCGAGGCTGGGTTTGAAGATCGCACGTTTTGAATACATCTGCAATCATGATGAAATAATGTTATTCAGAAAGCGAAAATAAGGTGTGAACTCCGAAAATCAGAGCGTAAATTCCCATTTACGCAGCCTAGTGGAGATATCTCCCGCGCAACCCCTTTTTTCTGTTTTTCCATATGAATTTGCGTTCGCACTTAACCTTAATGCCTTTTCAGTATCACTAATAAATTTAATGTCCCACTTTCCCGCCTAACGACAAACTGTGAAACCAAACTCCAGAAATCTGCACTTCGCCTACGATTGTTTGTTGTCATATGCTGGAGATTATTAATGCGCATGCACATATTCAGAAGGAACGGAACAGCTTAGAGTATCAGAGTGGTTCCTTTGACTGAACACTACGGAATCCATATGGGCCTCGCTACAGCGTATTTGTTGAAAGGTCAAAAAGGTTGTATTTTGGTAGATGCTGGGTGTAAGGGCAAGGAGCAAATGTTCTTCGATTGCCTGCGCAAGTTAGGTATTTCTCCCAGCGAAATCAAATTGATTATTATCACCCATGTTCACTATGATCACGTCGGCGGACTTGCTCTAATAAAGAAAAGCTGTCAGTGCCCCGTGGCAGTCCACATCAACGAAGCTGCACTCTTGAAGGAAGCGCAAATTGCTGTGCCGCCACCAACAAACTCTGTCAGAAGGATATTTTCTTCCGTAAGTCGCAAGCTCAGCTCAATCGACCGCAGCTTTACTCCTGTTGAACCCGAAATTCTGATTTCCAAAGAGCTTCTTCTAGATGATTTTGGGTTCGATGGGGTAGTCCTTTTTACTCCTGGTCACACCAAAGGTTCAGTTTCAGTTCTTTTACGAAGTGGTGAAGCATTCATAGGAGACTTGGCCAGCTCCTTTCCATTCCAATCAATGTTTCCATACGCTGAGGAACCAGAACAAGTGCTGAAAAGCTGGAAGAAAATCATTGACTTCGGTTGCAGGACGATTCTTCCCTCACATGGAAGCTCGTTTCCTGTCGAAAAGCTCAGCAAAGAATATGACAAGCGCGCAAAACACTGCAAGCGCGCGCGCAGCTTTGCTCATGAGTCTTTACCTGAACATAGCTGACTTCAAGCGCGCGAGTTGGTTGACCTATTTGGATAGCCCAAGTTGCTTCATAAACCCGACAACATCATAAAATAGCCTTTCTTCGACGATTTCGCCGTTTTTCCATGTGGCGACTGTGCAGAATTCAAGCTTCGCCGTTTTTCCAGTGGGTTGGATAATCTTTCCATCTGCGCCTTTCATGGGTCCTTTCATAGTCACTGTCCAATCAGCAACGGTACATGTGTGGTCTTCATCACCGAAGGCGATCTTGTAGGGGTTGTTGACTAGTTTGTTGTCGAAAGTTTTGAAGAACTCTGTAGCCTCGACGTCGTGGCTGTGTCGTCCTACTGTAGGAAGAGGTTGAGCGGGCCAGTAAACTTTGACGTCTTCTCTATGACGTTTCTTAAACGTCTCCCAAAGCGGACTCCTAGGTCCGGCATTCCATGCGTCATCAAGTGTTTTCATCAACTGGAGGTTTTCCTTTACACCCATATTGTTCACCTTAGTTTTTGAGATGACATTTGATATTAATAAACTTGTGACCCGCGCGCGTTTTAACTGTACATTCTTTCACGTAGAACAATAATTCTAATGCCCTATTCTGATGGCAATCCTGCAAACAATACCCTGAAAAAGGAAACGCGTGATTTGAGTCATCAAAGCGGAGCGCTTATTAGGTTCTGAGCCTTTTTGCCCAGGAAATACGAATTGCGGGGAAGCACTATGGCAACACCTAGGAAAGTATTCAAAACAATAGATGAGTATATTGCCATATTTCCCGAAAATGTCCAAAGTATTTTAGAAGAACTGAGACAAGCGATCAAGGAATCTGCACCTGAAGCTGAAGAACTAATTAGTTATCAAATGCCTGCTTTCAAACTGAATGGCATCTTAGTATGGTTTGCAGCCTTCAAAAATCATGTTGGGTTTTATCCCAAGATCTCAGCTATTGAGGCATTCAAAGAGGAATTGTCTGGCCATGAGGTAGGCAAAGGCACTATCAGATTTCCCCTAAACAAACCTATCCCATTGGATTTGGTAAAGAAAATTGTAAGATACAGAGCTAAGGAAAACTTGGGTAAGAAGAAATAAGCGCTCACACCTTGACTTTATGCTTTTTCAGTACCACTAATAGATCTAATGTTCCTATTTCTGAAGCTAACGACAAACACCAAAAAAAGGCAGGATAACAAAAGGCGCGCTATCGATCTGGAGCTA
>CAVTZU010000019.1:0-12896 GCA_963739305.1 Candidatus Bathyarchaeota archaeon | reverse complement strand
CACATGTCGACGGGCAGTGACAGGCCAGGCGCGCTCGAACGTTTTTCATTGTTTTGTGTTGGAAATAACGAACATGAAAATCCTATGCGGGTGCGAGAAGAGAAGGTAGTAGCGCGCACAACAAGGTTGACAGAAGGAATAAAAATATACCGCATCCGCAAGTAATCTAGTCCAGCGCTCCGGTAGTATAGTCCGGTCAAGTATAGCGGCCTCTCGAGTCGCGGACCCGGGTCCGAATCCCGGCCGGAGCACCACAAACTCCTGAATCGCTTCTCGAATGATTAGCACGCAGTCATATGACGGTAGAATGCTTATCCCGCAAGTTGCAGTCAATATACGATAAGGTTGGAAAGAAGGAAGGTGAAAGAACATGTCTGAAATGATTGCTTATTGTGGACTTGACTGTAACGAGTGCAAAGCTTTCAAAGCGACTCAAGCGAACGACATTGAATGGAAAAAGCGGATAGCTAAACACTGGTCTGATCAAGGTGAGATTAAGTTCAAACCAGAAGACGTTGACTGTCACGGATGCAAGTCTGATACAATTTCTGGTTGGTGCCGCAAAATCTGCAAGATCCGACCTTGTGCTGCAGAAAGAAGAGTGGAGACTTGCGCGCATTGCGATGACTATGTCTGCGTGAAGTTGAAGGAATTTTTGCCAAATGAACCAGAGGCAACCAAAAACCTTGAAGAAATCCGTAAGACACTGTAAGTCTCTTTGGAAGCGTTGAATCTTGACGTTGACCCAGGACTTAAAGAAACTAGCTAAGAAGACTGGGTTTGTAGCCAGCAGGTATATCAAATCCTGATGGACTGCGCGGTTTGCCTTACGGAAAGATCGATCGCGTCGGTGTTCTTAAGACGCCCGAGCAAGAGCTGCCAGAAGCCAGATCAGTCATATTAATGGCAATCCACGCATGGGACACAGCATTCAACATCGTCGTCGATTCCACTGAACTACATTTCAACAAAAAACTCACGCCAAAAGTCCCTTTACAGGGTTACCAACTGTACTCTCAGATTGCTAGAAACAAGGCTTGGACGATTGCCAATTACTTGCAGAAAAAAGGTTATGAATCAATTCCTTCGGGCGCAATCCCTCTGAAAACGGCAGCAGTCAAATGTGGATTGGGCTGCCAAGGCAAAAACACTTTACTGGTAACCCCAGAATACGGACCAAGAGTAAGATTAGTTTCGGTGCTAACCACCGCAGAATTGGATATCGATGAACCATTCAGAGAGAACTTCTGCAAAAACTGCGAGAAATGCATAGTCGCTTGCCCAGCCAAAGCAATTGAACCCTACAAATTGAAGGTCGACAGATGCATGGTTTACTCGTCTGAAAACCCACATTCAACACACGTCCCCGAGGAGACAAGGAAGCTCGAGAAGAAACTCACCAAACGTCCAACACCAAACAGCCTGCTAGAATGCAGCACGTGCCTCGAAGCTTGCCCAGTAGGAAAAGCTGAGAAACAGTAGCCTTCGATTGGCCATTGCATTTTCAACTTATCTTTCCAGAGAACCAGGTCGCACTGTTGTGTTTAACTCGTTTCTCTTCTCCGGCGCCACGCGCCTAAACAGCTGAACGTAGGGAATCAAGGAGGCAACAAGCTTGTTCTCGGCTTTTTTAAGGTGTTCTTGATAGGTCGTTCTGGAAACCCTTTTCTTGTTGGCTATGTCTTGGACGTTGGCTCTTCTCGGCAGATTGTAGTAGCCATTGCTGTACGCCGTCAGCAAAGCGTCCATTTGCTTCTCAGTCAAATCAGAAAATAGCGCATCCGCGGTCAGTGTCAACGAACCCGCTATGAATCCGTCAAAATCGACTTTGCGCAGAATCTCGAAACTAAAGCCTCTTTCTTCGAATTTTCCCATAAGCCCCTTCAAGTCTTTGTGCTTGAACGCAATAACACGATAGTATTCCCAGCCATAACGATAGACTATTGGTGAAATCTGCAGAAGATCGAATGCATCAAGGATTCTGGTCACAGAATTCTCGCTTTTGCAGTAACACTGCCTGACGAAGAAGTGGGCGTTGTGAAGGTCGGAAGATTTCTCTACGATTCCATCTATCTTGGATATTTCGTCTATCACTGTGGAGTATTCTTCAGGCTTGTCCACGATGAGTTCAATGACATCGTGTTCTCTGTTACACCAGTTGAACATTTTCAGACCTGGGAATTTCTTTGAGATATTGCAGAAAGGACAGTCGTGTGTCACTTTGAATACGACTTCAAACAGCGTCATAATATAGGCTTACGCAGCGTCATATATGACGGTTGAGCCGTCACATGACTGTTTCATCAGTGAAAGCTTCAAGACTCTTTTGTGAATTACACGCGAGCTTTCCAAGCGGGCTACGCCCCGGTGCGCGCGCGATTTTCATAAAAACTTGACAGGTGCCAATACGTTCCTTGAAAAGGAACTGCTTTTTTCCTTCACAGAAAAGAATCTGATACAAAAGACTTTGACAAATCTAGACAAAATGGTAGATCATTTTGGAGAAATAGCCGAAAAAAGTGTCAGGGAATTCAGAGAGAAATAGCGTGCCTAGCGCGCACTCACTTATTGTGAGTACGCAAGTTTATATCTCAAAACATTGCGGTGTTCTATGGATGCATTTGAAAAGATTCCGTATGACGGGCGAACCAACAATGCAGAGCTCGCCCAATCTTATTTGCATGACCAATAAGAGATTCAAAGGTGAGTGAGCACGACAATTCATTTTTTGTATGGCAGGAGAGAATCCCTGACAGCCAAGTCTGAAGCATATAAGACAAGTGTCCGCGCTTACTTGGAATCGTTTGGCTATTCCCAGATCACCGACTCGTTCATCGAAGGAACTTTTGAAGATATGCTTTTTTGCAATCCAACCATGGCTCCTGGCAAGAGGTTCTTGGTTGAAGTCAAGGCAGAGAACTTGTCATTACATTCCTGCAAGTTTGCCAAGGAACTAGTCGGATATTTCAGACTCTGGCGTGGCAAGAAGCCAGATGACAGGTTTAATTTCCACTTGTTTGCCCAAGCCGTGAAAAAACCCGATGAGTGGGAGGCGATATTTTCCGAAAACAACCAAAGGATTGCAATCGACAAATGGTGTAATTGGTACAACGCGCAATGCATTGAGGGAAAAGATATCCCCTTGTCCAACGAGGAGGCTGGCGACAGCATAAGGTTCTTTTCTGAAAGCACTGTCACTGTCGCGAATAGTCAACGCCTAGATACTGCCATCGGCGAAAAAGAGTCAAAGTCTGCTGCCTCGATTTCCAAAATGGCACAAAAACTTCTGAGTATCGTTGAGAAGAGAAGAGCACCAACGATGAAAAAGAGCACTCTGGTAATGAGCATACTTCCATTAGGCCTTCCAACACTTTACTACATGTGCCGATCTAATGCAAAGACAAAAATGGAGATTTATGAGGGCCTCAAAGGAAAGTTGATTCCACCATTCATTTGGAGAACAAAGAATAACATTATGATGTCATTCGTCAAGTTTGACCATGAGAATCCGTTGACTGAGTACGTAACCGGGGCTGAAACTACCTCGAAGACTAAGGATCTTCAGTTGGAAAACCCTCCTTTGTGTTCCGAATTAGTGAATGTACATTTGAGGAGAATCATATGGAACAGAGGCGTATACCGTGACGTTAAAGCAGACATCTTTTACTTCCCTATGCTAGATAAGTCGAAGACTAAGAGAATTGTGATGGGACCAAAGAGAAAGCAAAGGTGGGTCGTGAGGAGGTTAGTCCACAAAGAGGATTCACGATTCGGCAGGAAGGGAGAGACGAATTTCTTCTTTCATAGAGCAATAGAGCTTGAGACTCCTACTTACTGGATGAACTCTTACATTGAAATCACACCGAGAAAGTATTACACTTTTGACGGCGAGACGCCAATAGACGGTGAAACGCGCAAAAAACTCGATGCAAAGTTCCGAAATCCTAAATTCGATAGATGCAAGACCAGACTCGGGCTAATGAGACTGTGGAAATACGTCTTGTTTGAATCGAAAAAATATACCATAGAACCAGAAAAATGGTTTGATAGTTTCCAATTTGGCGATTTCATCAAAGAAATAGTGGACTGGAGTCCGAAAGTGATTGAGAGAGATCAAACCAGACTTTGGGATTTTGGGGGCACTGGATGAAATTCAGAGTTCTGCGGATTGACGAACCTGAATTATTCTTCGGTGGAAACGGCAAGTGCCCAGACCCCCAAGTGGGCCTGTTGAACTATGGTCCACATGGTGGAATGAGCAGTAGCGAACAACCAAGAATAACGATCCGAGCTGGAATCATTGGAACTGACCGGAGCATGGACAAAACGAAGGTATGGCTTGACAGACTGAAATACAGAATAGCTGCTGAAGAACGCCCTGGCACAGAATACAAAGGAATCGATTTCCCAGGCTTGTCAATGAAAGGCCCTCTGAGATTTGAGATATTGGTGGATAGCGATTGCAGTCCGCGGATTGAGAGATCATTCATACGAAGCTTAGAAACAAAGAAGCGAAAAGAAAGAATTGTTCTGGTCGTGAAAAAATACTGCGACAAATTCGATGACCTAACTGAGGCCCATCCAAGGCCACAAACGATTTTGCTGCCAATAGACGATGACCTTCTCAGTCTGTGCAAAGATCCATTTCAAAAAACCGACAAAATTGTGTACCAACACAGAGAATTTGGCGATCCAGACAGCGAAAATGCAGAACTCTTCGACTTCCACAACCATCTCAAGGCTCAAGCAGCTTTGAGAGGCTTCACTACGCAGATGATAACACCCAAGACGCTGGCATTTTCAACACAGAAGCAGAGTCCTGCACTCATCGGTTGGAACTTCTCGGTCGCAATATATTACAAGGCCACAGGCACTCCATGGAAATTAGCGGAAATAGACGATGAAACTTGCTATATCGGCATTTCTTTCTATAATGAAATTGGACAGTCGGGCAGAACGATGAGAGCAAGTATCGCTCAAGTTTACATGAGGACAGGGGAAAGCCAAGTCATCAGGGGTGAGGCTTTTGATTGGAATGAAGAAAAGGAGAAACGGAACGTCCGTCTGAATTCCCAACAGATGCAGAAAATAGTAGGAGATTCGATTGAGCTGTTCGTTAGGCAGAGAAACAGGATGCCACGGAGAGTAGTAGTTCACAAATCAACTAGATTCTCTGACGAAGAAACACAAGGATGTAAAAACGCCTGCGAAACCATTGACGTTCTAGACATCGTGCACCTGATGGAATGGCCAAGTTTCAGGGCATATCACTCGAAGTATGATTACCCTGTTGTTCGTGGAACAGCGGTAGTGGATACAAATGAAGCAATGCTATTCACTTCTGGATATGTACCCGCGCTTGCAACGTACCCAGGACCAGGGGTCCCTCGTCCGCTACATTTGATTTGTCAACGACTAGATACGTCGGTTGAAAGTATTTGTAGAGATATCATGGGTCTGACGAAACTTGACTGGAATTCCTCAACATTCTACACAAGAATGCCGGTTACGATTGGAGTGTCAAGAAAGGTTGGAGCAGTGATGGCGGAAATGGTTTCAAGTGGAGGAATTCCACCTTCCAGCTACAGATTCTTTATGTGAACGAAAAAGGACTTTTCTTCTAGCACCCGGCTGCGTAAGTTGACCAATTCTTTCAAAGTCGCTGCATGCACTATGAAATCGCACGCGCTTTGTCGATTCGATGGCAACTCTTTACAAGTCTCGCAAAGGGGGATTTTGTAGAATGGATATCGTCATAAAATGATTGTACTGCCTTTTTCTCGTAAGGAACCTGGGGTGTTTATGCGAATTTCGAATTCCTTCTGAACAAGAAGAGTTTCGCGACCTCGCGCCAAGCGATGGTCAGAAGAGCAAAACCTAGGATCAAGCCAATCTGGGGAAACGAGAGCGTCGACAGTCTGAGCTGAAAACCCACCGAAGGCACGTTGACCGCTACGAGGAGGAAGGAGAAAGCTAGAATTGCCCACAGATCCATTACTTTGTTAGACAAAGCGCCCAAAGCATAGAGGGGCTCGTTTTCTGAGCGTGAAACGAAGGCAAGGACTATGTGGCCCATCATCCAAGCAGAAAAAGCGAAAGTCTGAGTCTCGGTAACCGAGAGATTCTGCCAAGTCGCGTAGAAGTAGGAAAGCATCACCGCGGCAAAGAGGCTCGCACCAGAAACCGCGATTTCAATTATCATTCGTTGATCAGGAAACTTCGCTTTAGGGTTCCGTGGCGTTCGACTATAAATGGTTTCTTCGGCTGGCTCAGAGACAAACCCTGCTGAGGCGGCAAGATCCATGAAAAGTTCCAAGACGATTATCTGTATCGGAGCAAAAGGCAGGGGCACGCCCAGCGCAATTGGCAACAGGAAAATCGATATCAGCGCCACTTTGACGGACAAATAGTACTTCAGGCCTTTTCTGAGGTTGTCGAAAAACCTGCGGCCGTCGAAGACTGCTTGCCCTATGCTGATGAAATTGTCATCAGTCAGCACAACGTCTGCTGCTTCCCTTGCGGCGTCTGTGCCTTTCACTCCCATCGCGATCCCAACATCCGCTGCCTTGAGGGCCAGAACATCATTGACACCGTCGCCAGTGACCGCGACAACTTCATTGTTAGCATGCAACGCGTTTACGAGTCGGTACTTGTGCTCAGGAGTAGTCCTTGCAAAAACCGAGACCTCTTTTACGGTTTCCTGCAGTTGCCCATCAGAAAGCGTGTCCAATTCCTCTCCTGTCATCACTTTTTTCGAAGGAATGCCGACTTTCTCTGCAATGTAAGCCGCTGTAAGGGGATGGTCGCCGGTCACCATTATGGTTCTTATTCCGGCTCGTTGAATCGCTTCAATCGTTTCTGCCACGCCTTGACGCGGCGGGTCTTCGATAGAAATCAACCCGATGAAATCGAAGCCCGACTCTAGCTCTGCGAAAGGCAGGTTAGCATCTTTGGTTTGGAGTGATCTTTCTGCTACGGCGATGACTCTTCTCCCTTTTGCGGTCTCGTTGGCGAGCTCTTCATTAAAAGCAGTGTTGCTCTTGGATTCCCTCAGGATTTCTTCAGGAGCTCCGATGACCGAAACCCAGACGTTATCATCCTTCGTGCGAATGACAGCTTTCGTTCGTCTGTTGTTTTCAAAACCGCGTTGACGAACAATCGCGCCCGAATCCAATTTGACTCCTAATTCGCGGGCTTTCTCCAGAATCACTCTGTCAGTGGATGACATCGACATCTCGGTCAACGCAGCAACGGCTGCACGAAGGATGCGGGTCTCTTCGTCCTGTGGATAAAGCTGGGCGACTTGCATCTTATTCTCCGTGATCGTTCCCGTTTTGTCGGTGACGATTACGGTGGCGTCGCCGAGGGTTTCGGTGGCTTTGAGCTTCTTTACTAGAAAGCCTCTCTGAGAAAGCCTGTAGGATCCTATTCCCAAAATCATCGTAATTATGATAGGAAGTTCCTCAGGAATAGCGGCAAAAGCAAGCGCTAGCCCCGTTAGTATCAGTATTTTGATGTCAGGAGACCCTAGACGCAGGAAACCAAGAATGGGTATGATGATGCTGAAGAAGATCGCGACCCAAGCAAGAGTCTTTGACAGCGACTTCATCGCCATCTGTAAAGGCGTTCTTGGAGGCTTGATCTTCTGAGCGAGAGCAGAAATCTTCCCGAACCTGGTGCTCTTGCCTGTAGCGTAGACTTGCCCTTCTCCTTCACCTGATACAGTTAATGTTCCCGCGAAAACGTCGTCTCCAACCTTCTTTTCCTTCGGAAGAGATTCTCCCGTCAGAACAGATTCGTCGACCTGAATGCTGAATGAAACGCTAAGCTTACAGTCCGCTGCAACTCGGGTTCCCTGTGTGAATACCAAAGTGTCACCCGGAACGATCTTCTCAGCTTCAACCTCCACTATCCGACCGTCTCGCATGACCCTTGTCTTCGGAGCAGCCAGCTCAGAAAGAGCGGTTATAGCCTTCTTGGCGCGGTACTCATTCCATATTTCGACAAAAACAAGAACGAAAATGACCGCGAAGATCGTGAGGGCATCCTGCAAAGTCCCAAGGACCGTGTAGACCACACCAACGAACAGAAGAAGCAGGATCATAGGTTCAGTAATTTCTTCTCGGGCGATTGCCAGAAAACTCATTCTCTGAGGTTCAGCAAAACGGTTTAGCCCATACTTCTTGAGCCTCTGTTCAGCCTCAATTTGAGAGAGCCCGTTCGACGCCGCGTCTGAACTTTCCATGCTTCGCATAGAACAGACAGACACTTTAAGATTTTGTGCTCGACAAAATGTGCAGAGTGCATTCTAACGAACGTTCTTGCAGCACTTAGGGTTGTCGTAGTAGTCTCTTGCAACGCGAATGAGATTCTGATCCTGCGTCAACGAGGCAGTCTCATCTGCCCAGTCTGACAGTGTCAGTAGCGTTTTCGTGTCCGAAATTATCATGCCGACGGAGCAATAGAGCAAACGTACTTCCCCAAGGTCGGAATGGTCTGCCTCTTCCAAGACTTCCTGCGTCATGGCAATGTTCAACTTGACATTTCTCTTCTCTTTTGCCTCCATCAATGATTCCTTGAGCCCTTCCATAACCGCTGGATGCATCGCAAAAATCGTTATCTCATGATGTGCAGTCTCAACGAGTGCCTTCATCCTGTTGATGATGTTCTTTTGCCCTCGAATGATGTAGGCGATTTCTAGTTCCTCTGGCTTTTCAGCGCTATCGTAGATCGGTGTAAGCATGTCGACCAAGACGTCTGCTTCCTTCATCTTCTCGTCAAGTTTCTCTGTCAGTTGGCGTTTCAAGTTAGCGATAGCTTCTTTCGGCGGAACAGGAGAGTAGACATTAGGAGTGCCTTTTTGAACCGTAAGCATACCTTTGCTAGACAGAGCGTCTAAGGCATGATAGATTTTCGAGTCAGGAATGCCCGTTTGCTTGCACAACTTGCCAGCAGTCATATTGGAGCCTTTTAACAAGGTGACGTAAGCCAATGCTTCATGAGTTGACAATTCCAGTTCCTTGAGACGTGAAACCATTCGGTCTCGAGCCACCGTCTCCGTAATGCTCATCCCTGCAGTCCTCCTTCTTCTGATAAGTAGAAGGCAGAAAATCCTTAAATAGGTTTCTACTACTACATAGTAGTAGTCAAAAATCACGGCGTTCAGACGTGGAAGACAAAACCAAACTCCTAATAGCGGTTGGAGCATCTCTAACCGCGAATTGCCAAGCTTGTCTCAAAACGGCAATCACTCAAGCTCAGGGAGCAGGAGTAAGCAAGAAAGAAATCCTCGAGGCAATAGCTATAGGCAGAGTTGTCAGAAAAGGCGCATTCGGCAAAATGGACAAGTTTTCCTCAAAACTGGCCGGAGACCCAGGTTCAGACGAATGTCCATTTGGTTCAACTGAAGAAGACGTCAAAGAATGGGTAGAGCAAGACGACAAATGCGGTTGCACTTGACTAAACAAGGTGTAATGAAATGAAAAAAGAAAAGATAAGAAAAATCGTTCGAGAAGGCTACGCGAAAGTCGCCAAGAACGAGAAATCCTGTTGCGGCGCACCAACATCCTGCAGCTCCAATACTCCAAGCATGAGCGAAGAGATTAGCAAGAGAATAGGCTATTCTGAAGAAGAAATCAGCTCAGTACCAGAAGGCGCAAACCTCGGCCTGGGGTGCGGCAACCCAGTTGCATTGGCGTCTCTGAAAAAAGGTGAAACTGTTCTAGACCTCGGGTCAGGAGGCGGTTTTGACTGTTTCCTCGCCGCCAACAGGGTGGGCCAAAGTGGCAAGGTAATCGGCGTAGACATGACCCCGGAAATGATCGACAAAGCCAGAGAAAACGCCAGGAAAAGCAAGTACAAAAACGTCGAATTCAGGCTTGGAGAAATCGAAAACCTGCCAGTAGCAAATGGCATGGTTGACGTTATCATCTCAAACTGCGTAATCAACCTCTCACCAGACAAAAAAAGAGTTTTTGAAGAAGCCTTCAGAGTCTTGAAACCAAACGGAAGGCTTATGGTTTCGGATATAGTTCTGCTCAAAAAGCTTCCAGAAATCATAAAGAAAAACGTTCAAGCATACATCGGATGCCTCTCAGGCGCCGAAATGAAGGACAAATATCTACAGATGATAAAAGATGCTGGTTTTCAAAAAGTCAAAGTCAACGAAGAAAACTACTTTCCCTATCGAAGACATGGCCAATGATCCAACCGCGAAAGCAATAGCCAAAACATCAGAAATTCCAGTGGCAAAGCTGAAACAATTCGGAAATTCAGTGGTCAGTATGAAGGTTTCCGGAGTCAAGCCGAAATAACACTCCAAACCCACGAAATGATAGAAATCGATCCCCACACGCTTGCTTCAGCATATTCGATCTTAGCGCGCGCGAAAGTTATAATTTGTCTCCGGCACAAGCAAGCTTGGTGAGCTTGTAGATGCCTTCGATTAAGTCGCGGTTGAAGGTGTATTCTGCCGGAGCAGTTTCTCCGCCTCTTCGCGACGCTATCGTTCTTTTTGAGAAGCAATTTGACGTGAGCTGCGATTTGAAGGTGGGCAAACCCAGCGACCTCTTCGCTGAAATAGCAGAATCAAAGCAAGGTGACGTCATATCCTGCGGCGCTGAATACATGTTAGACGATTCTGAAGATCGTGGATTAACACTGAAAGGCACGAGGAAAAGCCTCGGATTTCGGAGGTCAGTGATTATCGTGGCCGTAGGGAATCCAGCGAAGATCACCTCTCTCAAAGACCTATGCAGAGAAGGTGTTCGCATCGGAATAGCTGTCGAGGGTTGCTTGAAAGGCGTTTGGGATGATGTCTCGAGCAAAGCTGGGTTGACTGATAAGATTCGTCGAAACATAACGCATCACGCGGACGCATGCGGTTCACTGATGAGCTTGATTCATTCAGACAAGGTTGATGCCATATTCGGCTGGAATGCGTTTCAAGGAGTTTGGCCAGATACCTGCGAGGTAATTGAGTTACCCAAGAAGTTTCAAGTCTTCAGGAGCACGGTAGTCGCCGTAGTTACATGCAGCAAGGACAAAGAGCTATCGAAGAAATTCGTCGAGTTCCTGGTTTCCAAAAAGGTAAGAGAAATCTACGCCAGCTATGGTTGGCTTCACAGACCCGAAGTAGCTTCGTGGACTATGAACTTCTTTTTTCAAGTATCTTGGCCGCTAAAACCATCAAAGCAAGAGTGAAAGCAACCAAGACGGCGATGTCAATCAGATAGGTGCTTGTGATGACTGATTCTCCGATTGAAATTCTTAACGCCTCGACAGAGTACGTGAGTGGCAGGAAGCGAGCGACGATCTGTAACTGTGACGGCAGAGTCTCCAAGTAGACGAAAGTTCCTGAGAGAAATACCATTGGAAACCTCAAGAAGTTTGAAAGCATCTGTGCTTCCGGAACCCATCTTGCATAGGCAGAAACGAGAACACCAAGCGCCGAAAACGCCAACGAAGTGACGGCTATAGCGATCACGGCCAGTAATGGATTCGATACCGTTGTTCCTGAGACTGCTGCCAGAGGAAATAGGGTTGCAGCGGCTAGTATCAATCCGAAGAAGAAGCCTGCCAACGTTTTTCCAACCACGAGTGTAAAGTAAGAGATGGGTGCTGTGAGCAACCTTTCAAATGTGCCTGTCTGCTTTTCAAGGACGACTGCCACAGCCTCAATTGATGTAGTACCGAAAAGAAGCATCAGGGAGACCAATCCTGGCACGATGAGTGTGGGGTTCATTTGTCCAGCCATTGCAAATGCGAGAAAAAGAGAAACTGGAATTAGAAGGCCGTACGTGAAGTTTGGAGCCTTGAAATAGTAAACCTTCGCGTCTTTCTTAGCGATGTAGAGGGCCTTGAACAGTCCTTTGAGCCATTCTCTAGCCAAGGTTTCCGCCCTTCTTATTCTGTTCTTTCTCTGTGGCCATGGCTTCTGGAGCAATTCCAGTCATTTCAACAAAAACATCTTCCAGGCTTGGTTTCAAAGTGTTAATGGACACGATTTCTAATTCGTTCTTTCTGGCGAAATCAACCAAAAGTGAAATGGTTTTAGACGTGTTCTCAACGTGAAGTCTAAACTTGTCGCCCGCCAGCGTGACTCTATTTACATAGTCTAGATTTACCAGTCTGCGCTCCAAATCCTCGCCTTGATTGAACGATACTTCGATAATCTGATTCTTTTCTGCTGAAGCCTTCAGCTTTTCAGGACTGTCAATGGTGACGATTCTACCGCGGTTGATAATGGCGACTCGTTGACACAGCTGGTCAGCCTCTTCGATGTAATGGGTGGTCAGGAAAACGGTCACGTTGGATTTGTTAAGTTCTTTGATGAGACTTCGTATCGTTCGCGAGCTTTGTACGTCTAGCCCTGTCGTGGGTTCGTCTAAGAATAGGATACTTGGTTTATGGATCAAGGCTGTTGCTATCGTCACACGTCTTTTCATGCCTCTGGAAAAGGTGCCAACACGGCTCTTTCGGCGTTCATAAAGTTCAAAGAGCTCCAGAAGTTCCTTCGCTCTTGTTTCTCTTTGATCTTTGGGTACGCCGTAGAGTTGAGATGCAAAAATGAGGTTATCCCAAGCGGTCATTTCATCGTAGATGTTTGACACTTCAGGAACCACGCCGATATGCTCTCGCACTTTGACCGATTCGGTTAAGATGTCGTGGCCTCCGACTGTTGCAGAGCCTGAAGTGGGTCTTGTTAGACAAGTTAGCAGCCTCAGTGTCGTGGTTTTTCCAGCGCCGTTTGGGCCTAGGAAGCCGAAGATTTCGCCTTCCTTGACTTGAAAGGCTATGTTGTCCACTGCCACAGTGCCGTTGTAGCGTTTCGTTAGGTGGTTGACTTCTATCGCGTTCTTGGCGAGCATAATCTAGACTTCCTGCCTTCGGCGTCA
>CAVTZU010000018.1:0-149681 GCA_963739305.1 Candidatus Bathyarchaeota archaeon | reverse complement strand
TTCCTAAATTAGTTTGCGAAGTACCTTATGCTTCTGGATTTGCCTGGTTTGTGAGTGTTTATGGCGGCTTGGGCTGTGAAGAGCATGATGAGTAGGCAGAGTTGAGCGTGGAACGTTATTTTGGCCAGTCCTCTAAGGTTGTGCAGGGTCAAGCCTGCGAGGTTCTTGAGTCTGCTGAACACTCGTTCCACTGCGACACGTTTTCTGTAGGCTCTTCTGAGCTGTTGTGGTCCGTGGCTCTTGAATTTCCTGTCGATTCTGAGGATGCCTTTGATGCCTCGCTGCTGGTTTCTCGGGTACGGAATGACTGGTACTGTTCCTTGCTTGAGGGCTGCATCTCTCAGGCTCTGTGAACTGTACTGCGGGTCAGCCACAAGCCTCTTAGGCTTCATGTAGAATGATGCCTTCTCAAGCAGCGCTAAGGAATGTTTCTTCTCGTTCTCGTTTGCCGGAGCCACTGCCATGGCGACGGGCAATTCGCTCTTAGCGTCCACCACCAAATGAAGCCTGTAACCCAAGTCTCTCGTCTTGACCGCTCTTCCCACCCTCGATTCAGGGTCACTGTAGCCAGTGCGGTTGTCGAGGCTTCGACGGCTGTGAGCCTTGATGAATGTTGAATCCAACGCCAACGTTTCTCCCTTGATCCTTCCCTTCTTCACAAGCACGCCTATCGCATCGTCAACGATTCGCATCAAACGTTCAGGTCCAACCCTACTCCTGAACCTAGAGAGCACTGCTATCCCGTATGGCGGCTCATTCTTCTCTATATCGCAGATTCGCCTCAACCTTGGATCCTTCCACAACTGTCTGACAAGCATCCTGTCACTCGGAACGTGCCTCAGCCTCCTGAGCAAATGCGCCTTGAAAATGCCGAGCGGTTTCCTCGGTGGCCTCCCAACGGAACCCTTCATATGATAAGACTCATTAAGCACTCTTCCAACAAAGCATAAATCGACCTTGCCAAACAAGGTCTCAAGAGTCTCGTATCTCCTCATTATTCACCTCACGAGAGAGATACGGGACTCACCTAATAGAATCAAAAGACGAATTTCGGAACAGGCATGCGCGCTACGTACCAGTTCCTCTGCAACCTAGTGTTCTCGAAGAATAGAATATAAACATACAGCCGATTTTGGGCGAACCTGCTGTCGGAGCGCGTGTGCTTGTTCAATAGTGAAGACGACAATGCTACCGCTGGGTATCGAGCAGCCGCCGTGGCAGAGGATGGCAGAAAAACTGTCGACAGGTTCAGGTTATAGTTTAAGTGGGAAAAGATGAGCGCGGCTGATGTTTCACGTTGACTTTTCGTGTATATGTGTATGGCCACTGTTGCCAGGAAGAGTATTCCTATTGTGAGTGCTGCGGTTTTCAGTTTTCTTGAGTCTATCAGCAGCATTGATGGCCCGTCGTATGTTGAGACGAGCTGAGCGGTGAATAGGGTTTGCGAAGTTTCCAACATAGACGTCAAACATAACGTCTCCTATTGTCAGACAATCAATTTCCTTCGATACCATACTAAAGCCAACTTTTCGATTGTATTCCTATTTTCATGGAATAGGGTTGACATATGCGAAATTGATTACCCTTGAATTATCGTAGATCCCATTCATGCAGCCGTTATCCAGTAGCCCTGAAATCTCTGTTGAGTTTAACTCTAAGTGAGCGCCATCCTTCGAAGAGTATGACATGTAGTTATTCAGATAAGAAAGGACTAAAAAGTAGTCAGTTTTTCCACTTTCTAGGAGTGCAATGGTATCAGAAACATTCGCGCCCTGTGGCTCGACACACATGCGATTGGTTATCAAACAGAGATTGTGTCCTTTTGTGTCTGAAGCAAAGAAAGAGGAATTTGAAGTATACCTGTCGGCCCACTTCGCAAACTGGAAGTCAGAAACGTCATAAAAAGCGATGATGTGTGAAAACGAGAAGATGTAGGATTCTCGACTGAGATTGCTGGCTGAGGTGTACAGAATAGGCAACTGGAGAGTTTCCAGTAGGAATAACACTACAAGGAAGATTGCAAGTAGTTTACCAAAGTGTCTCGTATTGTAGATTTTAAGAACAACTATGGCAATGAAAATCGAAAAGGGCAGAAGTGTGATTTGCATGGTTCGATCCAAATCAAAAAGCGAACTTGCGTTCGGAACAATCGCTAGCGCCAGTGCCACAGCCAGCAGACCTGCGCCGGCAAATACAAACAAGAGATGATAGACCGGACGAGTGGACTTGTCTCCAGCCGGAGGAAGACACAGCTCTTCAACGTCTGAAAGCAGTCGATTGTAGGTTTCTGCATTCCTCCTCCTCTTCTCGTTCCATTCGTCAAGATACTTGAGCTGAACCCTGCCAATCGCAGCGTTCACAGTGTTCAAGCGTGCCGTGTAGCCCACTAAGTCATGAACATACTTGCTCTTTCTCCCACAATCCCCAAGCTTAGAAGCTTTACGAGCAATCTTTTCGTTGTTCGTGACAAGCATTCCACCGTCGCCGGCAACAGTCATGTTCTTAGACGGATAGAAACTGAAACAAGCGACATCGCCCAACCCTCCGACTTTTCGACCTTTGTAGTATGCTCCATGAGCTTGACACGCATCCTCAACAACAGCAAACCCCTTCTTCTCGCCCGTTTGCTTCATTGCATCGATATCAGCTGGATACCCGTAAAGATGGACGGGAATAACTGCTCGTGTGCGAGTTTCAACTGCAGCTTTTACGCTTTCAGGGTCAATGTTGTATGTTTGCATGTCTATGTCCACAAACTTTGGCGTCCCGCCAGAGTGTAGAACGGCATTCGCGGTAGCCACAAACGAAGCGGGAGTGGTAATGACAGAGGCTCCATTCTTGACATCTAAGGCCGTCAGAGCAATTGACAACGCGGCGGTGCCTGAGCTTGTGGAAACGGCACAGTCAACTCCGCAGTATCCGCAAATTCCTCCTCAAACTTTGCGACACTCTCTCCAGAGACAAAATGTTCATTCCACAGAGCGTCAACTGCAGCTTTCTCCATCTCTTTCTAAACGAAGGCCTTGCCATAGAAATCTTCGAATCATGCATACGCTCGAACCATCCCGCGATCTTCCTCGTACACTAGGGTTTATCCAATGCGCGTAAGACCAATCGCCTAGCCAGATTCTGAACCTGAGTCAGGGGCTTGAACAAGTTGCCCCTTGTTGGCTGAAGACTTCAATCCAAACTTCCTGTTGTTCATACACATTCTCGTCAACTCCTTTCTCCAGTTTCATGTTTTCCAATTCTCTTCCCACGCTTGAGTATCGGCTCGAATACTCGACGTACTTTTTTAGGAAGACATCTCCGTCTTCGGTGACTTTGTACTCTTCCTGGTTGAGCGACAGATAGCCTAAGCCCACAGCCTCATCCAAGTACTTCTTCAGAATCCCGCAACTCAAGTTTGCCGTGCGCATTATCTCGTCTTTTTTACACCTTTTCCCGCGGCTTTCAACACGTCCGCTATGATTCCGATTCTGTCCCGATGCTTAGCCATGCATGCGCACCTAACTCAGACTTATCGTAGGTTGATTGGTGACCTTCTGTCTAGGAACGAAGGTGTTCTGAAGCTGGCTGCAAGCGCACGCTGCAGCGCCCCCGCTGCCCAATCCCTCCTGCCGGAAGCGGATACGAAAAATTCAAGCAGCAGATAGCCTCACAGCTAGCCCCTTTCGCCTTCCTCCTTTCTCACTTGAATCCTTGAAAACAGGTAGAACAACTATCGAGAATACTGTATTAAAAACTAATGGAACCTTAGTTCTATGACATCAACACTGTAGGCTGTGCCGATTCTACGAATCAAACGATTCAAACAGCCAAGCAAACACGTCCCGTCAGGAAGAATTGGCGACAACAGTTTCCATCATCTGCTCAAAGAGTCTTAGCAAAAGATACGAAAAAAGCACATTAGCGCGTGCCATGATCAATATCGAGGTCTCTGAATCTCACTTAGTAAGCAGCGCACGACGTTCGCAATTCCACTTTGTGCATCAAAATCGGAGTGTTCAGCTGTATTCTCTGAATGTGTAGTTGCATTTCGTGCAGCGCAGGAACTGTGTTGAGGATTCGTCCGCGCCTCTTGTTTGCACCTGCCACACGTATGCCAGGTTGTTCCCGCATTTTGGGCATTCCATTCTCACTGTTGGTAGGGTTCTCAGTTTCTGTTCTTCTTTACCTATCACCGCCACGAGTTGTGTTGGCTTGTGCTGGAATATCTTGGCAACTTTAGGTTCGATCTTCTTGCTTGCAGCCGGTTTCCTGTAGTCGCATTTTGTGCAGGCCAGAACTAACGATTTTTCTTTGCCGCTTTTTCCTTTTTTGGGTTCAAGTCTGGAACCGCATTTTGGGCAGAATTCCATGAACTTTTCTCCGTCGTTCGTTTGTTTAGCCTTAGCAAAGTCTCTTTTAAACTTTTTCATGTTTCGGCAAGTATTCAGGCTAAGCTTGACTGATGCCTGAAGCGATTAGATGCGCCGCGCGAAGGGCTTCGGGGATGTTGCTCCGCGTGGAGGTGAGCTGCAGAATCTTCCGTGCGTCGCTCTCGCGGATGCCGAAGATTTCCATGTAAACCTTCTCGCGTCTGCTTCTGGTCTGCACTTCAAAAACCTGTCCGGCGTTCCGAACGGCTTTCCAGCGCCCTGCGCTGTTCGGCAAGTTCTTCAGCGCTGCGTGAATCTCTTTGAAGTTGGGTTTGTCGCGTGTGACAACTATGACGGGCAGCTCAGTGAGGGCGTTAAGCCTTTTGATGTCGACCACGTTGAAACCGCCGAACGTCACTCCGTCGAGCATCATTACTCTCACCTGACGGTGGTGCGGGGAATCAACTATCATCGAGGCTATCCTGTCTGTTGCGTCGAAACCGTCAACCTTGACCTTGGTGCTCAGCACACCGTCGAGCCAGTAGCCGCCGCGGAAGACGACGCCGACAACGGAGGCGAAGCCATGATGAGGACTGAATGGCCCATCGTCAACCCCTAGGACGCGGATTTCAGGTTTGATTGTGCGAAACCTTTTCACGGACAAGACATTTCCTCGGCGACTTCAACATTACAGTGAGGGGCAGCGATTATAAGCTTAATGAACGGAAACGGTGGACGGGGGTTTGAGGTTTGGGCAGAGGCAGGGCGTGTTTGCCTTTCAGACTGTTCGCGGAAGCCTTGCTGAGGTTTTGGCTGATCGTGATCTGGCTTCGTTGGGAGATGCGTTCGTGAACTTTGCGTATTCGCTCGCGCTGTCGAACAGGAGGCGGAAGCCGTTGGGTGTTAGAGTTAAGGGAAGCGTGCTCGCCGAAGGCTTGAGGAGGGCTGGGCTGAGGGAGTGTTTGGGTGGGCGGATGACGAGACACGCGCTTGCGGACGCGGCGGAAGCGTTGATTGTTTATGCTTGGCTGAACGGTTACGTCACTCTGGACGAGTGTGTGGCGGTTATGGGGAAGGCTGGAGACGCGGTTGAGGGTTTGAGCGCGCTGTTGGCGACGGTGAAAAAAAGGGTTACTTTTCCTTGAGTGCTCTGGTGAATTCTTTGTTGAATTCCTTGTTCATCTCGCGCGCGTTTCCCAAGGCGCTTCGCAAAACCTGTTCGGGCTTGACAGCGCCTTTCGTGCGGACGTAGATTACGGCGGTGGGAGTCATGGGGTGGGGTATGTCGTAGCCGGCCATGTCCACGTTTTTCTCTTCCAATATTTTCTTCTGCAGGAGGTTGCACACCGTGTGGCCGGCTCCTTCGATTTCAATCTTGAGTTCGTTTGAAGTTTTTTTGAGCACGTTAACCTTCATCCAGGTCCTCCTTCCTGTGGTGTATCAGTCCTTTTCCGTAGTCGGACGCTGTTTTGCGTTTTTCGATTCTTCCGCACTTTGGACAGTGCATGCCCTGCCGTTTGGGCTCGAGCAGTGTGCCGCAGTTCGAGCAGAAGGCGTACACGACGCCGAGGTTCTTGTCTTTTGTGGACAGGTGGTAGGTTCTGTTCTTTTCGCTGACCACTTGCGCCCTTATGATGTCGCCGGCTTTGCAGACGTCGTACATCGAGTCCACGTACCTCAGTGCCACGTCGGAAACGTGGAGGATGCCCGTGAAGACTCCGTTGATCTCTTCTTCGCCGATTTCGAAGATGCGCGCGCCAGCGGTGTCTGATTGTGCGTTTGAGACCTGGGCGAGGACGGTGCTGCCCACGGCGGGGACTCTGGAGAGGCCGATGAGCTGGTGGACCTGGACGCGTCTGTGAACGAGGTCGATGAGGACGCGGCCGATGACCTTGGAGTAGATGACGCCGTCTTTCACGTATGTTCCGGCGTCGGGGATGAACTCTTCAATCACGCCTAAACGGTCTCCGGGCACGGCCAGTTGACCGGTTCTCTGTTCGCCAGGTTTTGAATTCATCGGGGTTTCCTTCTCTTCATCATTCGTGGCGTTCACATCGGATGCTTGCCTCGTTAGGGCATTGTGTGAACGTTTACAACTGTACTTTATGTGCCTGTGAATAAACCTTTTGATGAGACGCCTCCGGTTTCAGGCTTGCCGCCCGAGAAACAGCATGGGGCGCTGGCTGCTCCATGTTGAGATTCGAGTCCTTGTGTTTGAGTACTCAATGCGTGATTTTTTTGAGGCTCAAACTGAAGCGAAAGTTGAATGTGTTGTTATCACACACGCGCGCATCAGTGAACACCTAAAGAGCAAAGGAGTCTTCGTCAAATAGAAGCCCGCGCGAGTGAGCGCGTGTAGCACTACGGCATTTGGTGAGGATAGTGTCTCAACATTCTTTGACTATAAGATCCTACGCGAACGACGACGAAAAAGGTTACATAGCGTTAATGAATAATGTTTTCCCGAGATACAAGTGTGATCTTAAAAGATGGCGATGGGAATTCGAGGAAAACCCTTTTCGTTCTCTTCAGGAGATGAAATTCTACAGGGCATTGATCACTTCTCCATCTGGAGGCCCAATGCAAATCCGTCAGGAAACCTGATCTTGTATACATTCGACCTTTATGTAACTTACCACAGCGCAGCATGAATACTGTTCATTCACTTTTTTTCTTTTTTTATCAACAGAGCATAAATCAAACTACCAAAGACACGAAAGCCGTGCAGACTTGAGATTTTTGTCTTTGCGTTAGGCCAAAAAGTGCGCGATAATGCCGTGTTTAGGGACGTCTATACTGTTTGCTCTTTCAATATTCCAACGTTCTATCGGCATAGTCTCTTCAATCGATTTTTAAGTGAGACTCCGTGCTTCTGAATTCAGTTAATCCCGTGAAGGGTTTTAGGCACCAGTTTTTCTTGAAGATTTTTCCATAATAGGGCTCAGTGAGCATCCTAAAGTAATTTAGCGCGAAAAAACCTTAAACCTGTTATGCTTACGTGTTCATGAAGGTGGCGAATCCTGTCAAATTCTGCTAGTCTGTTCTGGGGCAACCCAACGCGCTCAGCTTATACTGGATGGTTTTTTATGTTGTTGGGTGCTGCTGGAGTCGGATTGGGTGTGGCATTTTTGTCAGGAAGAATATTCCTGGAAGTACTTGTATTTAAGAACTCTGCGATAAATCCTGACTTCTATATCATAGTGGATGTAATTGGTTTGGTTCTTATCTTCCTGGGTATTTTGAGCGTGATCATTGGAATCTTGGCTATACGACACTCTCATAAATGGGCAGCGCGTTATGAAGGTTAAGGAGAATGGGAAATGACGTGGCCTCAGAATCACGGTTATGGCTACGGAGCTTTTGAAACAAGAATCTTAACTGAAAAATGTTTCCGTTAACAGTTTAAACATGGGTTTAGAAACCTGACGCAACTGGCACGCGCGTATTATAACTTGTTACATTTCATGGACTTTCAACATTGCCATAGGGGGCTTCAAAATGGAAATTGTTACAAAAACGTCATCAAAAAATACGAAATTGTCATTAGAGCGCGGAGAAGAAAAATGGGGAAAATTTGAGACTGGTCCGTTTCTAGTTAGAAACGTCACAGCTGCGACTCGCGATGCGAAATGTCTGGCGCTGTTGTTGTCGTGACTCTAATACGTTATTGTCCCGTCAAGTCTAAGATCGGCGGTATTGTCAAAGTACTGCATGCCCGAAGCGATTCCTCCCCCTACTGCGTCTTCAAATCTTCCTGTCCCGCCGTCAATCGTGAAATGCCCGTGGATTTCGAACCCAACCGATGTGGGAACCATCGAACCGTAATAACCTCCTTCAATAGTATCACCGTTTGCTGCGGTCCAAACGAATCTTCCGTCATAGAAGGTCATCGATATGACGTTGACGAAGTGGTGCTGCCAGATGCTTATTTTGCCCATATGCGTCGCATGCCCGCTTCCAGAGATGTATATTTCCAAGATCGGTGGACCACTTACGGCGACTGCATATGCCTTGGCGGTAGCTTTGAAGGGCACGCCATAGTCTTCGGAACTTCGCGCATTGCCAAAAGAAGAAGTCGCCGAGAAAACTAGAATTGCTGCAAATAGAATTATGAGAACTATGCGGCCTCTATTGCCGAAACTTTTCACTTTTCTTCACACCTCCTGACTCCTCGCTCACGCAGTTGGATTTCTAATACAATGTCAGAATAAGAGCTTTGTGGAAGTAAGTTCTATAGGCAAAAAATCTCTCATTTGAAACTAATCAACCATTAGAGTAGCGCGCGTTACAAGTCACCAGTGAGAGAAAAAACAGTAAAAAAGATGCTGGGTTTGTTGTCTTTTGGAAAAACTAGGAAAATCTGATTTGTTACATGTTTGTGCAGTTTTTTGTTACAAAAGTCGCGCGCGCTAGCTACCGCGGAGTGGGGTCGCGTTTGGCGTGGCTTCGGGCCCTTTTTTAGAGTTTTTTGATGGATGAAAGGTGAAACTTTGGATAAAATGCAGCATCTTTTCGTGTTAGTTCCTAACAAACAGTTCTAGTACGTTGCCTCCGCAATTGCAGAATAGCGCGCGCTCTTATTCTGGGAACCTCAATACTTGTTGAGCTAGTATTGACCCTCATCCTTGCTAGGAAATATCTGGCAGTTGTTACTTCTTCACGTTAAGAGGACTCCGCCGTCAACAATAATCTGTTCTCCTGTCATGTATGAAGACATATCTGAGGCCAGAAACAGGGCGACTTTGCCGATGTCATCCGGTTCACCTAGCCTTTTCATAGGTATCCTTTCTAACAACGACTCAAGCATTTTTTGCACATCTGCGCCCCCAAAAGCAGGTATTGATTGTTGAAGTTTTTGTACGCCTGGCGTCAGAATTCCTCCTGGAGCAATCGCGTTCACCCATATCTTATAGGGGGCAAGTTCCAACGCAACGTTCTTCGTAAAACCCCACACTCCATGTTTTGACGCGTCGTAATGGGCAAGTCCGACCGAAGAAGGATGCAGCGCATCTATCGAGGTAATATTGATGATTTTCCCTCCTTTCCGCTGCTTAATCATCTGCTCCGAGACATATTTTGTGCAGAGAAACACTCCCTGCAGGTTGATTGCGATCACTTTCTCAAAGTCTGATAGCGACATCTGTCGCAGAGGGATTTCCGGATATACACCAGCATTATTGACAAGTATGTCTACTGCCCCATACCTCTTCACTGTTTCATCAACCATTTTCTTCACGCTTTCTTCGACAGACACGTCTGTTGGTATGGCTGTAACCTTCCATCCTTTGCTCGATAGTTCACTAGCCGCGTGAAGTCCGTCCGCCCTTGCCCTGTTCGCAATAACGACATTCGTGCCTGCCTCGGCGAGGCGATAGGCTATGCCGTATCCTATTCCAGCGGCACCTCCCGTAACGATAGCAGTCTTGCCAGAGAGGTTCAACATGCTTGCTACGCTTTCCATAATAAATCACTACATCCGATAGGATAATAAGAATATAATAAACTTGCCACAATAACGCGCGTCTGTATTAGAAATTTTTCGTACACGACCTTTTTGTAACAGTGTTAGAAAGAGAGCGACTTTTGAGCAATGTTGTCAGAATGGGAAAGTGTAACACCTTAAATTGCGCGCGCGTGGCACAGCGCGAGCTAGTTGTCGCGCGCTAACGAATTAAAGTCAGCAAAGCTCCTGTGATTAATGGGACAGCCAGGTTGTCGTTTATTGGCAATGGCAGACTTTCAATCAACATGGCTACAGCTGCTCCTGATGCCGCCGTCAACGGGGTCACGAAGAATGCGGCGGCCGAGAAGGCAAAAGCGAAACCAATGAGTGAACCCTCTAATGTTTTTCCTTTGTTAAAAAAGAGTATTTTCTTTCCAAACATTTTTCCGAAGATTGAAGCTGTGCTGTCTCCGAGCGCGAATATCACAATGGCGGCGCTGCTTGCAGGACGTGGAAAGAGGAGTAGAGTGAGCAGTATTCCGAAAGCAAAGAATACGGGTGCGGCACGGAATTCATAGAGTTCTTCTGGTGTGGCGGCATGGCGAGTTATTGACGAGATTACTGGCAAGCTCCTTTTCTCCATCATTGTTAACTCGGAGATAACGTAGAAGGCGGTTACGAACAAGATGAGGTAAGCAATGGTGTAGACACCTATCAGACTCGAAAGAACGGGTACTGTGAAGCCGGACGCATGAATGATCTCTCGAAGGACATCATTCTTAGTTGGCAAACTTCGGCTTTTCGGTTGACCTTCAATCATGGAAAGGATTTTGATTGGATACCCAGTCACTACATAATCCGCTTTCATACGGACCATAAAATCAGGGTTGTAGCCTATCTTCAGCATCTTTGGAAGCATTATTGGAGCGTTATTTCGGTCGTCTACAACCACAACGCAGTCTTCTGGGGTTAATCCCTCGGTTTCCAAGATCCTTCTCAAAATCGTAAGCTTTCCTTCATGCTCAATAGTGTCTCCCCATATCTCTCCTGTCACAACAGCGTCTTTCGTTCCCAACTCAAAACCGAAAGCATAGTCAGCGCCAAGCCTTGACGCCAAATCCCGAACGACAAAAGTTGGCAACCCAGAGCTTATCAACGCGGTCTTCCAGCCTGCGCTGCTCAGTTTCCTAAAAACCTCTTTTACACCAGGCAACAATGGAATCTGCCTAAAAATCTGAAGAAGCTCATCGGCCGGGAAACCTTCGAAAAACTTGAACACATGCTTCATTGCGGATTTCAGTGAAATTAGACCCAGCTCGTATAATACTCCATACAAAGCTATTCTTGCAAACTGCGAAAAGCCAAGTTTCCTGCCTACCTCAAAGAGTAGATAGCGCCTTTTAGGAATTAGCACACCTTCAACATCGAATACTGCAAGTCTACGTCTTTCCATCCTTGTTGTTCTCTTTCCGCGCTCTTCAGCGTTTCTCGAACACCCTCTAGCGTTTATGAAGGTTTCGAAAGGATTTTTGTACAACTTGTTCGCAACATCAAGGCGCGGGCTAGGAATGTGTCGAATGGTGTTTTTGCCATAAAAGCTTCAATTTTGTATTTCGCTTTTTGTTTCGGAGTTTTTCGTTGATTTTGACTAGAAAACGAAGGAAATCGAAGTGTTTCAACCTTTTTTGTGGAGCTCTTCTATCCAATAAGCACAGGCAAGGAAGGTGGAGAGTGAAGTCTTTGCACGTCGTCGTTACGTCGTACTTCTTAATGATTACAGTTTTAGGTCAAATGTTAGGTACGGGTACTCTTGCGGGCGTTCTTTGGCTTTTCGCGGTCGCTTTCTTCGACAATCTGCTGGGAACAAGAAAGACCCTGACAGTAGTTGCAGCCTTGACACTGTGGTCTATAACAGATGAAACCATTCCTTGGGGCGTTCAGATAATACATAGTATGATCAATAGCCTAAACCCGCCTCCTAATATCGCGTTTCAGGTCTACGCATTTATGACAGTGTCGTTGTTGTCAAGCACGTTCGTTGCACTTTTCAGCTGGAATTGCGTTCAGCTGTGCATAGCCAAGTATTTGATCAGACGCTGGAGACTTAAAGAGAGATGCGCGTGCCAGAGAAGGAAGTGGTCTTCCGGGTTAACGCGTTTGGACCAGCCGATGTATACGTCACCATCAGAGGACGTAAGTTTGGTGGGAAAAATATTTCTGGTGGGAATCCGGTTGGACGAAAATCAAAGTAAGCGGGGAAAAAGCGGAAATCGGAAGCTTGCTGGTGCTTTCAAACCCGTATACGATGATTGGAAAGACCATCAGTGTCGAGGCAACAGTCAAGGGCTTGCAAAAAAGTACGGGGCTGAAACTGGAATTCTGGGTGGAACCCCCCTCAGGAAAGTCTGAAAAGCAAGCCACAACAGAGGTAAAGGATCTTCCCGTTGGAGAGGAAGCCCGTTAATCAGCTGAGTTCACACCCAAGGAAACGGGGTACTCCACCATATACGCGTATTTATACGATGATTGGCAAAGAATAGGTTATAAGACAGAGTCCATCTATGCGCGGAAACAATAGCAATCACCAAGCCAACTTGAATTTTCCCCTTCGCTTTCATTGTTTAACAGAAACTTGGAGCGCGCTCGAGCCAACCCATGAGCTGGAAGAACTGACAAAAACCAGAGAATAGCCTATCACAAATTCCTTCTTTCTCTTTTCTTTTCTCTTCTTTTCCTTTTGTCTCTGCCCTTACCACCCATCTATTTCACCATTTACAAGATTCAAGAGCGAGCCTTGGCCTTGTATGCTATCTCCATTATGGACTGGTTGTCAGGGTGACGAACAAATATAACGGAGCAAACGCTGTTTTCGCAACAGTACCTGGACTTACGCCCGCTCTTTTTCAACGGTTTCCCGCATTCTGGACAATTAACCATCTTCAAATTCCCTTGTTAGATAACCAGAAAAGATAATGTAAAAATGTTATGAATTTCGGATAGTGACAGGAGTTCTGTTTCCACGAATGGGCCGCGCTTGCTCTATCTAGCGCGAAGTCAGGTCTTTACGTCGTGCAACTTTTGTTGTCTTCCTTTTCTTTGCATTGGCTACAGAGGCCAGAACGTGGTCTACTAGAGAGCGTCTTACGCAGATATACATAGGATAGTGCGCGCTAGAACCTTAACAAAATACATTCATGGAACACACACGAAATATCTAGACAGAGAAACCTAAGCTAAACCTTATATGCACATAACGTGCACATACTATGCATGTGGTATGCATGAAAGATGTTGTAAGACTAGAGCTTACCGGAGAAATGCTAGAACGATTCAGAGCTGTCAAGAAATACTATGGAATGAAAAGAAATACAGAGATACTCCGCGCATTGATAGCTGAGAAGTACGACAAACTAGAACAAGCCAAGACGAAAAAAGTATTGATACCAACAGAACTTTACAACGACTTTGCAGAGATAGCCAGAAAACATGACTTAGACGTGGATAAATACATGCAGAAAATAACCGTGAAGATGTTGGAAGAAGCAAAAGCCAATGCTGAAAGATTTTCCTAACTTCCTCTTAGCGCGCGCTCGTGGGTACGTCATCAGTACTTGAATGATTCTTCTTGGCACAGTGGCAAGGTTTCTTCTCACGATTTTCTTTTCACTCATTTTTGAATCTCTAATTCGTTTCTTGTTTTGAAGCGGATGATTCTTCGCTCTTTTTAACATACATGTAATCAAACGCGATTATGACCAAACCCGTGATGATGAGTGCCAAACCAAGATATTGGTACGGATATGGGTATCATAACGGAAGGGATTGCTGTTCGTGTTTTCTGTATGTTGCGTTACCGAGTATATGCAACCGATTATTCCACCCATCATCAGCAGGATACCGAAGACAAGAAATATCCAAACTTTATCATTCATTCTTGAACCCCTAGTTTATCCTTTGTTGCAGTATGGATTTGAGATTTCTGCCTTTGAGGTCTTGCGGAAAAGTCATAACTGAACCGACTTGGGAAGGTGGGTTGGGGGTTCAATTTGCTCGAAGGCAAAAGCGTAAATCTTGGAATCGTGTTGCGGTTGTGTTGTGAAGGCTTCTAGGGCCGGTTTCTTGGTTCTTGGAGTAGAATTGGGCTTACAGTGTGTTGTTTATCAAAAACCTTTTTGAGATGCGTATGGTACGTTGATGTGGTTTGTTCGATGTCGGATGCGTCGCACGTTGATGCAATGCTGAGTGAAGCTTGTGAGCGTGAGAGAGAGTACGATTGGGTGGAAACTGTTGCGATCTACAGGAAGGGACTGAGTCTCGTACCCAGCGAGGATTTCGTGACGTTGGGAGAGGTTTGCGAACGCTTGGGCTTTGCGTTTCTGAAGGTGGCTATGCAGGCTGAGGACGTGAACGAGTTTAGGGACAGAATGCAAAACGCTGCCGTGAACTATCGGAAGGCCCGCGAGTCTTATGAGAGAGTGAGCGGCGGGAGAATGAAACCGAGAATGCTTCGTTGCAGTGCGATGGCGGCGTATGTTGGTCATTGGCTGGCGTCTGGGGTTTCTGAGAAGAAGAGGATGCTTGAGGAATGTTGGGAGTTGACGAAGGAGGGCTTGAAGGCTTCTGAGGAACCGTTGAATCAGGGGGAGTATTGGAGGACGTACAATCAGCTGTCCAGCAGCGCCATCTTCTTGTTCACTCGTGAATCGAATTTCAAGTCTCGCGAGAAGATTATGCGGGAAGCCGTGGAATTCGGCGAGAAAGCCATCCGGTTCCTTTCTGATTCTGGTGATTCCTCTGAGCTTGCGAGAGCCTGTGCAAGGAGTGTTGTTTGTCTGGGAGTGTTTGGTTACTATTTTCAGGATTTGGATGAGAGGGAGAAGACTAGACAGAAGGGTCTCAACTATTGGGCCAGGGCCAAGGAGGCTTCTGAGGAGGTAGCCATGACCGAGTTTCCGTATCCAGTGTTCGGGGGTCAACCTTTCTTCGGCCTCGAGGGTACGGATGAGGCTCTTGCAAATTATGAGAAGGCCCTGGAGTACGGCAGGAAGATGAAGGACAAGTTCGTCATGGGTTGCGCATTGGATTGGTTGACTTATCACACTGCTTGGAAAATTATTGGAGGTGAGGACCCGGATGAGGGTGCTCGTTTACTTGAGAAAGCGGTGCAGTACGCTGAAGAAGCTCAACGACAGTTTTCCCCTGGATCTTTTGTAAGCCCGCGGGGCGATGCTGCTTGGTTGGGAGCAACTGATTTCATGCGTTTGTCGATGTTGGCGGGCTTCGAGACTGATTTGAAGAAAAAACACGACTTGTTTGAAAAAGCCTCACAGGCTTTGCCGGGCATGAGGGAACAAGCTGAAGAATCGGGTTATCCGGAAATCAGATTGTACCTTTGCTTAACCGGCGCAGGTGTTGGTTTACAACGAGCCCAGTCTGAGACGAATCTGGTGGAGAAAAAGAAAGATCTAGAAGAGGCCCTTGCAGACTGTATTGAAAGCATCAAGATTGCTGAGCAGCTTGAACCTTTCCTTTACTGGAACCGCGGTGTTATGAGCAATATACTGAGCAATATAAAATCTGAGCTTGCCAACTTGGCTGAAGAACCGGAAAGCAAGAAGGCTCTGCTCCAGGAAGCCATAACACACAAGGAAGAGGGAACTGCACTTCAAATCAAAGAACTGACATTCCTTGAAAGAAAAGGTTCGGCAACCTCACTTTTTACCGCAGTAGGGGGCCAGCATTATACTTACGGAAACCTACTTGTCAGCCTTTACGAGTTGACTGGCAACAAAGAGCTCTTGAGGAAAGCTCTTAAAGCATATGAAGACGCCATCGAAGCTGCGCATAAGCTCAATTTAGTAGCTTCAATTGCTCAAGACTACTGGAAAAAGGCACAAGTCTACGACAAACTAGGCGAGCACGTTTCTGCCTATCAGAGTTTTGAGAACGCGCGCGCCAATTACGCATTTGCTTCGGAGAAAATCCCTCAGCTCAGAGACCTCTATCGTGACCAAGCGGTCTACATGCATGCATGGAGTCAAATTGAGAAAGCGCGACAGCATCATGAAAAACAGGAATATGGTCTGGCAGAGGAACACTTTGGAAAAGCCTCCGAACTGCATGAACAGTTGAAAAGGTGGAATTACCTGGCTCCGAACTATGCGGCTTGGGCACAAACGGACCACGCAGAAGAGTTGAGCCGAAAGGAGAACAGCGAAGAAGCCCTCCAAGCTTTCCAAAGAGCTGCTGAGCTTTTTGAAGAAACCAGAAAATCACTTCAAAATCAACTCGAAAAAATAGAAGACCTTGAAGAAAAACAAATGGCAAAAGGCATTCTCAAGGCAACAGATTTCAGGCACGAATACTGCATGGCGCGAATTTCAATTGAAGAAGCAAAAATCCTCGACAAGAAAGGCGATCATCATTCCAGCTCGGAAAAATACAGTTCAGCCGCTGAAACCCTGGAGAAAATGGCGGAAGGCGTGGAGTCTGAGCGAGACAAGAGGGAAATCGACCTCCTCACAACTCTATCCCAAGCATGGGCGAAAATGACGCTTGCTGAAGCTGAAGAAAACCCAAGCCCGTACGTAGAAGCATCACAACTCTTTGAAAAAGCCAAAGAACTGAGCTCCAACGAGAAAGCAAAGACTCTGGCATTAGGCCACAGCCGTTTCTGCAGAGCACTTGAGGCAGGAATGAGGTTCGCAGACACGGGAGATGAGACACTTCACACAACTGCCATCCAGCACCTGGAAAGCGCAGGCAAATACTATGTGAAAGCAGGCTACCAAAGCGCCTCAGAATACGCCGAAGCAACGGGACTGCTTCTAGACGCTTACTCAAACATCAACACCGCCAAAAAAGAAGCTGACCCCGATAAGAAAACAAGGCTTCTTGCCGTGGCTGAAAAGATCCTGCAAACCTCAGCGGGCTACTTCATGAAGGCCGAACATCCAGAAAAGAGAGAACAGACTCTGAGGCTTCTTGAAAAAGTCAAAGAAGAGCGAGAACTGGCCCAATCCCTCAACGAGGTTCTGCACACGCCGTCAGTCGTTTCCGCAACGTCTGCTTTCGCTACTCCGACACCAAGTCAGGAGAAGTCAGTGGGTTTGGAGAAGTTTGAGAACGCTAACATACAGGCAAACCTCATAGCCCGCCGGAGACACGTGAAAGTCGGTGAAAACCTAGAACTGGAGATAGAACTCGTCAACGCTGGAAAGGGTCCCGCACAACTGATCAAGATCACTGAACTTATTCCAAAAGGCTTCGAACTGGCAGAAAGCCCTGAATTCTACAGGGTGGAAGACAGTTATTTGAACATGAAGGGAAAACGAATCGATTCATTGAAAACTGAGGAAGTGAAGCTTACCCTCAGACCGAATATTCAGGGCGAATTCTCTTTGGAACCCACGGTCTTGTACTTGGACGAAAACGGCAAATACAGATCACACGAGCCTGAACCGATAAGCATAACAGTCAAAGAATTGGGAATCAAGGGCTGGCTCAAAGGAGAAAGATAACTGCAGCTTCTCTGCTTGTGCGCGCGCTTAATCCTGCAGCTCGGTCTTTTTCTTATTTTGTTAATCGACCCGTTCTGCCCAAAAAGTTATTATTTGTCTCCAGCCCAACCAAACTCGGTGAGTTGGTAGATGCCTTCCATTAAGCCGCGGTTGAAGGTGTATTCTGCCGGAGCAGTTTCTCCGCCTCCTCGCGACGCTATCGTTCTTTTTGAGAAGCAATTTGACGTGAGCTTTGATTTGAATGTGGGCGCGCCCAGCGCGCGGGGAGTGAGCCCGAAGAGGCTTGCAGACACGTTGAAGCAGCTTCAGCATGAGGGGCTTCTCGTAAGGAAATCATTCGGAGATCCCGCCTCGTGTTGAATATTCACTGACGAAAGACGTAGAGGGGCTCAGAGATGCAGTGATTCCGATCCTGAAATGGGCTGCTACGAGGCAGTGCTCAGAGAGAAGATGTTCAAAAGGCTACAGCAGAATCCCTGCGCAAAGAATAAGGAATTTTACATTAGTCCATATGGATAAACCTTGAAAGTTTAAAAGCAGCCATTACGCCGAGTTTGATTATAGCGCGCGCGAATATGCGATTTATGAGAGCTTGCTCCCGCTATTGCACAAGCCTTAAATTCTTTTTCAGATGCCGTTCATGATGGTGAACAAAATGCCCAAATACAAAACTACAGCCAAATGGATTGAGAATGTTCGTTCGGTGGTTGACAATTCAAGAACCCACAGCGTTGTCTGCGACCTTTCCACCCCCGCGGGTGGAGACGACAAAGGTCCGACTGCTATTGAACTGGCCATGATGGCCCTAGCAGACTGCGCCGTGACGATATTCGCGGATGTCTGCAAGCAGAGTAAAATCGAAATCACCAAAGTCGAGGCCGTAGCGGAAGCAGAAAAATCCCCAGACTCTCCCATATTGACTGGAGTGACAGTGAAGACCAGAGTCTGTGCAATAGCGAGGAAAGAACTGCTGGAAGCTGCTTGGCGGAGAACTGAGGCAAACTGTCCAGTCCTGTCCATATTCAAAGAACCAATTCCCTTGAAAGTGGAATTCGAAGTAGTGCCCAAATAGCCAGAACAGACTGCTTCAAGCTGAAATGCAGAAAGGAGGTGAGTATTTGCTGTTTGTCGCTACCCATACCCATCAAGCCGCAAAATGTCCGTTGCTAACGCCTGAAGGAAAAGCAATGATTAAAATGCTCTTTTCAGATGAGAACGTTAGGAAATCGGGTCTCAAAATAATCGGAGCCTACATGAGTTGTCCAAAAGACAAGAGTATTGATCATAAGGGTTTCTTCATTATAGACGCCGACAGTGCCTTAACGGTTTCGAAGTTCTTTGGTCAAATGGCAGTTGACGTAAGACCAGTCCAACCCTTCAGCGAAGTCGCAAAAACCATGTAGTACTTTCCAAAGAAGGACACTGACCCATCCTTTTTTTTATCTAGAGAAGATGTCTATTCTTAATCAAGAGTGAAAACTCCTATTCAATTATATTTTGATCGTGTCTGCTCATCTGTCAGTACATGCTTGATTCGTTCTTTCCATTCAAGCGATTTCCACGTTCCGAGGGCTTCGTGTGTCAGGTAGTATTTCTGTGGAATTGGATGTGTTCCGATAACCACGTCTATATCGTATTTCTTCTTTACAAAGTCGCACAACTGGTCAATGTAGGGGCAGGGTGGATAACCCACGACCATGCCTGTGGCAAAGTGAACCACTTCAGCGCCGTTTTTCTTCATTTCTTCGATGCAGTATTCAACGTTTCCCCCCGGGCATCCTCCGCAAGTGGTGTATCCTACGAGCTTCACCTCCTGATCGGCGTATAAACTGAAAGCTCCTTCCTTGTTCTTCAATGCTCTTAAGCATTTGCCGCCGGCGCAAGTGCGGTAACGGTCACAGATCACGATGCCCACTTTCTTCTCAGGTTTAGACATTGTTCTCCACGATCATCCAGCATAGAAATGTACGCCTTATTGTTTTCGGAGGCTAGCGCGCGCTAATTTCATGTTTTCGGAATATTGCTTTTCCAGCTTGCGCTACGAAACCTTTAAGAGAGTTATGAATATTTATTCATAATCGTGGCTAGACCCAGAATTTCCAGACGAGTATGCTGCGAACCAGGCGTGAACTATTTCAAACCTAGAGGCGTTCCAATGACTTCTTTGGAAAGCGTTGGCCTGAGCGCAGATGAATTTGAAGCGATACGGTTGAAGGATCTCGAGGGATTGGAGCAGACGGCGGCGGCTGACAGTATGCGCATATCGCAGCCAACGTTTCACAGAGTGATAGAGGCGGCAAGAAAGAAAGTGGCAGATGCGCTGGTGAATGGCAAAGCTATACGAATAGAAGGAGGAGAACACACGTCAGACACAAGTAGAAAATTCAAATGCCTAGATTGCGGCCACGAGTGGGAGGAACCGCATGGAAAAGCAAGACCTGATGCGTGTCCCAAGTGCAGAAGCAAGAACATACACAGGGCTCCCAAAAAAGAGGGTACGCTCGACTTGGAAGAGGCCAAAGAGGCCATTTTGAAATATGAAGGAGTTTTCGAATTGACAAGCGCACAAGAAGTCGTAGATAGAGCAAAACAGTTTTCGGAACAGGAGCAGAAGCTTAAGACAAGAATGAGCAAGATCAGACACAAGATAGCCGTGATAAGCGGCAAAGGTGGGGTGGGCAAAAGCACGGTGGCAGTGAACTTGGCCGTCGCCCTTGCAATGCACGGGCATGCCGACCATATTGGGATTCTTGACGCAGACATACATGGCCCTAGCGTACCAAGAATGCTAGGACTGATAGGCCAAAGACTCCAAATGGGTCCACCAGGAGCCTTTCCACCCTCAGGCACGTTAGGGATAAAGGTTGTTTCAATGGACTTCCTACTGCCTGATGAAAATGCGCCGGTGATTTGGCGTGGACCGTTGAAGATGACTGCGATTCGCCAGTTTTTATCAGAGATAGTCTGGGGAGATCTGGACATCTTGCTAATCGATCTCCCTCCTGGGACAGGCGATGAGCCGCTAAGCATTGCTCAGCTATTACCGGAAATGGATGGCGTCGTGATTGTAACTATCCCATCTAAAGTCTCGCAAGTGGTCGTTAAGAAGTCTGTCACTTTTGCTCGGCAGCTTGGAATGCCCATCATCGGCGTCATCGAGAACATGAGCGGTTTCATCTGTCCTCACTGTGGGAAAAAATCTGACATATTCGAGTCTGGCGGGGGACGGAAGATAGCTGCAGAACTGAATATTCCATTTCTCGGAAGCATTCCAATTGATCAAGAAATCTGTGAGGATGCTGACAGAGGGGAACCATTCATCGTCGAGCATCCCAACTCTGCAGCTTCAAAGTCCTTCATGGAAATCGTCAAGAAAATCGAAGATTTCCTGAAACAGAAGGCGAAGAAATAGTGAAAATGGAGGTGACGTAATGAAAAAAGTTATTGTTCCTGTTTCGGACAGGAATGGTTTGAACGCTGGAATAGCGGAGCATTTCGGAAGAGCGCCCTTCTATGCTGTTGTAACGCTGGACGACGATGGAAAAGTCGAGAGCGTTGAGACAATGGAAAACAAAGGCGAGCATTTTGGGAGCGAAGGGCATATGCATGACCATATTCTGCAGCGAAACCCAAACGCGATAATAGCCTACGGCATGGGTCCAAGAGGTTTAGATGGCTTCCAAGAAGCAGGAGTAGCGGTGCTGAAAGCAAACGCGGATACCGTCAAAGAAGTAATTGCTGCATACAATGATGACAAGCTTCAAGAACTCACCGAAGGCTGCCATCACGCACACCATCACCAAGATTAGAGCGCGCGCTAGAAGGGTGCCGTACGCTATTTTAGCGGGTGATTTCCCCTAGTAAGATAGAGTAGAATAATGCCTCCTGCGGCTGAAAGAATGGCTGCATATGTAAAAGCCATTAGGGGTGAAGTGAGAGCCCAGAGGGCTCCGACTACTGCGCTAGAGGCAAAATCGCCAATGCCGTTAACCGTCTGCAGCACGCCAAAACCAGTTCCCCGAGACTCAGCTGGCAATAAATCGGCTGCTGCAGTTCCTTCAATAGTGTCCGTGATTGCCGTGAAAAACCCTGCCAAAAGGAAAATCGGAACCAAAAACAAAAAGTCAGCCGTGAGAAGAGCCGTACCCAGACAGGTTACAGCCGAGACAAAATAGCCAATTGCAAGAATTCTCCTCCTGCCGACTTTATCGCTCAATGCGCCTATGGGAAAACAAGAAGCTGCGTAGGCAACATTTAGTAAAGTGTACAATCCCACAGCAATGGCCGAAGCCTCTAGCGAGCCTACACTTGGAGCCAGAACCTGTTGTGCTCTCAAAGTGAAAAGACTGTTGGCGAAATTTCCCAGCCCAAAAACGCCTACGCCAACAAGGAAGAGCTGAAACGACCTCGGAAGCGTCTTGATCGACGTGACAAATCCTTTGTCCTTCACGACGAGGCCGCCATGAGCCGAGACAATCGGAGTGTCTGGCGATGGTTTTTTTCGGACTTCACGTACAAATAGAAGGACTACTAGCAACGCTGCTAGACCGGGGATTGCCGATATTGCAATTATCTGGCGATAATTCAGGAAAGTTAGAAAGAACAGGGCTAAGGCGGGTCCGATAACAGCGCCTAATGTGTCCATGGTCCTGTGGAAACCGAACGCTTTTCCTCTGACTTCTGGAGAAACGGAATCCGCCAGTAAAGCATCTCTGGGTGGTCCACGGGCTCCTCTTCCAGTCCAAGCACCAACCCTTAAGACGAGCACTTGATACCACGAGGTAGCTAATGCTATTAGGGGTGTGAATATGCCTGTTAAAGCGTAACCAATGTTTAGCAGAGGCTTCCTTCGTCCAAGTTTGTCGCTCAGATATCCCGCGAAAGACTTTACGAGGCTTGAAGAAACGTCGGAAAACCCTTCGATCAGACCCAAAATCTCAGGTCCTGCCCCGAGTGTTGCGAGGAAGAATGGGAGAACCGCCGTA
The DNA here is from genome assembly GCA_963739305.1 of Candidatus Bathyarchaeota archaeon. GTDB lineage: Archaea > Thermoproteota > Bathyarchaeia > Bathyarchaeales > Bathycorpusculaceae > DASPPK01. The sequence continues at coordinate 127,372 of CAVTZU010000018.1, read as the reverse complement.
GCCATTTCATGGTTCATGTCGCTGAACAGACTGGTAAAACCCATTGCGGCAACGTTTCTGTTCAGCCATTTTCGAGAGTTTTGGCCACTCGTTGATTCCTCACTCATGTTTCATTGAACCTCCATCATCATTCTGTCGGTTCACAAAATTCTTCACTCGTCGTCTGCTCAATAACGAGTCTGCGATCGGTTGTATGTTCAGAATTACATTAGCTGTGCTCTTTGAAGTGAACCGCATTGCTTCACGCAACCTGGCACCTACTCATTTATATTAAATGCTGGTAGAAGCTATCAGCCTCTGCATCTTTTGAAGCAAAGGCGGTTAAAGGCGAGCTTCATCGCCTAACAAACTTTAGGATGCAAGACGGACAAATAAACATTCTCCGTACTCAATCAACGCGCAGACTAGTAAGGCGCCCTAGGAGTGATAACATTTTTCAATTGACATCGCGCAGAGCGCGCCTATAAATCATTGTCCGAGTTTACTGTCTTTGGATCGGCAAATTTATCGATTATCCACTGTTTGATGTCATCTCTTGTGCGTCGGAAGGCCTTGGTTTTTTCCTCGTCACTCCCGTCCACCTCAGAAGGATCGTTGAATCCATGGTGAAGATAGTGTTTTGCTCCGGGTATTGTCGTGTTGATTATCTCTGGTCTACCCATGACTATCGGTGAAGAACACAATGAACACATTAGCTTGGCACTGCTTCTGCACACTGATACGACTAAGTCGATTTCCTTGTTTCGGAACTCTTCAATGCTCTTGGAAGTCTGCTTGGAAATATCTATCCCTATCTCGGCCATAACCTTAATGGCAAAAGGATTGACTTGCGTCGGATTTGCGCCCGCGCTGAACACTTCATACTTTTCACCGTACAGATGCCTAAGCAAACCTTCAGCCATCTGCGATCGGGCGGAATTATGTTCACACAAAAAAAGAACTTTTATCTTTTCCATTCACAAACACCTTGTCGCGTTACTGGCGTGCGCTACGACAATTACCGTGGACGATAGTCGTCCATCCACCTTCTAAAACATTTATCGGCAGCAGACAATCACTCTCACTTGGTCACAGGCGTCTTCACATCGATTGGCAACCATTTCAATAGCTTCAAAGAGATCATTCAGTAATATGGCGGTTCCTACCCGAATCTTCTCCTCTCTGGCGATCAAACGTCTGGAGTTTTCAAATAGGTCGTCGACTTTCTCTTCTAATCGTTCGACTTCGTCTGCTGCTTTTAAGGCTTCTTCGCGTTTTTCCGGTATGCTATTAATGCATTTTCGCAGCGCCATGGCACATTCTTTAGCGCCTTCCACCATCTTGACCAGCGCTTTTTTGAGGTTTTCTGACACATCTTCCATTGGAATGGCACTCAAGAGCCGGCTTGATTCTTGGCTACAGTCTGCGACCATGTCGACGGACTTCATTAAGTTCATCAGGTATTCTCTGTCTGAGGGCGGCAACTCCCCGCATGCCAGTTCAGTCATAACGGCTCTCCTCAGTCCATCGGCTTCCTTCTCAGAACTTGTGACCCTTCCTATTGCAGCCTTGGCTTCTTTTTCGTTGAGATCAACTGCTGCTTTTACTGCACTTTCAAGGTCTTCAACTGAGCTCATTGTTATCGCAAGATGGCGTTGCATCGGAGCTAAAGCTTTTGATTCTCTGCGTTTCTCAAACCACTTCAAGAGGAGATCACTCAACAGCTAATTCCTCCCTTAACCATCCACTTGCATATGCGAATACATAACTTTTTTCGCTTGGAAAACTAACCGTAACCTCATCGCCTATATTGGACGCGCGATTATCTTGAGGTTTTCAGTTTTCCGCGATGCCTCTGTCTTTCAGCCATGTTTTTATCTTTTCGTTGATTTTATCTCGAACTTCTCGGAATTTGGCTAATTTCTCCTCTTCAGTTCCTTGAAATGCTGCTGGGTCTTCGAATGGCCAATACAATCTAGTGGATGCCCCTGGTATCATAGGGCACGTCTTTTCTGCTTTTTCACATACTGTTATGACTATCCCGAAATGTATCTTTCCAAGATACTGTTTCAACTCCTTTGGATGCTGGCCACTCAAGTCATATCCCAGTTCTCTCATCACCTTGATGGTGTAAGGGTGGATGGGTCGGGGTTCGAAGCCTGCACTGTAGACCTCGAAATGATTACCTGCATATTTTCTTAGGAATGCTTCAGCCATTTGGCTCCGTGCCGAATTTCCTACACATAGAAAAATGACTTTAGTCTTTTCCAAGTCTTAATCACAGCCTCATTTCAGTACTAGCGCGGGCGACAAACGGAATTTTCTTCATAGTTCCAACTCAGACAGAAGTATGACTTACAGCTTCTTATTTCTTAGAGGGTTGCAGTGGCCCTCTTCAATCATCTGTGTCACATCAATCAACATGTCCTCTGCCTCCGCCAAAGAATTGCTGTTTCTTGTTTTCGAACCTTGCTGACTCTTCACATAGGTCTCAATTTCTGATTTCAGAGAGAAAACGTCAATGCTGGACTTTCCGGTCTTGACAGAACGATATTTCTCGCGTATTTCCTTGAAACTTGTTTCCACGACTCGCCTGCCCTCTTTCTAAGTCGTGTTTACAGCTCGCTTTTGTTTCAGTTGCTCGTGTTCTTTTTCCACTTTTTTCTTCATGACCTCAAAGTAGCCTTCTGCGTCTATGAGATTCTCTTTGTCTGACTCAAAATCTGTCAGCTCGATCTTCACGAACCAGCCTCTGCCATATGGATCTGAATTTGCAAGTTCAGGCGAATTCACTAATTCATTGTTGACTTCAACTATTGAGCCTGAAACAGGTGATATAACGTCCAGAGCAGCCTTCACTGATTCAAAGGATCCGGCTTCACCGAATTGTTCAATTTTGGTGCCGATTTGTGGGAGAGAGACGAAGACTATGTCACTCAAATGATTTTGCAGATAGGACGTTATGCCGACGGTTGCTATCTTGCCCTCAATTCTGGCCCAAAAATCATTCTCGTTGTAGTAGAGACCTTTAGGAACGATGAACGTATATTTGTCAACTTTCAGTTCTAATTGTTCCATCTTTTCACCTTGAAAGCTGGTCAACTAACGCGGCTACTTCTTCAGCTATTTTCGTAACAAGTTTCTCCCCTTCTTCACCGAGGTCAGTTCGGGACAGGGGCTTTAAGCCATACTTTGCGACCATTTGAGGCATGAAAACTTTAGCCCTCATAATGCCTTTGTTCTTGAAAATGATTTTAGTGGCACACCTTTCCACGCAACCATCCAGTACGATGGAAGGATACTTCTGCAACAGGTTCTTGTATTCTCCGACTCCTGCGGTGAGAGATGGAATACATATCAGCACTGCTTTTCCAGGTCGCAGTTCATCCACGACCTTGAAGGCGACCTGTCGAGCTACTGTCCCAAGTGCTTTTCCCATGCCAGTGCAGGCTACGATAGCGACTTTCTTATCTTCCATCTCTTTCACCCCTGCGAGTATTTCATCGACCTTCTTCGCGGCCAGTTCTCCGACTATTTCCGCAAGTTTCATTCCTTTCGGCCCAAGCTTAGCTCTCGACTCAGGCTGCAAGTCCTCGTGTTCTTTCAGGACGTCTTCAACGTTTATGATGGCTTTGATCTGTCCTTTCGCTTCATTGACTATCTTTTCGCAGCATCTCTCTTCACAGCCATCGATGACCAATATAGGGTTCTCTTTGGCAAAGGTCACGTCCTCTTTAACGCCACTTATTAGGGCTGGAGTGCAAAGCAAGACAGTCTTGTCTGGCCTCAGTTTTTCTAGAACATGGTATCCTGCGTATCTGGACACTGTGGCAAGCGGTCGGTCCATGCCTGTGCAAACAGCAACGGCAACTTTCTTTTCTATTGACATGCTACTCTTCTTCCTCCTCTACTCTGTCTATCTCCTCAGTAATGCGTTTCATGGTTTCTTTAACAAGCTTCTCGTCTTGAGGTTCTATTCTGCTTTTTGATTTGGGTTTAAGATGTTTATGTTTTTCTGCAATGTCTGATATGACTATTGACGATTTGGGATGCACTTTGCCGTACATTTGGACGCCTTTGGCGGCACACATCTTGTCGCAGCCGTCAACGGTTATGCAAGGATTGTCCTTGGCGAAGTCTCTCTCTTCTTGTCCGCCTGCGAGAAAGAGAGGAAGGCAGATTGTTACGACGTCGTCGCGTTCTTCTAGTATTCTTCGAGTTGCTACGCGGGATATCATTCCTTCAGGAAGCCCTTCTCCGCTGCAGGAGATTAAGCCGATTTTGCGTTTGATCTTCAATTTTTATCTCCTATGATTTTGACGGCTTTTTCGGCTGTTTTTCTTGCCAGTTTCTCACCGTCAGGTCCGATGTCCAGTACCGTTCCAGGCTTAAGCTTAGGATTCTCCTTGATCACGTCCAGGATCCTGATGCTTCCTTTGAGTTCTCCGTGATGGTGTTCAACATTTTTCTTGGCACATTGAGCAACGCAGCCATCTAGGGTTATGCAAGGGTTCTCTCTTATTTTCCGCACAGTCTCCTCGTCTTCGATTGTGAGCAAAGGAAGACAAATAGAATCGGTATCATTCGGCAACAGTTCTTCGGTCACGATGTACGTGGCTCTACGCGTTATCGTTCCGAGTGCCTTTCCGATCCCGCTACACGGGATGATTATGTACTTACTTTTTTTCTTCTCGGACATTTTTTATCAGCTTCAGAATTTCCTTCTTCTCTGGAAAACTGAGTGCGTCCGCGGCGCAGACTTTGGAGCATGCCCTGCAGAACACGACGCAGTTGTTCTGGGTTTTTGACGATGAATTCCTTCTTTTCCTTGTTGTATTCGAACACTCCATGGGGGCAGAATCTGAGGCATTGCGGGTCGCCCTCGCACTGGTTACATTTTGCTGTATCGATCTTTGGGCACCAAGGGATTTTGCTTCGTGGAACTCCCATGTATGTTTCTTCTGTCATGTTTGGGTTGTAGCCTCCAAGGCTTTCTTCACGGTTTCCAATGCTTTTTCTGTAGTCATGTTCCTGACGTCTAGAGGAACTAGATCCTTGTTTATGTCAAGTCCAGCTTTCTCAAACGCGTCTCGAAAGAGCTTTTTCTGCATCACTGCAGCACAGCCAGCGATGAAATATACCCTATCTTTTCGGAGGAAGTCTGCAAAGAAGCGTTCCCCGTCTTCATCACAGAGCATGGGATGTATGAACGCATATTCGACCGGATACTCGGCTCTTACGATGTTAACGAAGTCCCACATGTCTAGATCCTTGAATCCACTACACTTTCCCGTGCACACACAGAATATGAAACTTGCCTTTTTTTTCTCCACGATTTGCACCTCTTTTCATGCTCTCTTGTTCTTTCGCACGTTGGCAGATAGAGTAATCCATAGCAATATTTAAATATTGTCATCAATATTTCCTTAAACATGCACCCCCAGACAGATAAACTGGTCAAGTTCAAGACTAAAGTTTTCGATGCCCTTTCGGACTCGACGAGGCTTGAAATCCTGGAATTCCTACGCACTGGCGAGAAATGCGTGTACGAGATAATCCCACATGTTGGACTTATCCAGCCCATGGTGTCCCGCCATTTGAAAATTCTCAAAGACTCTGGGCTAGTGAGGGACAGAAAAAACGCGAACAGAAGACTCTACTCAATTACAGATCGCAGAGTATTAGAGATAATCGATGCGGTGACCCCGGAGCTGATAGGCACTCTTTCAAAACGTATCGTTGAACAATTGGTTTGAGGGGGCAATATTGGCTTTTTCATTAAGTGAGACAGAGGCACTCGGGTGAAGATTTTGGACGATTCCGACAAAGAACAAGAATTGAAAGGAACAAATCTGGAAAATGGGTTGGATGCACAAGAAGTCCAGAAGAGACTTGCGAAGTATGGGTACAATGAGGTTTCTGAGAAGAAAGTCAGTTTTTGGAATAGACTTGGAAAACGTTTCTGGGGCATCGTACCTTGGATGCTTGAAGCTACTGCAATCGTCACATTGGTGTTAGGTAAGTATGTGCAAGCAGCCGTAATCATAGGTCTTCTTCTTTTCAACGCTGGAATGTCGCTGTGGCGGGAGAAAAGGGCAAAAGCTGCAATGGCAACTCTAAAACAGCGACTAAGGATTCAGAGCAGAGTCAAGAGAGAAGGAAAATGGGCCGTCATCGCGGCTAGGGAGCTTGTTCCCGGCGATCTCGTTAGAGTCAGAATTGGCGATCTTTTGCCTGCGGATGTAAAGATTGTTGATGGTTCTCTCGGTTTGGACCAATCCGTGCTCACTGGCGAGTCTGGAATCGTGGATAAGAGTGTTGGAGAGATAGCCTATTCGGGATCGGCTGTAAAACGCGGCGAAGCCACAGGTACAGTTGCCGCCACAGGAACGAAAACCTACTTTGGAAAAACCATTTCCCTGCTCGAACTGGCTAAACCAAAACTTCACATGGAAGAAGTCACAGTCAACGTAGCACGCCGACTCGCCATCATCGTGCTTGCATCTCTCTTGATAGTCTTTGTCTACGCTGTATTGACTGGTTTCGACCTTGCCGTATTGTTGCCACTTGCCGGCGTGTTGCTCGTAGCCTCCGTGCCGATCGCCATGCCCACGATGTTTACCATAAACATGGCACTCGGCTCAGCAATGCTTGCAAAACAAAGCGTCCTAGTCACAAGACTGAGCGCGAGCGAGGACGCAGCCACGATGGATGTTCTGTGTGCAGACAAAACGGGCACAATTACGATGAACAAACTCTTCGTTGAAGAAGAAGTTCCTCTTAACGGATTTGGCGAAGGCGACGTGTTGCTTTATGGGGCACTTTCATCGAATGAAGCCAATCAGGACCCAATCGACATAGCTTTCTTAACAGCTGCTGCAGAGGCACGTATACCCTTGAATACTTGCATACAAAAGGAATTCATACCCTTCGACCCTAAAACTAGAATGACAGAAGCCACAATCGACAAAGCTGGCGAAAAATTCTTTGTCGGAAAGGGCTCTTTTGACGTAATATGCGCTGTCTGCAACGCTCGGGAAGAGGAAGCAAAGGCTATGGTCACGATTGCTGAGCAACTCTCCGCAAAAGGGTTAAGAGTGATCGCTGTCGCCAAGGGAGCTGAACGGAGCAGACTGGAGTTTGTTGGTCTTGCAGGCATCGCTGACAGGATTAGAGAAGATTCACGCGAGATAATAGAGCAGATTCATGCGTTAGGTGTAGAAGTGAAGATGCTTACGGGCGACTCGCTTCCCATTGCTAAAAACATCGCGCAGCAGGTAGGATTAGGCAGCAGGGTCACCACGATGTCGAAGATTCAGGAAGATGAAACCAAGGCAACACCTATTGACTCAACGATTGAAGACAGCCACGGCATAGCCCAGATTTACCCCGAAGACAAATTCAGCATAGTCAAGACTCTGCAACGCATAGGACATGTGGTTGGGATGACTGGAGATGGCGTGAACGACGCTCCAGCTTTGGGGCAGGCGGAAGTGGGAATCGCCGTAAAGAACGCAACAGACATCGCCAAAGACTCCGCCAGCGCTGTACTCACCGCTGAGGGTCTTGGAGGAATAATACCCATGATTAAGACTTCGCGGACGATTTATCAGAGAATCTATAGCTGGGCTTTAATGATGGTCGCCCGCAAACTGCACATCGCTGGATTCATCGTTTTGATGCTTTTCCTCACCCACTCATTAATGCTATCAATAACGGGCACGGTGCTGATACTTTTCCTCGGCGACTTTGTCTCCATGTCCATATCAACAGACAATGTGCGCTCTTCTCTCAAGCCTGACACCTTCGACATGCGACGGCTATTCGGAGTCAGCGGCTCACTAGGCGCACTAATGACGGTTGAAAGTGCACTCTTTGCAGTGCCTGCTCTATCATACTTTGGGCTAATTGGGAATGTTGAGAAAATCTACACTTTCGGGTTTGCCTACCTGAACCTTGCAGGCATATCCACGCTAATGATCGTTCGTGAGCGGAACCACTTCTGGAAGTCAAGACCCAGCAGGTTGCTTGGCATTACAGTCTTAGCAGAAATCCTGTTCGTGATCGCTATCTCCAGCTTCGGCGTCTTAGAGCTTGCCCCACTCGGCTACATGCCTCTGCTTGCAATCTTGGGCTACGCGCTGTTAACGACTTTTCTAATCAACGATCCAATCAAGGTGTACCTAACACGCAAATTCAAAACGCTTGAGGATTAATCTTCAAGCTTAAAGTGAGGGTGCCAACTCAAGACTAGTAGAATGAGGATGAAGCATGGACAAGGCGTCGATTCATCTCAACGTCCCATTTTACAGGCAGCATTACGACTTCACATGCGGTCCCGCCTCGTTGATGATGGCTATGAAACATCTTGATGAACATGTACATCTCACGAAGGATTTGGAGATTGACATATGGAGGGAGGGAAACATGTTGGAAGTGTATGGAACGAGCAGGTACGGTCTGGCCTATTCTGCAGCTGTTCGTGGTTTCTGTGCAAGAGTTACCAGTAATACTGATAGAATCGATTTTGTCGATAGGTTTGTTCCCCCAGTTAGGGACCTGAACATGCAGGTGCTTGAGCTCCATTTTTACGAAAGAAGAGCAAGATGCAGAAAACTAGGAGTCGAAGAAAGGAAGGAAAAAATCACAGGCGAGATTATCTATAATTCGCTTCTTTCAGACCATGTTCCATTAATTGTAACAAACGCGTCCTTGTACAGTGGAGAAAACCTGCCGCACTGGGTTGCAGTGACTGGGATGGATGACAAATTCATGTACTTTAACAATCCCTTGGATGTAAACCCCCGAAAGAACTGGTTCGAGGTATCAGCTCTTCACAAGGTCATCGGTTACCGAGGCGATCAATCCATGGTGGAGGTTTGGAGAAACACATAAATTCCTACCTTGATTTGTGGAGCGAATACCCTTACTGTCGCGAGCGCTATTTCCCTCCTTATAGGCTTCTTTTGATCCAAAGGGAAGGCGATAGCTCGCGGTGCTATAGTGCCGTCCATCCGCCGTCCACGAAGATTGTTTGACCTGTCACGTAGTTCGAGGCTGGAGACGACAAGTAAGTTAGTGCCGCCTTCAAATCCAAGGGTTCACCTGTTCTGCCCAGCGGTGTTCGGGATAGAATGTGTTGCATGGCTTTTTCGTCTTGGAAAACCGATGCAGTCATTTCGCTCGGGAAAAACCCAGGTGCAATCGCGTTAACATTTATCTTATATGCAGCCCATTCTATAGCCAGAGCTCTCGTCAAGTTTATCACTGCCCCCTTAGAGGCGTAGTACGATGCCGTCGGAAAAATATCCCCTACTGCACCATAAATTGAAGCGATATTCACTATTTTTCCGTATTTGTTCTTGATCATTTCACAGGCTGCAGTTCGTGCGCACAGGAAGACGCCTGTGAGGTTAACATCTATCACTTTCTTCCATTCTTCAAGTGGCATGTCTGTAGAAGGGTTCAGGGCTCCGATCCCGGCATTGTTGACTATGATTTGCAGCGAGCCAAATCTGTCCACAGCGGTTTTCACCATCTTTATAACTTGATCTTCTTGGACCACATCCGTTTGAACAGGAATCACTTTGACATCATATTCACGAGTCAGACCTTCAGCCACTTTCACTAGCTTTTCGTTTCTTCTTGCGGCAATTACAAGGTTTACTCCGCACTCAGCCAAGGCTTCAGCAAAACACACGCCTAATCCACTAGAAGCACCCGTGACGATTGCAGTCTGTCCTTCAATGTCATAGCACTTCATCACGTTTTTGCTCAAACTAAATTACCAAATCCCACTATTAGTCAGACAGAATTTAAGATTTAGCACGCACATTTTCCCTAGAAGCATAGCGCGCGCCATCTTCTGAAGTGTGACCACTAGATAGTCCAGTACGAACAGACGGTCAAATCCTTTATTTCTAGTTGGGTTTTGAGAAAATCTATTATATCTTTGTCCTCCAGGCATCCGTTCCCTTTTCTATCCTTTCGTATTGGAATGGCCTGTTTCCCGCAGTCGTCCTCTCTTGGGAAGTCAAGGAAAATGTAGTAGAGCGCGCGCGCTACTTCTTGAGTCGGCATGATCAACCTCAAACAGGTCAGCTCTCTTTCTGGAGAAAGACCGTTCTGTTCTATGTTGTAAACCACGGACTCAGGTTTGAGATTGATAGCTAAGCGCTTGAATTCTTGCCAGCTTCTGATTCTGATAACTCTATCCATCAAGTCTTGCCTATTGGCCTTGTTTTTGCTCATTTCTCAAACTTGCTTTCAGCAACGCTATGAATTCTTCGTAGGATGGAAATTTGCCGACTATGACGGGTTCCCCGTCGATGAATATGTAAGGTGTTGGTTTGCTGTCTAACATTAGCCTCATTACGTACTCTGGGTAATCCCATCGTTTCTGGTTAATGGTATCTCTTTTTATGGTGACGCTGTCTTTGTATTCTTCTGAAAGTCTGTTCATTATTTCGCTCCGTTCTTCCAACATTCTCCGCAGCTTTTCTACTGCTGCAAGAGAAGTCACTCGGGGACCAGGGCCGCAGCAAGTGCTTCCAAACGGGTCGTCCTCATAGATTTCCAGTCTTACCTTGACTTTTTCCATGCTCAAACCTTCTTTTGTGTATAAGCTGCGTCTATTGAACCTTGACGAACTGGTTGTAGACTCCTTTGTTTCGGGCTTCGGGCATGGCTTTCTGGGCTAGGGCTTTAAGCGATGTGATTATTTCGTCCAGTTTTTCCATTGGTATTCCAACAAGACATTCATCGTCTGCTATGTCGGTGGCATCTCTGCAGCCATAACAGCCTAGGCTAACGTTGACATTCTTGGTAAGATATGGAATGACCGTCACATCTACGCAGCAAGCTTGAAAAACGGCAGAGCTGAAAGAAAGACGTCCTCCGGTTTCGTGAATTGCGGCCAGATTTACCCACATTATTCTTTCGGGGTTGTCCTCAATTATGACGACGTCTGGTCTGAATGTCGCATTTTCAAGTGGAGCAGCAGCGATTGCTTTGACATCTCCCAGTTTTATTCTTGACATTTGCGCCATCGTCTTTGCTGCAGCCTCTTCAGACTCAAACAGGCCGAGTGTTTTAAGCATCTTCCCACTGCTGATCTTCTCAGGAAGAGGCATAAGCCCTAAAGCTGCCGCGGCAGCAGGACAAGCAATGTTTTCGTTTGTTAGAGTCGCGCTTTTTCCCCTTTTTCCTTCCATCAGAAGTTGACAGTACCGTAGCCTCTTGGGAGACTTTGGAGGGATTTCGTTGATGGGTTCATCAGGTTTGACCAGTTTGACCGCGACTGGTGACCACTTCAGTCCAAGTGTTTCCTTGAGCGAAAGAGAATATTGGAAGTTTGATGTTTGAGGCACGTCTGATTCTCCTTTCAACGTATCATTCCACGTCCTTGTAGGTGTAACCTATTCTGTCTGCACTCTTCTTGAGTTCGTCTCTGCTGGTGGTGAGAACCTTTTTTTCCTTGATTATTTTATGCAAGTATGAAAGCGGCGGGAAGCTTATCGCATGCACTGGGCAAGTGTTTGCGCAGGTTACGCAGCCTACTTTACAGTTGAGAGGTGCGACGACGACTGGTTTGTTGTCACTGAAATCGAACGCATAAACATTGGCTCCGCAACCAAGCACACATAACCCGCATCCTATGCATAGCTCTTTTTCAACCGTGGGATGCCACTCGATTTCTTTGCGTGGAACTCCATGCCAAACGGCCAGGATCTTTTGCCCTTTTTCGGTGACCTTGATGTCAGACATTGATTGTTACCTCGAGTGAATGAAAGTAGATTAATAGCAATATTTAAATATTCTTATTATTACTACCATAAACATGCATCACGAAACTGACAGGCAAATTAGGTTGAAGGCAAGAATCTTCAATGCCCTCTCTGACCAGACGAGACTTGAAATACTCGAATTCCTGCGCACAAAGGAGAAGTGCGTGTGTGAAATAATACCGTATGTTGGATTGATGCAGCCAGTCGTGTCTCGGCATCTGAAAATTCTGAAAGATGTGGGGATAGTTAGGTGCCGAAAGGATGGAACTAAAAGAATGTATTCGATTGTTGATAAGAGAGTTTTCAATGTTATCGATAGCTTGACTCCTGAGGTTGTCGGCACTTTGACAAAGGAAGCTATTGAGCATGTGACATGCCGTTAAATGGGTTGAGCAATTTGACAACGCAAAATCTCAAACTGAAGGTGATTTAACGTGACTGTTGAAAAAATGATCTTGAATACCGCGAAAATAGACTGCACAGGGTGCAAAGCATGTGCTTCAGACTTTGCAGCAGAAAACCTCAGGCACGCACTTGCAAGGTTAAGCGGAGTATCGAAAGTCAAAGTTGACGAGATAACCGGCAAAGTCAGCATAGAATACGACACACAGAAAATTGGCTTCTCCAAGATCACTGAGCGCATTGAAAAGTTAGGCTACCAAGTCGAGATAGTATCGAGAGAGGAAATCCAATGAGAGAGCATTTTAAAGGCGTACTTCTTGTCGCTTCACTTGGGCTATTCATTCTAGCAGGGGCCCTAATATCTGGGACTCAAGTAGCTTATGCGCATGAAATTAGCATTGCTTTAACTTTGATCGCCGTTGCCTTGGGCTACCGCATCTATTTGCATGGCATTCGATCCCTGCGGCATGGGAACGTTACCGCTCAATTGTTTGCAACTATCGCCATCTTCATTTCAGTAATAGCTGGTCTCGTACTGCCTTCGGCATCGGCCACTGGCACGGCAGAAGCAGTTGGTTACCTCACGGCATCAGCGATAGTGGCGTTCATAATACTTGCAGGTATGACGCTTGAAGACTACATCATCCATAGAACAAGAGGCGCACTTGAGAAGCTCATTAAAATGAGCCCCACCACTGCTCGAATACGTCGAGACGGCACCGAAGTTGAAATACCCGTAGACGAGGTCAAGATGGACGAAATCGTTCTTAGTCAAACCAGGCGACAAAATACCCGTTGACGGAACAGTGATTTCCGGACACAGCACGGTTAATCAGGCAACTATAACTGGCGAGTCGATTCCTGTAGAAAAGACGGTGGGAGACCGCACATTTGCTGGAACACTCAATGAACGTGGAGCACTGGAAATCAAAGTTGAAAAAATCGCTGAGGACACTACGCTTGCTCATCTCATTCAACTTGTTGAAGAAGCTCAAGAGAAAAAAGCACCGATACAGAACATTGCAGATCGGTTTACCACTTACTTCTTGCCAATCATGGCAGTTTTGGCATCTTCTGTCTTTGCGGTGAGTTACTTCGCACTTGGTTTTGACGTGGCATTGGCCAGAACCGTGACTGTTCTCTTAGTCGCATGCCCTTGCGCGCTTTCCATAGCTGTTCCAGTCGCTGTTGCGGGCACTATCGGTAATGCCAGCATGAACGGCATAATAATCAAGGGCGGCACACACATCGAGAAGCTAAAGGACATTAAGCTGGTGGCCTTCGACAAAACTGGCACGTTAACCCTAGGCGAACCTAAGGTTGTTGAGATAAAAACCTTCGGAAATTACTCTGAAGCGGACACGATCAAGTATGCAGCAATTGCCGAGAAATTCTCAGAGCATCCCCTGTCCAAAGCCATCATCGCTAAGGCAACTGAGATGAGGCATGAAAATTCCTGATCCTACAGACTTCAAAACTGTTCCAGGGCACGGCGTGGATGCTCATTACGGAAACAAGCACATCCTGATTGGAACCAAGATGATGGGAACGGATGATTTCAGAAGAAGCGAGTCAATTGATGAGTAAAGTTGAAAGCGAGGGAAAAACAGCTATTCCCGTGGCACTTGACAAAAATGTAATTGGCGTCATCGTGGTGGCTGACACGGTCAGGGAGAATTCCTTGGAAGCTATACTAAGGCTTAAGCGTTTAGGAGTCAAAACTGCCATGATAACTGGCGACAACGCAAGGACTGCCAAATCCATCGCTGAACAGATCGGGGTCGATGAGTACCGCGCTGAGCTTTTACCAGAACAGAAAGTTGAGGCCATTGGGGAGCTGAGAAAAGGCAGTATAGTCGCGATGGTTGGTGACGGCGTGAATGATGCTCCTGCGTTGGCTAATTCGGATGTTGGGTTTGCTATGGGTGCGGCTGGCAGCGATGTGGCGTGGAGACTGCTGACGTAGCTCTCCTTGGAGACGACTTGACAAAGGTTGAGTATGCGATTAGCCTGAGTCGGAAGGCATTTAACAGAATGAAGGGGAACATAGTTTACGCCTTCATTTGGAACATAGTTGCATTGAGTTTAGCCGCTTTTGGCATCCTGAATCCAGTCCTAGCAGTTGTTCTTGCAGAAGCCGGATGCATATCGGTGGTAATCAATTCCGCTTTACTGTTGCTGAGTAAGCCAAAGCCTCTAGCCAAGATTAAGGGATGAGCATCGCGCGCGGAGGGAAAGACACTGAAGAAGAAACAGTCTCCAGAAGAACTGGAAGAATTCCATTGTGTGGTCTGTGGAAAGCCCTTGCGATCGACCTCGGAAGCAACGAAATGTTCCTTTTGCGGAAAAACTGAGAAAGCAGACTACGTCTGTGAAGAAGGACACTACATTTGTGAAAGCTGCAGGCTAGCCACTCCTGAAACGCTTGTCCACAAAGTCTGCGGAGCCACGAAAGAAACGGATCCCATGAAAGTTGTTCTCCTCTTGATGAAGCATCCTGCAGTCCAAATGCATGGCCCTGAGCACCACTACGTCGTAAGCTGCGCCTTACTAGCTGCTTGGAGAAACTTGGGCACATTTGGGATCAACGATTCAGCATTTGACGAAGCGATAAGAAGAGGAAGAAAAGTACTTCTTGCATCGTGTGGACTTTGGGGTGTCTGTGGGGCTGCCGCGGGAGTAGGCATAGCCCTGAGCATTGCAACCAAAGCCAACATGCTATCAGACAAAGAACGGACGCTTTCAATGGAAGCTGTATCTGAATCCCTTCACATGATCGCAAAGATTGGCGGTCCGCGTTGCTGCAAAGCAAGCACTTTTTCAGCGGTACAGAAGGCAACAGAGATCCTCGAACGAGAATTTAACATAAGACCCCTCAACTCGATAGATCCACGCCCTTGCTATTTCAGAAACCTCAACAAAGAATGTTTAGGAAACAAGTGTCCCTACTTTGGGGTGAACAATCTTGGCTGAGACATGGAGATTACTTGACTTCGGTTCAGCCGACCCGAGAATGGATCTGGCAATTAATGAGGCCATTTTTAGAAGCAGAAGAGAGAATTTGACTCCGAACACACTGCGGCTATGGCGAGGCCCAGCCTCTGTGATTATTGGATCGGGCAGTTCATACAAGGATGACGTCAACCAAAAGGAATGCAGGAAACACGGTGTTGAAGTCATCAGAGCAATATCAGTCACAGCCGACCCTTTCTACATGGATATGGGGAGTTTGAATTTTGCTGTTACAGCGAATGCCGCACTTTTCAACACGCGAACTACGGATTACCCGCCTGTCCTGTCAGAGTATTTTATTTTGAACGCAGCAATCGTTGAAGGGCTCCGAAAATTCAGTGACAAACTTGAGGCGAATGCCGATGGAATTCATATTGGCGAACGAAGAATGACTGGGATTTTGCCAAAATGGTTTCACGATTTCCTTCTATTTCAAGGAACTCTGCTCGTTAATACTGACGTGAACGCTTACAACAAAATGATCAAAACTGAAAAGCCAACGGAACAGAAGCTGATGATAACATCGCTGAAACGCCAACTAAGAAAAGACGTTTCGATGGAAGAAGCAAAGACAGCTCTTATAGACGGCTTTGAGAAGAAGTTGGGAATAGTCTTCGAATTGAAAAAGAAATTAACAGAAGACGAACAGAAATCGACTAATTTGCTGTACAGAGCCAAATATAACCTTGAGAAATGGAACGTGCACGGGATAGAACCCTTCTTCGTCGGGATGGGAAAAGCGTCGCTTGAAGTTTTTGTTGCTTATCCTCCGACTTCAATGTGCCGTAAGCTCATCAATCTTGTCAACGATGTCACGTCGGGCTTGCAAGATGACATCACAGTGAGAGTCTGGATGAGAGGAAAGGGGATAAATCAGCATGGAGTCTATCCAGAGTTGTCCTCAGCCCTTATAGATGCTGAAAAATGCAGCAGAATTCCTGCAATAATCATCAATGGAGAATTGAAATTTGATAAGACCCTGCCCACTAGGGAATGCCTGAGAAACGCAGTTGTGGCCGCATTGCCCGGAAAATAGGATCTTCCACCAAACTCATTACAGGTGCCCAAGATATGACTGATAACTGGCGAATGATCGACTACAGTTCCGAAGATCCTGCGATGAATCTGGCAATTGATGAAGCGATTTTAAGATCCGTTCTGGAGAATAATGGTCCCAACACTCTGCGTCTGTGGCAGAATCCGCCAGCCGTCGTCATTGGACATTTCCAAGATCCCAAGTCTGTTACTAGCATTGTTGACTGCGAAAAGCTGGGGATCAGAATCTTCAGAAGAGTCTCCGGAGGTGGGGCTGTTTATCATGACTATGGTAATGTGAATTATTCGATAATTGTCAGGAAGCCCTCTCTGGCCGTTGGTATCGAGAATGTAGAAAGGTCTTACAGCTTCTTTTGCGGGGGAGTCGTCGAAGGACTTGGGATGCTGAGCGTTCAAGCTCGCAACAATAACGGAAACATAGTAGTAGAGAGAAAGAAAATCTCTGGGAGCGCTCAACACAGACTGTATGATGCTATCCTTCATCACGGCACCTTGATGGTAAACGTTGACTTTAGCACTTTAGGACGCGCTCTTAAGATCCAAAACCCCCACACTATCTTGGTGAACCTGTCTGAAATTCTGGAAAGCATTACCATGGAAGAAACGAAGAATGCTATTAGAAAAGGCTACGAAAAGACGTATCGTGTAAACCTTATAAAGGGAAGCCTGACTGCAAATGAATTGCGTACAGCGATTAGTTTGTACCAAAAGAAATACAATAATAGAGACTGGAACCGGGGACCCCCCTTGTTCAGTGCAAGCCTAAAGGACCAACGTCGAGACATCATCTACCACGATAACAGCGTGCGGGTGCGTCAAGTTGCTTTTCGTGCAATCGCGCGCTTAGCAGACTACTAGTAGCCTTCACTATGAGTAAAATCGGTTAGCATGCGCGCTGGAGTACTAAGTGGCAGGTAGGTTGCTTGTTGATGTCTGAACAAAAAAAGAATCGCCTAACCTTTCCCAGCTTTGTTCCTTTTGCTGTTCCCTGTCTCTACCGCGAACTAGCCAACAGCTCTCACAAATTCCCTGACACTGAACTTGTACTGTATTCTCGGAATAGTTTATCCTTTGTCCTAGAAAAGAAGCTCATTCCTCCGAGAATTGTTCTCTGCTACAGAAGTTGAAAAGTTACTCAAAATCGATGTTATATATATTGGGAATTCGTGAACCAGAAGAAAAACTGGTTGTGACAGATTGTTACAGCGAAATTGTTAAACAAGTCCATGCCTTTCCGCTAATCCTCGTTCAGCGCACACGAGCAAGCGTTGGCAAACGTATCAAAAGAAGACACTCACTTCTGGACACCGTACGCGTTCAAACTTATGCAAGAACCCCTGAGTCAACATGGCTTTCAGTAACTTTTCCTTCCAAATAGCCAGCTCCACCGCCATTCAAAGCCATTCCAAAGGTACTGCGCACGAAAAAAAGGTAGGGGGGTAGGGTGTTTTAGAGAGCTTTCAACTCAAAAGGAATGTTGACCAGTCCTTCACCTTGGTCCACACATATCCGCGGCATACGCAACGAACCAGTAAGCATCACAACCCTCGACCCAGAGGACCCAGATGTTGGTAAGAAAAGTTTAATTCCAGCACGATTTCAACTCATAGGAACAGAGGAAAAACCTTGCCAAGACTCGGACAACTAAAGCTCGCAATGAGCGCCAGCATCCTTCTCGTATCCCTAATCTTCGTCGCTTTCCTCTTCATAATCCTCCTCATCGTCCAACAATTCGTCGCACCCATCAGCCTAGACTACTGGATACTCCTCATCGTCGCCCTTCCAACAATCTTCATCCTCTTCCAATACCTCATCGGACCCGCCGTTGTAAGAATGTCCACCCACCTTCAATACCTCAAACCAGGACAAAACCCATGGCTCGAATCAACCGTGAAAGAACTCGCCGACAAAAGCAACATACCACCGCCAAGACTCGCAATCGTCCCCGACAACACCCCGAACGCCTTCGTCTTCGGCAGAACAATCCACTCAGCAACACTCGCAGTCCACGAAGGACTACTCAGAAACCTCAACGAAAACGAAGTCAAAGGCGTCATCGGCCACGAACTCGGACACCTAAAACACAAAGACTACGCAGTCATGACCGTGATCTCCGCGCTGCCACTCATCGCCTACCTCGTCGCAAGAGGAACATGGCAAACAGCATGGCTCTCAGGAAGATCATCAAGACAAAGAAACGAAGGCGACATAGGCGCAGCCCTCTTCATCATCGGCATACTCTCGTACGTCGTCTACATCATCTCACTACTAGCCGTAATGAGACTCAGCCGACTCCGAGAACATTACGCCGACGCCTACTCAGCCTACGTAACAAACGACCCAAACAGCCTCGAAAGCGCCTTGGCAAAAATAACCTACGGACTCTCACTCTCCCCTAAAGCACCAACAGGCGTCAGAGCCTTCTACATAGGCGACCCCTCACTAGCAAAACAAGAAATAGCCGAAATAATGGAAAAGAAGGACGAATACGACCTTAACCACGACGGAGTCCTCGACGAACGAGAACTCGAACTCGCAATGGAAAAAGAAGCAAAATCCAGCTGGAAAACCATAAACAGCTGGTTCTCAACCCACCCACCAACCTTCAGACGAATAATGCTCCTGCGCGAAATAGAACAAGAAATGCAGACAGGAAAATACACAGCCGACCGCATGTACACGCACGTCTAAACCAACCCGAAAAGCCCGATTGAAACTGTTTTATATCCTCTCAGAAGCAATTGTTATTTCAACAAAAGCCGAGCCCCCACACATTGAAAGATAGGAGACTAGAAAATGAAAATCAAACTGCTCCGCTACACCGCAGACGCAGAACTACTATGCGGCACAGCAGCCCAAACCACCATAAAAGCCGGAAAACCCACAGAAATCCTAGAAAAAATAGACGCCGAAACAGCCAAACAAAAAATCAAAAAAGTAACTGGCTACGGACACACCTCAATCATAGAACACGCATCGTTCACGTTCAGCATCGAAGACGTCTCAAGAGCCATGACACACCAACTCGTCAGACACCGCATCGCCTCATACACCCAACAAAGCCAACGCTACGTCACCTACGACACGCTCGAAAAATACGTGACACCACCAAGCATCACGGCCAACAACGAAGCAAACAAAGTCTTCACCGAGACACTCGAGAAAATATCCGAAACCTACCAAAAACTCCTCAAACTAGGAATACCAAAAGAAGACTCAAGATTCATCCTTCCAAACGCCGCAAAAACCAACATAATCGTAACAATGAACGCAAGAGAACTCCGCCACTTCTTCAACCTAAGATGCTGCCGCCGCGCACAATGGGAAATCAGACAAACCGCCGAAGAAATGCTGAAACAAGCAAAAAAAGCCACACCCACACTTTTCGAAAACTGCGGACCAACATGCGTCGAACTCGGCTACTGCACAGAGGGAAAAATGAAACCCGAAGACTGCAACATCACAGAAATCAAAGAAAAATTCCAAAAACTCTGACGCACACGCGCGTAGTACAAGCAGATTTTCAAACAACAACGCGATAACCAATGACCAAATACAAAGTTCTCCCAATCAAAACAAAGTACTGGAGACCAGGACAAGACTACATCAAACAAATCATCCAGGCCATAAATGGAAGAGTAGCCAACAACGACATAATCGTCCTGTCAGAAAAAGCCATCTCAACCGCGACAAACAACATAGTAGACGAAAACCAAACCGCGCCGACACTCACAGCAAAACTCGTCGCCACGATCTGGATGCGGACAGTCTGGGGCTACGTGCTAGGCCCAGCCTGCCACCTCAAAGCCAGACTACTCAAACAGATACGAGAATACCCATCCGATAGAAGGAAGCCGCCACAAACAAGTCGCCCTGCAACAAGCTGGGCTGCTCCAAACGCTCATGTTCGGATCCGAAGGCGCCATCGATGGAAGCAACCTGCCCTACTCATACGTCAGTCTACCCTTGAAAAATCCCGGAGAAATCGCTGAAACGATCAGAAAAGAAATCCTTTCGCGCTTAGGAAAAAGAGTCTCAGTGATGATCGTCGACACCGACAAGACCTACTCGCTCAGAAACTTCCACTTCACACCCCGCCCAACAACTACCAGAGGAATTCAATCAGGCGGAGGCTTCGTTACATACGTCATCGGACGAGTTCTCAGGCTTAGAAAAAGAGCCACTCCCCTAGCCGTCGCAGGATGCAGTCTTAACGCTGAGCAATCCTTGAGGATCGCTGAGATTGCCAATCGTTCCAGAGGTTTTGGCACAGGGCGAACAGTCTGGGAGATGGCGGAAAAGTTCAAAGTCGGCTTCACCGAGGTAAGCTGGGAAATGCTAGATGGAGCAAAACATAAACCCATAGTTCTTGTAAGAAGCAACGAGGAAAACCGCGATGGAAGAAAAAGTGCAAGCGCTGAACGCCTTCTTTAATCCACGTTCAGTGGCGATCGTCGGAGCAACAAAAAAAGTCGAAAAAGCAGGACAGGTCATCTTCAAAAACTTCGTCGAAAACAAGCGGCGGCAGGTTTTCAAGGGTGAAATATTCGCGGTCAACCCGAATGAAGATTCAATCCTGGGCATCAAGTGTTACCCAACCATCACGAAGATTCCAGGAGAACTCGAGCTAGCAGTCATCGTCGTCCCTGCAGACATCGTCCCACAGATAATGATGGATGCTGTCGTGAAAAAAGTCAAGGACGTCGTCATAATCAGCGCAGGTTTCGGCGAGGTCGGAAACCACGATCTCGAAAATCAAGTAGCGACAATTGCCCGAGAAGCGGGAATACGGGTCCTAGGGCCAAACTGCCTGGGTGTCTATGATTCCAGAACAGGCGTCGACATGCTGTTCCTTCCTGAAACAAAAGTTCTCACGACAGGAGACGAAGTTGTTGCTACACCTCGCCCGATGCCTGGAAACATAGCAATAGTTACGCAGAGTGGAGCCTTCGGCGTGGCAGCACTTGACTATCTTGCAGGTTTACACACTGGGGTCAGCAAATTCGTCAGTTTCGGCAACAAAATCGACGTAGACGAGGCAGAAATGCTCCGCTACCTCTACTATGATACCGAAACGAGTGTAATACTGCTTTACGTTGAAGACATAAGATCTGGAAGAAGATTCATGGAAGCTGCCGATAAGATCACCGAGAAGAAGCCCGTTGTAGCCTTGAAGTCCGGAAGGACAGAAGCGGGAGCTCGAGCTGCTGCTTCGCACACAGGTGCATTGGCCGGATCCGACCGAATATATGATGCTGTTTTCGAACAAACAGGGATTCTAAGGGCACAAGACATGGACGAATTCTTCCACGCAGGAAAGGCATTGTCAATGCAGATTCCCACCTTGGGTAAAAACGTCGGAATAGTCACGGATGCTGGGGGACCCGGCATAATGGCCGTTGACGAGTGTGAGTCGAAAGGATTGAACGTCAAACGATTCTCTGAAAAGACAATCGCCAAGTTCGAGGAACTTAAAGCTGAAGGCAGACTGCCAAAGTTTGCCACGAACATGAACCCTGTGGACATAACGGGTTCAGGCACGTCTGAAATGTTCGAACTTGCTACTGAAATCGTATTTGAAGAACCCGAGATAAACGGGGTAATAATGCTGGGTCTCCATCACACTCCAGCAATCAAAGAGGACTACATCGACAAGGTTGCAGCAGTTGCAGGCAAGTACGAGAAACCTATGGTAGCCTGCGACATAGGCGAAACAGAAATGGCAATCAGCACACGGCTAAGGTTCGACAGACTAGGCGTTCCAGCATACTCATCACCAGAAGACGCCGCAAGAGCAATGAGCGCCCTCGCCAGATACGGGTCATACCTACAGAAAAAGAATCTTGTCCATGATTACATCAAAAGCTTCAACGGACACCGAAAAAGACAAGTCAAAAAGTGACCTCAACCTCGACCTGGCTACCATCGAAAAGGCACAATTTCTCCCTCAGATTTACGGATGAAACAAGTTCTACAACATCTACAGGATAACCGTTGATTTGAGGAAAAACCACGCCGCACTCCACGCCGCTAAGTTTAGCTCTGAAAAGTCTCGCGGGGCAGTATCCAGACGCGGGTAGGATGGCAAACCCGCCTTCGCCTTTCAACGTCTCTCTCATCCTAGTATCTTCCGGCGTCAACTCTATGTTCAGCGTGCCAGGAAAGAGGGTGAACCCCAGCTTTTCTTCCATCTGCCTCTTCGCCCACGGGAGGTTGACGAAAGTAGTTCCTTCACCTTTTCCAGAGAAGACTTGCCCCTTCAAGCAAAGGGTCCTCAAATAATCAGAACCAGCTATTCCATATTTGATGACGGGAGAAAAATCGAAACGGAAAAGAAGACAAGTTATTTCTGTTCTTTCAACCAGAGTGCGACTTTCTTGATAAGCGCATTGGCGGTCATGTCAACGACTGGGACAATCATTCTTTCTCGAGTTTCAATCACAGGTTGATACTTCGGCATAAGGGAATAGCCGACGAAAGTCCAATAAACCCTTCCTTTTTCAACGAGAAGTTTGGCTGTTGTTTCTGTAGACGCAGGAAGTGGAAAGTAAAGAAACACGACACCTTCAGCCCAGTATAGACCAGCAGCTTTTCCTCCAGCGATAATCGAAGCAAACCTCGCCATCTCGTCAGCCGAAGTGAAATAATCCTTCTCCATGATAACGACTTCTTTGAACGGTTCATACGTAACGACAACATCTTCAGAACTCATGAAACACACCGCTTTCGCATATCGTCTAACTAGCCCAAGGTCCCTTTTAATCTTGCCATCTTTCCAGAAAAAGTTATACAGCAGACGCTCACTAAAGCCTTAAGCTGAACTATACTCAAGGAGCAACCATCAACTTGTCAGAGATCCGAGTAGCGCTCGTAGGAGTAGGCAATTCTGCATCAGCGTTGGTCCAAGGCGTCCAATATTACAAGGACGCAAAGGAAGACACGAACGTGCCAGGTCTCATGCATGTGAAGTTCGGACCGTATCACGTAAGAGACGTCAAATTCGTCGCAGCCTTCGAAGTGAACAAAGACAAAATAGGAAAAGACCTGTCGAAGGCCATCTTCACAGCACCTAACTGTTGTGAAAAGTTTGCGGACGTTCCGAACTTAGGCGTTGAAGTCACAGGAGGGCCCATCCTTGATGGCGTAGCAGACCACATGAAACAGGTCTTCAACGTCTACCAGAAAGAGGTCGACCCATCCCACGTTCCTAAAGTCTTGAAAGAAACAAGAGCAGACATATTGATAAACTACCTACCCGTCGGAAGCAGAAACGCCACAAGATTCTACGCTCAAGCGGCCCTAGACGCCGGCTGCGCCATGATCAACTGCATGCCCGAATTCATAGCATCAAACGCGACATGGAGCAAGAAATTTGAAGAAAAAGGACTCCCGATCGCAGGAGACGACATCAAGAGTCAACTCGGAGCAACAATCCTACACAGAGCAATCGCAAAACTAGCAGTGGACCGAGGAGTCATCATAGAGGAAACATACCAACTGAACCTTGGAGGAGACACCGACTTCCTGAACATGACAGTTGAGGAACGACTGAAGACAAAGCGAATCAGCAAGACCGAGGCCGTAACAAGCCTTGTTCCTTATGACCTTCCCACCCGAATCGGCCCCTCAGACTATGTCCCATTCTTGGGAAACAAGAAGATCTGCTACCTATGGCTTAAAGGAAGAAAATTCGGCGATCGACCACTAACGATCTCAGCAAAACTCGAAGTTGAAGACTCACCGAACAGCGCCGGCGTCGTCATCGACCTAATACGAGCAGTCAAGATAGCTTTGGACCGTAAAATTGGAGGCGCCTTACTCAGCATATCATCATACGCCTTCAAGCACCCACCGATCCAAGTCCCAGATCCTGTAGCAAAACAAGCAGTCGAGGATTTCATACAAGGGAAAAGAGAACGATAACACCATCTTTCATCCTAACATGCCCACAATTCTTTCTCGTGATTCACTCTGCACGGTAACTCTCCCGTGCTTTGTCATCTAAAAACTCAGACAGCCTTCCCTATTTGGATCCAAATATCCATGATACATTGAAACCTAGGAGGGGGTAGGTAAGATGAAACCCCCTGACAAAATGACAGTTAATCTTAAAGGGTTAGATGCGAAACAATAACAGCACATTCAAGAGGTGTACAAAACATGGTGAAAGTAGAAGGAAACGAAGTACCCGACGGATTATATTACACGAAGGAATTTGAGTGGCTCAAAATAGAAGGCGACAAAGTCCGCGTCGGCATCACCGACTACGCCCAGAAACAACTCAGAGAAATAGTGTACGCAGAACTACCAAACCCAGGATCCGAAATAAAACAGAACGAACCCTACGGCACGGTCGAATCAGTCAAAGCAGTATCAGATCTAGTCGCACCTATAACCGGAACAATTGAAGAAGTAAACACAGAAGTACAATCAAAACCCGAGCTACTAAACGAAGACCCCTACATCAAAGGCTGGCTCCTAATAATAAGACCAACAAACCTCAACCAAGAACTAACAAACACGATGGATTTCAATAAAGCAGTTGAATATCACAAAACCCTCAAGAAGTGAAAACCACGTCAACGCAAAGGCGGATAGTCATCATCGGCGCCCACGCAGCCGGCGTAGACGCCGCTGCAGCAGCAAGAAAGACAGACCGCCAAGCGGAGATAACCATAATCACCCAAGAGAAACACCCCGGATACTCACGCTGCGGCCTTCCCTTCGTTCTAGGCGGCCAAATACCAAGGTTCAACGACCTCATAGTCTTCGCGCCACCATACTTTCAAATGATGAAGATCAACCTCAAAACTGAAACAAAGGTCACAGCAATTGACTCCGCAAAGAAAACACTCCAAATAACAGAAAAAGACGACAAGACAGAAACATTACCCTATGACAGCCTCATTATTGCCACGGGAGCAAGCTCCTTCACGCCACCGATCAAAGGCAAAGAAAAACAAGATGTCTATTCAGTCAGAACCCTAGAAGACGGACAGAAGATAGATCAAGCGATAAGAAAAGGCGCGAAAACCGCCGTGGTCATGGGAGCTGGACTAATCGGACTTGAAACAGCCATAGCGTTTCACGAAAGAGGACTAAAGGTAACGGTCGTCGAAATGCTGCCGCAGATACTGCCCCTGCCACTTGACGTTGAAATGGCGAAAATGGTACAAGACTTACTTGAGGAAAAGGGAATAACTGTACTCACCAACAGATGCGTCGAAGAATTCCTCGGAACCACCAAGGTAACAGGCATCATGGCAAGCGGAGAGAAAATCGAAGCTGACCTATTCCTAAGCGCCTTCGGTGTAAGAGCAAACACAGAACTCGCAGTCAACGCCGGCATCTTACTAGGCGAAACCAAAGCAATAAGAACAAACGCACGCATGGAGACAAACATCAGAGACACCTACGCAGTAGGCGACTGCGCAGAGGTAACAAACATAGTCACCCAAAGACCATCTCTCCCACAACTCGGCACAGTGGCAGTGAGAACCGGAAAAATCGCAGGCATAAACGCCGCAGGAGGATACTCACTCTTCACGGGCGCCCTAGGATCCGCAGTCTCAAGGCTTTTTGACACAGACTGTGGATGGACAGGACTAACCGAGGCTGCAGCAAGGAAGAACAGAATCGAAGTCGTCACGGGCACAATCACCTCGAAGACTAAAGCGGACTACTACCCAGGAGCCCTTCCGATAAAAGTCAAACTCGTCGTCGAAAAAGAAACACAGCGGATAATTGGAGCCCAAATAATCGGTGGAGAAGAAGTCACCCAACGCATCAACGCAATATCCCTAGCAATACAAAGAGGAATGACTGCAAAAGACCTGTCAAAAGCAGATACGGCTTATGCACCCCCCGTCTGCGAAACGTGGGAACCAATGGTTCTCGCAGCAGAAATGGTTCTGCTAAAACTGCGATAACCATACTCCACCCTTTCGTAGCATGCGGAAAACTAATTAGAACAGCCTCATTCTCAATATAATCAGAAAACGAAGATGGTGAAACCCATATGACGATAAGAGTGGCCATAAATGGTTTTGGCAGAATAGGTCGATTACTCTACAGAGCTGCCTTGGAGCAGAAGGCCGACCTCGAGTTTGTCGCCGTTAACGACATTACCGATGCAAAGACGCTTGCGCATCTTTTGAAATACGACTCAGTACACGGAAGATTCGATGGAGAGGTACAAGCAAAGGGAAATGATTTACTCGTAAACGGCAAAGAACTTAAGGTGCTAGCACAGAAGGATCCGGCACAGCTTCCGTGGAAAGACTTGGGCGTCTACTTAGCCGTAGAATCCACCGGATTTTTTACAAACAGAGAAGGCGCAGCAAAACATATCACTGCAGGAGCCAAAAAAGTCCTGATTTCAGCGCCGGCAAGCGACCCCGACATTACGATGGTCATCGGTGTTAACGACAAAGAGTACGACAACAAAAAACACAACATCATATCAAATGCTTCGTGCACGACGAACTGCGTTGGTCCAGTAACAAAGGTTTTGCACGACAATTTCGGAGTGGAGAGAGCCTTTATGATGACAGCCCACGCGTACACCAACGACCAAAGAGTACAAGACTTAGTACACAAAGACCTAAGACGCGCCAGAGCAGCGGCATTGAACATAATCCCAACGACTACAGGAGCTGCACGAGCAATCGGTGAAATCATGCCAGAACTCAGGGGAAAAATAGATGGAATAGCCCTCCGGGTACCGGTTCCAGATGTCTCAATTGTTGATCTAACAGCTTCATTGAAGAAAGACGTCACGAAAGAATCAGTAAACGAAGCGTTCAAACAAGCCGCCGAAACGTCTCTCAAGGGAATACTGGAATACACTGAAGACCCGATAGTCTCAACTGACGTTCTTCACTGCACCTATTCAGCGGTATTCGACGCAGAATCAACAATGATCTTAGACAAGAGATTTGTTAAAGTCCTTGCATGGTACGACAATGAATGGGGCTTCTCATGCCGAATGGTCGAACAAATGGAAATGATCGGCAAAAATAGAGGACTCTGATTCTCCCCACTTTCCATCCAAAATCTAAAATACCCTTTTTCACTATTTTTCTTTCCATAGAAAGTGAAGAGAAATTGAAGTTTCTCACTCTAGATGACGTCAAGGTCAAAGGCAAAGTGGTGCTTGTTCGCGTTGACTTCAATTCCCCGATAGATCCTAAGACTCACAAGGTTCTTGAAGACGTCAGGATCCGTGCTCACGGCGAAACTACGTTAAAAGAGCTTAGCGACAACGGCGCAAAAACAGTGATCCTCGCCCATCAGGGACGAAAAGGCGACCCTGACTTCATCCCCCTCAAACAGCATGCCGAAATCCTATCTAACATCCTGAAGAGACCGGTGAAGTACGTTAATGATCTTTACGGGAAAAAAGCAAAAAATACCATAAAAAACATGCAAGACGGCCAAATAACCGTCTTGAAAAACGTTAGGACGTTCCCCTTGGAAACCAAAGACGGAACTCCTAAAGAGCATGCAAAATCAGAATTAGTCAAGAATCTTGCTCCTTTAGCAGACCTGTTTGTCAACGATGCTTTTGCATCTGCTCATCGAGCACACGCATCTATAGTTGGTTTCACATCCGTTTTGCCAAGCGTTGCTGGACGCATTATGGAAAAGGAACTGAAATCACTAAGCAAGGTGCTCGAAAACCCGAGAAAACCCTGTGTCTTCGTCTTAGGAGGAGCGAAAGCAGATGATTCGCTTGAGATCTCTAAATACATTCTAGACAAAGGGATTGCAAACCAAGTGTTAACAGGCGGAGTTGTAGGCCAAGTCTTTCTTTCAGCAAAAGGATATGACTTGGGGAGACCCAACACGGAGCTTTTGAAAAACAAGGAATTGATGACGTTACTCCCGGGAATAAGGAAACTCATCCAGAAACACGAAGAAGCCATAATGACTCCTGACGACGTGGCCGTTGATGCAGACCAGAAAAGAAAGGAAATGCCCGTGAAAGAACTGCCTACAAGCTACCCTATTCTTGACATAGGAAAGAGAACAGTGGAAAGCTACTCGCAGATTCTAAACAAAGCAAAAACCATCGTAATCAGCGGACCAATGGGAAAATATGAAGATGAGAAGTTCAGCTACGGAACAAAAGCCGTCCTGGAAGAGATCGGCGAGTCAAAAGCATTCTCCTTGGCCGGGGGAGGACACACGATAGCTGCGATAGAACAGTTCAAGTTGACCAACAAATTCTCATACATCAGCACCGCCGGCGGAGCACTTATCGAGTTCCTTATGGGAAAGAAATTGCCCGGAGTCACAGCCCTTGAAAAAGCTGCCGCCAAGAAAACCAGAAGTCTCGTTCTCTCTAGTTCTATAGCAAGCCAAAAATAAACCAATTCATAGTAGCAGTCGAGAGGACAGAAGCTATGACAGACGTTGTGTTAGTCTTTGAAGTTCATCAACCATACCGGATAAAGAAAAACTTCTTCTGGGAAGACAAGATCTTCAAACACGTAAAGAAGAAGGAACTGTTCGACTACTATTTTGACAATGCCTTGAACAAAGAGATATTTGACAGAGCAAGCAGAAAGTGCTATTTCCCATCAAACAGTATTCTGCTCGATCTCATCGACAAATACAAAAACGAAAGAAAAAAGGTCAAAGTGTCCTTCAGTATCTCTGGAGTTTTCTTAGAACAATGCGAAATGTATGATAAAGACCTGCTCGCATCTTTCAAACAACTTGCAGAGACAAATTGTGTTGAATTTCTAAGTCAAACATATTACCACTCACTCGCAAGTCTCTACCCTGAAAAGCAAGAGTTCATTGAACAGGTGAAAATGCATCAACAGATAGTGAGAGACCTTCTGGGTTACGCACCGTGGATTTTCGAAAACACTGAGCTACTCTACAATAACGCCGTCGCAAGAACTGTTGAAAACTTGGGCTACAAAGGAATCTTCACTGAAGGCGTTGAAAGGATACTACAGGAGAAATCACCGAATTATCTATACTCGCCAAAAGGTGCGAAGAAGATCAAGATTTTCCTCCGAAACTACAAGTTGACAGATGACATAGGTTTTAGGTTTTCAGCAAGATGGTGGAGCGAATGGCCACTAAAAGCCGACAAATACGCAAGCTGGTTAGCATCCTCGCCTGGAGACTGCATAAACATATTCCCGGATTATGAAACGTTTGGTGAACACCACTGGCCAGAAACAGGCATTCACGACTTTCTTCGACACTTGCCAGCTGAGATATTGAAATGGTGGAACCTCCACTTGTCAACCCCCTCAGAGGTTGCAGAGAAACGCGCAAGCGCAGGAGAAATAGACGTTCCCGAGACTGGCCCAACAGTTTCTTGGGCAGACCTCGAGAGAGACGCGAGTTGCTGGCTGGGAAACACGATGCAATGGGCTTACTACACGAGTCTAAGGAAGTTGGAACCGCTCGTCAAGGAAACGGAAGACAAGACCTTCCTCAAAACCTGGAGGTACTTCCAAACAAGTGACCACCTCTATTACATGTTCACGGCCGGCGGTGGACCTGGCGATGTTCATTCCTACTTCAGCCCTTACAACACGCCTGCAGACGCGTTCGTCACCGCGCAAGCGGCTATACTTGATTTTGAAAATCGGGTGAGACTCACTGCTATAGCCGCTGATGAACCATTTTTGTTCAATACTGGCACAGGCGAAGAATATTTCACGGGCCGAATGGCATGGAGCCTAAAGGGTTTCGCAAAAACTATCGACAAAATCAGTCTAGCCTCAATCGAATTTCATGCTCGACGCGGCGACATTGAAAGATGGGCCGAAAACTCTCTTCACGACAAGATCTTGACAAAAGAGCTCATAAACGCAAATCTGAACAAGCTGAAAGGAGAGCAACTTAGAAAGAGCGTGTCCAGAATCTTCAAAAAAAGGCTAGACTCTTTGCTAGCCGAAACAGAGTCAGATACCCAATATTTCTGAACAAACTTGCACACATGGTTTTATAAGAAAACGACTCAAGAATATTCGTTGCAGCAGAATAGAGGATGAAAAAATGAGGGAGGAACTTCCCCTTTCGGAAAAGATCCTACAAACTCTGCATAACCTGTGTGCCACTGCGCCGGACTTGGCGAGGAGGAGTGAGGAGCTTGCTCAGGTAATGCAGATTGATATCACCGAGTTGGAAAGAATTCTAGACGGTTATAAAGCAGAAGGTTTTGCACAAAGCTTCACGGACAATGAGGGAAAGAATCGTTATTACCTGACAGGAAGCGGGATAATAAAAGTCTGTGCGCTTTTCACGTAGGTAAAATTGATGATTGCCGCCATCTTCTCTTGGGAGTACCCGCCTCGCATCGTAGGACAGCTTGCCAATTATGTGAAAACGCTCGCGATCCAACTCACCAAGAATCAGATACAACCCTATGTAGTTACTTATCATGACTATCTAACGGGAGAGTACGATGAGCCTGAAGGCACCAAGACTTTCAGAGTAACGAACCCTGTTCGCACTCACATTGGCGTTCTTACGTGGGTGCTAACCTTGAACCAGGAGGTCGAAAGGGTGACGGCCAACATCTACTACGACAAAAAACAGAAAGTCGACCTTATAGATGTTCATGATTGGCACTTCATTCCTGCCGCAGTAACCCTTAAGAAGGGTTTGAAAATCCCGTTTCTTTACTCCGTTGAAAGCTTGGAAGATCATCGATCTCATGGTGCAAACAACCCGTTTAACATGGCTATTAAGAGCATTGAATGGCTTGGCGCATATGAAGCAGACCTGATTCTCGTCAAATCGCGTTGGATGAATGATGAAATAGTTCGGGCGTACAAAGTTCCCTCAGACAAAATCAACCTGATTTCACCCGGTTCCGCGAGTTGGTCGAGAGAAATCCTGAGAGCCTACAAGAATGTCGCGGAGGGCAAAACACATGATTCACAATGATTTGAGCGTGATGATGCTCACGTGGGAGTTTCCCCCGAGAATTATCGGAGGGATATCTCCGCATGTTTACTACTTGTCGAGAAGTCTAGTACGAAAAGGGGTCAAAGTCTACGTAGTGACCTGTGATTTTCCAGGAGCACCGCCACATGAAATTCTGGACGGAGTTGAGGTGTTCCGAATAGATTCTTACAAGAATCCGTCGCCTGACTTCGCTACTTGGGTTTATCTAATGAACGTAAACATGCAGAAAGAAGCTGCAGCTATAATCGCGAATTTAGGTGGAGATGTTGACGTTGTGCATGCTCATGACTGGCTTGTTGCAACCGCAGGAATTGGGCTAAAACATGTTTTCAGGAAACCACTCTTCGTGACGATGCATTCTACTGAGATCGGACGGAGGAATGGAATTCATTTTGACTATGAAAGAATGATCCATGAAACAGAAGCATGGCTAACCTATGAAGCATGGAAGGTGATATGCTGCAGTGACTACATGGTTTCACACGTTCGTTGGGCTTTTGGCCTCCCCGGAGACAAGCAAGTCATGATACCAAACGGTGTTAACACCGATGTTTACGCACAAATCCAAAATGAAGACTTAGGTCCGTTCAGAAGCAAATTTGCACTACCCAGTGAAGAGATCGTCCTATTTGTGGGCAGACTGGTCTACGAAAAAGGAGTCCAGGTGCTGGTCAATGCGATTCCAAAAGTTCTGGATAAAATAGACGCCAAATTCATAATCGTGGGCAATGGCTACATGAAAGAACAGCTTTCAGGCCTCGTCAAGAATCTGGGAATATCTCAGAAGGTCTTATTCACTGGGTTCGTTGATGATGATACGCTTAGAAGACTTCAGACATGTGCCAACGTCTCTGTCGTGCCCTCTCTCTTTGAGCCCTTCGGCATTGTTGCACTCGAAGCAATGGCAGGACGAAGTCCCGTCGTAGTTTCCGACACGGGTGGTCTGGCAGAGATAGTGGACCACGACGTAGACGGCGTGAAAGTTTACACTGGTAATCCTGATTCACTGGCATGGGGAATAATTCGAGTATTGACCGATGAGAAAAACGCGAACCGTTTGAGAGACAACGCCTACAAGAAAATCCAGGAAAAATATAACTGGGTCAAGATCGCCCAACAAACTGAAGACATTTACACAGCTGTCCTCACTGAATATTCAAAAAGTTTCTGGGCTCCAAAGAGGGGTTGAAAAAAGTGCCAAAAAGTCAAGGATACGTTGGCTTGATTGCGCTGTGAGGGCATGCGTCCGCGCATTTCATGCAGTAGATGCATTCCGGGTGACTGAATTTTTCCCATGGAAGATCGAGAATTGGAACGCGAGTCGGGCACACCTGAACACACGAACGGCATGCGCCCTTCTCACACTTGAATGGCTCTCGACGCAAACCCACGAAGCTGAACCTGTTCATTATCGCCATAAAAGCTCCGTGTGGGCATAGATACCTGCACCAACTTCTAGGAACATAAACTGCAAAAACCAGCACGATTACCATTATCGCGAACTGAACCCAGAAGAGCGGTGGCAAAATCGAAACTCCATACAACAGGTCTGATCCCAAGTTCTCCCACCCTGAAAAACGAAAGCCTTGAGCCATTTTTGGCAGAGTTGAGAATAGAACTTCTGATGGGCTCAAAGCCGTAAATGGAGCCTGAGCGAAAATGCCTATTGCCTGTCCGTATCCGGCGTCTTCACCGATTGACCTTGCAGCCGAGTAAGTCACACTGATAAACAGGGCGATGGCTAAAACAACATATTTCCCATAGACTAAAGTGTCGTGTGTACGAGCTGACAGGTCAGTCTGCTTCCGACGGACATAGCCGACTAAATCTTGAACAAAACCGAAAGGGCACACCCACCCACAGAGTGACTTGCCGACAAGTACGCCGACTATTAGAAATGAAGCGAGTGCTATCCAAGGAAACAAAACGAAGGCAGAGTTCCATCCGCTGAACATGAATTGAATTGCCGTGAAGGCATCTCCAACTGTGTTCGTCCTGAGACCCCACGTCCAAAGGACAGGAAACAGAAGTGGTAACACGCCGAGATTGAAGATAATTGCGCTGAATAAGATGAATGATAGCAGTTGGACTATTCTCCGAGGTGTATTGTACTTCAGCAATGCTTCCTTGATTCCTTTCGCACCCAAGCTTTGCGCCTTCTCCATGCTGTAATAAAGGCCCGAGTTATTTGTTTTCCGATAAGTTTAAGGTTTTCTGCAATCACTATCCAATGAGTAGTCTGTCGGGAAGTTCATTGTGCAAATGAAAACTAGGAAGACATAATGTTGATGTAACTTGTCTCGTAAAACGAGAGGTTTAGTTATGCTTCCCTCAAAAGAACTTTAACTTCACTTGCAAAACTTCCTTCACGTCTCGGTTTTTCCATTTGAAGTCTCTGAACGGCACCATAGTTTGACCAGATGTCTTCTAGTATTTTCCTCTCAATGACGTAGGCACCGGACTTCAGAAAATCCTCAAGACCTTCTGCGAAGAGTTCGAGTTTGTCTCCGACTTCGGAACGCTTGACCGAGTATTTGCGCTCGAGGTGTTTGTAGATGAGAGCCGAAGCTTCTTTTCCAAATATCTGGGTTAGAACGTGATCGATGATTTTCGTGACTTTGTCGTCTGTGGCTTTTGATTGCTGCATCGGATTACCGAGACTATCTGGTTTATCACGACTTAATAAGCGTTCTTGTACACTTGCATAGCAGGTATACAGAAAAGGCATGATGAAGAGGCTACGAAGCGAAGTCGGTAAGGTTTAACTGTTGTACTCTTCGGGAAACAGTTTTGGGTTGAGCGAATTGCGATGGAACGACAAGTTTTCCGTAGACGCCATCATACCCCGGGATAACCTCGGCTGTTCGTTGTCGAACCCTGAGGATTGTCTCGGCGATACACTCGTCTACAATGGAGCTTATTGCTTCTTTTGGCGCGTCAATCAGGACCCTATATTCGTCACCAAACTTTTGGATCAGCGAATTATATAAGTTCCAGATTTTTTGAGTTGAGGGAGAATCGCTTCCCTGAACTGCTGCAATGATCTCCGATAGCGGCAGGAGATGCATGCAACCAATCGTGTTGTTGGGTCTGTAGTCGTTGGGGCGATCAGCGAGTTCTTCGACTCGCTGTTCGACGCCTTTTGTGAGCCTTCTGCGGCAGACGGGACAAATGTTGGCGAACTTCATTGCATCTTTGGCTGAAAGGGCGACATTGCAGTTTCTGTGTCCAGTCCAATGGTACTTGCCATAAGCCGGATCTGTTTCTATCGTGAATTTGAAGCGGCTACTGTCCTTCATTCGAATGGACTCAATGATTTCCCCGTATGTGGGTTTTTTCAGTTCGAACACGTTAGCCTCTCTGCCGATGCGCCAAGGCCAGAAACTGTGACTGTCGCTGTTTGAGACAAGAGTGAACTTATCGAGTTTGCTGACACGCCAGTTCATAGGTGGATCTGACGAGAGACCAGTCTCCAAAGCGTGGATGTGTTTGGTCATGTCTTCATAGCAATCTTCAACGCCGTCGAACCCGCTGAAGGCACCGAATATGCTGAACCAGGGGGTCCATGCGTGAGCTGGAAATATCATGTTGTCCTTTGACGTTTCCATGACTTCTTCAACCAGCGTAGGCGGCGTAACGTTCAGTGTTGGCCGTCCGTCTGCCTGTAGATTTCCGTATTTGGACAGTCTGTAGTTGATTTGATCTGCGGTTTCAAGGTTTGGCGTGAGGATGACGTGGTGGACTTTTTTTAGTTCGTTGTTATGGGAGAAGGCCGTGTTGACTTCTGTTGTTATCATGAAGCGGATGGGCGTTGCAGGGTCAACGCTGAGTCTGTAGAGACTTGTTTCGGGGTCCAGGACAAGCTTGTTTTTCAGTTCATTATACCATTTAGGGTGAGTGAAGTCTCCTGTTCCAATGATAGACAAGCCCTTGATTCTGGCGAATCGAGCGATTTCTTCGAGGCACATTCGTTCACTGGTACCTCGACTGTAGGGTCCGTGTATGTGCAGATCAGCTATTATTCTCATTTATCCCACCTATTCTGGTATTGTTTCTATTTTCCTTTTAAGTATCCTTTCAGCCAGTTTTGTGACGTCGATCTTTAGCAGTATGATTGTCACTATGATTGTGGCTGCGATGGAGATGATTATTAAGGCTTCATCGCTTATGATTGGCCTGAACATTTCGTGTGCAAATTTTCCGAGGTAGGCACCGACGACTCCTACGAGCAGTTTGCCCGCGAAATAGGCCAAGAAGAGTTTCCCAGGGTTGTATCTCAGAAGACCAAGCGGTATGATCACAGGTTCATCTGGGAGGGGCGTTGCAGCAACTATGAAGAGAGCAGGCATAGCCCATTTTCTTAGTTTTAGGGCTGCTGCGTCCAATCGTTTTCTTCGTTCTTTACCGATGTATTTTCCCGCAAAGAATGTTACGATGTAATGAATGAACTTTGCTGAGGCTGATCCGAACGCCACAGCCAATCCGATTGTGAAGGGTTCAGCGTTGGTTACGGCAGCTGCGCTTGAGGCTATGAAGAGGTTTGATGGTCCGGCAAAAGGTA
Organism: Candidatus Bathyarchaeota archaeon; assembly: GCA_963739305.1. Classification (GTDB taxonomy): domain Archaea; phylum Thermoproteota; class Bathyarchaeia; order Bathyarchaeales; family Bathycorpusculaceae; genus DASPPK01. Next base: position 91,633 of record CAVTZU010000018.1, on the reverse strand, counting down.
TTATGTTGAGTAAGAAGGACGTTGTGAGAATGGTTAGAACTTCGAGAATGTACTCCAGTCCGGTGCGCCCCGAACCTTTTGTTAACAAACCCAACTAATAAGCTCGAATCGTTTAGGTAACGTCTCTTCAGCTAGAAACTCTTCAGAATGAATTCGTGGGCATCAAACTTAAATCAGAGGGTATGTTAGAAAAAGCTGAACGTTCGGGGGTTTGAGCGTTGACGGCGAAGAGAGAGGCCATTTGGATAGCGAGAGAGTTGGCCAGGTGCAGCGGCTGCAGAAAGTGCGAGATAGCTTGTTCGTTGTATCATGAGAACCGTGTGTGGCCTGACGCGTCGATGATAAGGGTTTTCATGTTGGTTCCGGGGCTTGAGTTTCCTCACTTTTGTACGCAGTGTGAAGATTATCCGTGTGTGAAGTCGTGTCCTGTTGAGGCCTTGTCTGTTAGCAAGAGGACGGCTGCCGTGCTGGTGAATAATGAAAAGTGTATTGCCTGTGGCAAGTGTATTGATGCTTGTCCTGGCAGGATTCCGCATATGCATCCGAAGGAGAAGCATATTGTCATATGTGATCTTTGTGGTGGTGATCCGCAGTGTGTAAAAGTTTGTCGAGAGGGCAGTTGGAACGTGTTACGAGTCGTGGAAAGACGGGATGAGACGTCGTATCGGCTGTATGCTCGTAAGCCGGATGAGGTGACGAGGGATTTGGCTGCGAGGTTCTACGGCGATCAGGGGGAGGAGTATCTGTGATTCGTGGTTATGCTGGCAAGTTTCTTGATGTGGACCTTGCTTATGGAGCGATTAAGGAGACGAGGTTTAAGGACGAGGTCTTGAGGGATTATGTTGGGGGCAGAGGGTTAGCCACAAAGATCCTGTGGGACAGGTTGGGTAGTAGATGGGAGAAAGTGGACCCTCTTGGGCCTGAGAATGTTCTACTATTCTTGACTGGGCCGCTCACGGGTTACTTCCCTGGCGGTAGAACCTGCGTGTCTGGTAAGTCTCCGCAGAGCAATGGTGTTGTTGGTTCCACTCTTTCCGGCGAGTTTGGTGTTGAGTTGAGGTGTGCTGGTTATGACGGCGTGATCGTTAGCGGTGAGTCGGAAAAGCCTGTTTATTTGATGGTTAAGGATTCTGACGTTGAGCTTCGGGATGCGAGTCATGTTTGGGGGAACGATGGGAAGCAGACCGTTGCCGTCTTGACGAAGGAGTGCAGGGGGCTTCTGAACGAGCGGTACAAGCGATTTGGAGAGTGGAAGGAACCGGCGATGCTTTACGTTGGTCCTGCGGGTGAGAACAAGGTGCGTACGGCTGTCGTTATGACGAAGTGGTCGCATGCTGCGGGTTACGGTGGTTATGGGGCGGTTATGGGTTCTAAACGATTGAAGGCTGTGGTGGTTAAGGGGACGGGTCCTTTGCCTGAAGCGGCGGACATGGGGAAGGTTAAGAGGTTGATCAAGAGCGTGTGCAGGGGAGTGTATGAGAGTGAGATGTGGAGGCGTTGGGGAACAGGTGGCGGCGGTTATTCTTTTGGGGCTAATAGCAGTTCGGAGCCGGTGCGGAATTGGCAAGAGGAGTGGCATGATGAGAGGGGTTATGGAGTTGACAAGTTTGAGAATCGCTTTTGGATGAAGCAGTACTGGGGGGATTTTGGTTGTCCGACCACTTGTTTGAAGCTTGCTGTTGTAAACAGTGGGAAGTACAAGGGTGCGATAACGGATAACCCGGATTATGAGATGCAGGCGTATTTGGGGGCTAACTTGGGCATTTTTGTTCCTGAGGACAACGTGTATTTGACGTCTCTGGTTGATGACCTGGGGCTGTGTGGTATTCAAACGGGCAGTGTGATGGGGTTTGCAGCTGAGCTTTTTCAACGGGGAATATTGAAGGAGAAAGACGTTGATGGGTTGAGGCTTGAGTGGGGCAATACTGATGCGTTTGCTGCCCTGGCGAAGAAGATCGCTTTCAGGCAAGGTATAGGGGACGTGTTGGCTGAGGGAACGTATCGTGCGGCACTGAAGCTTGGGGAGATGAAGAAGATGAATTTGTTGCCGTACGTCGTGCATTCTAAGGGGATAAGCATCGGTGCGCATGGGACGCGGAGCGGGAAGGATTTTCCTGAGATAGTTTCTTACGCGTGCGGAGTGCAGGGTGGGGATCACACGTCGTTAACCGGGTTGCCCTTGGACAGGAGCGAGTTGATGGAGATATTGAATGATTCGGGTGTTTTCTGTAGCTTCAACAGTTTTTCGGGTTCGAGGAACGCGATTTTTGATTTCTATTTTGCCGTGACCGGGGTGAGGTTGACTCGGAAGGAGTGGTGCAATATGAGGGGGTTGAAGACGCTGCAGCTTCAGAGAGCGTTGTTGCTGCTGGGCGGTCCGGATGTCACGTGGGATTCGAGGGTTGATGATGTTAACCCGCCGAGGTTTTATGAGCCCTTGCCTTCTGGGCCTGAGAAGGGTAAGACGACGGACAGGAAGGCGGTGGAGAAGTACAAGCACAGGTACTATAGAGCTGTGGGTTGGGACAGGAACGGTGTGCCGTCTTCGGAGATGCTGGTGAAGCTAGGGTTAAGAGACGTTGATAAAGCGTTGGAAAAAGTGAGGAAGAGACAGGCTTAAGCTAAAAAGGGCCTACTCAACATGGATTATGAGTGATAAACAGCTCTAAAACACCCTACCCCCCTACCTTTTTTTCGTGCGGAGTACCTTTGGAATGGCTTTGAACGGCGGTGAAGCCAGTTCTTTAGGTGGAAAAGTTGCTGAAAGCCATGTTGACTCTTTGTGTCTCATATGGGAAGTGAAGCTTTGAACTCGGCCGGTAGTTTCTTCACCATTGTTTCGTCTTGTTTCTGGGATCCTTTTGAAGCATCAAATGACAGCTGAGATTGGTAGAAAAGCTAAGAGGATTGGATTTCAGTCTAGATTATGTGTAGCTCTTTTCCAATCTTTTCGAAAGCGCTTATGGCGAAGTCCAAGTCTTTTCTGGTTAAGGCAGCGTTCATTATCGTTCTGATTCTGGCCTTGTCCCTGGCTACCATTGGAAACACGATCGGTAACGCGAACACTCCTTCCTCGAAGAGTCTTGCGCTCAGTTTCTTGGCTATGCCGCTTTCACCCACGATTACGGGTGTGATTGGGGTTTCGCTGTTGCCGATGTTGAAGCCTAAGTCTTTCATTACTTTCTTGAAGTAGCGAGTGTGATCCCACAGCGTCTTCACGTGTTGAGGTTCATTTTCCAGAACGTCTATGGCTGCCGTGCAAGCCGCGGCAACTGCAGGGGGGTGTGACCCACTCAGAAGCCAAGTGCGCGACTTGTTATAAGCAAAGTTGACCAGATCTTTGGAGCCTGAAACGTGGCCTCCCACGACTCCGAAGGCTTTCGAAAAAGTGCCCATTTCAACTTGCACTTTGTCTCGTGTGAGCTTGAAGTGTGAAACGATGCCTCTTCCGCCCTCGCCGAGGACTCCCTCGCCGTGAGCATCGTCAACGTACACCATGCATCCGTGTTCAGCGCCGAGTTTTGCTACTTGATCAAGCGGAGCAATGTCTCCGTCCATCGAGAAAACACCATCAGTGATTATCAGAATTCGCCTATAAGGCGGGTTGTGCTTTTCTGCTTCTTTCAAGACGCGATCCAAATCTGCCATGTCTGAGTGTTTGTAGACCGCTCGTTCACCGTGAGCTAGCCGTACGCCGTCGATGATGCTGCCGTGGTTAAGCTCATCGCTTATGATCAGGTCCTCTTTTCCCACAAGTTGAGGGATGAGTCCTGCGTTCGCCGCAAAGCCTGTTTGATAAACCAGTGAAGCCTCTGCATGCTTGAACTTTGCAAGTCGTTTCTCAAGTTCAATGTGGATGTCCATTGTTCCGGCGATGGGACGAACTGAACCTGAACCTGCACCGTGGGTCTGAACGGCTTTGATCGCCGCTTCTTTCAATTTCGGATGGTTGCTGAGGCTTAGGTAATTGTTCGAGCAGAACATCAAGACCTTCTTGCCGTCAACGTTGCACCAGGGAGTGCTCGGACCCTGCAACACGCGGATTCTCCAGTCAAGCTCGCTCTTCACTAAGGCTTCGTATTCTTCTCGCAAGAATGAAGTGGGGTTTCTCACTTTGCCATACTCCTTTTGGCTCTATTCTTACGCCCTTTCTCTTAACTCTTTCTTGCTCCTTAGCTTGATTCTAGAGCTTTCCCTCAGCAAATCTCTTCGACAGTTTCTGAATCATGTCCTTTGTCATCGCGGCCAAATCATAAGTGGGCTTCCAATCCCAGTCCTTGCGCGCTTGAGTGTCATCGATCGACATGGGCCATGAATCTGCAATCTTCTGCCTGAAATCGGGTTTGTAGTCGCACTTGAACTCCGGAATATGTTTCCTGATTTCTGCAGCGAGTTCTCCCGCTGAAAAGCTCATTCCTGCAACGTTATAGCTGTCGTGCCTCTTGACTTTCGATGGGTCAGCTTCCATCAAATCTATCGTAGATTTGAGACAATCGGGCATATACATCATCGGTAACACCGTGTCTTCTCTTACAAAACACGTGTACCGCTTTTTCCTGATAGCTTCATAATATATCTCAACGGCATAATCCGTCGTGCCCCCGCCAGGAGGAGTCTCACTGCTAATAATGCCAGGATATCTTAGACCACGCACATCGACACCATATTTGACCGAGTAATAGTTGCAAAGAAGCTCACCAGCCACTTTCGTTACTCCGTACATCGTTCCAGGCAGCATGACTGTCTCCTGTGGGGTCTTGTCCCGAGGAGTGGTGGGTCCAAAGACTGCGATTGAGCTCGGCCAGAAAACTCGAGTCAACCCACGTTCCCTTGCGAGTTCAAGAACGTTGTAAAGGCTCCCCATGTTGAGATTCCAGGCAAGCTGAGGGTTCTGCTCTCCAGTTGCGGAAAGAAGAGCCGCCAAATGATAAATCGTGTCGATGCCATGTTTCTCGATAACCCGCGCAATGCTTTCTTTTTTGCCGACGTCAACGGTTTCAAAAGGCCCGGAATTCAACAGTTTATCGCTGGGCTTTCTCTGATGCCCAACCGCGACGACATTGTCACCGCCATACTTTTTCCGCAAAGCCAACGTGAGTTCGGAACCAATCTGGCCAGTGGAGCCAGTTACAAGAATTTTGCCCATCTTTTTCGGAGGCACCAATCATCATCTCCTATTTAGGCATGGGTCTGAGAATTCGGAATATAAGATTTTTCAGGTTTGGAAACGAATCTTATGTTGTTCTCCTTTGGATCAGCTTCAAAAATGGTTTATAGCTTACCCAGCAAATCTTGCTAGTGAAAACAATGATTATCGGCTTCATCGTCAACCCAATCGCGGGTATGGGCGGCAAAGTCGGCTTGAAGGGAACGGACAACGTGCTGAAAGAAGCAATAGCCAGAGGAGCCCAACCCGTGGCCCCAAACAGGGCAGTAGAATTCCTAAGGGGCTTGAAGCGGAACATTACGAACGAAACTATTGAAATACTCACTTGCCCAGGAAAAATGGGTGAAGAAGAGGCAGCACAGTCTGGCTTTCCAGTCAAGGTTCTGCCGATGAAAACTAAAGAAGAGACAACCGCAAGCGACACGAAGACCGCGGTGGTTCTTCTGACTGCAGCCAAAGTCGATTTGATAGTCTTCGTAGGTGGTGACGGCACTGCCAGGGACATTTATGACGTAATGCAGAAAAGCGGTCAACTTCCTGTGATCGGCGTTCCTTCAGGCGTGAAGATGTACAGCGGCATCTTTGCCGTGAACCCCTTAGATGCTGTTGAAGTAGTTCTAGCCTGTTCCCGAGGACAAGCACAAATCACTGACTTGGAAATCATGGATTCTGATGAAAAAGCAATACGAAACGATGTATTCGCAGTGGTTCTTCATGGATTTCTAAAAGGACCATTCCTTCCAACACACGTCCAAGGAAGCAAACAAGTGAGCCCAGAAAGCGATGACGAAATCGAGAACCAGAAAGCAATAGGTCGATTCATTTTGGAACAAGTTCCGAAAAATGCAACATGGATTCTCGGACCTGGAACAACCATGAAACACGTTGCGGAATTGCTGGGCGTCGAAAAGACTACACTAGGCGTCGACATTTACCACGACGGAAAAATGACTCGTGACGTCAATGAAGAAACAACATTGAAAGAAGTGAAAGATTGGAAAAACGCGTGGCTCGTGGTTTCGCCTATTGGACGACAAGGAATCTTGCTTGGAAGAGGCAACCAACAGATAAGTCCAGAGATACTGAAGCGCATCGAAAAGGACCACATTATCGTTGCAGCAACAAAAACTAAAATACAGAACATTCACGGAAACGTTCTAAGAGTCGACACGGGCAACACTGAAATTGATAAAAAACTCAAAGGATACCTTAGAGTCATAACAGACTACAGAGAATGGAGACTGATGCAAGTTCAATGACCAATAATTCTAGGATCCAAATTTCTTTCCTTTGCCCATCAGACTCATCAGAGTTGGCATAAGATCTAGCCCTCTTACCCTGTTAAGCCCACCTTTTGCGCACGTTCTCTCACCGAACTCTGCAACGTCATCACAGCGTACTCCAGGTCCCATTATCACGACTGGAACGGGATCTCCCTCATGATTTCTTGTGACTGTTGACGTCGTGTGGTCAGCAGTGACCGCGACAAAGGTCGATTTTGGATCAATATTGGCTAGAACATGACCCAGCATTCTGTCGATCTTCTCGATAATTTGCACCTTCAGCTTGACGTTGCCATCGTGACTTGCGACATCTGTGGCCTTAACGTGCAAGAGCACAAAATCATGCTTCTTCAAAGATTCAACAGTTGCTTTGGCTTTAGCCATATAGTCAGTCTGAGGCGTGCCAGTGGCACCTTTGACGTCAATCAAGTCCATTCCTGCAACTTTGCAGACGCCTCTTATCAGAGAAACAGCGGCAACACACGCGGGTTTGATGCCATATTTCTCTTGAAGAGTAGGTATCTTCGGCAGGTTGCCTGCTCCTCGGAGAAGAATCATGTTGGCAACAGGCAGGTTTTGGTCAGCCCTTTTTTTGTTGACTGGATGTTGGGCTAATACCCTGTGAAACTCGTGAACGAGCAAGTTGGCAATCTGAGCAGTGCGTTTAGCCTCAGCACTGTCTTCTAACGGCCGGACCTCCAACACTTTCTTTCCATTCGTCTCCGGGTCCGAATCACTCACCGCCGAAGATAGCTTTGGCCCGCGAATCGCCAAGATTGCCCGGTGTTGAACTGTGTTCTTAAACTGAAACGTGACCTTCAAGGACTCTTGAAGCTTCACTTTTCTCAGGCTAGCAGCCAATTTCGCTGCGTCTTCGTTGGCTATTCTGCCGGCACGTCTATCCAGAACAACCAAATCATCGTTCACCGTAGCGAAGTTACATCTGAATGCAACATCTCCGGGCAGGACTTCAACGTCTGAGCCTTCAGCCTCAAAAGCGCCTCTGCCTGAATAGACCTTCCATGGATCGTAGCCGAGCATAGCCAGCGTTGCGGTGTCGCTGCCCGGAGGAATTCCAGGGGCGATAGGATCCATTATGCCACACACGCCGTTCTTAGCAATTCGATTCAGATTTGGCCTCGACGCTGCTTCCAACGGTGTCTTCGACCCTAGCTCGCTTATCGGTCTGTCTGCCATTCCATCTGCGACTACCAGAATTGCTTTCAAACCCAAACCTCACTTATCCTCACGGAGCGAGAACACCCTAAGGTTTGTGGAGATCACGTTAAAAACACTTGCGCAGAATTCCACCGGCATAACACGTGCGCGCGCAAGAGACTAAGCTGCAGCTTGATTCCGATGGATTTCCCTCCATTAACAGCGCGCACTCCTGTGAATCAAGTAAACACTTAATAATTCCTTTTACAATGTCCTTCGGTGTGGTAGAAATGGGCGATTGCCTTCCACGCTGCTGAATTCTCAAGACGCGTAGCCCATTTCATGAAAGATGTCACACTAGAATTATATTCTAGAAACAGCCAACGATGGAGAGATCAGAATGTCGAAAACAACCAAGACAAGTGAGAAGATCGTTTCCAGAGAAAAATGGAGCAAACACTTCGGAAAATGGTTCCGAAAAGTCCTGATCGAGGGAAAAATTCTCGACTACAGGTACCCAATCAAAGGGTTAGGAGTCTGGCTTCCCTACGGGTTCAAGATAAGAGAAAACGTTTTTCGAATTATCCGAGATCAACTCGACCTAACCGGTCACAATGAAGCATTGTTTCCGTTGCTGATACCAGAAACCTCCCTACAGAAGGAAGCAGAACACGTCGAAGGGTTCGAGGCACAGGTCTTCTGGGTCACCCAAGGCGGACAAAAACACCTAAAACAACGGCTTGCCTTGAGACCGACGAGTGAAACAATAATCGGTCCTATGGAGCACCTGTGGATACGCTCTTACACTGATCTGCCACTGAAACTCTACCAAATAGTCACTGTTTTCAGGTTTGAAACCAAAGCAACAAGGCCGATCTTGAGAATGAGAGAGTTCGACTTCAAGGAAGCACACACGGCACACGCAACAGAAGCAGATGCCGAAGCAGAAGTGAAAGAAGAAATAGACAATTACAAGAAGATATTCAACGAACTAGGCGTGGCCTACTGCATCTCTCGAAGACCTGAATGGGACAAGTTCGCAGGCGCGAAGTACACAACAGCTTTCGATATGATATGCCCAGATGGCAGGACACTTCAGATAGGAACAGTCCATCACCTGGGTCAACACTTCTCAAAAGCCTTCGACGTTTCATATGAGACAAGAGACGGAGGTAGAGAACACGTCTGGCAAACGTGCGCCGGAATATCAGGACGCGGGATAGCATCAGCTCTCATAATGCATGGAGATGACCATGGCATAGTATTGCCGCCGAAAATCGCGCCGATACAAGTCATAATGATCCCAATCCCGTACAAAGGAAAGGCAGAAATCGTGAACAGAGAATGCGAAGTAGTCGCAACGGAGCTGAAGGAAAAAGGATTCAGAGTAGACGTTGATCTTCGAGACACTGTAACTCCAGGCGCGAAATACTTTGACTGGGAACTCAGAGGCGTACCCATTCGGGTGGAAATAGGTCCAAGAGACATGGAAAAAGGGGAAGTCACAGTGGTTAGACGAGACACTCTGGAAAAGCAGACATGCAAACGAAATGAACTTCCTAAGTTTCTGACCAACCTTGCAGCACAAATAACAAAGGACCTGAGACAGAAAGCTTGGCATTGGAACGAGCAACATGTTTACCGCACTGAAACATTGGAGGAAGCCAAGAAACTGTTGGAGAAACATGCTGGCGTCGTTGAAGTACCTTGGTGCAGTAAGACTGTCTGCGGTCACAAGCTTGAAGAACTTACGAACGCCCGGGTCTTAGGTATCCCGGAGGACTCGAAAGCAAAGATCGAGGGAAAATGCATAGTCTGCGGAGAAGAAGCAAAGGAGATTGTCAGAACCGCAGTGGCTTACTGAAGACAAATCTGCTTTTCTACTTTGAAAGACTCACGTGAGCGCCAAGTTCTTTTGCCACGTCTCCGAGACCGAGTCGCGCCAAAGTCGATTTCGTTGGGATACCGCGCTCATCCCAGCCTCGTTTCTTGTAGTAAGTCTGCAGCATGACATCATATTTTGCTCTGTCAAGCTTCGACCCTTTGAATGATCCTGTTGTCAACGGTTCTTCAAACCATCTGGGGGGTGGAACATCCATTTCGGGACTCCACTTTTTGCCGTACTCGCGCACCCAGAATGCTCTCGTCAAATTGAAGACTCTGTCAGCTATTATGTTCAGGTCGCTCCATGAAAAATCTAAGCCTGTTGCGGCGTGTAAAAGTCTCGGATACCATTCAAGCTCAAGACCCAACTCGATCCACGGAAACCTGCAGACGCCCAGAGACTCAAGAGCACCGCCTCGAATTCGCTGTAACTCTATGACCTTGTCAACCTTCTCATCCGCATATCCTTGCCGCCCAGCCTTGACTTCCCAAGAGATAACCCAAGCATCTTTGTGATGAGCACCTATGGAGCAGGTTCCATAAGCTAACGCCATGCCCGGCGTGGTGTGACAATCATAGGCCGATACTTCCAAGCCTTTGACGTGCATAGCCCAACGATTGGATCCTTTTCCTATCTCTTGTGAGGCGGAGTAGACGCCATCCGCGAGCAAATTGCCCAGTCTGCCAGTTCTAAAGGCGATATCTTTCACAAGAGTCTTTGTGATCTTGAACTTACCCCATGGAATCTTTTCTTCAATCAACCCTTTCTCAGATGCTTCCATGGCAAAACCTAAAACGTTACCCAGAGAGATCGCGTCCAACCCATATTCGTCCGCCATACGATTGAGAGCAGCGACTTGCTTCAGATTGCCCAAGCCTATGTTTGACCCTAGCATTGCAATATTCTCATAATCAAGTTCGGCTTCTTTTCTGTCGGAGTCCTTCACGATGTTTCCGCACGTCATGTTACATTGTGGACAACCGCGGTTTGAGACTTTGATCTTCTCCATTGCAAAACCGTTTATGGCTTCAGCTTTGGAGAAGATACCTTCGCGATAGTTAAAGGTGGGAAGGACACTGTTCTCTTGACTCCATTCTATCGTGCTCATCGTGCCCTGACGCTTCCAAAACGCATAGTTGGGTTTCATCAACACTTCCCTGAGGGCTTCAGCTCCCAGTTCTTTCATCTCTTTCGGATAGGCAACCGGCAAGTCGTTCGACCCGATGAAAACAACCGCTTTCAGTTTCTTCGAACCCATCACGGCTCCCATGCCGGGCCTGCCTCCTGCACGACCTTCTTGAGAAACGACGCAGGCGAATTTTACAAGGTTCTCACCAGCCTGTCCTATGCAGAGAACGCCAACGGTATGTCCATAGATTTCAGCGAGCTTTCTTTCGACCTCGAAAGAATTCAAGCCCCAGAGATCAGTGGCATCAAAAAACTCGGCGGAATCGTCTCGCACGAGAAGCATAATAGGCTTATCTGCCTTTCCTTCGATCACCACGGCGTCATACCCTGCCTTCCGCATCTGAACCGCTGCAAAAGTCCCGATATTCCCGTCTCCATAACCCCACGTCAGAGGACTCTTGGCCGCAACAACCAGTTTTCCACTGCTGGGCAACGCAAAACCCGTCAAAGGACCAGCAGCAAGGACAAGCTTGTTGTCAGGCGACAGCGGGTCGATCCCGGGTCTGAGCTCATCCCAAAGTATGCGCGCGGCAAAGCCCCTTCCGCCGAGGCAACTCTGCGCCATCCCAGCGGGATACGTGGCGGCAACAGCTTTGCCTTTGCCCAGATTGACGTGAAGAATTCTGCCGTTCCAACCGAACATATCATCACACTTCCTGAAAATCAGCAGACTAGAAATATGTGGCAAATCGTAGATAAGCTTAACCGCAGACGGAAGCCTATATCACCAGCTTCTCTGGCTCGACGCTCCTGTTCTTGATCCCTAGATCACTGACTTTGAACTTTTTGTCACCGTGGAGATACGCGTACTCTTCACCGTTGAACAGAGCCGCAGCGATCCTTCCCATAGCATCAGCCTTCAAAATTCCGCTTCCGCTTGCTCCGCCTGCTACAACAACTCCGTTCTCCTCGAAAATGATCGGTTGACCATCGATACTGTTTATCTCATACAATCCAGCGAAAGACGAAAATGGCTGACAGCCAGTCAACTGTGGGAAATACTTGACCATCACTTGATACAGCCCATAACTGTAATAGTTTTCCTCAGGCTCGGGCTCCTCTTCAACCTTGAAGGCTCTCGGAAACTCGTCAGCGTACGCTAGCCACAAAGCATCCTCCTCAGGAGCAGGGCGAATGTATGCAGTGGGTTTCGGAAGAATCGTGAACGGGAGACATCCAGCCTCCGAGAATTCTTTGCAGAACAGTAGCTTTCTAAGCTCGCTGGTGTTTGCCTTGACGGAGAAAACCTGTCGCTTCTTAGCCTTGATGAAACATTCGATCCCGACTGGATCCAGAAGTTGAGAAGCCCATGCGCCCGCTGCAACGATTGTTTTCTCTGCTTTGATCAAACCCTTCACGGTTTTCACGCCCGTGATGGTTGCGTCCTGCCAGAAATAGGGTTCGCCCGGCATTCCCAAAGGACTGCGAGGTTCAACGACGAGCTGCTCAACCTCAGTGTGGTACTGAATCCTTCCACCGAGCTTCAAGAACTCGGACTCATAGAATTTCACAAGGGAATCAACATCAATCAGTCCCGCCTTCGGAATCAAGACTCCCTTGTGAACATTGGCCAACCCCATCATCTTTGCTTCATCATCTCTGCTTAGATCAGTCTTCATTTCGAGTCTTTTCGCGAGATCCGGCGCGTCGTATTCTTTGTACTGAAAACCTCGGTTGGCGAGATCCTTCAGAACAGGAAGCATTTTGCCGTAACCTTCCTCATCAAAAAACCACAGGTACCCTGCCCAGCGCAGCTTCAGATCAAACTTCAAATCGTTCTGCACGTGCTTGTAGAATTCGGCCGAAGAATCCGCCAATGCAAAATTGGTCCTCGAAGCAAACAGACACCGAAAAGCAGCCGCACTCTTCGCGGTGCTGCCTTGACCAGCAGCACCCCGTTTGTCAACGATCAAAACATCGAGCTTCGGGTTCATGCGCTTAAGGTGATATCCAGTCGACAACCCCACAATTCCTGCGCCGACTATCACCGCGTCACACTCGTTCATCACAACCACCTGAATTTTTGGGAAGTCAAGTATGGAGAAGGACAAGATTTAAGCTTAGCTATCCTAACCGCACAAAAAAGTAGAGCCAGTTCTCTAACCAAACATATCACAAAAATGGAGACCAAAACGTTCCTGATACAGTCCTGAAATGCTTATTTACTACCGAGAATATGTTCTACACCAATCGCATAGGATCGAGGGAACAAATTGCGCGTCAAAAAAGGCGTCAGAGCAATCTCCAGTATAATCCTAATCTTGCTCATACTGATATCGGCAATAGTCGGCGCCCTGTTGGCATACGTTTGGACCATGGCACCATTCTACCTGGAACCCGAAAACACAGCCGACCTAATAATCACAAACGTCAACTTCCCAGCAGACAATGGAAATCACTTTAACCTGACAGTTATGAATCCATCGCACTCAATCGTTGGAGCAAACATCACCGATATTTACATCGAATCTTCGGGAAACAACAAAACCAGCATAACAAACAGTGACCCTCAACTTCCAATATTCATCGAAAAGGGAACGCAACAAACCTTCAATTGTACTCTGAACTGGGGAGTACTGGCCGGCAACGTCCTCACAGTGCACGTGCTAACAATAAACAACACGGAAGCTGCACCACTAACTGTTCAGACACCCTCCGTCAAAATTAGTTTGGTCACACTTTTCGACCCGTCAGACACCATACAACGCTTTAACGCTACAGTCACAAACGACAACTCCCCGATCAACCTCACGCTTAGTCAAGTTTTGTTCGACCTCACCCCAGTTGACAATCTGAGCATAGCACTACCGCAGGTATTACAACCGAACCAGACTGTTACGTTCACATGCTACACAAACTGGCAAGGACACGTGAACCCAATCGTACAGGTAGTGACCGCTGAAGGATTCACAGCTGAATTGAGAACAAACGTGGGTTCAACCGTTACTCTACTGACAACACAGGTTGATTTTGACTTAGAGAACACAAGCCAAGTCAACGTCACCCTGTCTAATTCCCCAGATTCTGCAAGCTACGTGAACATCACGAGCCTGACGTTCCAGCACGGCAACGTAACTGACACAATAATCAACGGAACAACACCGACCCTCCCGTTGACAATTGCCGCACAAACCAAACAGCCACCATTACGTGTCCTTGGAATTGGACTGACACAAGCCTTCGGAACACAAACATCCAAGTGATTGCCTACACCAAACAGGGATTCACCTCTGTACCATTAACGGTGACAACACCCGCACGGTATGCCGGAGGCATAGTTGGTGTTAATTTTGATTTGACCAACACAGCAACATTTTCAGTTAACGTCACAAATCTTGGATACTCGGTCCAAGCAGCCAACGTGACCGAAATAGACATTGGCCAAAACGCAACTATCATCTCACCAACGTTGATAGCTCCGGGTACAAATGGATCATTAGTCTGCTCGTTCGATTGGTCAAACTTCGTGGGACAAAGCGTCACCATAAGAGCACACCTCGTGTACAACTCAACAGAAATTCTGCCAACCATTAACGTGACGCTTCCGTACTTGAATATCACAAGTGCATCTTTCTCAAACGTAGCTTCAGAGGTTCCCTACGTGAACATCACAGTCAAAAACAGTGAACTAACCAAGTTCAACGCGACCGTCGTCCAAGTCCTGATCGGAAACGAGACCACTCCGCTGCTGGTGATAGAATCTTCAGGATATGAAGTCGACGCCGGATCCGAAATAGGAATCGTTTGTTCTTGGAACTGGATTCCCTATACAAACGAAAACGTGACCGTTGTACTGACAACTGCAGACGGATTCCAAGTGTCAAGAACCTTCAAAGTGGGGTAGTTTCTCCGCAATCTTTATTTCATTTCTAGACAGACACACCGCTAAACGGTGATGCCAGTGTCGGCTGTGAATCCCACTGAAAGAGTGCGCAAGATCGAGTATGCAATCCGCGACGTGATACCGTACGCGAAGCAGGTTGCCATGACGGGCAAAAAAATATATTACTTGAACATCGGAGACCCAAACGCCTTTGATTTCGACACTCCACCCCACATCAAGGAAGCTCTTAAGAAGGCAGTCGAATCGGGCGACAAAGCAAATGCTTATTCACCATCAGAAGGACTGCCTGAACTAAGGGAGGCAATAAGTCAGAAAGAAAGGAGACTAAACGGCGTTGAGATATCACCTGATGACGTTATCGTCACGTCTGGCATCTCTGAAGGCATAGAAATGATAATGGCTGCGCTCATCAATCCAGGAGACGAGATTCTGCTTCCTGGACCGACATATCCACCTTACATTGCCTACGCCAAATTCTTCGGCGGAAACCCGGTAACTTATGAAACAGTCGAAGAAAACGGTTGGCAGCCCAACATTGACGACCTGAGAAAAAAGATTTCGAAGAAGACTCATGTGATAGCGATCATCAACCCAAACAACCCATGTGGCGCGCTCTACGAAAGCAAAGTGGTCAAGGAAATATTGGACTTGTCCGCTGAACACGAAATAACGGTTTTGTCTGATGAGATTTACGATCAGATAGTTTTTGGAAAGAAGTTTGTGAGCACAGCTCACTTGACGAAGGACGTTCCCATTGTGGGACTAAACGGCTTTTCAAAGGCTTATCTGATGACCGGCTGGAGACTAGGATATCTTTACTTCTATAACCCCCAGGGAAGATTGAAACAACTCAAAGATTGCGTCGAAAAGGAAGCGAGAATAAGGCTCTGCGCAAACACTCCAGTCCAAGAAGCGGGGGTGGCAGCCCTCAACGGTCCACAGGACCATATTAAGGTCACAGTCGCAAAGATCAAGGAAAGAAGCAACTTCGCTTGGAAGCGGTTGAACGAAATTGATGGAATCAGCTGTGCAAAACCGGAAGCAGCGTTCTATGTTTTTCCCAAAATCCATGGAGTAGGGACAAGATGGAAAACGGACATGGACTTCACACTGAGTCTTCTGAGGGAGACTGGAGTTCTGTTCGTTCATGGGTCAGGATTCGACCCGGTCTACGGGGCAGGACACGTCAGAGGAGTTGTTCTCCCTCCGCTTGAGACGCTTGAGGAAGCAGCTGATGAAATCGAAGGCTTCATGAAGAAACATAGATAGGAAGAAGCCTCTGGTCAACTGTTTGTGCTCGGTTTTCTACTTGTAAATAGGAACCCCTTCTTTGGGGTCGCGAACCATTTTGGCAAACTCTCCCATAAGCCTTCGAGTGATAAGACCTGGTTTGCCGTCGTTTATCTGTCTCTGATTTATTTCTCTGACAGGTATAATCTCCGCAGCCGTACCAGTGAAGAAGACCTCATCCGCGTTAAACAATTCAAAAGGCGTGATGTTCTTCTCCTTTGCATCATACCCTAGGCTTTTGCAGAGATTTTGGACACATTCAGCCGTTATCCCATGCAATGCGCCTGTGTAGGTTGGTGGCGTGTAAACTTTTCCCTTCCTTACGATAAATATGTTCTCGGCAACGCCTTCGCAGACAAACCCGTTCTTGTCGAGACATATTGCTTCATCAACGCCAGCAATGTTCGCTTCAATCTTTGCAAGAATACTATTCAGGTAGTTGAGAGATTTGATCTCGTGAGACGTTGCATCCACTGGGTCCCGCTTCACCCACGATATCATCGCTGCAATCCCTGTGTCTTTGGCACTTGCCATATGCAACGAAATTGTATCTGTGATGATTATGATCGTTGGCTTAGGACATTTCCTTGGGTTCAACCCAAGATCGCCGGTTCCCCTAGTAACGACCAGACGAATGTAAGCATCCCTCATGTTGTTCCTTCTCAGAGTTTCCAACGTCTTCTGAATCATTTCCTCCCTTGTAATAGGAATTGACAACATTATCATATGAGCAGATTTGTAAAGTCGATCGATGTGTTCGTTCAGTTTAAACACTGAACCATCATATGCGCGGATGCCCTCGAATATGCCGTCTCCGTAAAGCAGCCCGTGATCAAAAACTGAGACTTTGGCCTCTGACTTTGGGTAGAACTTGCCATCAACGTAGACCTGCAGTTCTTTCTCCATTATCTTACCCTCGAAATATCGAAGTTAGTCTATCAAGTCAAGGTTTCATATATCTTTTGGGAGAACTGATCGAACTTTCAACGTGAAAGACAGGGAGTGAAATCGGACGTTTTGTACTTGACAGAGTGCGACAGTCCTAGGATATTACTTCAATACAGATTTAAGGTCCACAACCCTTTTCTTGGACGCCTCATAATTCTCCTTAACACTGACTGAATGATTGTCATAGAACAGTTTAACATCAAATGAAATGAATCTCTGAAATGGTTTCAGTCTCTATCTAAACTGCAACCTGTAGAAGCGGAGACGGAATTGTTGCAAACGGAAAAAGCGAAAATTCTCTTGGTTGACGATGACAGAAACATATGCGATACTCTGAGCCTTATACTGGAAAGCAGGGGCTACGATGTTGATGTTGCCAATACAGGAAAAGCTGCGTTGGAAAAGTCAAAGACAAAAGCTTACGATCTGGCAGTTCTTGACGTCAGACTTCCAGACATCGAAGGCACAAAACTGTTGAGGACGATGCATGAGACCTGCCCCAAAATGGTGAAGATAATGCTAACTGGATATCCTGAACTGCAGAATGCGATCGATGCGATCAAAAGTGGGGCTGAAGCATACTTCACGAAACCGGTGAATCCTGTTCGTCTAATAAAGGCAATCGAAGATAAACTCGAGGAACTGAAGGAGCCAAAAACGAGTATAGGAGAAACACAAATTTCCTGCGCCAATGCTTCAGCCGAAGAAGAATCAGAGGCAACAGACTAAACGGAATTCATTGTATCTTCTCATCGACTCCCTGAAATCATGAGAGCTCCTTCGCGCTGTGATTGGCACCCGTGCCTTCCAATAGCTTGACGGGTCGAACAAAAGAAAAAATGATTTTCGGCTAAGGCGTCTGATCGTGCGGCTAGCGTGATCCGCAGAACTGGGGTCTATTTGAAAGGTGTTTGGGCAACGGTAACGGTCTGTACGGTTTGTTGCCTGTGATTTTCTGTATTTCTGAAATCAGGTCCTCTAGTTTCAGTCTGCGCATCTGCCCAGTGGCCCGGTCCCTAACCGGTAAGGTTCCAGAGTCGAGTTCTTTCTGTCCAACCACAATGACATAAGGCACCCACTCCATTTCGGCCTCGCGTACCCTCTTTTGCAGTGTCATTGGACGATCATCAATGTCGCTCCGAATACAGCAGGCTTGCATCATTTCAGCGAACTTTTCAACGTCTTTCAGGAAATTGTTGGAAATGGGAATCAAACGAACTTGTGTTGGAGAGAGCCAGACCGGCAGCATCGGCACCTTGCCGCTCTTCTGTACCTTGTAGGCTCTTTCTAACAACGCATACACTACTCTTTCAATTGCCCCACTTGGAGAGCAGTGCAGAATCAGCGGAAGTTTCTTCTCTCCTTTCTCGTCGACGTAGTTTATGCCGTACCTTTTTGCGTTTTCAACGTCAAGTTGATCCGTCGAAAGCGCTGCAGCTTTGTCTTGATTGTCTACGTAGTTCATATCCCACTTAAGAATGAAATAGAAGAATCTCTCATTCCACATTTCGGCCAGCATGGGTTTGCCGTAAGTTTTCGCTAGCGAAGCGATGAACTTGTTGTTTTCGTCGTAGAAGTCTTTTGTGAACCGGATGCCAATTTCATATTCGTCTTTTTCAAAGCCTATCTCGCGCAAAATCTGTACACACATTTTGAACCTTATTGCAAACTCTTTCTTGGCTTGTTCCAAGTCTGTGCAGAACGCGTGGCAGTCTGGCATGCTGAAGGCTCTGAGCCGCCTCAATCCTACCACTTCGCCGCTTTTTTCTCTCCTAAAGCTGTAGCGGGTTAATTCGTAAACTTTCATGGGCATGTCCTTATAAGAGAACTGCGCGTCATGAACCATCAAGAACTGTCCAAAACACGCTGCAAAGCGCAGAAAGAGTTCTTTGTCCTCTGACTTCAGCAAGTATTGTCGCGCAGGAAACCGGTTCAAGTAGTCTGCTAGGCTAGGATGCCGGAAATCATACATGACTGGAGTTTCCACTTCCATAGCACCGTACTCATTCATCTTGGCACTGACGAACTGTTCCAGCAAAGCCTTGATCAAGCGACCTTTAGGATACCATCGAATGTTTCCAGGGTCGCTTCCAGATTCGTAATCACATATCTCAAGTTTCTTCATCAACTGAACATGTGGTGGCATCTGCTGGCTGGCTCTTACCTTGGATATTTCGTACCTCGCAAATCTTTCAAGGTCTTTGCGTCCTCTGAAGTTGAATTCTTCAACGGGCATCAGTTTTCCATCCGGCTGCAGAATGTACCAAGTTGACTTCAGTTTTTCTTCGGCTTTCAGAGCGTCGGAAACTTTGTCCTCTTCCCCTTTCTCTTTGGCATCCGCAGGCAATACAACTCGAGATTGCTCAGCCAGAGGGTGCCCCTTGATTGATATTGTAAACTGCTTGTTCCAACCGAATGGTGCTCGAAATGTTTCTATGCCCATCTTCGACGCATGAGCTTCCATGGCTTTGACTGTTTTCAAAGCGTCAGATGGCTTGGCCAGTCTGCTGCTCAAATGAGCATATGGATAGATTAGAACGCGGTTGACGCCTAGTTTTCCAAGGAAACCGTGAACTTCATCGATGGCTTTCCGGGCGACTGCGGCCGTGTCGCCTTCTTCAACCGCAGTGAACATGACGACAAGCTCTTCTAAACGTACCTCTCTCTTCTCAGCCTGTTCCGCCGTCGCAATCTCCTTCTGCACAGGTTTGTACACGATGAAGTTGGAATGTAACTGCAAAATTCTCATAAATTCTCACCGCAACGCGTTTAGGGGTTGTACCGCCACTTTTCGATTTGTTTGTCTTTCTTCGTTTTTTTCTTGTACTCTTTGTAATGTTCTTTGCAAAGGTAAGCATGCCTCTCGTCGATCACTCTCAGACCTGCACGCTTCACTTTTTCAGCTGAAAGGGAACGAACAGCCTCCTGACCGCAACCTTGCACGTTGCATTTCACGCCTTTGCCGATGCGACCCAAGTTCAGTTCCTCTCAAATTCGTGTTTTGGATGCAATAGAATATACTTCATTCCTTAATTCCTTTTTCGTAGAGAAAACGTGCTCTCCGGTGGATCTCGTCTTTGTCGCCTAAAAACGTTGGCCCCGCGCCTTCGACGACAAGTGAAGAAACTGCTGCTCCGACGCATGAGCACCACGAGCAATCTTCGCCACGCACATATTCAGCCAAAAAACCACCAATGAAGGCGTCTCCCGCTCCCGTCGGATCAACGAGTTTCGCCGGTTTGAATGCTGGAACATTGTGCATCGCGCCTTCAACAGAAACCGCAGCGCCTTTTTCTCCGAGCGTAACTATGACTATGTCAACACCATAATCATGAATGGCTTTTGCAGCATGGCCCAGTTCATCAAGACCACTTATCGCTTTGATTTCTTCAAGGGAAGACTTGAAAACGTCCACGTGTCCTAGCACCCGCTTATCCATCAACGGGCCGAGGCTAACGTTTCCTTCATCATCAAAACGCCGTACGAGTCCCTGCGGGTCCAGAGACATGAATTCGCAATGACCTCGAAGATTCTCAACGACTTCATACGTTATCTCGCCTGCTATTGGCCCAATGTGAACGGCGAAAACCTTTGGAAAATGAAGGATTTCCTCAACAGTGATTGGAGACATCCGACTTCCACACCGCAGCTTGCGATCAGAAAACCCTTCGGCATATCTCAACTCAAACCGTGTTGTCACATTATTCTCGTCTCTTGATACGTTTGACAGGTCGATGCCCTCCTGTTTGAGCCACCACTTGTAGGCTTCAGGAAAATCTTTGCCTATCTTGGAGACCACGGAAACCTGGGCATCAAGCCGCCTTGCAGCCAACGAAACGTACGTAACTGACCCGCCTAAGACAACGAACGGAGTATCGCGACCTGGAAGAAAGATTGAGTCTATAGCAAAGTGTCCCACTGGAACAACGTCAAACACGAGTTGGTGACCTCGCCTAGAATATTAGCTGACACTGACTTAAAACCAACGGAATAGTCTTGGCTTCACTGATCGAAGTCTCACTAAACGCTTCCTGCTACATCTAGTAAGTCAAGAACGGCAAGACTCTAGTCAGCGGGAACACATTTGGGCGTCAGAATTTTGACTGCAGTAGCAGGATTGCCTTCGCCAGGTCGCCCCCGCTTTCCTCCAGTGCCCTGCGGGCTTCCTCTACACTCTTGCCTGTCTGGTCGGCCACAAGCTTCACGTCCTCATCAGCAACTCCTGAAGACTTACGCTCGACAGCCTTTTCGGTGACCTTTCCACCAGTGACTTGAAAAATCTTTTGCCCTTGAACCGCGAGTATTGCAACTTCTGGCTGTTCGATCGTGATCTCCTTGCTGCTGGTTCTTATCACAACCTGCTCAACGTCCGCAACAGCGTCCATGCTCATGCCCATTCGCTGCATCATGCGCTTTGCATCGCGAGGGTTCACTCGTCTCTGCACGAAACCACCTTCACTGCTAACCTGTACTTGTCAAACCTCATATACTTAACTTTCATCTTCACAGCCCCGTCTGACCTTGACTGCAACACCCCGTTTGAAAGCCATCATTTCTTCACCAGACAAAACGGCCCGTCCCACTGCCAGAACGCGTCGCGAACTGTCCAGCACAATCACCTCGTCCTTGGCGCGAACTTCAGTGTCAGCCTTCACAACATGAACCGCAAACACGTCCCCGCCTTCAGCTATGAATCTAGATACATCGTCGCGAACAACAACGCAACATTCGGCCCGTGCCGCGTGCTCAACGATGCGTTTGGCGCCGTATACGCTTAGGGAGAAAAAACCATCAGTGGGACGCATGGTCGCAAGGCGTTTCCCATCAAGATAGACGTAACGAATTCTTCCTGTTCTTTTTGAGAACAGAATCTTCACTCTCTCTGGGAAGAGTTCTTCGCCTGCTCCTTTGCCGAATTGATAGTCGGCTACGGCCCGTATTCGCTTCAACGCTTCATCCAACTTTATCCACCGTTAACCGACGCTTTCTGGTTCGACAACTATAAAGAAGACCTTAATATTAAAAGCAGCCAAGGTGCAGTCAATTTGCGATGCGAAGTCTGCGGGTGCAGAATCGGCGACAAGCCATTCAACGTCATGATTGAAGGCGCTCGCCTGACGGTTTGCGGTGAATGTGCAAAGCATGGCAAGATATGTTATGACGAGCCCAAACCAAAACCTGTTTTCGCCAGACCCAAACCAGCGCCAGTTACGTTTAGAGCTCAATCCAAACCACAGCTGCCTCCGATTGACACAAACGTGGAAATCTCAGAAGATTTTGGGTCGAAAATAAGGAAGGCCAGGGAAAAGCTTGGACTCTCGCATGAAGACCTGGGGAAGAGAATAAACGAGAAGGTATCGCTGCTCAGAAAAATCGAAACTGGAAAAATCGCGCCAAGTGACAAACTTGCCGTAACATTGGAACACGTGTTGAAGATCAAACTAATAGTCCCAACTAAAGAAGAGAAGGTTCCGCAAGCCAAGATTCCGCAGAAACCAAGTCGTGAACTGACCCTCGGAGACTTGATTCAACAAGAACGGAAAGAGAAGAAGGAGGAAACGACGAAACGAAGTCAGTCATAGTCCAGCGACGAGAGCGGGCTGAACCAAGAGCTCTCGATGAACTATCAAGCCTCGCTGAATCAGCAGGTTATACAGTTGTTGGCAGAATAGAACAGGTGAGAAGACCCAACGCACGCTACCAGATTGGGCCCGGAAAAGTCGAGGAACTCGCCGAGCTCGTGAAGAAAACGGGCGCTGAAAAAGTGATTTTCGACAACCTATTGAGACCTGTTCAATCGTACAACCTTGCGAAATCTACAGGCGTGGAAGCCATCGACCGTTTCCAGCTCATACTCGAGATCTTCACGAGCAGAGCCACGACGACGGAGGCACAGTTCCAGATTCGATTGGCGAAACTAAGTTACGACCTCGCACAAGCGAAAGAAAGAGTGAGACTCGCGAAAAAAGGTGAGCAACCAGGTTTCATGGGGCTTGGAGCCTACGAAGTGGATGTTTATTACGAGAGCGTAAAGAGAGAAATACATGCTATACGGAGGAAGCTGAAGAAAATAAGGGGAAAACGCGGACTGCAACGTGAAAGAAGGGCCGAGCTTGGGTTCACGTCGATTTCCCTCGCAGGATACACTAAAGCCGGAAAAAGCTCTCTATTCAACGCGCTAGCAGAGGAAACTGTTCCAGTGGACACAGTCTTGTTCACAACGCTGTCAACCACGACGCGACTCGTGACGTTTTCCAACAAAAAGTTCCTGTTAACCGACACAGTAGGGTTCATAGATCGATTACCCCTGACCCTAATAGAAGCTTTCCATTCGACGCTCGAAGAAACCATATACTCCGATCTCATTCTGCTGATCGTTGACGTCAGCGAAACCATTTACGTCGTCGAAAAGAAGCTCTCAGCTTGTCTGGAGACGATAGAACGCATAGGAGCGTCAGGCATCCCGACCATAACAGTACTGAACAAAATCGACCTCATCTCTGAAGAAGAGGCCCAACAGAAAATCAACCTCCTAAAAGACAAAGCAACGACCTTAGTGCCTATATCAGCCCTGAAAGGAACAAACACAGGACAGCTAAAAAATGAAATATTAAAAATCCTCAGAAACTACGTCAAAGCGTCATTCACAATTCCCGTAACAAAGAACACAATGTCGTTCATGGCTTGGCTCTTCAAGAATGCTGACGTACAAAAGACCGACTATAACGCGGACTCGGTTCACGTGGTTTTTGAATCAGAACCATCGTTTGCAGAGCGAGTGAGAGCACGCGTCCAAAAAGAATTCAACGCAAAACTGCAGAAAGCCTAAAAAAAGGGAAATTGCCATGAAACAAGTCGTTGTGTTGAGGTGGGGCCACAGACCCCAGCGAGATGCACGACTCACAACACATGTAGCCTTAGCCGCCAGAGCGCTGGGAGCCACGGGAATCATTCTCTCAGACACAAAAGACAACCAAATCAAGGAATCAATTGAGAAAGTCACTCAGCAATGGGGTGGACGATTCTTCTTCGAAATGGGAACCCCATGGAAAAAAGTCGTCCGAGAATGGAAGAAAAAGGAGGGTCTGATCGTTCACTTGACGGCATATGGTGAAAACGTCGAAACCAGCGGCGTGATGAAGAAGATAAGAGATTCAAACAAAGATGTTCTTGTCATCGTTGGAAGCCAGAAAGTGCCGGGCCGATTCTTTTCCCAAGATGTTTCTGACTTCAACGTGGCGATCGGAAACCAGCCTCATTCCGAGTGTGCGAGTCTCGCTGTCTTTCTTGACCGCTTCTTCGAAGGAAAAGAGCTGAGTAGATCATTGAAGAATGCAAAGGTGAAAATAGTCCCTCAACAAAGGGGAAAAAAGATCTCTGTCGAGAAACGACGACAGATTTAGTCTTTTCTTTCGTAAAGAGATTTAAATTCGAACATTGCAGTATATAATATAGAGATCCGTCTTGAAAAAGAGAAGCAAGGATACCGCCATGTTATCAAGCATTGACGATGCAACGTTGACGAGGGTTGCGCAGGCGTTGGGCGAGGAGGAAGCCATAAGGCTGATCGAAGTTCTCAAGAACGCCGAGGAAACCACTGATGACGAGATTGCCACAAAGACGGGCATAAGACTGAACTCGGTGCGCAAGATCCTTTACAAACTCTATGACCACTCTCTCGTTAGCTTGAGAAGAACCCGTGACCCAAAGACCGGCTGGTTCATTTTTCACTGGAGACTGCAGTCGGATCAGCTGGAAGCCTTCATACAAAGCCAGAAGCGGCGTGTGCTTGAGAAATTGAACATCAGGCTTGAGTTCGAGAAGAATCATGATTTCTATTACTGTAACACCCCAGGATGCAAACGGATACCCTTCGAGGAAGCGGTGGAACTGGTTTTCAAATGTCCAACATGTGGAAAGCCGCTGATGCATTACGACAATGATAAGATACTGGAAGCATTGGGAAGGAAAGTTGAAACTCTGAGGAAGGAGCTTGGTGAGTGAACGGCTCCCGACCAGAGAACAAGCCCTACAATTTCTGAGACAGTACGGTTGCAGACAGAACGTCATAAGACACGTTGAGGCTGTCTCTGATCTTGCCACCGAGATTGCGGAAGCAGCCGTGAAGAGAGGGTACCCCGTAAATGTTAATCTCGTCCAGGTTGGAGCGCTTCTTCACGACATTGGACGAAGCAAGACACACACCGTGCACCATGCCATCGTTGGTGCAGAAATCGCGGAAACCCTCAGGTTGCCCAAACCGGTGATATCGATAATCAAGAAGCACGTTGGCGGCGGCATAACGGCAAGGGACGCAAAGAAGTTAGGGTGGCCCAAGGACGTTTACGTTCCACAAACCCTTGAGGAAAAAATCGTTTGTTACGCTGATAAGCTGATTGAGGGTTCACGCCGCGTCCCAATCGAGAAGACGATTGACAAACTCTCACAGGATCTTCCTGCAGCGACGATCGAGAGGTTGTGGAAGTTGCACGAAGAAATGTTGTCTTTGGTCGGCGACTGCGATTGCCTTCCATAGTTTTGCAGACCAAGATGCACAGTGGTTTTCAGCTTAGCCAGGTTGAAGAGAACCTCAAGCTGGCGCTCGATGGTCTAAACATCCAATTGACGTTTCATGAAGCTAACTCGCGCGGGTGGGTCGGCGTGTCGGTTTCTGGCGAAGACGAAAAAGTGGCTATGCACTATCTAGAAGAAAACGTGGGGTTTTGCCCTATGAAAGTTGAGGATATGCAAAGGTTCTCCGTGTTCAAAGGGTACCTGATGGATCCGGCCGCGAGCAAGAACGAGCTTAAAATGGACATCGGCGTCTCGCCGCAAGACGTTGAGGTTGCGATTTCACTTCAGAAGCTGCAGGTTCAGCTTTGTGACGGAAGGAAGGTGGCGCTGAACAAGCTGATCGAGCTGTTCGGTTTCTGCAAGAACTTACCGTTGCAGGTTAGAATCTTGCAGGCGGATTTGTCGTCAAGGCGTGTTGAAACCGAACTCACAGAGGTGCAGCTGAAGTTGTACGCAGACTGGACGCGTTCTTTTCTTGATAGGTTGTTGATTATCGGAGCGTCCTACAATGAGGTAGATGCGGCGCTACATGCCACGGGGGTGTACAGGGACATTGTGGACTTGTACCCGCTTGGGATGTTTGAGCATGCCGTTACGTGTAAGCTTGGAACGGATGCCGCCGGGTTGATTCCGAAGGTGGGCAGAGTTCTTAGGAAATCAGCTCTAAGTGTTTTTAACTCTCGCAGGGTCGTTGGATTCCTAGGTGAAGATGCGATGTTGTCTAGTTTTTAGAGACGAGGTAAACGCCGAAGAAGATGAGGATGCCGCCTGCTGCCGTGAAGAGGCTTATTGTTTCTCCTATTAGCGTCGTGGCCAGCAGGGCGGTTACGAGGGGTTCTGCGAACAGGAAGGAGCTTAGGACGGCGGCTTTGACTTGGCTTGCAACGTGGAACCAGATGAAGTAGCCCAAGAGCGAAGATGTGAATGCTAGGAAGAGAATGGCTGTCCAAGCTTGAAGGCTCATCGTTAATATTCTGTTGAGAGAGTTTTCGGTGACGGAGAATGGAATAAGGCAGAGAGCGCCGATTACGTTTACGTAGGCTGTTACGAGAAAGGGGCTGTAGTTTTTCATTGTTGTTTTTCCGGTGATGGTGTAAATGGTCCAGAGGATCGGTGTCAGTAGGAGGACGAGTGTTCCGGTGAGGAAGGACATGTTGCTTTCTAAGCCGAGTGATCCGCCTGCTATGACGATGACGGTGCCTAGCGCTGCGATTCCGATTCCTGTCATCTGTTTTCTTGCCAAAGTTTCTTTGAGTGTATGAGCGGAGACCACGGTGATGAGTATTGGCGAGAGGAGGCAAACGAGGATTGCAGCGATTGAGGCGCTCGCGAGTTGTATCCCAGTTATCTGGGCGATGAAGAAAAAGGTGATTCCTGTTAGGGCGAGGATGATTAGGCGGGGCAGATCTTTCTTGACTATGTGGAGTGAGTAGCTCCGATTTGAAGCTTTCTTGATCGTGAGTACGGTGATGAATAGGACACTTGCAACTAGAAGCCTGAAGGTGGCGATTGCGATCGGTGTTAATCCTTCAGACAGGGCGATTTTTACGACGACGAAGCTGCTGCCCCAGATGATTATGAGAAATGTCATTAGGAGAGCGTTGACGGGGCTTATGACGCGAGTTGCCATGTAGACAGTTTTGGGTACCCTATTGCCTAAAAGGGTTTAGACTGAGGTTGTTGTTTGTTTTCTTTCGATGAGTTCGATGAGCGTGCCGTCAGGGTCTTCGATGAAGGCTATCGTGGATCCACCGGGTCCGAGTGTGTATGGTTCATCGGTGATTGTAACGTTGTTTTTGCGGAGGGTTTCGATGGTTTTTTGCATGTCTTCTACGTTGAACGCGAGGTGGTCGAACAGTCGGTCTTCGTAGTCTGGTTGCAGGAACTTTTTTTGTTTTCGGTAATAGGTTAGTTCGAGGATGGAGCCTTTGGCTTGTGGGTCTTGTAGGAAGGCGATTTCAGCGTTGTTTTGGGGGATTTGGCGTCTTCCTTGGAGTTTGAGCCCGATGAGTTTGGTGTAGAAGTTGATTGATTTGTCGATGTCGCTTGTTCGGATGCTGGTGTGGACAAGTATCATGTCTGTTCACTTCGTGTGTTGTGTTTGGGGGTTTGGGTATATAGAATCAGTGGCAAAGCAGGGTCAAAGAATACTCTACGCCCTGAATTTTTGTAACGTTTTTTGTAATGTCGTGTGGTAACGGTTTTATTCGTGTATCGCCGGCCTGGTTTCTTCGGGTTGTTTCATGTTGGAAGTCACGGACGCCAATATTCCAGAATTGATGTTAGGTTTATTAGTTTAGGAAGCTCTGAGCAGCTTGTGAGAGCTCTTAAGACGGTGATCGGCAGTTTTCCGCCGAAGAAGCTTCCGGTTGAAGAGGCTATTCAGTGGGCGGTGGATCTTCAACTCGCACATGGCCTTGATGTCGTCTCGGATGGCGAACAGAGAGCGGACATGATCGGGTACTTCAAGTCGCTTCCGGGACTCGGAACCAAGGCAACTGGACCGTGCGTCAAGTCTAAGATTATGCCGTACGAAGAGCCTAGCAGCTTTGCCAAGCTTTTGGACCTTCGATTTGTAAGGGATTACTTGAAGAGCAGGCGCAGAGAGGACGTGAAGGTTAAGGTTTCGATTACAGGTCCGATTACTCTGGGTTTTGCGTGTGCCTGCAACGGCGTGGAACACTACAGCGGGATAAGGGACATGAGGCTTTATTCAGATTTTGCTTTGGCACTCAAACCGCTTGTAGAAGCAGTTGCGAAAGCTGACTGCTACGTACAGGTTGACGAACCAAGCCTGGCAATCAGAGTTATGGAAGCTTCGGAAGCCGTCAAAATCGTCAATACGGCACTTTCAGACGTTCCTGATTCTATCTATGACGCGGAGAAGCTGATAGTTCACGTGTGCGGTTCGCTCACAAGATCATTGTTTGAGGATCTGACGAGTCTGGAAGCACCGGTTCTAAGTTTGGCTTTCAGCTCTCCGAGCGTGAAAGGTAACGTGGATGCAATCTCCAAACTGAGTCTGCAAGGCCACTGGAAGAAGTTGGGAGTGGGCTGTGTTTCGGTTCAAGCAAGGACAAAGGGAGAAGTGGAGACAGCCGAGTCAGTGTTGAATAGACTTGAGGTGATTCGGGACAAAATCGGGGGAGAGAAAATTGCGTTTCTACATCCAGATTGCGGTTTGAGAGGCACAGGCGAAGACGCTCTTGAACCAATACTGGAAAGGGTCAGCGAGTCAGCGGTTTACCTAGAGAAACGAGAATAGCGTAGTTACGCGCGCGCCCGCTTAGAAAATTAGAATTTGGAAAGCTACCTGACTTTTTGAACAACGTTGAGACTGCATTGTAGAATATCAGACATAATCAAGGGTAAGTGTTGTCCGGTGGCTACCTCATGAAGAGGCTTGAGAGAACTAAGAGACTGAAGAGAGATAGACTATTGCGCTATTCTCGCGCGTTATTTCTTACCTTTATCATATTCTGCAGGGAGTCCAACGTTCCGTTTCTCTTTCCTTTTCAGTTCCTTTTCTCTCTGCAATTTCATGTGGTGTTTATGATCCATAGCTTTCTCTTTCTTACCTTTGGGCACAATTCATCCTCCTTAAGATTAGACTATGCTCTTACGTCTATTAAAATTGCGCGTGCTTTGCCGTGGTAGAAACTGATGAATCGATCGATCAATGAGTAGTGGTTGAACAATGATATCGTAAAGAGATTAGTCGTCGTGTACTCGATAGAGCACGTTAAGAATAAACGCGCGATGACCGAGACTACTTCTTTAACCGCTTTTCCTTGTGTTTTTTCCTTTTCTCTTCTCGTTCTTTCTTAGTCATCGGTTTATTCTTGGCGCTTCCCATACCCAATGCAATCACCACTCAAGAATAGATAGAACAATGAATAAGGTTTTTGCACATAAAGACTAAGAGGTTTTGAAAGAGGTTAGTCGTAGTGTGCACTCGCAGTGCACGTTACTTGAATCGGGGAGGTCAGCTGTTCGGAATTTGGAACGACCTGTTCTGATACGTAGAATTAAATGGCAAAGACGATTTTAATAGTTTGGATGCATCCTCAGAACTGACTTAGAGGAATGGTTGATTCAACTTGTTTAATAGATCTGTTGCTGCGATCATTGTTTTGCTTTTGCTTTCGTGGGTGGCAAGCATACACGTCGTTCAGCCTAGGAAATCGGACCCTGCAATTTACATTAGAGCGGATGGCATTATAGATCCTGTAACCGCGCCGATTTCTACTGCCGACAACAGTACATATGTTCTTACTGCTGACATCATCGATCCGATCGTCGTTGAGAGAGACAACATAGTACTTGATGGAGCAAACCATGCTGTTGATTGTTATGGCTTGGGTATAGACTTGACGGACAGAAGCAACGTCACAACAAGGAACATTAGGATTAGCTCCCGTTGCGCCATACTATTGCGACATTCAAATCGATCTACGATATTTGGTGCCAACATAACCATTTACTCCTGGGGAGTTGGCATCGAAATTGATTCCTCAAACGACAACAACATCACAGGAAACCGACTTAGGTTGAGAGGGCTTGACATCTCGCAACCTTGCATCTATTTGTCGTCGTCGGCAGATAACTTGGTCTTTGGGAACGAAATAGTCGCAGACGTTGGAACGGGCATTTACCTCGTTGAGTCCTCAAACAATCGTGTTTTCGAAAACAACGTTACGGTAGGAATCGGGTCATGCGTTGAACTGTATGATTCTCGCAACAACAGCATGATTGGAAATATCCTGGCTGGAGGACAAAGCATGAGTCTGGTTCAATCTTGCTTCAGCGTCTTGAGAGACAACCGCTTCATCGATTGCAAGTATAGCCTTAGAGTCACAGGTCTCAACGTCACAGAGTTCACAAACGACGTGGATAACTCGAACACTGTCAACGGCAAGCCAATCTACTACTGGGTTAATGAACATGATAGGCGGGTTCCCTATGACGCAGGATGCGTTATCCTTGTCAACTGCTCAAACATAATCGTTGAGAACCTCACTTTGGAGAACAACTATTCCGGAGTGTCGCTAGCTTACACGGATAAAAGCACAATATCCAGAAATCTCGCGAAGAACAACTACTACGGCGTATTATTGTGGTCTTCCACCGAAAATAGCATAATTGATAACGACATTCTCAACAACGAAGACGGCATCTCACAAGCATTATCCAACCTCACTAATATTGTTGGAAATGAAGTGGCGGACAGCGAATACAGTGGTATAGTTCTGGAACACTCGTTGAATGTCAATATTGAAGGGAACAACATTACACGCAGTTATTTTGGCGTCTCACTAGAGTATTGCTCAGACATCTTTCTCACGGAGAACAACATACACAAAAACCACTATGGCATTTTCCTTGTTCTTTCATCTAACAATCGATTTTTCCACAACAACTTCGTAGACAACGTCATTCAAGTTGGGGCAGACTACTTATTGCTGGCAAACACTTGGGATGATGGCTATCCTTCAGGCGGCAATTATTGGAGTGATTATGCTGGAGCGGATTCACACAGCGGACTTTGTCAGAATGAGACAGGTTTCGACTGGATTGGAGACTTGCCTTACGAGATTGATCAAAACAACACCGATCACTATCCTTTGATGCAGCCCTTTGAAGTTGAAACAGAGAATTTAAGACTAGCCTACAGAGGCCTCTTACTCAACCTACATGAAATCAACTCACAACTCGATTTACTCAGCACCACAGTTAGAGATTTGGGAGGTAACGTTACTGGACTTCAAGGAAAGTATGACTCGTTGGAAACAACAGTCCATAGTTTGCAGGAGAAGATCGCCTCTCTCAATTCAACTGTTCAGAGCCTAGAAGGATCTCTTGACAGTACGACTGCGATTCTTAACAATGCAATAAGCAATCTTCAGTCACAATTGAGTACGGCAAACTCGACACTGCACGCATATATTGAAGGCCTTCGGGAGCAAAACAACGCAATGAACAATCAGCTGAACAACATACTCAATGTACTCTATGTTGTTACGGCAATAGCAGTGATTTTGGTCGTAGTGACAATCTATCTGGCTGCGAGAAAACTCAATATTCAGAAAAAGTCAATGCAAGAGACTGAACCAAACACAGAGCATATTACTTGATTTTTCTCTGATCTGAGGCGATGACATCACCAAACTTATAAAACAGAACTTCCCCTCGCCCCTGCCCGGGTGCAAATGCAAATGTCAAACAAACACAATCTTGTCTTATACGTTGATCAAGAATTGGTTGAAAAGTCGCGTGAACTTGGGTTTAATCTTTCAAAAACCTTCGAAAACCACTTAAAACATCTGTTGATGCAGTTCTCACAGTTTAATTCTTCAAATAACATCGAAAACATTGATAGTGTTGGTGTTTGGTGGGCCGGACCGGACTTGAACCGGCGACCTTTGGCTCGTAAAGCCAATGTCCTAACCAAGCTAGACGACCGGCCCTTGCATCTTTAAAGGGAGAAACGGTTGACTTTAATTTTTCCCCGTTCATTTATGCGAATTGCTTTTCTGCGATTATTTTTGCGATGATGTCGACGGGGTTTTCAAGCTCTCCCAAACTTGCTTTCATGTCGAATTTCTTGCCCAAATAGCGTCGGGTAACTGACACAACCTTTGAGGGTTCTACCGTGAAAAGCGGGAATCCTTTCTTCGAAAGATAATCATTGACTTGAATCTTGCCAAACTGCTTGATGACAATGCTTGGAGTTCCCTGCAAAGCGGCTTCTCGCGCAATTGTCCCGCCCACGCTGACGACCAAGTCGGCTTGCCCCGCCAAACGTGCCGTGTCCACAAATTGATCCATCACGATCACGTTCTTGTACTTGGGTTTGCTGTAGCGCGGTAGAAAGATGACGGTCCCGAGCGAAGACAGTTTGTGCGCAGCCTCCATGGTGAAGTCTTCTTTTCCCAGGCCATAAGCTGCCCTGGTCTCCATTTGTCTAACCACGATCAAGGGTTTCTTGAAGTCAAAAGACTTGGACCTTTCTGGGCGTTTTGTCCACGCAACTTCGTCGACTCCCGCAAAACGGATGATTTTTCGCGCACCATATTTCTTGTACAGATTCTCCGGTATGGCTTCTGAGACAAGCACGATGCTTGACAGTGGTATGGTCAGTCTGTTTACAGCTTCGGCATGCGGGGTATCAGCTGTTGTCAGTACAGGAACACACAGACCGAACGCGAACCTTGAAAGCTCAACGGACTGGTGTGAGATAGCCAATTCAGGTGATCTGTCCCTGAACATTTTGGAAAATTGGAGCATGCGTCTTGCGCTCTCATCCAAACGACTGAAGAGCGAAGTCGGGTCGTACTTGCCAACTACAATTGGTTTCTCGCCCAAGACCTTGGCCAAGCCCTCTGTGTCAGGATGCTTCCGCGTTGTAAAGATAACTTCATGTCCGTCTTTTCTTAAGCGTCTAGCTATAGCCGTGCCGAACCTAAACTGTTTGCCGGTGCCAGCATCGTACCAGACCTTCATTGAACTCACCGCAAGTGCTTCTGGGCGAAATCCTTCTTCTTGACTTCGTACTCCCTTTTTGTCATCATAGGCTTAGCTGGCACATCCTTCACTACTGTTCTCGCAGGAACATCTTTGGTGACTACGCTTCCAGCCGCAACCACGGCGTCTCTTCCAACCGTCACGTTGGGGAGTATGGCTACGCATCCGCCGATCACCGCGTTATCCTCTATCGTAGGCGGAGAGAGAACTTCACTGACAGGAAACCTGTCGTTAAGAAGCGTGCTGTTTGGTGCGATGAATACATCATTGCCTATTTTGCAGCCGTTCGATATTGTGACATGAGTCTGGATGTTGCAGTTCTTGCCCAAGACCACGTTCTTGCCGATATCGCAGAAGCTGCCGATCCGTGTACCATCCCCGATTCTGGTGTCGTCACCGATTACCACGTAGTTCCAAACAACCACGTTTTCGCCAAACACGACGTTCTTTCCAACGACTACGCCTTGACCCAGTTTTGGCTTAGACACACCGTTCACTTCGTCTCTACTCCTTTAAAGCGTGCGAAATTTAAATAGTTTGACGAACCATTTTTTGTCAAAGGCAGGAGTCGGAATCAATTGGAGAAGGACAAGATTTTAGTCATTGGCTTAGGCGAGGTTGGCAGCAGCAATGTTCGACTTGGTGAAAGAAAGCGGGAAATTCGAAGTCTATGGCTTGGATCTGGACAAAACGAAAATGAAAGATCTAAAGCAGAAAGCCCTGCCCGAAACGACAAACGTCATGCACATATGTTTACCCTGCAAAGACCAAGCGAAATTCGTTGACATCGTCACCAGTTACGCAAGACGTTTCAAGCCTAAGCTCATAATCATAAACAGCACCGTCCCACCTGGAACCACGATGAGCGTGAGCGATCGTTGCGCTTGCCTTGTTGCACATTCACCGTTTCGAGGAGTCCATGAGAGCCCCGAACACATGAAATGGGAACTCAAGCGATGGACAAAATACGTAGGCGGAGCAAGCCCTGAAGCCGGAAGAATTGCAGACAGACACTTCAGAAGGCTCGGACTGAAAACCAAGGTTTTGAAAAGCTGCAGAGAAACTGAACTTGCCAAACTGTTCGAAACCACTTACAGAGCATGGATGATAACTTGTTTTCAAGAAATGCAGCGAATCGCCAGACCATTTTGGAGCAAACTTCGATGAGGTTGTTGATTTTCTGGCTGATACGCATCGCGTCAGGCTCGACAGACCAATCATGTACCCAGACGTCATCGGTCGCCACTGTGTAATTCCCAACGTGGA
This sequence comes from Candidatus Bathyarchaeota archaeon, assembly GCA_963739305.1. GTDB lineage: Archaea > Thermoproteota > Bathyarchaeia > Bathyarchaeales > Bathycorpusculaceae > DASPPK01. The sequence goes on along the minus strand of CAVTZU010000018.1, from coordinate 57,506 downwards.
ACTGCTGCTGGAAGGATATGACTCAAAACTTCTGCGCCTAATATTGGAATCCAATGAAAAGAGAAAGGAAGAAATCAAGGACGAAGAGATCAGGCAGGAAGTTGACAAAGTCAAGAGAATCGCGGAAGACCTTCAAAAAGAACTGAGAAAGAAACAATGAACCGAGTCTGCACTGGACGTAGCGTCTAGGTTAATTCCGCAAGTGGACGAGCAGTCTGACAAATTTCAGGACCCTCGCCTAACGACCTTGTAAAGTACTCACAGCAATCTGCGTGTCCTTTTCTCTTTCTAGTCGCGTGCAGACATGAGATTTCCGTTAAATCGGGCGTTCCCTACGTCCTATCGAAGCTTTCTTTAAAAGAAATTGTGTACCATCAAAGCAAATAAAACATTGTAAGATATGAACTTGTCCTTTATGTTCATCTATCATAACCTCCATATCTAATTCTATATAATTTAGACGTTGCATTCACGTAATGCCACTTTTCGAGTGGATAAACTAACAATATTCTGGGCTCTTTCATTCTAAAGCCTATAATCAACGCCCTAATGGGACTTTTCAAGAATGCTAATAATCTACCGTTCAACCTGCGAGGTTTTTCGTTGTTAGAGCATAATGGTGTCAAAGCACATCTATTTAGAGCAAAGTATACGTGATCGTAGTTATACCTGATAGATGGCTTAATATGACCTGAAATTACACAAGTATCAACAAGCCATTTATAGCCTAAATGCGCAAGTTTCTTCAATAGTATGGTATCACTGCAAAGTGGACATTCAGTTGGGAATCCACCAATACTCCTTACAATATCAGTTTTAAACAGAGTATTATCTATACTAGGTGCGTCAACTATGCTTATTGGTTCCCTGAATGTCATTTTGCTAGCATAGTAGTTGTCTATTTTATTTAATATTGGATTTGTAGCATAGCGAACACCTTGTGCTGCCGCAACATCGTTATTGTCAAGAAGTTTTGGTATTCTTTCACCCCAATTATATGCTAAGACCAAGTCTTGCTCAAAAGCTAGAAAATACTTGCAGTCAACATGCTTTAAAGCTTCGTTAGCACCTGAAGGAATACCAGTAGACGGGTTAAAATAGACATTCCAATTATAACTTTTAGCTATTGTGACTGTGTTATCAGTACTGTGATCATCAACTATAATTTTACGGTGAACATATTCCTTGGGTATGACCTCCTCTATTCTCTGTAATACTTTTGGGAAAAATTTTTCTCCATTAAATGTCCACATGATAATATCAAATTTCATATAATTTTCACTTTCTTTGCACATGATACACAATAGTGTTTCGCTATACAACCTTTTATCTTACCACTAAAAACTTCTTTTCCAATTTCTGTTAAGTCCTCACCGCAACTATGACAGATAGGATCTGTATAATATCTATTTCTGAATCTCGTCAGCCACCTCTTGCTAACTTTGAATATCCTCTTATTCTTACTTTGAGGTATTATAATCACAAACTCACCAATGAATAAACCTTTCAACCCAGTCCTTTATAAGCTTGAAAATATTAAAATGTCTAGCTTTCAGTTGGTCTACCTAACCAGTTTGCTATTCTTTCAAAATTCATTCCTGTTTTGCTCATACCTAAACCAACCAGAGCCTTCAGTTTACCGCTTGTAGAAGACAGTTCGAAACTACGCTTGAAACTTAGGTTAGCTTCCGTTCTCATACCGTTCAACAGTTGATGTCGACCTGTATGAAACAGATCTCGACCTTGTTGTGCTCTAATTGCTTTCCAATCTATAGGGATATTATACCTTCGACTAAATGTTAGCCCATAATTAGGAAATGTGCTCTCGCCCAAACTTCTATCGCTCCAGTTGTCGCCATGTTTGACCCATATTCCTAACGTCTCATCTATAAACTTGAATTTACCGATTAGAGCTAACTCTAAATAAGTCGCCTGATCTACACAGTTACTTCCAACTGGCTGGATGAAACCGCCAATCTTCAACAAGGCATCTTTGCGAATCATCACGGTTGGACTCGAAATGAAACAAGAAACAAGCAGTGGCTTTAGCCAATCAGTTGTCCTGAGATATTGTCTGGAATTTAACGGAAAATGACCTAGATACTTGTGATTTTCATCAATCAAAATGTATCTTCCAAAACTAAGTACTATATCATCATCCAAACTGTGAACCTGCAACTCAAGTTTCCTTTTAGGAAACATATCATCACCTTCCAAGATGGCAATCAACTTTCCTCTTGCCATTTTTAAGCCGCGATTGTATGTTTCAGAAAGCTTACTAATTCCAACGTGCGACTGTTTGACGTATCTTATTCTTTCATCGTCAAATCTGTTTATCACTCGCTCAGTTCCATCAGTTGAGCCATCATCAACTATGATCTGTTCCCAATCATTGAATGTTTGAGCTTGAACACTGCGAATGCAGTTACCGATGAACCTTTCATGGTTATACGTTGGCGTTAGCACTGTAACCAACGGAGAACTCATTTTTCACACTCTACAACATTTAATAACATGCCTCTTATTTCCCTGGCGATCCTTTCAGTTGACAGATTTTCTTGAACGAAAGAAAATGCGTTCTCTCCAAGCGTCCGTCTAAGTTTATCATCATTAGACAACCTTACAATTGCTTCAGCCAAAGCAAAAGAGTCTCTTGAAGGAATCAATACGGCATGATAATCATGTTTTAGATATTTACTAGTGTATCCTGCATTCGTACAGATGATTGCTTTCTTATATTTCATAGCAGAAACTAATGTAGCAGCCCATAAGTTTTCGTAAGGAGACATTTGACAAAATATATCTGCTTCTCGCATCAAATTGTTAACAGCATCTTGCTTTAGCCAGCCTAGCATTTGAACATTTTTGCGATCTTCAGCCAATTTCTTACAGATTCCCATCAGTTCGCCATCACCAGCGACTATGAAATCGAATTTTTGTGTTGAATCATAACAAGCTGCTTTGATAAAAGTGATGGGATCTTTGAAATCAACTAGCCTACCAGCAAATAAGATTTTCATGATAACTCACTCGACCAACTATGAACATATTGGACATGAGCATATCCACGTCTTTCAGCGATCTCTTTCAAATCAGGATTTGTAACAATCAATAAATTCACAGCTGCTTTGCTCATTCGGTTGAAAAGATTAATCCATCTGTTATTTGTGGCACGTATATCTGAACCAAAAGATATTACAACAAGGGGTTTCTTGATTAGACCAAGCCTCTTAAACAAAGAGAAATAAGCACAGTGAAGACCAACATTTGCTATCAGAACGCAGTCGTAACATTTGAATTTCTTATATGGCCGAAAACTAAACACTGTCTTTCTTTTAAACGGAAAAATGTCAACAACATCATTGGATTTTCTCAATTCATCAGCTAGAATCAATGAAAGTCTTTGAATGATGTTTCTTTCCTCTCCAACTCTAGCAACAACGAACGCAATTCGCATTTCAGTGACTCCGTTATTTCAAAAGTCTTCAAGATTTTGCTTGTTTGGATTCCACCTTTGATCTGAACCAATCTATGGTGAGTCCAATGCCTTCGTTAAAACTTGTTTTCGGTGAGTATCCTAGCATTTTCTTTGCCAGAGTTATGTCTGCGTGAAGTCTTCGGACGTCTGATGGTCTTGGAGGCCTGTGCTCTATTTTGTCTGGAGGATAATCAAGCGTGTCGCATATCATTGAGATGATTGTCTTGATGTCCATTTCCGTGCCTTGTCCAACGTTCACGACTTTGCCCACTGCTTTGTCGCAATCCATCATTTTGACGGCGGCCTCTGCACCGTCTTTGACGTATGTGAAGTCACGAGTTTGTAGACCATCCCCTTCCAAAATCGGTTTTTCGCCGTTAAGTATTCTCCAAATTGTTACTGGGACAACTGCAGCATAGGCTTCCATGTTCTGTCGTTTACCGTAGAAGTTGAAAGGACGGATAATGCTAACCTCAAGACCGAACAATTTATAGTAGGAAAGTAACAGTAAGTCAGCAGCTGCTTTTCCAGCTCCGTAGGGACTGTTCGGGTCTAGCGGGTGATTCTCATCCATTGGCACGTGTACCGCCGTGCCGTATGCTTCAGAACTAGAGAAATGCAGCAATCTCTCAAACTTCTTCTTTCTCAGAAGGTTAGCAAGGTTATGTGCGATTTCAACCCCGGTCATAAATGCGCCCTCTGGATCAATGAAGCCATACGGCAAACATTTTACTGCAAGATTGTAAACTGCCTCCGGTTTTTCGCGTTCAATAATGTTTTCAAGAGCAGTCAAGTATCGCGCGTCTTCTTTGTAAACGATGACGTTCCCTTTCTGGATTGCTTCATTGAGATTCTCGGTCTTTCCCAGAAACATGTTGTCGACGACAACTATCTTTTCAGCTCCATTTTGAACCAATGCGTCTACTACATGGCTTCCTACGAATCCAGCTCCTCCCACAACTAGCACGTTCTTGTATTTCATTTTCTCATTCTTCCAGGTCCGCTTTCTATCTGCAATTCGCCTCTAATCCACTCCATCAAATCTGGAACAATCTCTTTTAATTTATCTTTGGGCGAATATCCTAACACACTGCGAGCCAAAGCTATGCTAGGCTCAAAATCATACGTTTCCCCTGTTCTCGACTTCACGTGCAAAGGTTTGGGAGGTTTCTCTGAGAAAGAACAAATCAGAACTGCCAACTCATTTATCGTGGTCACTTCGGATCCGGCAATGTTGAACGCTAATCCATAGCCTTTTTCAACTTCATATCCCAAAACGTTAGCCCTCACGACGTCTTTGATACCCGTGAAGCATCTCTTCTCTGTTCCATCGCCTTCAATGACAGGTGGTTCTCCGTTCAGGACGCGTATGATGAAGCTTGAAACAATACCGCCATTTTTTCCGTAGTTTTGCCGTCGTCCTATAACATTGTAGTATCGCAAACAGACTGTTTTCAGTCCATATTGTTTGGCGAAGAAATTGACATATCGCTCCGCAGCAAATTTGCTTATGGCATACGGGTTTGTTGGATTGTAAGGATGGTTCTCATCTTGTGGTGAATACAAGGATTGCCCGTACACACTCCCTGTACTTCCATATACCAAAACGGTTTCTCTTGATTTTTCCTTCATACTTTCCAGAATGTTCAGTGTTCCTTTCGTGTTTACCATCAGAGCATTAATGGGCGATTGCATTGAGGAGACGAGGTTGCATGCTGCCTCATGAAAGATAACGTCCACATCAAGGTTGTCTCTCACCATTTTCTTGTTCGTGACCGATCCGTTGATCAGGGTTATGGAGCCTTTGCTTTGCTCAAGATTTCTCGCCTGATTATTCGGCAAGTAGTCCATTACTGTTGTTTCACAGCCTCTTCTCACCAATTCGTCTACTATATGCGAGCCTATGAAACCGGCGCCACCAGTTACTAAGACTTTCTTGTTCCTCAGTATCAGAATGAATATCTCCCTTTTCTTGTCAAAACCACTAAGACATGCTTGAAAGCCTCGTAAAAGCTCATAGGTTTATTTACACTTAATTCTCTTGAACGTGCAACGTATCCTCCGTGAATTTGCCAACCTTCTCTTGCAAAATTACAAGAATGACATTGTTTTAGTGGAGGATTTTCTGCCATAAGTCTCTTGCGAAAATCTCTTTGCTTTTTGCCATTAAATGCTAACAATGGGCTATCTTTGAATACATTACCTATCACGTAATCGAAACCATAACAATTGTATATGTCTCCATTAGGTTCTACCCAAAGATTTCCCCAAGCCATAGGACAATCTTTCCAATTATAACTTGGGACAAGCATGTAGTCAAGACCCACCACTGCTATTTTAGACTGTTTGATAACCTCTTTAAGATCTTGTATTTTTGCTTCAAAATCTTTGTCATGTTTTATGGCTAGCGGTTCAAATTTGCTATAATCTGGTCGTGAAACAGAATTAACTTGTAAGTATGTAATTTGATCTTCATAGGGTTCTAACATCTTGAGCAATTCAGGTATTTGATCAAAATTCATGGACGTTATTACCGCATTCACATAAAATGGAGGGTTATCATGTTTGCTCAAACCTAAACTCCTTTTCATGTCTACAACCCTCTTCAAGTTTTGCATTACGATTGGAAGCTTTGCACCCCCACGAAGATAAGTGAAAGTCTCAGGATCGCTACTATCTATAGACATACAAAAGTCATCTACAGATCTTAGACAGTCTAATCTTTTCCCAGTCAAAGATACCATTCCATTAGTTGTAAAGCTGATATGGTAACCTTGGCTTTTGAGCCACTCAATAATCTCTGGACACTCCGGATTGAGAAAAGGTTCACATAATCCTTGAATTGTAATATTCCAAATATATGGCATTCTCTTGACTAAAGTTTTGATATTTTCCAGTGTCATATAACCAGCTTTAGGCTTGAAACTCTGTCGCATACAATAGACGCAATCGATATTACACAAATGCGTCAAACAAAGCTCAACTGCAGTTGGAACCGCAAATTCACTATGCATTCTACCAAGCATATAGCCGACACCTTTCCAAAGAGTTCTTGTCGCACTCATCATAAACCCTCATTTACCTATTCTGAACGACTTAATTCTGATAGACGACAAACTCATGTCAACAGTTAGTGGAACACCATGATAATCTGCCAAGGTCATAGGTTGGATATCTGGCGTTGTAATCTTGGCAAGTTCAAACATCGACATCTTCTTATCACCATATACGTGAGCAATTCCAGTAAGTTTCTGCTCGACCATAGATTTAACCGCTGACGCCACGTCGGAAGCGAAGAGGTAGGTGCCATATCTATCTGTGAAAGCTTTCGGATACGGCCATTTTTCACGAGCTACAAAGTTAGTTCTTATGATGAGGAATTTCAACCCGGAATATTCTACCACGCATTCTGCAAGCAGTTTTGTGAGGGCGTAGTAGTTCTTGGGATATGGCAGGTCAGTTTCAACGTAGTTGCCAACATCACCACGAAAAACACACGCTGTACTAATCAACACAAAATAACAGTCGGAATCATGATGGAGACAAGCATCAATTAGGTTCTCTGTTCCCCCAACATTTGTCTCGTATGCTTTTTTTCTATTCTCTTCACAATCGGTTACACTAGTAACCGCCGCGGTATGAATTATGACGTCAGGTTTCTTTTCAGAAATGTAGTTGTCCACCTGAGACTCCATTTCGACTTCAAGTTCTTGTCTTCTCGGATGCAAAGATTCTGGAAAGACCCTTACGAGTTCCTTGCCAAGCCTTCCAGTGCCTCCTGTTATGAGGACTTTCATGTCAAGCCCATCCTGCCTCTTTCAACAAAGCAAGTATTCCTTTCTTATCCAGCAGCCTAGTCTTGTCACTGGTGAATTCTTCTGTCAAATCACTGTGATTAAGTTGCAAGTCAGAATGAATAATGAAATATCTGCCCTTCTTCTCGGTTCTATGCATCTCGTACTCTTGAATCAGACATTCGTGTATCTTCTCTCCAAGCCGTATCCCAACAAAATTGAGAGGATACTTGTCTCCTGCCATGGCTTTTGCTAGATCAACAATTCTGCACGCAGGAAGATCAGGCACAAAGATTTCTCCACCAGTACTGTGTTTAGTTGCGTGAAATACCAGCTCTGTTGCTTGCTTAAGAGTAACGAGAAACCTAGTCATGTCTCGATGAGTAATAGGCAGAGGTTTCTTATCCTCAATCAGCTGCTTGAAATAAGGGACAACTGAACCACGAGATCCAATTACATTCCCATATCGGACTACTGCAAAAATCGTCTTTGACTCTGCATCCTCATTACGTATCCATATTTTCTCAGCCATGCCTTTTGTCATTCCATACAAGTTCACTGGTTTAACAGCTTTGTCTGTTGAAATCAGAACACTTCTTTCGACATCACAAGCTACTGCGGCTCTTTTCACGTTCCATGTCCCCAAAACATTGGTTTTTAAAGCTTCTGTGGGGTTTTCCTCGCAAGAATCGATGATCTTTTGTGCTGCCGCATGGTACAAGACGTCGACTCCTCTGCATGCCTGCATGACTCTGTCGTAGTCCCTTACGTCACCAATGTAGAATTTTATCCGGGAATCATTGGCTTCACGTCTAACATCAAGCTGTTTCTCTTCATCTCGACTGAGAATGCGTATCTCCTTAACGGAATTTCTGAGAATGTCTTTCAGAATCCATCGTCCAAATGAGCCTGTTCCACCTGTTATAAGTACAGTCTTGTCTTTGAACATTCATGTCATCCCAGTTACTAACGCAATCTTCGTCATTCCAACTCCCTCATTATTGAACCCTCAATAGCATGCTGCAATCGTATAATAAAGTGGATAATGAATGTTTCTTTGGGCTCTCCACCAATGTCTTCCATCATCACCACAATTGTGACATCATTTATTGTGCAGCTCTCATTAATTCCTTCTTCTTTTGACGCAACAAACTGGACTTACTCCCTTTCACAGATGATTCAAGCAGAATGATGCACAATACTCGATCAACATATCTAACCGCTGTTATTCATAGGTTCAAGAGATTTTCGCAACGTGCGACTCGCTAGCGATAAGATGAACCCTCGCGGACAGCACAGCAGTCCTTGTGGAAAAGGAAACCTATAAAGAGACTAGGAAAGAATAGTCACAAAAGCTTAACATAAACGGTATCAACTTTGATAAGACTCAGAATAGACGTTGACTATCCTTATCCATCAAGAATAAGAAGCTTCTTTTACACGTTCTTGGGACTCCAAATTGGTGGGGACTATCTCAAGAATTCCAAAATAGTTGCGAGAATGATAAACGAATCAAAGAGAGACCTGAAGGCATATTGGTTCTTTACGCCGAAGACGATTCCTGACGATCAATTACTGCGGATGATAGACAATGAAAAACACGAGATCGCTCTTCACGTTGTTAACGACCCAGAAAAAGAAATGCAGTTACTTGAAAAGGCGACCGGGAGAAAAACAAGTTATTACACAATTCACGGAACAGCACGCGTTCTCGCCAGAGTAATGTGGAGACGCTGGAAATCAAAGGCCCCGAAGATTCGGAAAGATTTCCCGCTGCAATCGTTCCATCAGTTCCCTACGATCGGAATAGACAGTCTGGCTTATTCGCATTCAGCTCAAGAAACTCTTCGAGTTACTGAAGAACGTCTAAGAGAAGGATACGTCATGTACTTCCACCCTATCTGGCTTTTCCAAAAAGGAACATTAAACCACAGAGGATCTTTCTATCAGGTCTTCAAGCAGATTCTGGAAGTGGACGCTGACATTGAATCTGTCAGGCTGCAAAGAAAGGCTTTCATGAACGTTGGCAGAGACATTAGAGAATATGAAAAGAACGTAGTACCCAGTGCACAACTCATTCAAAAACTCGAGGAAAGAGGCTTCGACGTTTTCACGTTCCTCGAGAGAAAATGGTGCTTCAGCGTAACAAACCCCGCCAGAACGTGGTCAAAAGCGAAAGACAACATAGCCTTATTGAAATTGCTTAGCTTCGATGAATGGTGGAAGAGCATTGACAAGAAGACGCGCAACATGATTCGTAAAGCAGAGAAAAGCGGGATCAGGGCACAAGTTGCTGAACCCAACGAGAAACTCGCCGAAGGAATCTGGAGGATGTACAATGAAACGCCCATACGACAAGAAAGAGCGTTCCCTCATTACGGAGTCTCTTTGCAGAATATTGACAGAGAAATGAGGTCCTCGAAGAACTGCATCTACGTTGGAGCATACCTAGACAACGAGCTGGTCGGATTCGTACAGCTTGTTCAAGGTGACAAGATAATCATTATTTCGCAGATTCTTTCGATGCAACGGCACCGGGACAAAGCAGTGAACAACAGTCTGGTTGCGAAAGCGATTGAAGTAAGTGCAAATATGCATATGGATTGGGTCATGTACGGCAGAATGGGCAATCATCCGTCTCTGGACAAATTCAAACAAAGCAATGGCTTCGAGAAGTTCGAATTGACCCGGTACTACATTCCTCTCACAACGAAAGGAGAGATGGCGATCAGACTGGGTCTTCACAGAGAACTGAAGGATGTGCTTCCGCAAGCGATTAAGAAACCTCTTTTTCCGGTCTACAACTGGATCAGCAGAACTAGAATGAGAATCAGGCTTCTCGCTCGCTGACGTCCACGTTTGACATATCTTTTGTTCGAAGGTCGTCAATTTGACCTCGCCGTGCGTTATGTATGAGTTCAGCAACGAAGCAACCTTAGATAGCATCACGGCAAATATGCGCGTAAAAAACATGGCAGTTTCAGCGAAAGATATCCGTGGAACATTCTGGCTTTATCAGTTTTGCAGCAAAGCTAACCAGCGTTTAACTGGCCTGATCTTTCAGTTCATAATAGCCGAGCGCTCAGCGAGTTGAGTACGATCGTGTGGTTCAGACATTCGTGATGTGAGCAGCTACTGTCCTTGTCAAGTTGTACTTTCATTCTGCTATGGCGATACGTCACACGAGACAAAGTACGATCCACCAGAACAGGAACGTTGGTGAAAAACCTCGCCATCTAAGAGCAGCAACCGGGATTTCCATACTACTTTTCCACGGGATTTCGACCTTCACATCTTTTCGCAGGCGCTAACTTCAACGATACCTGCTCATCCGAGTCAGATAATGGCTGTAACGTACTTGCGACCACACGGCGTTGCTTGAACCTTGATTGCGTTAAGGGTAACCTACAGCGATTGGCACGGTTATTGCTCGTGCAGTAAGGCAGAGAAAATGCAATGCACAGTCGCCTACATGACTCGTCTGAAGGTATTCCAGCAATTTCTCGTCCAATTTCTCTACTCCGTCGCGACCATGGAAGGTTTCGCAATTTCGAGACCTATACTCGATGGCCAGTATTGGTCGCCGCGGAACTGAACAAGCGGATCAAGTTTTGCGTACATACGCGAGTGGCTCAAAGGATCACTGGGAAACATCTACAACGTCGTAGGCAACCAACTGGCGGCAGTCATATTCATAATGCTATTTGCATTCGGCGGCGAAGGAGCCGCGAGGAACACTTGGCGCCGGTGCAGTAGTCGTGAACGTGATCACCTACTCATCGTTCCTGTCCTATGCGCTTTACCCAAAGCTCATGGCTGACAAAAACTGCGAAGACGCCACAAGCTGCATGAAAATGGTGCTAATGTTCGCCATACCTATGACCATCGGCGCCATCGTCCTGGCAGACTCCTTCATAGTTCTCCTGAGACCCGAGTTCGCAGGCACAGGTCCCGTGCTGATGGTACTAGCAGTCGACGCATTCGTAAGTGTAATATCAGGATTCTATCTGTCAATCCTTACGGGTTCGAAACCGTTGACGACGAAGCGAAACTATCTCTGCGCAAACTAGTCAAAAGCAAGATGTTCATAGCGTTCTCATTGCCATATCTCCATTCAGCGTTCACGACTCCCGACAGCATACTATGTACTAACAAATCTCGCCAACAATCAGCCGTATCAAGCTGCACTGTACGTCAGCATAATCAACGCAGTCGTTCGAACAGCCATGTTTCTCATCTTGTTCATCGTTGTCCGCAAAGCCGTAATGGTTCGAATTCCTTGGAGAAACATAGGAAAATACCTTTTCTCGGCAGCTGCCATGGGAATAGTGCTCTACATTATTCCGCACTCGATCAAGAATCTCCGTGATACTCGCTGAAACCGCGCTTGGAGGTCTAATATACCTAGGGCTTCTGTGGCTTATCGACAAAGAAACAAGAAGACTTCCCAAGGACATAATTCAGGAATTTAGGCACAAGTAGACAGGTCAGACAAACTGTACACATCTTCTGAGCAAGATTATCTTCAAAGGAGAAGCTCGGACAAAAGCCCGGTTAGTTCTTCTTTGTTCTCCAAACCCCGAAGAATAACCTTTCCGCTTGAATAAAGCCTAAAAGAATACTTCTTGAATTCCAGCTCGAATATTATCCCTGCGAGAGACTTTTTCAACCTTGCTCTTTCCATGATTCTCTTGACGGCTTCGTCTCGTTTTTCATACTTGAAAGTGACTATAACATCCTTTTCCTTGCCGCAGGTTCCTTCTATTCTCGCAATGTAATCATCAACCGTTGCCATCAGAACTGTCCGATCTCCTTGACCACTTCTACGAACCTGTCAACCTCCTTCATCGTGTTGTACACGTAGAAGCTCACTCTGGCCGAAGAGTTCAAGTCGAGAATTTCATGCAACGGCTGCGCACAATGGAACCCGCTCCTCACCATAATCCCGTAACTATCAAGAAACAGGGCAACGTCATGTGAACTCAGACCTGTTACATTGAAGGGAATCATACCGCACTTCACAGATGGATCCATCGGACCGTAGACCTCAACTTTTTCTGAACACTCCTTCAAGCGCGGCAGAGTGTAACTCGTCAGCCTTTCTTCATGTCTCTTCACGTTCTCCATACCAAGCCGCTTAAGATACTTCACAGCTTCGCCTCAAACCGACCGCCCCATCAACATTCGGCGTTCCAGCCTCAAACTTCCAAGGCAACACGTTCCAAGTGATGGAGCATCGCTTGGTCTTATTGCTGAACGAGACTTCCTTGATCATCGCGCCTCCTCCGTGGAACGGCTCCATCCTATTGAGAACGTTACTCTTGCCGTATAACACGCCGATGCCAGTCGGCCCTAACATCTTATGACCTGAAAAAGCCAGAAAATCCACGTCGAGATCCTTAACGTCCACGGGCATATGAGGAACCGACTGCGCCCCGTCCACAAGCATCAAGGCTCCGTGCTCATGTGCAAGCTTGGCAACTTTCTTCACGTCATTGATTACACCGGTGACATTTGAAACATGCGAAAGACAGACCATCTTCGTCTTCCTAGTAACAAGTTCTTCCAAAGACCCGTAGTTGAGTCGCCCGTCCTTATCCACTTCGGCATATCTGATCTTGAACCCGCGCATCCTAGAGATCAGTTCCCAAGGGACAATATTGCTGTGATGTTCCATTAGAGAAACAACGACCTCATCACCCTTCTTCAGGTTGTGAAGTCCCCACGAGTACGCGACGAGGTTTATTGCCTCGGTTGTGCCTCTAACGAAAATCGTCTCATCCATACCTTTCGCGTTGATAAACTTGGCAACCTCTTCATGGGCCTCCTCATAAAGTTCTGATGCCTCCTGTGAAAGCGTGTACACCGCCCGGTGAACGTTGGCGTTGTGATTCTCATAGAAATCCTTGATGGCGTTGATTACTTGCGTCGGCTTCTGCGTCGTCGCTGCGTTGTCAAAATAGATGAGCGGACAACCGTTGATCTTTCGCTTAAGAATAGGAAAATCCTTTCGAACCTCATCTGGATCGAACATCATTTTCCTTCCGCAAGCTTCATCCGTTTATCCAGCATCTTCGCTAACTGTTCCTCTTCCAAAGCTTGCTTCTCTTCAAAGCTCGGCTCCTTCTGCAACCAAGTCGGGGTCGCTCCTTTGATTTCGAAATACTTCCTGATAGCTCTCTTGAGCGCACCGACCGCCAAGATGCCGCAGTGAAACTTCACGCTCGGCAGACCGCCAACGGCTTCAGCCACACTCTTGTAAGATACGTTCCAAGCATCCTCAAGCTTCATACCCTTAATCATCTCAGTGACGATGCTCGACGTGGCGATGTTTGCAGCACACCCATAGCTTTCAAACGACGCCTTCTCCACTACACCGTAGTCGCTGATCTTGAGATAGAACGTTATCATGTCACCACACATCGGGTTTCCAGCCACGGCAGAAACGCTGGCGTCCTCCATCTTGCCAAGGTTCTTCGGGTTCCTAAACAACTCCAGAATCTTCGGATTATACGGCAAAGGCGCACGCGACAATTTCATGACACTCCTGTAGAACCACTAATCCTTCTGATGCGATCAACCGCTTTGGGAATAACCTCCAAAGCGTAATTTATGTCTTCTTCACTGTGAACACGGGAAACCTTCATCAAAATGCTACCGTGGGCTTGATCAAACTTCCTTCCGATGGCGATGAGAACGTGGCTGGGCTGAAGTAGCCTCCTGGAGCAGGCGCTTCCGCTTGAAACATAAACCCCGCTCAGACTCAACTCGATCGTGAGGGCTTCTCCCTCGCACCTCAAGAAGCTTATGTTTGCGTTGTCAGGAGCTCTTCTTTCACCTCTTGGACCGTTAAGCTCAACTTCAGGAATAATGCTCATTATTCCATCAACCAACTTGTCCCGCAACCGTTTGATTCTAGCAACATTAGTCTCAAAATCCTGAAAAATCAACTCTGAAGCCTTCGTGAAACCAACGATCGCGGGCGTGTTTTCCACGCCAGGCCACAGCTTCTGCGTTCCAATTTGACCTTCCAAAATCCTCTCCAAATCGACACCGCCCTTCACGTACAAACAGCCTGCGCCTCTTGGCCCTAAAACCTTATAGCTGCTGATGGTTGCCAGATCCACGTTCAAAGTCTGAACGTCAAAAGGAACCTTGCCGAACGCGTCAGAAGCATCCGTGTGAAAAACTGTCTCCACGTTCCTGTCTGAGACGATCTCCACGGCTTCCTTCAGCGGCTGAATAGTCCCAATCTCATGATTCACGGCCGACAAGCTCACGATTGCAGTCTCATGATCCACGGCTTCCCTCAACTTCTCGAGATTTATGAAACCTTCGCGATCAACGGGCACCTTCGTTACGCTGAACCCCTCTTTCTGCAGCATCTCAACGACCTGCAGCACATTTATCGGCTCAACCTCTGAAATCACGATCCTCCGAGCCTTCTCCCTCAAAGAACGTGCGATCCCCAAAATTGCCAAGTTATTGGCTTCAGTCTCTCCCGGCGTAAAATTCACTTCTTCAGCATTCCGACAGCCCAAATAAGAAGCGAGCTTCTGCGAAGACTCCATAAGCGTCTCGAAAGCCTCCCATCCCGGCTTGTGCGTTAGAGTCGGATTCCCATAGGCAACCTTGTTGTAGTAGGGCAACATTGCTTCAACAACCTCGTCTGGAACAGGACTCGAGTTCTCGATGTCGAAGTAAACTTCACGCTTCAGCCCGCTGTGCGCTTTTAGAAGCTCTCTGACATTTTCAACCATGCAAAGCAACACTCCCGCGTCATTCACATTTTAACTATTTCACTGCTTACTTGTACAAAAACGTAACCCAGAAGAGTAAAATCCTGCACCTGCAACACTATAAGCAATCTTAACCCAACCGTATGACAGCTCATCAACAGGCGCATAAAAGTGAAAGTAGTCGAGCTAAAGATTCCTGACGCAGTCAAACAACTTGTCATCGAGTCCGGCATAAGCGAACTCTATCCTCCTCAAGAGGAAGCCATCAAAGCGGGAGCTCTTGAAGGCAAAAACCTCGTGTTAGCAAGCCCGACAGCTTCAGGAAAAACACTGGTAGCCGAGTTCTGCGCCCTCAAACACATCCTAGAAAAAAACGGAAAAACAGTCTACCTTACTCCGTTGAGAGCGCTGGCGAACGAAAAATTCGACGAATTCGGAAAGTACACGACGCTTACAAAAAGAGACGGAAGAAAAATCCGCGTAGGCATCAGCACAGGCGATTTTGACAGCACGGACGCCTGGCTGGAAAGGTACGACATCATAATAACCACGAATGAAAAGGCAGATTCACTCCTCAGACACAGAGCGAAGTGGATGGACGAAATCTCGCTTGTCGTAGCCGACGAAGTCCACCTCCTGAATGATGCCGAACGCGGACCCACACTGGAAGTCGTGCTGGCAAGACTAATGCAGATCAACCCTGACGTACAGATCCTCGCCCTCAGCGCCACGATAAACAACGTTGACGAAATCGCTGCATGGCTGAAGGCACAATGCGTCACAACGGAGTGGCGTCCCGTCCCGTTGAAAGAAGGAGTCCTCCTTAACGACGAGATACAATACAAAGACGGAGACGCACGCAAAATAGAGAAGAAAGCAAGAGACGGCGCCATAAACTTGGCCCTCAACACCGTCAAAACAGGCGGGCAAGCCTTGATGTTCGCTTCAACACGAAAAAACGCCGTCACATTAGCAAGAAAAGTCGCGGACGAAATCCCAAAAGTCATGTCCAAACCCGCAAAACGTTCTCTTGAACACGAAGCCAACCGCATTCTTGCCACAGGCGAAAGAACAAGACTTGGCGAATCACTCGCAGAACTCGTGAGGTGTGGAACAGCCTTCCACCACGCCGGTTTGGCCGGTGGACACCGCAGAATAATTGAACAGTCATTCAGGGAAGGAAAAATCAAAGTGTTAACCGCCACACCTACCCTAGCCTTCGGCGTCAATCTCCCAGCAAGAACCGTAGTCATCCAAGACTATAGACGCTACGAAGCAGGCCTCGGCTTCTACCCGATAACCGTACTCGAGTACAAACAGATGGCGGGCAGAGCGGGAAGACCAAAGTACGACAAAACAGGCGAAGCCGTACTCATAGCCAAGACCAGCGACGAAGCAGACTACTTAGTCCAGAGCTACATTTTAGCCCGCCCAGAACGCATATGGAGCCGCCTCGCAGTTGAACGCATAATGAGATCCCATGTTCTCGCAACCATAGCAGCAGACTTCGCCCACACTGAAAATGGAATCCACGAATTCTTCGGAAAGACATTCTACGCCTATCAATACGACGTAGACGCGATCAAGAGCATAGTTGCAAAGATCCTCAAGTACTTGTATGATGAAGAAATGATCGAAGTGTTCGGCGAAAACATCAACGCAACAAAATTCGGAAAACGCGTCAGCGAACTTTACATTGACCCAGTCTCAGCAGTCACAATTCGCGACGCACTGAGGACCAAGCCCGAACTTCTAACCGACGTCAGCCTGCTGCACATGATATCCCACACACCTGACATGGGCCCGGTTCTGCGACCGTACTCAAACGAAATAGACCAAGTTGCACTTTTCGTGGAAGAGCACAGGCAAGAACTCCTTATTGCGCCTCCTGAAGAGTGGGAGGACAGCGTAGGTTATCAAGAGTTCCTAGGCGAAGTAAAAACTGTCATGACGCTCAAAGCCTGGATAGAGGAGATGAGCGAAGACTGGTTGATGGAGAGGTTCAGAGTCCAACCGGGAGATCTCTATCGAACGCTCGAAAATGCAAAGTGGCTACTCCATGCCACGCACGAACTCGCACAGCTATTCAGCAATAGACAGGTCATTCCTCTTACCCTTGAAGCCCAACAGAGAGTTGAGAAAGGAGTCAAGAAAGAACTACTGCCACTCGTCAAACTCGAAGGAGTCGGCAGAGTCCGCGGGCGCATCATCTTCAACTCAGGATACAAAACGATCCACGACCTCAAAAACGCTCGACTTGAAGACCTAACCTCTCTACCCCTCGTCGGACCAAAACTGGCGAAAAAAATAAAAGAACAAGTCGGCGGGTTTGTGAAGAAGGACACATGGGAAAAACTTGAAAAACAAGACGAATGGAAACAAAAAGCGTTGACCGAATACTAACCATATTAGCCTTCGAAAACGTTCCGGCTTCAAGTCGCTCCCATCCGCGGGACGAGGGCTCAGGGCCGTAGGATCGTTCAGGAATAAGATCATTTCTGTCCTCTTGCCGCGCGTTCTTTTTCAGTTTTCTCTGCCATTAATTCAACTTGTTTCACGGCAGTTCCCAAGTAGTTATAGGGATTGAGAGCCTCGTCGACTTCTTTCTTCGTCAACTTTCCAGCTACAGTTTTGCTGTCAAGAAGCGTTTGTATGAAGGGCTGGTGTTTGGTTTCGCTTCTGATAGTCAGCTTTCTCAGAAGCTCATGCGCCACTTGCCGATTCACACCTTTCTTTGTCAAAGCCATCATCACTGCTTCAGACATAAGGCGCCCCTGAGTCAACTCAACGTTTAAAATCATACGTTTCTCGTCAACGCGCAAAGTGCTCACTATATTGTTCATCAAGAACAACAGGTAGTCGGTTAAGATGCACGTTTCAGGGAGGACAAAACGTTCGGTCGATGACTGGGTCAGATCGCGTTCATGCCAAGTTGTAATGTCCTCGAGCGCTGGGAAGACGAGGCTCCTCACGATTCGAGCCAGACCGCAGACTCTTTCACACAACTCGGGGTTGTGTTTCTGAGGCATGGTTGAGCTACCAACTTGTGCCCCTGCTTCAAAGTACTCAAATAACTCACCGATTTCCGGTCTCTGTAACTCTCGAATCTCAGTGGCAAAATTCTCGAGAGAAGACGCTATCAACGCCATTACGCAAACGAGTTCGGCGTAGCGATCTCGCTGCACGATCTGAGTAGAAATGTCAGCCGAATTGATTCCGAGCCTCTGCATCACGAGTTCCTGAATTCTCATCGCGTGCTCTCCCAGACCTGCTTGCGTGCCTACCGCGCCGCTCATCTTTCCAACCAAAACGCGCTGCTTGCACTGGCTGAGACGCTCCAAGTGCCTTGAAACTTCACGCATCCACACTGCAAACTTGAACCCTAATGTTAAGGGCAGTGCATGTTGACCGTGTGTTCTTCCAGCCATCACAGTCTTCTTGTATCTCTTTGCCTTCACAATCAGGATTCCTTCAAACTGGTCCAGCTTCCTTTCGATCAGCTCCAAAGCATCTTTCAGTTGAAGAGCATTTGCGGTATCAACGATATCGTAGCTTGTCGCTCCGAGATGAACATACTTTCCACTTGGCCCGCAGACTTCTGAAAGAGCTCTGACTAGAGATGCAACGTCGTGCTTGATCTCACGTTCAATCTCCTTGATCCTGCTCAACTTGACATACTTCAAAGAAGCCATGGCACTGATCTTTTCAGCGTCTTTTCGTGGAATGTCACCAACCTCAGCATGAGCCCATGCCAAAGCGGCTTCAACGTCGAGCATTCTTTGAACACGACATTCTTCCTCAAAGATCTTCTTCATCTCAGGAGTCACGTATCGGCCCGTGTCTATTGGCAGAATAGGCAAACCTCTTGACCTCGGGACTAGATTAGATGGATTAAAGATTAATGTTTTACCAAGTTACTAGGTATTGATTGAACTGAAAGGTTCTTGCGATGGGTGTCATAGTAGCAGTCAGGCAAAAAAACAACGGAGACGCAACAGAAACTGCGTTGACCATGTTGAAAACAACATCAATGAATAACGTTGAATTCTACGGCATCGCTTCATCACGATCAATACAAACAAAAGAAGACTTTCAACAACTGGGCACGCTGAGACTAGGATCATCGGCAATTATCGGATACGCATTCACCAGAATACTTGAAGAAGACAGGCCGCAACCGCTCAGAACAAAGGATGCTACAGTAGCCTTTGACGGAAGAACCTACCCAACGGACACGCAGTGCTCGGACGCCCGAGTTTTTGCTCAACGGTTACCTGAGAAGAACAAAGAATGCGCCGCCTTGAAATTCATCAGGGAAGCCGAAGGCGACTTTTCCTTTGCAATAGCGGAACCCGAAAGACTTATCGTTGGAAGAGACGCGTTGGGAGTGCGCCCGCTCTACTACGGCGAGAACAAGGTCTTCGCTGCACTGGCTTCCGATCGGAAAACACTATGGAGCGTGGGCATTGAATCTGCCCACTCGTTTCCCCCTGGAAACGTAGCGATCGTGAACGAATCAGGGTTCAAGTTCCGCCTGGCCAGACAACTCACACATTCAAGACCGAAGCGGCTCTCGATGAAAACGGCTGCTCAAAGGTTACAGATCCTGCTGGAGCAAGCAGTGAGAGAAAGATTGCGACCTCTGAGAGAGGTGGCAGTGGCGTTTTCAGGGGGTTTGGACAGCGGTATCATCGCGTTCTTGTCCAAGAATTCGGAAACAAATGTACAGTTGATTCATGTAAGCTTAGAAGATCAAGTTGAAACAGAGCACGCAAAAGCCGCGGCTGATCAACTCCAGTTGCCCATTCGGGTTTACACATATGACGAAGAAGACGTCTCCAGAACGCTGCCTGCAGTTCTGCGTGCTATAGAAGAACCGGACCCCGTCAAAGCGAGCATAGGCGTCCCTATTTATTGGGCGTCAGAGCAGGCCGCGAAGATGAATCTTCGAGTTATGCTGGCGGGTCAAGGTGGTGACGAGCTTTTTGCTGGTTACAAGCGTTACGTTGACCAATTTGTCAATGAAGGAAGCGAAGCAGCGAGCGCAACTATTTTCAAGGACATCATCCGAATGCACGAAAGCAACTTGGAAAGAGACTACAAAATCTGCAATTCCCTTAGGGTCGAGCTCAGACTACCCTTTGCGGCATGGCAGATAGTCAAATTCGCCGCGGATTTACCCGTTCAACTGAAAATTCAGCCGTTCGACGATACCCTGAGAAAACTTGTCTTAAGGCAAGCAGCACTCAACTTGAGACTACCAGAGTCGATGGCCAATAGACCCAAGAAAGCCGTTCAGTACGCAACAGGCGTCAACACTGTTCTCAAAAAACTCGCAAACAAAAACGGTCTCACAGTGAAGAAATACGTGCAGAAGATCTTTCGAATAGCCATGAAAGGGATAACCCTACATGCCTAGAACGGCAGTCGTATTCTCACCTGAATACTACAAACACAACCCAGGTAAGGACCACCCCGAATCAGCCAAGCGTTTGTACGCCATCGTCGAGGAGCTAAGACAAGGACAGCTCTCGCAGAGCAGAAAATGGCAGTTCATCAAACCGGAAAAAGCATCGGTTGACGACCTCGCACTGGTCCATGACATGCAGTACATCAAGGGGGTCAGGGACATTTGCAGATCAGGCGGCGGCCTTCTGGACACTGGAGACACCGTTGTCTCTTCCGAAACTTTTGACGTCGCCCTTTGCGCCGTCGGCGGGGCGGTCAAAGCTATCCGCCTTGTAATGCAAGGTTGCTACGAAAACTCGTTCGTGCTCGTGAGACCGCCGGGCCACCATGCAACAAGACATTATGGGCTTGGTTTCTGCGTTTTCAACAACGTCGCTGTAGCCACAAAACGTTTGCTGAGGGATTTTAAGCTTGAACGAGTTCTCATCTTGGACATTGACTCTCATCATGGCAACGGCACCCAACAGGCTTTCTTCGAAACCGACAAAGTTCTTTACATCAGCCTACACGAAGACCCACGTGGCTTTCCAGGAACCGGGTTCGCGCAAGAGGTCGGTGAAGGAAAAGGGTGCGGGTACACTGTTAACATCCCCCTGCCGTTCGGAACGGACGATCAGACTTATCTGAAAGCTTGGAAAGAGATTGCTGTGCCAATTGCTCTTCAGTACAGACCCCAGTTTGTTCTAGTGTCTGCGGGGTTGGATTGCCACTACGCTGATCCGGTTGGAGAACTCTCATTGTCTGCCGTTGGTTACCGCAAGATTTTCCAATCTATCGGCGCTCTGGCGAGACGATCATGTGGTGGAAGGCTTGTGCTGGTCCTTGAAGGTGGCTACGGAGTCAGATACATTGGGAAGATAGCCGCCTCAGCCATTGCAGCAATGAGTGGAAGCATGTATACAGTTGATGACAAGGTTCCGGTATCGAACCGGCTTGTCAGAGACAAAGGGAAAAAAATGATGAAAGAAGTGAAAGAAATTCAGAGAAACTACTGGCAATTGTGTTAGTCGTTTTGAGAATAGTTACAACCGGTCTAAATCTATTCAATAACTTGAATCGCGGCTTCGGGGCATTGGACCTCGCATGCCCTGCACACAAGACATTCGTCAACTTTGACCGGAACCGACTTCTTGTCTTTGACTTCGTAGACAGCCACCGGGCATGTGTCAACGCATGTTCCGCATCCGGTGCATTTAGCGTTATCCACTACGATCTTTACCATTTTGGATTCCTTCCAATTTCAGAATTTCATGAAGAGCTTAGCGGTAGAATAAAAATATTTAGGTGCAGTTATTGAATTTCCTCACGTAATCTCAAGAGGATTCCGTCTACGCTAGTCTGGGTCTTTTCTTTTCTGCGTTGGTAGTCACCGAGCAGTTTCTTGTATCCCTCTAAGGAAAGTTCGCCTCGGCTGTGGCGTGTTTCGATGCTTCTAAGGTTTGTTTCAACCTCGTTCAATTCTATTTCTGCGACTTCAAGCTCACGCATGAGACTACCATAGTGGCCGCCCGCCGCACGCATCTTTTCCTTATAGTCAGCCAGGGTTCTTGACAACGTTTCAAGGCGAGTCTCAAAGGTTCTGCTCTGTATCTTGTATCGTTGCCTCGGTATTCTTCCTTTTCTGGCTCTTTCTTCAAGAGAGTCAATGTCGGCCATGATCCGTCTCTTCTCCTCGTATGAATCTAAGAAGGACCGGAGGTATTCGGGACGAAGTCGTGTGGCAGCCGTCGGAGAGGAAACTGGAGTAGGAGCCTGCGGCCTTCTTATGATCACAACCGCTAGGCACCCCAGCAGGGATATAACCATCGCCCACGTGGTCGGTCGAAAAGCTGACCAAAACATGTTGTACTGGTATGTCATTGAGAAGACAAAGCCGGTTAACGAAATGACACCTTCCTTATTGAGAGATATTTTCTCGGTGAAAACATCCTTCGTTATGCTGTATGAAACACCAGACAGACCACTTCCTGAGGACCCTAGATTTGCACCTTCAGGCAACACGAAGGTCACGCTTGTCAAGTTAACGTAGTAGTCGATATCTCGGAAAAGAGACATATTCAGGTTGTAGCCGTTGGCTCCATCTTGGCTAATGTAGGCGTCGCTCGGCAGAGCGTAATTCACTGTGAATTGTGTGGATTGATTATAGCTCAGCGGCCGAGCTGTGGTACTTGTGAGATTGATGTCGTACCGCGCTCCATTCGGTATGAGAAGGGTTGGTTGTGCCATCGTCCTGCCAAATTGGTCCTGCGCGGACACGTCAGAAGCATTAGGAGGAAGAAGCACCTGGATCGAAGTCAAATTGTTGCCCGCCTCGTTGGTTATAAAGTAAGAATCAGAAGCCGTGAGTTCGCCACCCCCGTTCACAGCTATTTGACGATTGATTTTATCCACATCGAAGACGCCCATGCTGTCATCTGAAGTCAGGAAACCCACCGTGGACACGTTGTACGTGAATGACGGGAGGTTTTCTTGGGCATAAGTTGTCGTGCTTATTGTTCCATCGTAATACGTGGCTGTTTCCGGAAGAATGATTGACGAATTACACGCACTTACCGGGGTTGTAAGGCTCGGGAACCCTGGAAATACCAACGTGTAAAGACTTGCATTTTGAGAGTCTTGGAAAACCAGCCGGTTAGAGAACAACACTTGGATGCTCAAGTTCTGCGGCATCCCAGAGGGGAAGCCAACTTCGAGACTATAGAAACCGCTTCTGTTTTCGAAAGGCTGATTGATCGTAACTGGAAACGTTGAGGAAGTAGCATTGGCATCGAATGCGTCGTACCATACAACATATGGCCCAAAAGGATACGGCAGTCCAAACAGAAAGGTACTTGGAGCCTGCCCAGAAATTCTAATCGTATCATTCATGAGAACATAACCGTTGGACATCACACTCACGACGTGGTCCAAGTGCTCTATCGTGTAATTGCCTTGTGCTTTCGCAGATCTAACGTTCGATGAGAATGAAACAGTCATAATCAGGGCCATCGTCAATATCGCGATCATCAACGCCATCTTTTTCAAGCCATTTTCCTCCACGACTTTCCCAAAGTTTTGAGCTTCCTATCTATTGGTTAGCACATTTATTTACTTTTGGAGACTAGACTGCCATGGTGACGTATATAGTTACCCCCCTTATTCATTGAACGTGGCTTGCGCGATCAAAAAACTTGGATCAAACCGCTCAACATTCGCTATGTTTCAGGTAATAGTCATCTTCCTTCTTAGTTCCGAAACTTCTCACGCCTTTCTCCTTCAGTTGTTTCCGTAGCTGCCCAGCGTATCGACCGTCAAGTTCTCCCCTTTTTTCCATGTAAGCGATGATTTCCTCGGCTTGTTGAACGGTGTCGCATCGTCTAAGAAAGTCGACGACGTCAGGTATGTACTCTGAGTATTTCTTTCGCATCGCGTGTTTTTCATCTGCTCCATTATCTGTTCTTACAGAGTCCACTGAGACTTTGCTCTCGCCAGATCCGATTTCTTTTGCCAGGTTTGGGAACATTCTCTTGATTGCTTCTTTGTCCCGCTCCACCGTCTCACTCTCGCAGTATGCAATATTCGTTCATTGTTCTAACGAGCAGAAAAGTGCGCGCGAATATTCAAAGAGTCCCTTCATTAATTTGATAGAATCTGTTGAGTCCTAGGATGGCAGGAAACGCCGATCGGGATTTTCTTTGAGAACTTTTTCGAGGTCATGTGGGCGAAGCCCTGTTATTTCATCACCGTATATCTCGCACTTCGGCTTGAGGCACGCTTCTTCTGGACTGTGAACGATGATTTCGACTTGCTCTTTTAAAGGTGATTCAACGTGGATATGGAAGGAAGATTTCTTTTTTCCTTGCTTCGTCACGCTGACCCATTCTGTCCTCGCAATTTTCAAGTCGGTCTGCTGGAGGGTTCCCACGACTTCTTTCGGTTCTTCGTGGTGAACGATTATGTCGATGTCACTATCATGATGTATTGTGCCGCGCCATACGCTGCCCACTAGGATAGGATCATACTTCTTCAGGACGTGCATAATCCTCAGAGCTTCTTTTCGCATTCGCACAAGGCGTTCCTCCCTAGTTGGTCCTTCCCTCTCTTCGGCGATTCTGTCGATTTCCATTGCGACTTCAAGGTTGGTCGGCATATAATGGAGCCCGAACGTCTTTGCAGCTTTCAGCTTTGCTTGTTTGTATTCCTTCTCGACTCCATCATAAAGCAACGTGGCTGCTTCTACCGTGACTTTCTTTCGCGAACTGATATTATTGACAGCCATTATCTCACCGAGTAAATCTCGATTCGACGTGGAACTTAAGCTTAGTGTTTGATGATCTGTTGATACAATTCCAAGGTTTTCTCGGCGATCTTATCCCAAGTGAACTCGTTAAGAACTCGTTTTCTTCCGTTTTTTCCAAGCCACTTTCTTTTTTCATTGTTTTCCAGAACGCTGTTTATGCCCCAAGCGATGTCTGACGGGTTACTTGGGTCGATGTGGTAGCCACATTGTTCTTCGCCGCAGCAAACGACTATTTCTCGCATCCCGCTGATGCCCGTTGCACCAACGACGACTGGGCGCTCCATGCTCATGGCCTCTAACACAACGATGCCGAAGGGTTCGTAGAAGCTTGGAAAAACTGCAACGTCGCATGCTGCATAATGAAGGATTCGTTCCTCTTCCGGGATGAACTCGAAGCGGAACTTTACGAAATCACTCATTTTGGTTGCTTTGACCAGGTTCGTAAGGTATTCCTGCAAGTCGCCTAGACCAACGATCACGAGTTTGGCTTTAGGATTCTTCGGCAGTATGTGAGGCAAAGCCATGATGAGCTTATCAACGCCTTTGACGCCTACCAGCCTGCCTATGAAAAGGATCATCTGTTCGTCGTCTTTGATTCCATAAGTTGCCCTGATTTTCTTGATCTGCTCAGGAGTAACGGCTGCAGGATCATATTTCTCGGGATCCACCCCGTTATAAGCGACTTGAATTCTTTCTTTCGGAAAACCCAAGCCCACTAACTCATCTTTCATTGCGTACGAGACTGTCACAATGAGGTCCGCGAGTTTGGCCGCGTGAAGTTCAATGTTGCTGACGACTGTCGAACCATTCCCAAGCGTTCTTCCCTTCTCTGTCGAATGAACGTGAAAAGCGAACGGCAACCCGGTTTCTCTCTTGACAGTCATTCCGCTTATGGCTGAAAGCCAGTCGTGAGCGACGACAAGGTCATATTTTATTCCATCTTTTCTTATGAGTTCATTGACAAGTTTTGATGCGCTCAGATAGTTGTAGATAAGGATTTTTGAGAATAGGTGTATTCCCCGTCCCCATTTTCTTATGTCCTCTGCAATCACGTCTGGAAGGGAGTCGGAAATATCGATATGCAGTGGCCTGTGTATTTCGATGCCTCGCCATATCTCGCGAGTTGGCAAGCTACCTGCATCATCATTCATCGTGAACACAGTGACATCATTATCGGTTAGAACGAATTTTCGAGTGATTTCAGCAGCGTAAGTTCCTAAACCTCCAACAATCTTGGGAGGATACTCATAGACACAAACAGCCAGCTTCATTCATTTCACCGTGAAAGTTCTGCAGCTTCCCTTACTTAGACTGCATTGGTTTATTTACCTTGCTGACCCAGCGTCCAGATAGCGCGCGCTAGACCCGAAGAAAAAGGGGAGGAGGATGGGTTGAGTGAGGGACTATTCAACATGGGTTTTGATTGAAAAACAGTCTAAAACACCCTACCCCCCGGTCTTTTTTTCCTGCAGAGCCCTGCTGATAGAGCTTTTGTTAGGGCGGTGGCTGATTCTTGCCGTGGTTTTTGTTCGGATTTGCATGTTGACTTTGACGGAAAATATACTGTTTCGTTTGCGCGCGCTGCTTTGTCCCGGAATTGGATGTTGAAGAAGGTTGGTTGGTGAGACCGCCTTGTCTGATCGTCTAAGTTTTCAGCAACTTCCCGTTTAGAACCGAGTACGATAGGCGCAAAGTGCGCAGTGAGTCACGTTCTTTAAGCTTCTGACCTTGCTTGTGGTGCACGCATACTCCTGAACTAGCACGCTAGGTGACATGGACCATAACCAACTCCTCTCCGGAAACCTTGCTTCCCAATTCATCTATTGCAAAACAGTCACGAAAATCAGAATTGCGTGAAAAACCTATTAGGTACTTGCGACATAAATACACAAAGTGCAATATATGAGCGTATCACCAGTCAAACGTCTAATTCTAGAAACGATGTGGATGCTCGACAAACCTTCGAAACCAGCAGAGATAGCCAAAGATACCGGAGTGAGCTTCAAGCAAGCATGGATGCACCTGCTAGGGCTCACCAAAATGCAGTACATAAGTTCGCCTGAAAAAGGATTTTACATAATCACTGAAAAAGGAAAGAAAACTCTTGGGATTCCTGAAGTTGACAAGCAGAAAGCAACGGAAATCTTGAAGTATCTGCCCATGGAGAAATCCTTTCACTTTTATGCAGACATTGGAAAGCCTCTGGATGCTTTTGCGACGAGCCTGGGTGACTTTTGTGACAAGGTACAGAAAGTCGATTCAAGCTCGATAGAGTTTCATGTTCGCAGAGGAGATTTCGAAGCTTGGTTCACCTCTCTTGGTGACGTCGAACTGACGCGGAAGACTCTGCTAGTCAGAGAGCAAAAAATGTTGGGGGAGGAGCTTCGAAGGAAACTCCACGAGATCGTCAGAAAACGGTTTGACGAACTGGTCAATATACGAAGCAATTGAACATGTTTACAAACGACATGGGCTGAGCCTCGAACATAGCTGTAACGTTCTTCTCCGTCAGGTTTTTCTGGGCAATTCTAGAGAATGACGATATAGAAACCATCAAATAACCTAAACCACAATATCGATGAAAGAGGCATTTCAGTGAATGAGTTGAAGGTCATTTCTGCCAAGGTTCCCGAAAACGTGTACAAAGAAATGCTTCTGAGAGTCCCCGATGGAGACCGAAGCGATTTCATTCGTGACGCAATAATGGAAAAACTGCAAAAAACTCCTAAACCCGATAGAATCTTGGCAGTTGAAAAACGGGTTGACAGGATGGAAACGGAGCTGTCAGAGATCAAGAAATATCTAGCTGACCTGGAGCTACTCACCTATGATCGTGGAAAGACCAATCCTCACACCTTCGCGGTGGATGAAATAGATCACAAGATTGTCGATTACTTGATGCATTACAAAGGCGCTACAACGCCGGAGCTCGCGGAATATTTGAAGACGAACAGATGGCTCGTGCTGAACAGGTTGAGAAGAATACAGAAACAGTCAAAGAAACAACTTGGTAAGCAAGTTATAGAGTATTATCCTGGAGAGAAATCTGGAAAGAAGAAAGCATGGTGGATAAACGAAGAGCTTATTGAGACATGATCTGATATCGCAAGCATTAATTCCAGTCATGGTTCACATACTCTGCGGGCCCGTAGCCCAGTCTGGATAAAGGCGTCGAATCTCAAAGATGCGCAAGCCTCCGGGCACCACACGTGGAAGAAAGCCGGAGAACAGGGGTTCAAATCCCCTCGGGCCCGCCATTCACCGCAGCACAAGCTTCTGAACAGTTAATCCCCACTTAACTTGAAGGTCTCAGGTTCATCCTTCTTCAATATTGCATCCAGCGCAACCGAATCGAGCTCAGCTATGAGCGTTGAAATTTCCTTCTTCGCCGATTTCAAGTGCCTTCTCATGCGCGCCGTGTCTTCATACACGCGACCAGCAAGGGGGCATATTTGCTCCATTTTTATGTACCATTCGACCTTCCCGGTATTCCGTTCTATGTCGAAGGTTATCGGTCCCGCCACGCATGTTTCGGGTTTCACGGAATGTATGATGCACTTTCTTGTCCTTCTATCGTGAAAAACGCAGTATCCGTCTTCGTCCAATCTGGGGAAAACGTAGCCCTTTTCAAGGAACGGAGTCTCGATTCCAATTTCATTTTCTATGAGAAAGGTTTCTATGATTTTCCTTCGCCGGCTCGTTATGGGCGGAGTCGTTTCGTGACAGCAACTCCAGTTGGCCTTGCATTTGCTGCATGTGTCAAAGAAGTTTTCCTGCCTCTTGCTTTTCTTTTTGGCGGCCATCTGTCTCTCCGATTTCAGAAGTAGAGGCAATTGTGAATAAGACTTTCTGAGAATTGCAAGTAGACGTCGATGATGACTTCTCTGAGTTCTGTTTTCTTACTCCTCACCTTGACCCGCTCGCGCGCGGCGCGGGCGCACTCTGTGTTAGAAATCGAAATTCACTCGAAACTGTACAGTTAGTTTTAAATATGAAAGGAGTAATACCGAACCTTTCGATTATCTGGTGTCACATGGGTGTTGGTCGTCTCTAACATCGACCTAACGACAGATCTGCCAAAGATGAAGCCGTCAGCGTTCCTTAAGTCTTCGATTAAAGATTTTACCCTCAACCTCAACACGGACTACCGCTACTTGAAAACTGGTTACTATGTGTCAATGCACGCGGAGGTTTTGGGCAATCCGGTTATTCCCTCGACTGAAAGCATAATTGACGCCAGCAGAACGCCGATTCTGCTGCTTAAAGCTTCAAAAGCGGGTATCTCTACGCTGCCATATTTAATGACAAGTTCGGTGAAGCAGATCATGACCCAATTCGCGTTTCCTGTTGTAGTTTTCGCGGTTAACCCGTTCTCATACGAAGGCTACAAGATTGCGGGAAACAGGAGCGCGTTGTACAGAGCTGTGAAGAGCCTGAGCATGAATTACAAGTTTGCTGTTTGCGTGCTTCCAATGAAAGGCGAGATGCGATCCTTCAAGTCGATTTTCGGAAAATGCGAGTACACTGGAGAAGTTGCGCGGATTTCGGAGCGAGTTTATGAGACTTTCAGGATCCCGATGTGTAAACTGCACGTTCAAATCATAGAAGGAAGAGCCTACCTGTGCGGGCTTCAGCCTCTTCGAAGTGAAGAGGTTTTTCCCTCTGATTTGGAAACGGTTTCGACAGAGATTGTTCTGTTGTCGAAAAAAGGTGAACACCTAGTTGGCTAGGATTGCCTGTTTTGTAGAGAAGTATAATTTTCAGGATCGGAAAGAGTCAGGGGCGCTGGAGAATTTTAGGCACGCAGCTGCCGCGAAGGGTCACACGTTTGACTTCATGTTCAGAGAAGCGATTCCAGAAATCCCGAAGTACGACGCGGTCTTCATAAGGGCAACGACAGATCCCCTTTTCACGGCCTACGTGGTTTCAAAAACGGCGTGGGAGCTAGGACTCAAAGTTGTCGACGACCCCGAGTCGATCCAAATCTGTGGGAACAAGATCCATTTATATGAACTCTTCAAAAAACATGACGTGCCCCACATTCCAACCCTATTTCTGAATAAAGACGAAATGCACCACAAAAGACTCTTGGAAATCTTCGAAAACCTTGGAAAACCCATCGTGGTTAAAGCGCCGTACACGAGTTTCTCAAGATACGTCGAAAAAGTAGCATGCGAAACAAGCTTCCGAGACGTTGCAAAGAGATACTTCAGAAAATCAGATCTCCTCGCAGTTCAAACTTTCATGCCCACTGCTTTTGACTGGAGAGTCGGCGTGTTGAACCGCCAAGTATTGTACGTCTGCAAGTACATGATGCCAAAGGGCAGATGGAAACACGGTTGCAAACGCAGGGGAAAACCAACGTTTGTTTGGGGCAGAACCTTCTCGATGAGAAGAGAGAATGCGCCCTTTGCACTCAAGGAAACGGCTCTGAAAGCGTGCAATGTGATTGGAAACGGACTGTATGGCGTAGACATCAAGGAATTCGACGGCAAATACGTGGTCGTTGAAGTCAACGACAACCCTAGCATCTACGCAGGCTACGAAGACTACCGAAACAAGGACTTGTACGGAAAAGTAATAGACTACCTCGTCGACTGAACGCTCAATTCTATTTGACATTCTGTAATGGCACAATTGTTTTATAGAAACCCCTGACCACTTTGTTTAAGCAAGTGGTATTATGACTCATGTAGCTGTTATGGGCACAGGACGCGTAGGTGGACAGGTAGCGTACAGCCTGATTTTCGAAAGATACGTGAGCAGACTGTCACTCGTCGACACGGCACCAAAACTCGCAGAAATGACAAAGGAAGAGTTGCATCACGCCATCGCAAGCCACGGCTTTGACTTGGAAATAGACGCTTTCGACAACAGTAGAATGGTCAAAGACGCCGACCTAATAATCGTCACGGCGGGCTTTCCGCGTACACCCGATATGAGCAGAAGAGACCTCGCTGCAAAGAACGCGTCGGCCGTTCAAGAAGTAGTGAAAAACAGCGTTGAAAACAATCCTAATGCGTGGTACTTCGTCATAACCAACCCTGTTGATGCGATGACGACTCTTGCTAACAAGGCGGCTGAGGGAAAAAGACACATTATAGGAACTGGCACAAACCTTGAGACCTCAAGGTTCAGAACTATAATAAGCCGCGAACTGAAGATTCCTATTGGCATGATTGAAGCATATGTTGGCGGCGAACACGGAGAAGCCGCGGCTCTTCTCTGGAGCACAGTAAGAATTGAAGGATCTCCGTTAGACGAGTATTTGAAGAAGACAGGGAAGAAACTGGACAAAGGATTGTGCGATAACTACGTCAAAGAAGTGAGCCGGCAAATCATAACTTTCTTAGGCGGAACAAGATACGGACCCGCTGGATCTTTTATTGAAATAATCCGTGGCATATTACTCAACACGGGAAAAGTCACCAGCTACTCAAGATTGATGAAGTTCGACACAGCGCCTGAACCCGTCTACGTCACCGTACCCTCTCGATTAACCAAGTCTCTCGGACCAGACATATGGGACTTGCTTACAAGCTCGGAACAACAAGCAATCAAAGAAGCGGCAGGAGCAATCTACAAAACGTATCTAGAAGCACTCGGTGGAAAACATTGAAGCAGAAAGAACCGGTTGAAGACTACGTCTTCTCTGAAGAAATGTCCGTCAACGAACTCGTTTCACAGATGGAGAAAGCGTGGGGGTTCACCGCTGGAAAGCTGGCAGTAGGGCTTAACATCTTAGAGAAGATGGTGAAGGACAAAACATGCGTCAAATTCATTTCCTTCACCGGCAACTTGGTAGCATCGGGAACGAGAGGAGCACTAAAAGAACTCGTGAAGAAAAAGCTCGTTGACGTTGTTGTCACGACCTGTGGCACCATTGATCATGACGTTGCAAGATGCTGGAAGGAGTATTACAAAGGCTCTTTCCTGATGAGCGACAGCAAACTTCACGACAGAGAAATCAACAGATTGGGTAACATTCTGGTCCCGAACGAAAGCTACGGCATACTGCTTGAAGATAAGATGCAGACTCTCCTCCAGAGTCTTTGGAAAGAAGGAACAAAAGAGGTGTCCTCAAGGCAGCTCTGCCACGAGATTGGAAAACGCATATGCAACGAAAGTTCCATCCTCTACTGGGCTGCAAAGAACAACATACCCGTATACGTACCTGGCATCACTGACGGAGCCGTAGGCTACCAAGCTTGGTTCTTTTCGCAGGATCATGACTTCAGAATCAATCTTTTGAAAGACTCCGGCGAACTAAACGAGTTAGTCTTCAACGCCAAAAAAACGGGTGCACTAATCATCGGCGGCGGAATATCAAAACATCACACTTTATGGTGGAACCAGTTCAAAGACGGTCTTGACTATGCAGTCTATGTGAGCACGGCCGACGAGTGGGATGGTAGCCTGTCCGGGGCGCGACCTCGGGAAGCGGTTTCATGGGGCAAAATAAGTGAGAAAGCAAGGAAAATGATGATTGAGGGGGATGCTTCTATCATTGTACCGTTGATGGTAAGCGCTCTCATGACAAGGCTGGGAAAAGTCAAGAAACGCCGCTGAAGACCCAGGACATGTCCGGCGCCTTTCTCTTCACTTTCACTCTCTCACAAAGCGCGTGGGCAATCAATGGCAAAGCTATCGTTGCATCGCAGTAGACCACGCTTCTTTTTCCGCCCTCATCGATTTTGCCCCAACTTATTGCCTCTTCTAACGTGCAGCCTGAAAGACCGCCCCATTGTGGAGAATCAGTTGTAATCTGAATTGCGTACCTGTGTGGGTAGTAATACTCCTGTAATCCTTTTCGAAGATGACCTTTCCTACCTTTTACTCCTTGGTCCTTTGTCTTCGGGGACACCGAAATTGCCATGAGTTGGGTGAAGTCTTTCGGCACGCCACCACCTATGTAAACTACGCCGACATCCTTCGTTCTTTCACCAATTCCGACGAATTGGTCAAACTCTTTCACTGAATCGATTACAAGTGGGTGCCCTTGGTTTTTAGCCATGAGAAATGCTTCGCCGTAAGCGCTGTCAGCCAACGCAGGAGAGAAGACGGGAACGTTATTCTCTGCTGCCGTTCCAGCTATGCTTTTCACGCCCTTCTTGCTCAGGAATTTTCCGAATTCATGTAGAAGCTCCGCAGACGTATACGCGTAGTTTTTCTTGAGTTTCATCAGACCTTCCGTCATCAGAAGCTCCATTTCGCGGTAGTCAGTTTCCTTACCAAAGACATCATAATACCTGTTGACGTCAGCTTCTAATAACTCCTGGTCATTGACTAGATGTGCGCCCTGCCAGTAGCTGAAACCCATCGCTTCCACGATGTCTTCAGAAACGTTAGCACCCGTCGAAACCAGAACGTCGATGTAACGATTTTCTATGAGCCAGTTGATTATCTTCCATTGACCCGCAGTGCTCATTGAACCTGCAAAACCCATCACGATAGTGAGTCCCGGTTCCTTCAGCATCGCTTCCCAAACGTCCACCGCCTCGCCGAGCTTTCGGCCTTGATAGGCTGTTTTGCCCATCTCGGAAAGAAGTTCAGACACACTTTTCTTGCCCACTTCTATGGCTTGGACTTTTCTAGTAAAGTATGGTTTTTTCATGTAGGCGCCCTCTGTTGAGAGTTGGTGGGTTGTATATGAAATTTTCTTTCGAGAAAAAGTCAAAATCGCCTCAGATGCACTCCTGCCTTCGACGTTGCCCGATGCTTGCCTTTAGAGTCTTCGAGTGTTTAAAAAGAAGCGTTGGCAAATGAATTGATCAAAGGCGTGTATGAATGATCACGTTTGAGAAAACCCAGAAGACCTCGATAATTCTCAACCCGATGAAGAACTTCACGGAAGATACGGTCACTTTCGAGTACAGAACTGATCCGTTGACGGGACGCAATTCGACGATAATAAAGGGAATGCTTGGCTACGTAAACAAGTTTCTTGTTTCAGATCAAGGACTCCTCGATTCCTTGGTTGAAAAAACGAGGGAAAACTGTCCTTTTTGCGCCCAAAATGTTAAGACGAAGACGCCAATGTTCCCAAGGAGTTTTCTCAAGGAAGGAAGAATCGTTGTTGGCGACGCGGTTGTGATACCTAACCTATTAGGCCACGCTGAAAGAAGCATTCTCACTATTCTGTCGAAAGAACATCACCTCGAACTGGACGAATTTACACCTGAACTGCTCTTAAATGGGTTCAAGGGAGGAATCGCCTACTTAGAGAGACTGAAGGAGACTGAACCTGGAATACGTTTTCCAGTCTTTGTTTTCAACTATCTTCCGCCTGCTGGTTCCTCTATCGTACATCCTCACATGCAGGTTTTGGCGCGAGACAGGCCATTCTACTTGGTGAAGCTAATGCTCGAGAAGAGCAAGACATACTTCAGAAGAACCAACTCCTCTTATTGGTCAGATCTGTTGAGAAAAGAACGAAGAAAGGAAAGATATCTTTTCAAGAAGAACCGTGTCGAATGGTTGGTTCCCTTCGCATCTCTTCGGGGCATGAACGAGGCTGAAGCAATAGTTCGAGGCAGATCGCATTTGCTGGAACTCGACGATGATGATTGGTCAGGAGTCGCTGAAGGGATTTCACGCATTCTGCAATTCTACCGAAACGAAGGCTACTCGAGCTTCAACATCATAATAACGTCAGGACCCATCGATGAGCATCTGGACTACTTTGACGTAAATTTGAGGATGATAAGCAGGCCAGGCGTACGGCCAGAGAGTTTTACAGATGCGTGGGCATTGCCGTATTTGCTCTGGGATGGCGAGACAGTGGAAGAGCCCGAGAAATTCGCCCAGAGAATCAGGACTTATCTCTCAAAGATTAATGGTTGAGTAGACTTTGAAGCAACAGAAAGCACGCATGGCATTCCACAGTTGCACGCGACCTTGTCCTTCACATTCTTTCTGGAGCGAAGACGCCTATGAGGGTCAGAGCGTTTCGAAGGACTGTCTTGACTGATTCGGTCAAAGTGAGCCTGGCGTCGCTGAGTCCATCCGGTTGAACACCCAAAACCTGGAAAGCGTTGTAGAAACCGTTGAATTTGTCGGCAAGCCCATTTGCAAAGTCAGCGATTAGGTTGGGTTTAAGGTACTCCGCTGCATCTATGAAAGTGTCTGGGAAACTGGCTAATGTCAAGATCATTTCGTGTTCCACTTGTTCTTTTAGCAGTTGGTAAGCTGGGTTTTCGGGTTTTCTTTTTGCCTTCCGCAGGATGCTGCAGGCTCTTGCGTGCGTGTACTGGATGTATGGTGAGCTGTTTGTTTCAAAATTGAGAACACGGTCCCACGTGAACACTACGGTTTTCGAAGTGTCAACTTCCACCAAGGCGTACCGGACTGCGCCTATGCTAACGAACTCGGAAATCTTCTTTTTCTCTTCTTCAGACAGCTGTGGAGATCGCTTCGAAACCTCTTCGTAAGCCCGTTTAACAGCTTCGTCCAAGACTTCATCGAGAGTGATGTACCGTCCGCGTCGACTGGACATCTTGAAACCCGGAAAGTTCACGAGGTTGTAGGCGAAGTGAATCAGGTTGTCTGCGTACTTGCTGTATCCAAGTGCGTGCAAAGCTATCTTCAACTGTAACTGAGCCAGGCTCTGGTCCATGCCAATTACGTTGATTACTTTTTCGGCTTTCTCGAACTTGAACAGCGAGTATGCAACGTCGCGTGTGGTATAGAGCGTTGTGCCGTCTGCCCGAACGAGCGTGAGAGACGGAGTCTCGTGGCCCTCTCTAATTCTGAGTTTCTGTCGAAGATCAAGTTCGCTTACCGCCTTCTCAGCATCAAACTCGAGGACGCCGCCTTCAGCGTGAGTGAATCGAGATTTCTTGAGTTTCTGAAGAACGTCCTCCACTCGTTTGCTCCACATTAATTCGCTTTCCCAGTCCCACGAGTCTATCGCAATGCCGAGTTTAGTGAGAGTCTCCTTGAAACCTTCAAGGCACAGCTCGCTGACAGTTCTTACGAGCTGTTTGGCTTTCTTGTCCCCTGCCTCATAGGCCTGGTTCAGTATCTTTATTGAAGTCTCCGGATTTTCGTCCTCGTTGATTTTCGTCAGCAGCTTTTCAAAAAGATCGGGGTACTTGTCTTTGAGTTCAGCTGCGATGGCCACCCACTCGTCCAGCTCCCGCGTTGTTTTCGTAATCTCTTCCTCAGCGGAAACGATCTTCGCACGTTCAAGTTCCCGTTTGAGACGGTTGATTTCAACGAAACAGCTTGTGACGGTGTAAATTCTTCCCATGTAATGGTCTGGCTTTCCTTCAGGCTCAGGACAGCCCAGTTTCTGGTATCCGTAAGCAAGTACTGAGGATTGACGACCCACATCGTCGATGTAGAAGTGGCGATAGATTGTGTGCCCTCTAGATTGGAGCAGTCGAGCTAGAGTATCGCCGAGAACGGGGTTTCGAGCCGTGGCGATCGTCAGCGGATGAAGCGGGTTGGCGCTTGTGTGTTCAACGATCAACTTTAGGGGATTCCCCGTTTTGATGAAACCATATTCTGCGTCAAGCTTCACGACTGAGTTCAGAACTAGAGCAGAGAATTTTGCGAAGTCAACGTGGAAGTTTATGTATCCTCCACCAGCTGACGAAACCTTCTCGATTAAGGAATATCTTGTTTTGTCCACGCTCTTGACTAGTTGCATCGCCAGATCGACTGGTTTTTGACCGATCTTCTTGGCGACTTCAAAACACAATGAAGAGGCAAGTTGACCAAAATCAGGGTTCGGCGGTTTCTCAAGAGCCATTTCTGAGATTTGTATTTCAGGCAGGACCTTTTTCAAGGCGGAGGCCAGTGTTGTTTCGCACTCTAATCTGAAACTGGCGAAGGGGTTTTCGACGGCTTTCACTGTGGTCGCTTCTCCACGAACCTCTAAGCTTTAAAGAGGAAGTAATATTTTAACTTGAGAATCAGCGGCAAATCCCCGTGTGGATGTACGTATCTATGAAAAAACGAATAATCTTCTCGGAAAAATGCTTAGGCTACGGTTCTTGGCATGTAGAGGGCCCTGAAAGAGTTCGGAAGGCTCATGCGATTTTGAAGGAGAAAGGATACGATTTCTTAACACCTCAACCTGCTTCAGAGGAGGATCTCGTCAGAGTTCATGATCATGATTACGTTTGGATGGTCAAGAAAGGACTTGTGGAAGATGCTGATACTCCGGCATATGACAACATTTTCGAGTATGCCAAGCTATCGGCAGGCAGCGCGATTATGGCAGCCGAGACTCAGGGTTTCAGTATAATGCGTCCACCCGGACATCACGCTGGAACGGCCGGTGCCGCTCTTGGCGCGGCAACGCGAGGTTTCTGCTACTTAAATAACATTGCCATAGCCGTCAAACACCTCGACAAACCGACGTTGATATTGGATATAGATGGACACCATGGAAACGGAACGCAGGAGATCTTTTACGGAGATCTCAAAGTCACGTATCTTTCGTTGCACCGACACCCAAACTTTCCTGGAACAGGTGTTTCCTCAGACAAGAACTGTCTCAACTTTCCACTCCCACCAGACTGTGGAGATATCATGTACCTCAGGACTCTAGATAAGGCCTTGAAAAATGTGTCTATGGACAAGTTTGAGGTTCTGGCTGTTTCAGCAGGTTTCGACACTTATTCCGGAGATCTAGCTTCATTGGATTTGACGAAGAAAGCGTACAGGGAGATTGGCAGAAGAATTGGAGAGTTGGGGAAGCCGACTTTTTTTGTTTTGGAAGGAGGGTACAATGGGGAACACGTTGGAAATGCCATAGACCAGCTTCTAACAGCATTCGAAGATTCCTCGTCTTGAAGACTGGACGACTAGATTGGTTACTTGACAAGCTTCTTTTTCATTGCGTTTATGCTCAGGACGAAGAAGACGAGTGTCACTGGAATGATCCAAGCGACGCTGATTAGTAGCGACGTCTCGAGGTTTCCAAACATCAAGCCTCTGTTCAGGAGGACGATGTTTGTTAGGGGCAAGAAGATTGTTGCGGGAAGCTGTGCGGCTTGAGGGAGCGGGAAAAATGTTCCTCCTAACAGAAGCATTGGAGTGATGAATAGAAAGGCAGGATAGTTGAAGAAGTCTATGTTGGGGGCCAAAGACGTGAAGCACATGGCAATCCCTGAGAACATTAGCCCTCCGCAGAATGCGATAAGCGGAATCAGC
Organism: Candidatus Bathyarchaeota archaeon; assembly: GCA_963739305.1. GTDB lineage: Archaea > Thermoproteota > Bathyarchaeia > Bathyarchaeales > Bathycorpusculaceae > DASPPK01. Next base: position 19,583 of record CAVTZU010000018.1, on the reverse strand, counting down.
AGGATCAACGGGCTTGATATCAACCCGAAAGCAGCAACGACGCATAGGACGATGCTTGAGCTGATTAGACTGCGCGTTGCTCCCCACAAGAGTTCTCCTGCTATGACTTCTTCCATGCTAATTGGTGTTGCTATGATGGCGTCGAAAGTCTTCTGGTAGTACATTCTGACGAACGAGCCGTAAGTGCATTCGAAGAAAGACGAGTACATTATTGACATCGACACCAGCCCGGGCGCTATGAACTTTATCAGTGAACCACCTGGAATGTTTCCGGAAACAAAAGCGCCCAATCCTAATCCGAATCCAAGGAGATAGAAAATTGGTTCGAGCATAGGGGGAAAGAAATTCACTTTGTACGTTTTCATGAAGACATCGAAGTTTCGTCGCCATACCTTCCAAACTCTGTAGGTTAATTCGGGCAGTCTGAAATTTGATTTGATCCTGTCTCTTGCGTTCATTCTCGGAGTTTCCTCCCAGTCAGTTTTAGGAAGACATCTTCAAGGTTAGCTGTTCTGACGATGGCTCCTTTTCGAGGAAAGTCTCTAACGTAGGACTCAAATGCGCCGTGAGGTTCGCTGGTGAAAACGTGAATTCTGTCGCTGACGACTTCCAGTCGCGCGTTTGGAAACTTTTGCTTTAGGACGTTCATTGTGTCTTCTTCGAAGTCTACTTCGAGAACTTCTTCGCCGACGTGTTTTCTAACCAGTTCAGCGGGGGTGCCTTCCTCGATGATTTTTCCGTTGTCCATGATTAGTAGTCGATCGCAAAGTACGGCGGCTTCGTCCATGTAGTGAGTGGTCAAGATTATCGTTACTCCCTGCTTTTTCAAGGTTCGGATCTTGTCCCAGATAAGATGTCTTGCTTGAGGATCTAGACCTGTTGTGGGTTCATCTAGGAGCAGTATTTGGGGCTCGTTGATCAGAGCCCTGGCGAGAATGAGTCGTCTCTTCATTCCTGTCGAGAGTTGATTGATCACAACGTCTCTTTTTTCTTCAAGCTGAGCAAACCGGAGTAGTTCGGCGGCGCGTTTGAGGGACATTTCCTTGGGAATGTCAAAGTAACGTGCGTAGACTGAAAGGTTGGTGATGACGCTGAAGTCGGGGTCAAGATTGTCTTCTTGCGGAGCGACTCCGATCATTTTCTTGATTTCTCTCATTTTTTCAGTGACGTTCATGCCAGCGACTGTTAACCTTCCAGAAGCAGGGGGAAGGACGCAGTGGATCATTTTGATCGTTGTCGTCTTGCCTGCTCCGTTGGGTCCCAGGAACCCGCAGCATTCGCCTTTGTAGACTTGAAAGTCGATGTTGTCCACTGCCACGAAATCATCGTATTTTTTTGTTAGGCCCCGTGCTTCGATGAAATTATCTGAAGACACTTGTAGTCTCCTAAGAGTTTGCCTTCGATGCAAGTGTGCAAACGTGCTTAAGAGAATTTTCTTTTTCAAACATACAATCTGGCACGTTCACCTGTTGCCAGTGGTGCAAGAAGATCAGAGAACGGGAAACTATCCGACTTGAATCGATAGTCTAGGCTTTCCGATGCATCATTTCTCTTTTGTTTGTTTTCTTTTGCTTATGTTTTCGAGCTTCTCAGTGGTTTTCTTCGCTCTTTTTTCTGCCTCTGACATGATGCTTGGTCCATTCTTTCTTTTTGACGGCGTTCGTGATTTTTTCGGCTTGCGCGGGGATTTTTTCGAGGGCGGTGATCCATTTTCTTTCGACGGCTTCGTCATCTGAAACGAGTTCTAGGGCTTCTTCTGGGCAGAATTCGATGCATTTTGGTTCTCCGTTGCATAGGTCACAGGTTATGACGACGCGTCTGTCGGGGTCAAGGGTTATTCCGCCGTAGGGGCAGGCTTGGATGCACCAGTCGCAGCCGTTGCATTTGCGCTCGTTGATGGTCAGGAGGCCGGTTGTTTCTGTTTGGGTTAGGGCTTTTTCAGAGCAGGCTTTGACGCATGGAGCGTTCTTGCAGAATCTGCAGGTCATTGTGGTGTTGAGCATCGGCGTGAGGCGGATGACGCGTATTCTTGATTTTAGGGGGTCCCAGTGCTCGTTTTTTTCTTGTGTGCACGCGTATTCGCATATGCCGCAGCCTGTGCATTTGCTTGGGTCGACTGCGACGAATTTTCGTGTGTTAGTCGTTGCGGGTTGCATAAGTTCACCTTGGATGATGCGCTATCTGTTTTCTTTTGTTGGTTTGGTCCTATTAAAGTCGTGTTCTTTGACGAGTTTCTTGTGCGATAGATCGGGTTCGGTTAGTGTGGTGGCGGGCCCGCTGGGATTTGAACCCAGGATTTCCGGCTTCGCAGGCCAGTGTCATAATCCAGACTAGACCACGGGCCCTGTGGGGGTTAGATTACTCTGTTGTTGGTTAATATATATGCGGGCGTTTGGGGAAAAAGAGTTTTGAAAAAAGAGAAATGGGGGGTTATAGGTGGTTTCCGTAGTTCAGTATGATCAGCATTCCGTCTGCTTTGTCGACTGTTCCGTCGTTGTTGAGGTCTGCTTGAGGATTCCAGTTTGGCATTCCTTGACTGCTTCCGTAGGCTGCGTCCCATGCTTGTAGGTCGAGTATGCTGACGGTTCCGTCTCCGTTGACGTCGCCTATTATTTTGATTTTTACGGTTCCGTCTGTGAGGGCGTTGTTGGCGAGGTTGGTTTCGTATGGGACGGGGGTTGCTTGGGCGCTTAATGTGTATGCTGTCATGTTTGCGTAGCCGCTGGTGTTCCATGACGTTTCGATGATTGTTGTTTGGTTAGGCAGTAGGTTAAACACGCTTGTGGTTCCGATGAGGTTGGTGTCTGCGTAGATGTTGACGGTGAAGTTTTCAGTTGCCAACCCGAGGTTTTGTGCGGTTGTTGTTACGTTGACGATTCGTCCATCATAGGTTTCGTTTGTTGAAGCGGTTATGCTGGTTATGGCTACGTCGTGGTTCAGGACGGATACGCTTCCGCCGACTGTTTCGTGGGGCATGAGTAGGCCTGTGGTGTTGCCGAGTTTGTCGTTTGTGAAGGTGAGCGGGCTTGTTCCGTAGTTGGAGATTTTGAAGGTGATTGTTGCGATCGTGACGGGTGGCACGCTGTTGAGTGGGGTGTTGTAGGTTACGTTGGTCCAGAAGGTTCCTGCGTACCCGTTGATTTGCCAGTTTGGAGTGGGCAGGTTTGCTTCAGGCAGGAAGGATTCGCTGACGACGGTGAGCATGTTGGGGTTGAAGCTGAGCGTAAATTCGTAGGTTTTGAGGTCGCTTACGTTGAGGACATCGATGTTGATGTTGAAGCGTTGTCCCACGACGAGACTGTTGAATATCGTCTGTGGCGGGTCAACGTACAATGTGGGGGTTAGTTGTTGGCCTTGGCCGATTCTGGTCATCACGATTATGGTTGTGAAGATGCATACGAGGGCGATGGCGAGGATGATTTTGTTTCTTTTATTCATGTCTTATCGCCTCCTTTTTTGCAGTGTTGAAAACCTAACGGTTCGAGAAGGGCACGATGCGTAGGAAGGGTGGTTACGTGAAGAAGATGAGTATGACGACAGAAAAGGCTGGTTAGTTAGTTGTTTCTGCGACAACTTTCCCTTCTCCCAAGTACTATTGTTGTTTGAATGTTTAGATATCATTTGTGGAAAGATGTTCCAGAAAGACGGCTATCACGTTTTTGCAGGTGTGTGATGGTCGAGAGAAGGACTGGTCAACATGGATTTTGAGTGTTTTCAGGTCTAAAACACCCTACCCCCCGGCCTTTTTTTCTCAGACAGCGCCTCAGTTGGGGGTTCACTTGGTTCTTGGGTTAGTCCTTGGCGTAGTTTTTTGCACGATTGGATGTTGAAGTTGCACATTAATCAAGTGCGACAGAAGGATATTCGTGCTTCAGTGCTGCTCGAATCCGTGGATCTAGATGTGAGCAAAACAACTGGTCAATTGCGGAATGGAGGTGGCAGCAGGAAACAGAACAAGGTTACCCAAGCTGCCCACGATGATGTCGACAAGAGTTCTTTTGGGTCTCTTGAGCTGTCTGCTATTCCTGTGTTTGAACAGGTTGTTCTAAGATCAGAACAAACGCTCACTAAGAAGAGAAGAGTCAAAATCTTCAAAAGAAGGTTAGAAAAGTCGCGTTAAGTAGATTTGGATTTGCGATAAAACTTTAGCATAGCGCGCGCGCAATACTTAGATCTTAGGTAACACCTGTTTCTAAAGTGGTCAAGAGCTGATCTTCTATCTGTACGTGGTATCTAAAGTGTTCATTCGGGTCCTTCAGCAAGACGTAAATCCAGTAGATTCCGAACAACCCAAGAGTCACTAGGTTCAATATGAAGTAGAGAGCAAAGCTTGAACCTTATCTTGGATTCTTGCACAGCATCGCAAAAGGAAAGCCTAGTTTGATCTGTGATTTCATGGAATTTATCGTTATTTGAGTTGATGACTTCGTTATTCAGTATTGCAGAAAACTGAACAGAAAAGACTTCACAATGAAATCAGAAGACTTTTCAACTAGGCGAAAGGGTTAGAGAGAATATCCGAACGATTCTCAGACGCACGATTTTGTCAAGGCTTTGAATCCGTACTTCCAGAGCAAAATCAGAATTCCAAGAGTAAGAATGGGTGAACAACAAGAGCTTGAACGTTAATCAATGAAGAGGCTTTTTTATTAGTAAGTTTCTAAGGAACGAGAGGCAGTCATGGAAACCAAGAATTGATAATCTGCCCAGCTAACACAAGTTTATGTGCGTTCTCAGCGCGTGCTAGTTCTTAGCTCACTTTATGCGTTGGCTTCCTACGGGACACACCTTTAGGCATATGCTGCATGTTGGTCGAGTGCTTAGGTATTGAGAACAAGCAAACTTGTTGAGTTCGTAGTGGGATTCGCGACTTGGCTTCTTTAGCGCCTTCGCTGGGCACAAGGATATGCATGGGTTCTGGCAGGTTTTACAGAAATTCTTGTTTATAGGCGTGTCAGGTTTCATTTCTGCGTTCGTCACTATAGCTGCCAATCGTAATCTTGGCCCGAACTCTTGCGTTATGAGCAGACTGTTATAGCCAAGAACCCCGAGACCAGCCTGAACAGCCATGTGTTTTAGCGACAACAAGCCCATAAGATAACGTGTATCCGTTCCTCCCGTTGAAGCCATCTGATGATAGGCTTTGAAACCTTTCTTCTCAAGAAACCTTGCAATGGAATATCCTATCCTGTCAAGGTCCTGCGAAATGAAGGTATTGTGCCCTCGGAACATTTCCTGTCGTGGAGACGCTGCAAAATGCTCTCCATCGACAGGTAGGATGTCCGTCTGAGCGTCGAGCATCTTCATCCCAATGACAATAACAGACTTCGCATTTGGCAGGACATCCTTAGGTTCGATGCCCCGATGGAGCATCACTCAAATGATCAGCGGAAGCAACTCCAAAAATGTCAGCTCCTAGGTGTGTTGCCATTTCTTGTACCTCTTCCTTCAAGCCCATTCAACTTCACGCATCCAGCAGTGGATGGTTTTCAGAAGAGATAAATGTTTTCCGTCGTTGTTGTTGGGGTTGGGTTGGGATAAAACTTTACCCCAACCAACCAACCCTGACGACGATGCCCTGCCGTGGAAAAAGGCAGTCATTGTCAGTGCAGTATACACGGTTCAGGATACACTGTCTTGTCTGTTATCATGGAAGAGGGGTATAGTATAATCAAGACCATAATAGGGTAGGTATATAGGTAGTATCGGAATCGAGTATACAGTTTTGTTGCGGAAATGTTAAAGCTGGACTCAAATAGGAATCTATGTCTTCAAGGTGCGCATCGCTTCTAGGAAATTTTCAAACGATGACCCCTCTCTTCTACCTTCAGGCTCGACTGTGAGCAAGCCCGAGTATCCCCATTCCTTTCTTATTTTGTTCAAGGTTTCATAGAAGTCAAAGTCTGAACGCTCTAGGACCCATCTACTCTCTTTTAGACTCCCTCGCAGATGAACATTTACAATACCGTTGATTATTGACTCGAAAGCGTCAAGTTCCTTATACATCGCTGCCCATCTCAAATCCATAGTCACGTATTCAAATGATTTGACGAGCCCAAAAGGAGTATAACCTTCTAAATGCGTTGGAATGTTTTCAACTGATGCCTTCACTTTTGGGAATTGGTCCGCCACTTCCAGAAGCATACTCTCAACTTTTTGTAGGTCGAAACTGGTTTTCCAAGTATCCCAAATGTGAAAAACACAAATCTCCGCTCCCGAGTTTTCAGCAATCAGTAATGAATCATAAATGACATGTTTTCCTTTCTGCCAATCTCGTTCCTTATCAGAGCAAAGATAGTTTCCAACGTCCCTGCTTGCATGAACAGACAGAATTGGCAAATGCTGACTTTTGATTAGTTCTACAACTTCTTCAGTTGTGTATTTTGGAGTCCTAGTCCAATCAGCAAAATCACCATCGGTTAAGGGTGCATTTTCACGGTCCCACTCTGGCTCAAGTTGCAACTCAAAACCATCAACAACCGATTCGCTGAAGACCTTTTTCATCACGTCAAATGTGCCGATAAGGTCGTAGTATTTTTTGTTCTCAAACCCAGCAATGGGCGCACTAGACACTGAGATTAGATTCGTCATGAATGTCCATTGACTATTCTGACGAGCCCATTTATTAACTCGATTTTAACTTGCAAATCGCTCCAAGATGTAGTTTGGAAAGTGTATTTTCCTGTTGGACAGTCTGGACACATGGTTCTTAAGCCCGTTTGACCCGTGGGTTCTGGCGTTTTTCTGTTTTACGCTTTCGACATATCAGTCCTTATGAGCTAGTTCTAGGTTTTGCGGAAAAGTTATAACTGAACCATGAACACACGTGATTATTTGATTCGAAGGAGGTGATTGTTTGAAATTTGGTAACGTGATTATAGCTACGGTTTCTTTGGTTTTGGTGGGTTTAATCCTTGATGCTTTCTTGATGGTTGCATTTGCTCCACTCAATTCTAACCAGATGAGTGACAACCTTGCTTTTATTATTGCGTTTCTGGTGGCTTCATTGGTTGTCGGCTACGTGTTTGCCTTGAAGATTCAGGAGGAGTCAAGAATTAGAGCAACTGGAGTTATTGTTGTTCTGTCAGCCTTTACATTGTTGATATTCTTCTCGATTTGGTTCGCCAATCCCCTTGCAACCCCTTGGCTCAGGGACTCTATGAATAGCACGTTCAATACGAGTGGGTGGACAGATTATGATTGGTCCGCTTATTCGGCACTTATGGGGTCTATGCTCGTTATCATTGGTTTGGTGGTTAGTTTCATAGGGCTCTATGCTGGTTCAATGCTTAGGAAGCTAAAGAAGAGTTAAGAACAACAAAAACACATCATGTCGCCACTTTCTTTTCTTGTCTTTTGTGAACGACAACTGATTCCAGCGTTTTTTTGATCTACGCTTTCGACATAACTCTCCCTCCTTTTAACCCGGTTTTTGGTTTTGCGGAAAAGTTATAGCCGAATCGACTTGAAATGTTGGGTTGGTGAGTTAACTTGCTTGAAGGTAAAAATGTGAATTTGAGGATTATGGAGAAAGAGGATTTGCCACTAATTGCAGAATGGTTCAACAAGCCTGAGGTCTTTGGTGAATACAATCCTCTACATCAGGTGTCCAGAACAGAAGCAGAAAAGATGTTTGAGGGCCCTCATGAAGAGAAGTCATTCATTATAGAGAAAAAGGACGGAAGCAAGATTGGTTTCATAGGTCATTTTTATGTCCTGCATGTTGCGGGCAAGCAACTGGAAATAGGCTATAGTTTAGTGCCAAGTGAGAGGGGAAAAGGCTACGGCACTGAAGCTACGCAGTTAATGGTGGATTACTTGTTTCTCTCAAAAGACACAAAACGTATTCAAGCTCAAACTGACCCAAGAAATGTGGCTTCTTACAAACTCTTGGAGAAAGTTGGGTTTAAGAAGGAAGGAACACTTCGTAAAAGCTTTTTCATGAGAGGAGAATGGGTAGATTCCTATATCTACAGTATCCTGAGAGAAGAATGGAAAGAACCAAAAATACTGACAAAAACTGCTTCAAGATAGCTGTTGGATAAAACTTTGCCCCCAAACCCAACCAACCATACGACGGACGACGACGGATTTCTTAAAAGACCACGAACGACGACAACCACGACGGACGACCAGTAATAGGCTTCCATTGGTTGTATACCTGGTTCTGAATACAGGTATGAACATAGATGGAACAGAAAGGTACCATCAGAATCTAGCGGGCGCGAGGGCGAAACGTTGATTGAGCTGTGGAACAACAGATTTGTCGTGATATGGCGAAGGCGCCAGGGTTGACGTCAATACGCTGACCGTACCAGTTTCTCGAACGTGGTGTACCAAGGGTTAGTATTAATAATTAAATCTTCTCTATAAGACAACCGCGAGAGGGATAGTGAAAAGATGAAGCTTTTCATGTTAGTCATGCTCGGAGTGTTGTTAGTCACTTTGTGTTTCACACCGTTCCTACAGTTTCGTATGCCTAACTTTGCAGATGCGTCCTCAACTTTGCCTGTTGATAATATGGAATATGCAAATGGTACCATTGCCATCCCAGATTCGCCTTGCCTCATTTGGTATGATTGGATTAACGTTTCCGGCACTCAGATCATCAACTACGTGCTGTACACTAACTCCGACTACCCCTACCCTACGCCGATCGCCAATCTTGTGGGGCAGCACTTACTATTGTCTGATGGTACGGAGGTTTTTGTGGTAAGCGCATTGGACAAGATGGAGGTCTACAGAGACCAAAACGGCGATGGCATTCCGCAGGCCAACTTCACTTCTGGAGACAGCGAAATCCTGTATTGCATGTACATAAACATGAGCGACAGCTACAGCATAATCCCAATACAGAAGACGATGGACGACGACGTTCCGCACTACCAGTGGGGTTTCACCTACGTAAACGTCTACGCATACCTCCAGAACGCAACGGTTCCCATCGGCGTTACAGCCAAATTGATACTGGACCATCTGACCGTAAGCTACGATTTCAGCCTCAACGGCAACGTCTCAAACCTGAAAACAAACTTCGACATCGGAGAAGTTGCTAACATAACCGTATTGGACTCCTCACAGTTCTCATTAGACGGCCTGAGCCTGGCTTTGCTCTACCCAACGTCAACCTATACGTCGGAACCATACTCAACCTACGTGAACGGTCAACTTTACAACTCGACAAGCGCGAACGATTCAGCCGTGGAGGCTGACACTGCCCAGATCGCCGTGGGCGAGACACAAGCGTACGATTTTGTTCTCCGCAGCAATTACACTCTAAGCCGAAACGAAAACAATGAAACTCACCCGGCAAAAGCCGAAGCTGCAGCCCTTTCTAGTATTCCGACTGAGATTTACGGCCCAGTTGTATGGCAGACAATGTTTTTCAGAGATTACCTGAACCTTAACGACCTCTTCGGCGGTTCATGGCCTGATATAACATTAGATTACAACGCATCTTCGTTGATATACAGGATTTGTTTTCCAGTCTGGGACGGAATGCAAATTCAAAACGATCCGATCTACGTTGGCTACCTGTACAGCGCCCGCGGGCTGCCTGGCGATGTCAACGGCGACAGGGTAGTTGACATCTATGATGCATTATTGCTGGCAGGTGCTTTCGATTCTACGCCGGGAAAAGCAAACTGGAACCCCAACGCAGACATAAACGGAGACAGCATCGTCGACATCTACGACGCAATACTGTTGGCAAGCCACTACAACCAACACTACCCATAACCCTTTTTTTCTCTTGAAGAAATTTTCGAAGTAGAAAATAGCAAGCGCGCGCTCCTAATCAGAAACGGATGGGATGGTGATTCTAGGAGCCCATGTTTGCTTTTCATTCCTCAAATATGCTGCAAACAGCAAAGCCTCTTCATTGATTAGCGTTTCAATCTCTTGTCGTTCACCCATTCTAACTCTCGGCATCCCGATTTTGGTTTGGAAGTACTGATTCAGAGCCCTGACAAAATCGTGCGTCTCAGAATCGTTCAGATACTCCCTCTTACCCTTCCGTTTTGTCGAAGAGTCTTTTGATTTCACAGTGAAATCTTTCCTCTTCAGTTTTCTGCAATACTGAATAACAAAATCATCAACTAGATAACGATACAATTCCATGAAGTCACAGATCAAACTGGGCTTTCCTTTGGCCATACCGTGGAGAAAACCAAGATAAGGTTGTAGTTTTGCTTTGATTAGTTGCTAGGACTCACCTTTGTTTCTCTTCGTTTGAGATGGTGTTTGTTCAGTTGCCTGATTGTTCGCCTTGTTGTGATTGTTTCTCCACCTCAGAAGTGGAATTCCTACTGTCGCAATTAATGCTGTTGCCAGTATCACGACGACCGTTATGTTGACGTAGAGCGGTGAAAGCTTTTGGAAAACTAGGCCTATTTCTGGATATTTGACTTGATCTGCGTACTGGAGTGTGAGTGTGGCCAGCACGGCCGAAGCTAGGCCTCTCGTAAGTAAGACGCTCATGATTCCTCTTTCTGGCGCCAGTTTGCTCTTTATCGTGGCCAGGTTTACGACTCCGAATCTGATCAAGAGCAGGGCTAGGGCCAGCACTACCCCGACAACGACGGTAGTGAGACTGGGCATCGTGACGATCAAACCTATGTAGACAAAGAAGAAGGCTCTTAGGAGGAAGGCTATTTCTGATTCGAACCGTTTTAGTCCAGGGTCGACAGCCTGATCCTGCGGCTTTTTCATCTTGAGTATTCCGAAGATTTCTTTTTCGTTGCCGAGCATAATGCCGAAAAGTAGTGAACAGAGCGCTCCACTTCCGCCCAGCGTTTCTGAGAGTGAGTAGGCAAGTAGTGCAATGCCGAGGGTAAGCATGTAGGAGTAAGATGCCTTCGCGATTCGTTTCAGAATGCTAAGCCAGCCGATGCCGATGATTATTCCGAGCATGGCTCCGATGGAGAACCTGCTTGCTAATGACCTAGCGATGGTCGGTACGTCGACGGTTCCTCCGAGTACTATTATTTCGATGATGACGAGGGAGAGTACAATGCATAGGATGTCGTTGATGGCTGATTCGAGACGGAGGACCGTTGAACCTTTTTCGCTGAGCTTGATTCGTGAGGCGAGTGACATGACAATGATGCTGCTGCTTCCTCCGACAATCGTTCCGAAAAGTGCAGAGTACAGAGGCGAGAAAGTTGGGATCACTAGCAAATAAATCAGGAAACCGGCGACGACAGCGCTGATCGTGAATCCTAGTGCTGCGAGGATTATTGCCCTTGGGCTTTCGGAGAAGACGTGGTAGATGTTCATGGTCATTCCCCCATCAAACAAAATAAAAATCAATGCTAGACCAGCTAAGTAGGGAGCAAAACCCATAACGGTAGTCGCATCTATCAGTCCCGTTACTGGTCCAACGAGTATACCTAGGACCACCAGGAACAACATGTCTGGTAAGCCCGTGCGTTCGAGAAGGTAGTTACTAAGAAAACCTATTACTATTATTGCGCCGCCGATGATAAGAGCCAAGGTCACTGGATCAAACACGGGTAAGACACGACTTTTGGCGGAGTATATGGCTTGGCTTAAAGGATATATTTTGTGTGAGAACGCGTCGTCACCAGATCTGGTCGACCTTCAAATGGGTCAGAAACCCTGCGATTCCTGCAGACGCGAAAAATAGGACCTTGAGGAGATCTCGTGGTATGAAAGGGTAGCCGGCGAATCCGAAGAAGCCTATCGTGAAAAGAAAAATGCCGTAGATAGCAAGTGATGTGAAGTTGTGGTATGTTTCAACAGTTCTCCAGTTCAACCGTATTTCGGAGAATAGAAGCCAGACAAGCACAGGTGCGAAGAGGAGCAGTGCGTATTTCTTATACCACGCAAGGTCGGTGGATCCGGGTTTGAGCTTTTGTTTTCGGTTGATTGAGGGTAAGTCCGGTAGGAAGTTGCTGTAGAAGTAGACCGCTATTCCCCAGAGCATTGAGCCCCATGCGTTTTCGCCGAAGGCTAATTGGAGTCCTAACAGGTAGATTATGCTCGATGGTAGGATTAGCCAGATGAATACGTAGACGGCGTGTCGTACGTGTTCAGTTGTTTCTTCATGCATACGGTAAACTGGGAATCTCGGATTGATTCTTCGGTTGATGCTTTTGAAAATGTGCAGGACAAAGCCGTACAGTGCGTTATACACGCCTTTTAGGACGCGATGAGCTTTTGCGAGAAAATTGCTCAGTCTGGATTTTGGCGCAACGTGTCACCCAATGATCATAATATTCTGTTTGGACGGGTTTTTTAACGTATCTTCTGTCCTCTTCTTTCGCTATACGTCTTGTTCTTGCTCGCGCGCTCGCTACTGCGCAAACATAATCTACAACTTTGGAGAAGTTGCGTTGCGCGCACGCTTACTTATTTTGCGCTCCACAGTTTGGACACTTCAGCATAGAACTATCGTAGAAAGTGTGACAGTATTTGCATTGGACAGATTTCTCGATGTCAAAGCCACAATGCGGGCATATCGTTTTCTCAATAGGAATCCTTCGACCACATCTTGGGCAAGTGCGAAGTTTTTCCATTCTGTGCTTAAGTTCCAAAATACTTGTGCCTGCTACAAGAATTGCTCCTACGGCGACAAATGAAATAAGAATGGGTAAGGCAAACGGTCCATAGGGTTTATATTCATATGAAGCAGACCAAACGATTGCTCTTTCACCATTGAACAAAACCCCAGGATTGTCAAATACAAAATAATAGTCGTCATCCTTGGCTGTTCTGAAGTTGAATGTCGCACCACTCGTTGCTCTGTAAATCTTGATGTACCAGACACTACTCTGCCCGCCATTAGCCCAAACTTGATAGTTTGCTCTGTCAAATACGTAGAAGTCTATGTCATTCGTTGTTTGACCTGTAACTTGATTTATTGTTCCAGAGACATCTGCATTATTAGGAAGATGAAAAGAACTGGGAACGTTGGAACCGGCCAACACTGTAAATGACTCGTTCACAGCTATTGTTTGCGAAAAAATGATTGATGAAAAAATCGCGTACGTGATGACACCAAATGCCACAAGAACTATACCAACTAATATGACCCGCTTCTTCATTGCTAGTGCCACCAAGGAGATTCACTTTAACTTGCAGAAAACCCTTTCCTTATAGAATTAGGCACGAAAGTGTGTTTATAAAAGCCAAAATCCATAACTCCATGCAGAGACTAATAGTATGGTTGTTGCAGCGCCGCAAAAAGTCATTTTTTCTTGGAGCGGGGGCAAGGACAGCGCATTTGCCCTTCACGAATTCCGAAAGGCTGACGGTTTTGAAGTAGTTTTACTGTTGACGACTTTTTCCGAAGAATATGATCGCGTCAGCATGCACGGCGTCCGGAAGGCTTTGATCGAAAAACAAGCCGCATCCCTAGACTTGCCGTTGGAAGAAGTGAGCGTTCCAAAAGACTTCTCGAATGAGGAGTACGAAAAGAGGATGGGGGAAGTCCTCCTGCGCCAGAAGAAGCAGGGGGTTTCGGCAGTAGTTTTTGGGGACATTTTCTTGGAAGACCTGAGGAAGTACAGGGAAGAAAAGCTTGCGAGAATTGGAATGAAAGCATTATTCCCTATTTGGAAGAGAAAGGATACGAGCAGCATGGCTCGCGAGTTCATCAAGACCGGCTTCAAGGCAATCGTGGTTTGCATCGACTCAAAAGTTTTAAGCAGGAGTTTTGCTGGAAGGGAGTTTGATGACGGGTTTCTGGCGGAACTCCCGTCTGCGGTAGACCCTTGTGGTGAAAACGGGGAGTTCCACTCATTTACATACGCAGGGCCGATATTTGGAAAAAACATCCAGTTTGAGAAGGGGAGCATAGTCAGAAGGGAGAACAGGTTCTACTACTGCGACTTAAAGCCAGTCCCAGAGACGATACTTTAACCATTCATTCAAACCCCGCCTTGTCATATGCCTCCTTCACCGGCTTCGGCGCTGACCTGCAGCTCGTTGATTCGCTTCTTCTTCGGTTGCTGGGATTTTGGCTGTAAAGTTTTATTCCATTTCCCAGGTTGTTCGTGTTAGTATCGTGGGTTCTTTCCATTCTTCTCTGAGAATGCTGTAAAGATAGCCATCTACCCACTTTCCACTCATGAACCCGGCTCTTCGAAGGGTTCCTTCCCTGCTGAAACCTACCTTCTCTAACACTCTTTGTGACGCCATGTTTTGGGTTTCGACAGTCGCTTGTATTCGTACGATGTTTCGAGAGAGAAACAGGTAGTCGACCATGATCTGAGCGGTCTCGGTTCCATTACCTTTCTTTCTTTCCGACGGAACAATGATGTAACCAATTTCCATTGCGTCGAGCGGTTGCACGATGAAATGTCTGGCGATTCCAATTTTCACTTTGTCTTTCTTCTCCACCACAAGAAGCGTATTCTGAGTCAGGCTTTCCAGAGGGGAAGGATTTTCGAATCTTTTCATCATCTCCGACCTTGTCATCAGCGAGATAGGGTCAAAGTCTTCTGAATGAATGTTGCTGAAAATGTCCACTATGGAGTTGACATCTTCCTTTTCCATCATTCGCAGATTCACCTTTTTCCCTTCGAGCAATCTGGACACCAATGTAGCAGTTTATTATTGAACAACTATAACTTTTCCGCACCTTGTTTGGTTGGGGTAAAGTTTTACGCTGCTGCTGCGGGCTGACGGGTGGATTATGGAAAATGGGCCTGTGTAGAAATGGATTCAGCCATGCGAGGGACAAGACAATTAGAAGAATGAGAATGAGTTCTCAGCAAGAAATTGAAACTCTGATTTCAGAAGAAGCTTTACTGTTTGCTCAATATCTGAGAAATGAAAGACAAACATGGACTCCCAGAATTGCCAACTGTTCTAAAACATAGAATAATATGCTCTAAACGTGTTGATATATTTGGAGAGGGTTCGATTTGAGAGTTAGTCTATTCATAGTCGCTTTGTTGACGTTCTCTTGTTTGTTGTCATTTATCATTCTGGCGCAACCACTCGGACGATGCGACCCTTCTGGACCTCCACTGGAAGGAATCGACGTCGAAGGCGCGCACATAGTGAGTGAAGGCGCATATTTTCGTTTTTGGATCTTCAACAACAACTCCTTTCCTATTCAGGTGCAGATGCAGGGACAGAGTGAGCGTAGAGATGTTCCTCCGTACGGTTCAATTAACTATGATGTCATTGCACCAAACGTGTTCGGTGTTTATGAGCAAGTGAACTATCAGTTTGCTGTTACTGGACCAGCTAATGCGTCCTTGGTCAATTTTCCAGTGATAGTAATAAACTCATTTTTTGTGCAGATTTTCAGTCCGTTGACGATTATTCTGCTAATCACAATAATAGTTGTAATAATCGCAGTTGTCATTGTAATTATTCGGCGGAGAAGAAGCCCTGAAAGGACATAGCTTTTTTTGGGTTTGGGGGTAAAGTTTTACCCCAAGCGCGCGCGCTAACCTGCATCTAGAACTCTTTTCCACAAACCGTAAAAGTCCATTCAAACCATATTTTGTTCTTGTTCTTCGGGAGAAAAGAGGAGGTGGTACGATGAGGAAAAATCGAAAAGCTGTCTTGTGGACTTGCGCCATTGTTGTGGCACTGAGCGCCTTGGTGGTTCATGGAAGCTCTTCTGTCACTATGACGCCGCTGATAAGTGTCCAGCCCTCCAACACAGTAAACAATTCTCCTTCACAAGGGATGAGATTTCACATAAACATAACTATTCAAAACGTAAGCAATTGCGGTTCTGTGCAAATGACACTGATTTTTAACGGGACACAGATAGCAGTAGTAGGAGTATCTTTTCTGCCAGATGCAAACTTGCCTAGTCCTACGTACTTCCAGTCAGGGAACGGTTTCATGAGCACTAACGTGACCTTCGGATCTCCTATGAGCACTGTCTCGCCAGTCACCATAATAGATTTGACTTTCAAGCTGTACAACAGATACTGTCAGAGCTCTTTGCACATAGATAGTCTTGTAGTTGCTGACCCTTCAGGGCAGACTTTGCAGTCAAACAGTGAGGACGGGAGTGTTCATATAAGACTGATAGGCGACATCAATGGAGACAGTGTCGTGGACCTTTATGATGCATTAATCCTAGCAAACGCCTATGGCAGTACTCAGAGCGCTCCAAATTGGAACCCCTACGCTGACTTGAATGGTGACGGCGTCGTAGACATCTTTGGATGCGATAATTCTGGTAAGTCACTTCGGAACCTAGAATCACACAGACGATATGCACTTGATAACCGACTTTCGTGAACTGAGAGCGTTTTTTCTCCTTCATCAATCCTTTAGGTTGGAATGCAAGCGCACGCGTTAGAAAGAAATGCCCGAGGTAGTGTGTAGTTGAGAAAAACAGTCAAACATGACTGGCGCTATCTTCTATTTCTGGTGTTATCACATCATCCACCGGAAAGACTGCACAGAACAATTTGTTTGGGGTTCAGAGGAAAAAAAGTTTATTTATGTGCTAGGTGCACAGGAACATTTTCGAGTTTAATAGCAGTACTTGTTGCCTATTTTATTGGGCTTCGCTTTCCTCTGTGGCTTTATCTCCCTCTAATCTCGGTTCTTCCCATAACAGCCACAGTTGATTGGCTTACGCAAAGCTGTAAGCTTAGAGAAAGCAGAAACTCGATACGAGTAGGCACAGGTCTCCTGTTGGGAATCGCAGAGGCATATTTTCTGTTGCTAGTGATTAACGGCATGGTTAGCATGTTTCTAGTAGCAATGTCCATAATTGGACTCTACGCAATCTCGATATACATAGTTGCTTTGAAAACCAAATGTCTAGATTCGTACTTGGATGATATTATGCGAGGCTACTAATACCCTAACATTATGCATTGTTGCAAAAAGGCTTAAATTCAAAAGGTTTTCAACTAAGAGCTAACGTTGGAGGGTAAATTTTGGTGCAGGAAGAAAGAAGAGAATATAGTCTTGCGATATTGATAATTTTAATAATATTCTGCTGGCCCGCGGCCATTCTTTACTACTTTACTCGACCAAAAACCATCACTACCATCACTCCCAACGCTCCACTTCCGATGCGGACGTGTCTTGGCTGCGGTGCGCAAATCCGAATGGATTATGCGGTCTGCCCGTATTGTGGGAGGAAAGTTGATGTTCAAGCACGTCAAGTGCCTCCGCCACCTAGCGGGCACTGACCTCATAACCAAGTGAGAACTCATTTCAAGAAGCGCATGGCACTCTTTGCGCATCTGCGTCATATTGGTTTTACTAAAGGAATGACATAAAGGTCAGGCAGCACGCGCGGGGGAGAAAGTATGGGCAGTAACAGTTCCGTCAGCAACAACGATTTTGTCGTAATCAAAAATGTAACAAAAGACTACAACAGCTTCCGCGCTTTGGACAATGTTTCCTTCGACATCAAAAGAGGAGAGATTTTTGGGTACATAGGTCCAAATGGTGCAGGAAAAACGACTACCATGAAAATTCTCATTGGTTTAATCACCAATTTCCAAGGTGAAGTGCTAATAGGCGGCTACCTAATGCCCAAGAAGAAGGAGGAGATTCATAAACTACTGGGATATCTTCCACAGAACGTTGCGTTCCAAGAATGGCGCACCGTGAATCACGCGTTAAAAACTTTTGGTAAACTTTCAGGGCTCAAAGATGCGGAAGTTGAAGGACGCATTCCCGAAATCTTGGATTTGCTTTCTCTGAGTGACGTGCGACACAAGAAGATTTCCCAGCTTTCCGGCGGCATGACTCAGAAGGTTGGCTTAGCTCAGGCTCTGCTTCACAATCCGAAGCTACTGGTTTTGGATGAGCCGCTGGGTGGACTTGACCCGCTTAGCCGCCATCAATTCAAAGAAATTGTCCTCGAACTGGGAAAGGAAGGCACAACCATATTGTTCTCCTCACATATCCTCAGTGATGTTCAGGACATCGCTGACCGAATCGGAATCTTGAGCCGAGGACGCCTCAGACAAATCGGCACGTTAAACGAGTTGAAATCTCGATTGTCCCCTCAAAAAGTTGTCGAAGTTCTTTTGTCCTATTCCACCGATAAATGGCAAGAGTTCAGATCCATTAAAGACGTAAAGGGTGCAAAGCAGCCTTCTCCAGGCAGAGTCTTGGTTGACCTTGAGGTTGGCGCCGACGCCGACGAAGTCATCGATGACATAATCCAGAGCATAGCACGCTTGAAAATAAAAGTGAGAGGCATCACCTTGTTGTCTCCTTCGCTAGATGAGATTTATTTTAACTACGTTCAGGACAGTGAAGACGCTTGAAATTGTCCTTACTCTTTGTTGACGAGTTAAGAGGATTCTACAAGTCCAAAGTGATGATTTTCCTCTGGATCGGCTTGCCCATCATAACCATTTTATTCCGTTTTGTACAGTCAAGCTCCACGGGGCAAACCATTTCGTTCACAGTTATCTCAGCGCTAGTGATCTCCAGCCTGGCAGGAACCCTAGCTTCAGTGATGCTAGCGGTTTCATTAATTAACGAAAAGAACAGGCATGTCTACGAGCTCTTCCTGATACGACCACTTAAGCGGCGAGACATAATTCTTGCAAAGTTTTTTTCCGTGTATATGTGCGTCGCTATAGCAAGTCTTATTTCAGTTCTTGTCGGAATAGCAACAGACTACCTTGCAACAGGCACACTTGCAACAGCAATTTTAGGCAACCTCGGGCAGTCACTATCAATTGGCCTTTCGATGGTGGCTGTGTCCTGCGCTGCGGGCGTACTCATCGGCGTCGCCTCACCATCTGTTTTAGTCGGAGCGATACTGGTTATTTATGGAGGGAACCAGATATCAGTCATCCCACTTGTACCTACTCTGGTAAACTTGCCCAACGGGGCCCTTTTCACAGTTGGACTAGCGGCGATTGTCGCAGGTGTACTCGTTGCGGTAGCAGTAGGCCTGTTTGAAAGAAAACAATTCTAAGAACGGCCAAAGAGCAGCATTTCCAACCCAGAGAGGTCACCCCCTACTTGTTTCTATTAAGCGCGCGCTAGACTTCTCCGCATATTGTGAACCCAGCATCTTTCAGACTTCCTCAGGACTTGCCAATAAGCTCGGATTATCCAAACTCTCTACACAGTTGTACGAAACTCAGCGCTTCTTCAGAACATGTGCGACCTTGCGTCTTGGTATGATCTCTCAGTTGCCTTGAGCACGTCCTTGAACCATACGAGGCTAACATTGTGCTTTTTGAATTCAGACTTGACACGCTCGAGCGAAATGTCCTCTTTAACAATTCTGCGAGAACGAACATGTACCATTTCGTAATCATCAGAGCCAAACAACTGAATTACTTTTTCGCGTTTGTCTTCATCCTTTCCGATGAAAAAGTGTTCGACGAGTTCCTCTATAAGCTCTTCAAATGGTGCGCTCGACGTCTTCGCGGGCCCTCGTACTACTACCCTACCGATTGGTGTTATGCTTACGTGAACTTCGATGTGCTGACGCTTTGGTCTCTTGCCTTTAGTTTTGACGGCTAATATGTCGATTTCCCGTCTTCCATGTAACAGTCAGTTGCGTCATTGTGAAGTAGCCTTGCGAATGAAGCCACGCATTAACAATTCTTTCTGAAGCGTTCATTGTTCGTCAGCGCGCGCTTTCGAATAAG
>CAVTZU010000017.1:0-110599 GCA_963739305.1 Candidatus Bathyarchaeota archaeon | reverse complement strand
CTTGGAGTCTGACTAAGGAGTCTCTGAAGGTTTTCGGAGAGGCTGGAGAGGCCTCTCAATATGGGAGAACTTACAACCAACTTTCAAGCAGTATTGCTCTTGGATTCGATCTCGAATGGAATTTTCAAGCCCGAGATAAATTGATTAGAGAAGCGGTGGAATATGGAGAGCAAACAATAAAGTTTCTTTCCTCAATTGAATGCCCCTGTGAACTTGCAAGAGCCTATGCAAGAACAGCCTTCTGTTTGGGAGTGTTCGCTTACAGTTTCTTGGACGCTGAAGAGAAGGAAACAGGATGTCAGAAAGCTCGTGACTACTGGGCGCGGGCCAAGGAGATATCTGAAAATGTAGCCTTGAGTGAATTGACTTGGCCTATTTTTGGGCCTCCAGAAATCTTATGGGGAGGTGCGGCTACCGATGAAGCCCTAAAGAACCTTGGAGAAGCCTTGGAGCAAGGCAAGAAAACAAAGGATAAATTCAATATCGGCTGTGCGCTGGATTGGTTAGCATACCATACTGCCTGGAAGAGATATATAACGGAAGACCCTGATGAACATCAGCGCCTTACTGAGACAGCCTTGCAATACGCTGAAGATGCGAAGCGACATTATCTCCCAATCTCCTTCATCAGTCCACGGACGGACTATTGGTGGGTCGAAGCCGTTGACGCTGAGCATTTCACTTTCTTGGCCCGCCATGAAACAGATGTGAAGAAAAAGCAAGCCTTGCGCGAAAAGGCAATAGCAGCTGCAAGAGAGGGACTGAAACGAGCAGAGTCTTCTGGATACATCGAAGCCATAATTTACGGGCATCACGTATCCAGCCTTACGTTAGATCCCATGGTTGACCTTCAAAAGAGGACAGAGAAGAAAAAGGCAATTCTGCAGGAGGCAATGAAACACAGGGAAGAAGCCGTCAGAATGACGGAACAAATCCAGCCCTTCAACTACTGGAATCGCGGCTGGATGCAAGGCGGACTGGCTCAATTCAAATATAGACTTGCAGAGTTGGCAAAAGACGCTCCAGAGGAGAAGAACATGGTCCAAGAAGCGGTACTTGACTTGGAAAATGCGTTGAGATTTTGCACCACGGAAGTAGCGTTGCTCAGCGAGAGCGCGTCCCCGTTTCACACTCAATTAGGCTTACTCCAATATAGGCAAGGCGTTAGGCTTGGCCGTCTTTACGAGATTACCAACGACAGAGAGGTTTTGAGGAGAGCTGTGAAAGTCTTCGATGAGGCGGTTAATCGTATCAGAAAATCAATTTGAGAAGTCGGGTTGCAGAGTGTCGGTGGAAAGCCGCCACAACTTGCGACGTGTTGGGTGAGCATTTGGAAGCTGCTGAAAGCTTTGCTCTTGCCTGTAACAGTTACAAGGATGCGGTAGAAAAAATCCCGCAGCTCAAAAGCCTCTACCAAGATCATGCGTCTTACATGCAGGCTTGGAGTGAAATCGAGAAGGCAAGGCATCATCACGAAAGACAAGAGTATGGCTTGGCAAAGGAACACTTCGAGAAAGCTGCTAACTTGCACAGATCGCTCAAAAAATGGAGTTATCTCGCCCAAACTATTGCGCCTGGGCCAGCGTCGAATACGCGGAAGACTTGAGCAGAAAGGAACAGTGTGAAGAGGCCATACAAGTCTTCAAGCAAGCCGCTAAACTTTTTGACGAAACCAAGAAGTCTATCCAAAATGGGTTTAGCAAGATTGAAGATGCCGACGAGAAGGAAATGGCAACCAATATGGTCAAAGCCTCAGACATGAGGCATGAATACTGCTTAGCCAGAATCGCAATCGAAGAGGCAAAAGTCCTTGACAAGAAAGGCGATCACTACTCCAGCTCTGAAAAATACGGCTCAGCAGTGGAACAATTCGAGAAAATAGGTCAAACGTTAGAGTCAGAACAAGAACAAAGAGAGATGAAATTCATTACAACGCTTTCTCGGGCTTGGCAGAAAATGACCCTAGCCGAAGCTGAAGTTTCACCCCCACTGTATGCTGAGGCATCCGAGCTTTTCGAAAAAGCCACAGGACTTCTGTGCAAACGAGAGAACAAAGATGCTGGTGGTGGGGCACAGTCGATTCTGTAAAGCACTTGAAGCAGGCACAAAGTTCGCTGACACGAGAGATCAAGCATTGCATGCCGTGGCTGTACAGCATCTGGCAAGCGCCTCCAACTACTATATCAAAGCAGACTTGCAAACTGCTTCGGAATACGCTAAAGCTACCAAACTACTCTTTGACGCCTATGCATACATGGGCAATGCTGAAAAAGAAACCGATCCTGGAAAAAAAGCCAAGCTCTGTGCCGTTGCAGAAAAGGTTTTGCAAATGTCAGCTGGCTCGTTTGCGAAAGCAGAACATGCTGCAAAAAGGGAGCAGGTGCTCAGACTGCTTGAAAAGGTGAAGGAGGAGCGGGAGTTGGCCTTGTCTCTTGACGAAGTGTTGAGCGCACCAACGATTGTTTCTACAACTACGGCCTTCTCGACCCCAAGTCCAACTTATGAGAGCGCGGTTGGGTTGGAGAGGTTTGAGCACGCTGATATCGAAGCGTATCTCACGGCTCCGGAGGAAGCAACAGTCGGGGAAGAACTCGATGTTCGAATTGACCTCGCTAATGTTGGCAAAAACCCAGCCTTGCTTGTTAGAGTTAACGAATTAATACCACGGTGTTTGAAAGCGACCGTCTTGCCTCCGCAGTTAAGCATAGAAAACAACTCAATAGACCTGAAAGGGAAGAAGCTTGAACCCCTCAAAATTGAATCGATCAAGCTCAGCATGCAAGCAGTCGAACCAGGCACCACTAGTCTAAGTCCCAAGGTAGTTTTTGTCGACGATGTGGGAAGATTCAAAACGTGTAAACCCGAACAAGTTCGCGTAACTGTTCATCCGAGATTCACATTTGAGTTTACAGCCAAAGATGCCAAGAGAATATTCGAATATTTGATGGGCTCTTTTGTAGAAGATTACATGAAGCGACGAATATCACTGGAAAAATCTGGGTGGAGAACCCTGATGGACATCATAAAGAGCGAAAAAGTATCAAGGTCGAGCGTGTATGCGGCACGAGGTGGTCGAGGGCCAGCCATATCTGAACTGGAGAGGCGAGGGCTGGTTGAAGCAAGAGTCTTTCCGGGAGAACGGGGCCGCGGCGGCAAAATCATGAAGATGCGAATCTACTATGAGAAAGAAACAGTCAAACGATACGTAGACCAGCACATAATGAAAAACAAGTAAAAAACAAGAAGGTCAATCTAGCCTTCAATGATCAAAATTTGGCAGTTTTGAGATTCGTTGTTCGCTTTTCATGATTTGCGCTGTTAATTCTTAACCAGGGCTTCGATGAATTTGGCTTTTCGCCTTCCAGTCCTTTTTTTGCCTGTTTATCCCTGCAAAAATGACTACCTATTTTTTCTGCTACGACCATAAATTCACCTGATTAAGGGAGAAAAGAAAAAATGAATAGAATGCTAGGACTAGTGATTATAGGCATTTTGTGCTTGTCAATGTTTGGGCTACTTGCACCAAAAGTAAACGCTAATCCTTCACCAAACGCACGCGCAACCTACACTGTCTGGCCGACGAACGGGTATGACGACACCGCGAACATCCAAGCCGCGTTCGACGCCGCCGTGGCGCACGGTCCAGGATGCACGGTCCAGTTGGAAAAGGGAACCTACTACACAGCGCAGATCACCGTGTACGGGTTCCAAGGCAGCTTCGTCGGGATGGGTCAGCAATGGACCACCATCCAAGCGCTTCCGAACTTGCCGTCTCCCGCGGCCGAATACAACACTAATACAATCCCGTTTTGGGCGGGACTGCCTGGGCCGCAGAATCCTTGGCCGAACCTATTCACCTTCGTGGGCGGATCGTTCGCAATCTCCGGGATGACGCTCACCGATCCGTATACAGCGCCGACCATGGGCTGGGACCTTCTGGGCACACCCTATACTTCGCTCTACGCAGCGATCGAAATTACCGGCCAGAAGCAAGCCTCTGCCACGATTGACCACGTGACGGTGCTCGGAGCGTCAGGGGACGCCGTGGGACCAAGCACGTTCAACATGTGGAACGGGATCATCTACTGGGGTCAATTGCTGCCGGAGGGGTGGACCGACGCCCTGGCGCAAATGATTCCGATTTCCGGCAGTTTTTCGGTGACCAACAGTGTGTTCAATTCCGAAGAATCTGGGCCCTGGTTTGGCGAGCTTGTCAACGCAAAGGTCACGGTCTGCTACAACACGATCACCAACTCCTACGGGTCGACGGGCTTCTATGACGCGTACAACAGCAAGATAATTGTCTGCGGGAACCGAATTTCGAACGTGATAGATTTCGGGGGTATAGTGGCTGGACAGGACACCTTCGTGTCCGGCACTACGCCATCTACGGTATACATCACGGACAACCAGATTCTTCAGGTCAGCCAGGGGGCCAGCGCAGTCCTCTTGTATGACTACAACACGAAAAGCACTCTGAACACGGTGGTCATTGGTAATACCATTACTGGGAGCTACGTGGGCGTGTGGGTAGACCACGCCGACGGCACACTCGTGACGACCAATGTGATCAAGAACAGTGCGCAGTGGGGCATCGCGCTCACCGATGGATCGAGCAACAACCTCGTGGCAGGAAACCTCGTG
Organism: Candidatus Bathyarchaeota archaeon; assembly: GCA_963739305.1. Taxonomy (GTDB): domain Archaea; phylum Thermoproteota; class Bathyarchaeia; order Bathyarchaeales; family Bathycorpusculaceae; genus DASPPK01. The sequence continues at coordinate 105,955 of CAVTZU010000017.1, read as the reverse complement.
AAGAATAGCGGTCAGTTCGACCTCTACTGGGACATGACAGGTACTGGCAACGTTTGGATCTGGAACAAGTATCAGACCTCCAGTCCCTCGGGACTGGGCTGAGGCGCGCGGTAGGCTACGATAAAGAGTCCTAACTTTCTTCCCTCTTTTTCTGTAATGTTGTGTGGACATTAACAATGTTCATTTAGATAGTCGGTTTATCGATAGCACTTTAGCGCGCGCGCCTACTCGCACTCGCAACATCAAGCGATAGACTTGGAAAAAACCAAACTGTGCAAGGTTCTAAAGAAAGAGGTTCTGAACCCTTTTGGGTTCGGGGACGGGCAGCCCCACCAAATCCTCCCATAAAACAGGGACTGAACAACACATAGAAACCGACACATCTCAAAAAAACGCTTATTAGTCATCCCTTCTTATCCACACACAAAGCAGAGGAAGTGTCAAAATGACAAGTATATCCAAAAGAACGGGCGCACTAGGCACCGAAAACGCCTTCACAGTCCTCGCCGAAGTAAACAAAAGACTCAGAGAAGGAGCAAACATAAAGAACTTCTGCATAGGCCAACCAGACTTCGACACCCCAGAAAACATAAAACAAGCCGCAATCAAAGCCATAAAAGCAGGAAAAACCGGGTACACACCCTCAGCCGGCATTTATGAACTACAACAGGCCGCAGCAGCCATGTTCAACAGAACAAGAGGAGTCGAAGTCAAACCAGAACACGTAGCAGTCGCCTGCGGCGGCAAACCCTTCATCTACTGGAGCGTCCTATGCACCACCGACTATGGAACAGGCGACGAAGTCATCTATCCAAACCCTGGCTTCCCAATCTACCAGAGCCAAATAACAGCCCACGGCGCCAAACCCGTACCCCTACCACTGGTAGAAGAGAAAGAATTCGCGTTCGACATAGAAGACCTCAAAAAAAGAATATCCAAGAAAACAAAACTACTCATCATCAACTCCCCGCAAAACCCAACAGGCGGAGTACTAAAGAAAACAGAACTCAAAGCAATAGCAGACCTAGCGACAGACCACGACTTCTGGGTCTACTCCGACGAAGTATACTCAACCCTGGCCTACGACGCACCATTCCAGTCAATCGCTTCAATCGACGGCATGCTCGACCGAACAATCATGGTCGACTGCGCCTCAAAAGCCTACGCGATGACCGGATGGCGACTGGGTTACGCGGCAAATAAGACCTTAGCCCCACACTTCGCCAGATGGATGACCAACACCGACAGTTGCGCCAACCAACCAACACAATGGGCCGTCGTAGAAGCACTAAACGGCCCACAAGACGAATCAGAGAAAATGGCCAGAAGCTTCAAAGAAAGAAGAGACCTCATTGTGAAACTACTCAACAACATCGAAGGAATCAGATGCCTGCGCCCAGGCGGAGCATTCTACGTTTGGCCAAACGTCACCAAAGCCTGCAAGAAAGTCAAAGCAAAGTCGGCTGAAGAATTCCGAAAAATGCTCCTCGACAAAGGAGTCGCTTGCTTAGCGGACATACACTTCGGAGGAAAAAACCTAGGCCAAACCGAGGAATACGTGAGATTCAGCTACGCAACCGCAAAAGACGACATAATCGAAGGAATGAGAAGAGTCAAAGAATTCGTCGAAGCCTAAAAAAAGAATATATACGGCGAAAGAAGAAAGCCACTCAAGAAACTGGAATTCACATTTTCTCTTCTCCGCATTTTTTTGCGACTCCACGCATCGGACTGAAAATCTCGCAGTATGGAACAAGGTTCCCTAACGCCTTTAAACCCTGACACCCAAATACTACGGTTACTGCTTCAGGGAACCGGAGAAACTTGTCTGCGCCACAACGAGTTCGCGGGGTAAGAGTACTCAAAGCTGTTTCTTCACCTCTGAGACTGCAAATCCTAAACCTCTTCTTTGACAAGGGCGCACTTTCATACACGGAGTTGATGAGTAACCTAAAGATGAACCCGAGTCGAGATGCGGGAAGGTTTGCCTACCATCTCAAGTTTCTGCTCAAAGCAGACCTGATCGAAGCCGACGTTGAAGCCAGGAAGTATCTGCTAACCGAGCTCGGCAAAATGGTCATCGACGTCGCAGACAAAATCGATAAGAAAGCCTTCAAACCCAAAAGCACCCTTGTCCGCACAAGCCGCCCTGCCCTTGAAGAGTTTGACGCAAACAAAATCGCGAATTCTCTGGTCCGAGAGGCGCAGATGCCCGTCGACCTCGCCCAAAAAGTGGCCAAAGAAGCGGAAAAACAACTAATTCATTCAAAAACCAAGTACTTGACTGCCCCCCTCGTAAGAGAAGTCGTCAACGCGATCTTGATAGAAAAAGGCTTCGAAGAATACCGGCACAAACTCACTCGCTTAGGAATCCCCGTACACGACGTGATGGGCCTACTAGATATTAAGAAGAGTAGCGGTTCTCACGAGCCAGCATCCATACAAGAATTGGCTGGCAGAGCCATCTTCAGAGAATACGCTCTCCTGAACATCTTTCCCAGAGACATTGCAGACGCACACCTGTCGGGCGCCCTACATGTCAACGGCCTAAGCTCTTGGATCCTAAAGCCCAGCGAAATAAGCCATGACTTACGATTCTTCATCGAAAAGGGCCTAGACCTGGAAAGGACAGACCCCATAAAACCCCTGGTCCCTCCGCCACAGAACCTGGAATCCGCGTTGGACCTGACCTTCAACGTGTGTCTTCACACCGCCAGAGAAGTCGAGAAATCACAGACACTCGCCTACTTCAACGTATTCTTGGCGCCCTTTGTCGCCGACATAGAATCAGTAAGAACAAAGAATGCTCTACGTTTTTTCATCCGAAATCTGGCCCAACACGTCGACGTTTCCCTGGGTCTAGAGCTAAGTACCCCAGATTTCTTGGCAAAGAAACCAGCATTCGGACCCGACGGGAAACGTCTAGGTTCGTATTCAGATTTCGCTGAGCAGACCCAGCTGCTGGCAAGCCTTCTTCTCGAATTGTTCACCGAGGAGAGCGAACGCAAACCTCTCATCAGACCAAGCATAATACTGAACATTCGCGCGGAAAGCTTTGCTGACGAAAGAGCAAAAGCGCTGCTTCTGAAATCCATGGTTCTAGCCGCGGAAAGAGGCATCCCCTACTTCGCCAACGTCACTCAGAAAAACCGCAAGTATTCAATATTCTCTTCCACAGCCTCCAGGCTTGATGTAGATCCGAATGGAGACTGGGAAACAGACACTCTGCGCACCGGCTGTCTGGGTACAGTTTCCTTGAACGTACCGCGCATTGCCTACGAATCGGGAAAAGACAAAACCAGATTCATCGAAACTCTGAAAGAAAGAATCGAAATGTCCAACCGCGCGTTGGAAATCAAATATCGCGCCCTCAAAAACCACGGCAAAAAACTGCTGCCCTTCGTCATGCAAGGCGGAGATGGGGATCGATACTTCAGGCTTGAAAACTGTTCGCGAATCGTGAACCTCGTCGGACTAAGAGAAGCGGCAGAAGTCTTCACTGAAAGAAACGTCACCGACGAGAAAGCTTCGAACTTCGCTGCTGAACTCGTTGAAAACGTCGCCACTTACATTCACAAGATAAGCAGAAGGCGAGGAAGACAATTATCTCCCGCCGTAATGCCAAGTTTTCAAGCGTCTGAAAGGCTGGCGCAGGCGGACATTGAAAGATACGGAATCGCCAAAGTCAAATTATCTGGCACACGAGAGAAACCATTCTACTCCACTTTTGAAGGATTCGCAGCCTTGGGGGATAAACTCCCATCTGGATATTTGGATTTTGAAAGCAAGATAGCGGAGGTTCAAGACGGAGGAAGCATGACAGTCATAGATCTAGGCGAAAGCAAGCATGAACCTTCAGAACTTGCGACCTTGAAGGACCAACTCATTCAGACTCGCGTAGGCTTCTGGACTTACGATCGCAAAATGACGTACTGCGTCAATTGCAGGAAGAGCTGGTTTGGGTTACTGCGCAAGTGTCCTTCATGTGGCGCCGTAGGAACGCTGACATTTTTCGATAGATTAGCCGCAACATGAACCGCGTATCGCTGTCGTTTTTACTTGACAGCCCCGAGAATCAAGGCCAGCAATGCCATTCGAACGACGATTCCGTTCCGAACTTGCTGGAAATAGCGTGCATAAGGCGTATCATCGACCTCCGAAGCGATTTCATCAACTCTCGGCAGAGGATGCATAACGATCAGGTTCTTCTTGGCGTCACTCAAGGTTTGCAAGTCAATCCTGTATGAGCCTTTCACCTTTGCGTATTCCGCTGGGTCTGGAAATCGCTCCTTTTGTATCCTCGTTACGTACAAGATGTCGACAACTGGGACTATCTTCTCCAAGCTTGTTCTTTCGATGACTTGTATTCGTTCTTTTATTGTTTGAAGAACCTCTCTCCTCATTCTTAGAGCTTCAGGAGAAACCAGGTACAGCTCAATGTCGTACAACGATAGCGCGTAAGCCAATGAGTGAACGGTTCTTCCGTATCTCAGATCGCCCACTAGTGCAATTTTCAACCCTTCAATTTTGCCCTTCTCCTTCATCATCGTGTATATGTCCAGGAGAGCCTGCGTCGGATGTTCTTCCGCTCCACTGCCGCCGTTGACAACTGGCACCTTTGAGAATTCCGCAGCTAAACGAGCTGCGCCCTCGAGTGGATGTCTCATGGCAATCACGTCGACGTAGTTGTCCACGGTGCGTATAGTGTCGGCGAGGTTTTCTCCCTTCTTAACGGAGGCTATTTCGGCCTCTGCAAAACCTAACGTTGAGCCGCCCAGTCTGAGCATCGCCGATTCAAAGCTTAAACGCGTGCGCGTGCTGGCTTCAAAGAAGAGTGTGGCCAGAATCTTGCCCCTCAGCATCTCGGAGCCTTTCACAGCGAGAGGTTCCATGGTCTTCGCGACTCTGAAAACATGATTTATCTCTTCTTTTGAGAAATCCTTGATCGAGATTATGTCTCTGCCCTCGAACCCCAAACTAACACCGAACACAAAATCTGCACAACTACTAGATAAGAATTTATGGAAAACTAATCGCTAAAAAGTCTACTGCACAAATCCTGGAGAGTTATTTTCACACTCTTGCCAATGATCGCGCATATTCCACTACAACGGAGTTCTTGCCCTTCTGAACTATCTTGTGCCCTTCTTTCTGGAGAAGCCGTTTCTGCCCTTCGATCCCTCCGGGGTACTTCTCGTTTATCACTCCCCCGCTCTTCAGTGTTCGCCAGTAAGGTGTAATGTGCTCAACCTTGCCCTGCTGCTCTACGGCCGCGCCGGCCGCGATGCGAGCAAAAATGCCCGTCGTGATCGGGCAGCAGATCGTCGTGTTGTGTATCTTCGCCAATGCTGCACGGATTTCGTTGATCGTTATCACTTTTCCCGCCGGCACTTTCCGCATGATTTCATCAACTTCTTTTGGCGCAGGGATTACCATCGTTCCGCAACCCCACACTTTGCTCATCCTGTCATTGATCTTCTCAACTCTTGGAAGGCCCTTGCTATCTTCTAGCTTTTCAGTCCAAGTTTTCTTTCTTGCCACATGGATCACGAAAGAAAAACCAGCTTTAAGACTAATAAGCCTTGGTAATCCTTCACGCCTCCTTATGCCTAATTTGATAGTCAAGTTTTTTATCTAGGCTCGTCGCATAAATGTCTTGGTTGGAATTCCGAATGTCTGAAACCGAATTGCGTGTTTCAAAAATCAAGAATGGCACGGTGATTGATCATATCACCAGTGGGCACGCGCTTGATGTCGTCAGGATTTTGGGGATCACTGGCAAAGAGGAAGGCCCCATAACTATAGCTATTAACGTGCCCAGTAAGCGGTTGAAGCGTAAAGACATTGTCAAGATAGAGGGCAGGGAGCTCAAGCCGCAAGAGGTGCACAAGATCGCCTTGATTGCGCCACATGCCAGTATCAACATTATTCGTGACTATAAGGTTGTGAGAAAGGAAGAGGTAAAACTGCCCAAAACCATCGACAACATCATTAAGTGTGCAAATCCCGCTTGTATAAGTAACAGTAACGAGCCCGTCAAACCCAAGTTCTATGTAGATAGTGAGGAACCTCTGCTGCTCAAATGCCATTATTGCGGATATATCGTTGAGAAGAAGGATGTTCTGCAGCAATTCTAGCGGATGAGTTAAATTAACATGCCCCGAAACATTTATATCGTAAGATAGCATATTCTATTTATTGATATGTCCGCTTGCGTACATATTGTATGCATGCAGAACAAAAATACACATGGCGAAAACATGTCCGACATATTCATGTCCAACCTGTGGATAATCATGCCAACCCTGTGGGCTTGTTTCATAGTATACGCCACTTGGTATTCGACCAGGGCAAAACACTATGCTCCGATAACGCCGACCGAGGCAAGACAGCTATGGGTAATACACCAGCAAGGGTCTGATTGCGCGTTCAAAAAATGGCGGCAGATCAAGCATAATGGCCAAACAGTTGGGTTCGAATGCGGTTGCGGGTACCGACACGTGCAACGACGCCCCATCACAGCACATATGCCTCCCGCATCTGACCGTTCACGGACTCCAGCTTTCAATACGGCTCAATCTCTGAGCCGTGCCTCGCAGAATTGATTCGGCAACTCTAGGTGAACCGTTCACGAGCAAGTTGAAACAGTTCATTGAAGTAATCCTCTTTCAAATGCTTGCCCGAACTGAGGCCGGGGCACTCGCTCGTTGAAGAAAACACGTGACTTCCATTTTTTCCTGGTTTTAACTCGAACGGGTAGCATCTGCAAATGATGGGTCTAGCAGCGTAAATGATACACCTGTTCTGACTGAGAAAGACGCATTTGCCTTCTTTGTCCTTTTTCATTTCATAAGCATATGGTTCATGTCCGACAACTCTGCAAGCGAAGGTCTCGAGTGACCTCAATGAGGCCCCTGAAATTTTCTCTGTTTCTTTTGTCAGCAGAAGAATGTGTCTCTTCTTGGTGTCGGTGTCGCCGCAGCACAATGTGCATCTTGAGCATTCGAAGCGAACTTGGGATGGATAGGTGAAATTGATGTTAGACTTGATCATATTACTGGATGTTCACGGATAAGGTGGTAAAAACCTTACTCCTTCTTGAACGGCATTTAGGTTTTGCTGGGTGAACTCGGCGGCTGAGTTGTTGGTAAGTTTCCCCACATCGACTTCATGGAAGAAAATTCATCGGGTAAGGCTTTAAGTGTCTCTTCTTTAATCTCGCGCGAGGTTTTTTCCTGCTTCCAGCTTCTCTGTTTCTATTCTTGTTGTGGTTGGTCTGAGTCTGCAGGCTCGTTTTTTGCGGTCCTCAAAATGAATAAGCCTATGAAGGTTATTACGGCTGTTACGGCCACGTAGATCGCGGACATTGTTACGAACTGCATGTCGCCCCCCAATGAAAACCATAGTAGAATAAGGCTTGCACCGCAGCCTGTTCCAGCCAGAGCAGTCATTACGATGACGGCCAATTGAAGACGGAAACTGAGCTGCATGTGGCATCTCCTTTGATTGTATGTTATCACGGTTGTCCTGAGATTTAAGAACTTCTGGCAGTAGAGGGTAAACTGGAACAAAGCTCGTTCAGTACGCGTCCGGCCTGATGTCTTGGAGGGGTCAGGCGCGCGCTTGAGTTGATTCTGAATCTGAACGGTGCCTTCATAAACGAGATATCCAAAGCATGGGCAAGTCTTGTTCATGGAATCGAAAGCTGAGGAATTTTTGACCGGTGCCTATACAGTCGAGTCTCGTGGCGATCGCCCCGCGAATTTTAGGCTCTATGAGGAGTACAGCGGAGGTAGCTTGCAGGCAACGATCTCTTCGCGGCGCGAGCAGTATGGGAAAGCTGACGTGGATTCTAGAAGAAGACTGGAGGCGGCGGTTGATGAGGAAATTGAGGGCTTTCGTGTTTGGTTGGTTAGGGTGAAGAACTTCGAGGATGACACCGCTGCTTATTGCGCGGTCAGTTTGAAGAGTCTGCTTCTTGGGCTTCCAGTCGGCCTGCAGGTTGCGCAGCTTTTTGACATCATAATGAGCAGGTAGTCAGCAGAGAGGAATTCATCAATTTTCTTGCGGGATATTGATTTAATCTGGTTTCTAGTTTTTCACAAGCTGGGCAACTTTTCGGCGTTTGTCCAGTTCCGATTGTGAAGAATCTTGACTGTTGCCCCATATTACTGATTCATAAAGGACTTATCTCGTGCATGTCAAAGTGCAGATGAACGAAAGATGACTAGATGGAGGCTTAGCTGTGACTCTGGGAACGAGTATCTTGGTTGTTGATGACGATCCTGATATACGGAAGGTTCTCGCGTGGGTTTTGGGCAGGCAAGGATATCTTGTGGAGACTGTGGAGAATGGGAAACAAGCGGTGAAGGTGTGTGAGAAATTACCGTTTGATGTGGCTCTGATCGACGTAAATTTGCCTGACATGAGGGGAACCGAGCTTCTTGCTAGGTTGAAGGCTTTGCAGCCTGGGATTATAAGGATAATCGTTACCGGTTTCCCGTCTGTCGAGAATGCCGTGAAAGCTGTTAACGAGGGTGCAGATGGATATGTACTGAAACCGTTCAATGCCGAAGAGTTGCTTGCAATGATCAAGAAACATCTTGATGAGAAAGCGAATGAGCATCTTCGTTTGCTGACGGAAAAAACGCAAACGGAGCAGGAGCAGTCGCGTTTTAACAAGCAATTTAAGAAATCGGGCAGTATTTTCTCGACGTAGAATGCCGTCTTGGAAGTCTGGCCTGAATCAAAGAGTTTGGTTTACGTTGAGACAGATCGATCCTAAAATTCGTCTCCTAGGCTTTTTTGGTAACGTCAATTGTAATGATCAATTGTAACCGCAGTTGCTTGAAGCTTTAAGCTGGGGCGCGTTTGGATTTCGATGCCGTGGTCGATTATGGGGCACGTGTGAGAACTTCAATTTTCAATCTACTGGTTATTCCGCGTAACAAAACTGGGCATTTGGCGCAGTAGTCAACGAGACAGGCCCAAGGTTATTCAGAAGAACAGTTGCAAAGAACAGGTACGGGACTTAACTAAATGGGATTAAGCATCACTGCACCGACATTGAGGATTATATTCTTAATGCTTCTGGTGCATGGCCCTTTCATAGACTAGGATAAAGGCCTGAAAACAGGTGTCCATGTTACATGTAAAGCTCCATGAATTAGTCATGTAACTTGCTACTTCAGACTTAGCCAAAAAACTTTAACTTAGTTTTATCGATACCTAAGTTAAGGTATCCCAAATGGTCGGGAATATTATGAAGCGAAGTGTCACGAATGAGGATATTAAGCGATTTTTAGCTTCTTTTGATAGGGACCCTAAGAATCTTCTTGCGTTGAACGCAGTGACCCAGAACGGCATTGCAGCTGTGGCTTTGAGTCGAAAAGAAGTCGATCGAATTAACTATACTTTCAGTAATCTCATAGAGTCACCGGAGGCTACTAATCAAGAGCGGTCAGGGCGGTGTTGGTTATTCTCTGGGCTTAGTCTTCTTTGCCTGGAAGCTATGAAAAAGCTGAACCTTCAGACCTTTGAACTGTCCGAGGTCTACCAGATGTTCTGGGATAAATTGGAGAAGGCGAATTATTTCCTTGAGAACATCATCGAGACCAGGGATGAGCCACTGGACAGCCAGATGATTCTGGCGCTTCTCTCTGATCCACTTTCCGATGGTGGACAGTGGGACATGTTCGTCAATCTCGTAGATAAGTACGGGGTTGTGCCGAAGTCTTTTATGCCGGAAACAATCAGTAGCAGCGATTCCGATTCTATGAACACTTTGCTAGTCTCCAAGCTGCGGGAATATGCGAAGTTGCTCAGGGATATGTATGCTCAGGGTTCTTCTGCAAAGGAATTGCGAAAGTCAAAGTGCGAGCAACTTGAGGAGTTCTATCGAATGCTTGCAATTCACCTAGGAAAGCCTCCGCGCAACTTTTACTGGGAGTGGCGAGACAAAGACAAAGTATTCCATAGGGATGGTAATATGACGCCCAGAGAGTTCTACAAGAAGTATGTGGGCGTCAACTTGGATGATCTAGTCTGCCTAATTAACGCCCCAACCAAGGACAAGCCCTATAATAAAATCTACACGGTGCAGTATCTCGGTAACGTCATCGGTGGACGTCCGGTTCGTTACTTAAACGTCGATATAGAGACATTGAAGAAAGCTGCCGTTGACATGATAAAGGACAACCATGCGGTTTGGTTTGGCTGTGACGTTGGCCAGATGCTTGAAACAGAGATGGGCGCAATGGATTTGAACGTATATGATTATGACATCGTCTACGGAACAGATTTTAAGCTAGATAAGGCCGGAAGATTGGAATACAGGAACAGCGAGATGACACATGCTATGGTGCTAACAGGCGTGGATCTTGATGAAGCAGGAAAACCGAGAAAATGGCGGGTTGAAAACAGTTGGGGGGCTATGATTGGGGACAAAGGTTATATGTACATGATGGATGAGTGGTTCGATGAATACCTCTTCGAAATAACCGTTAGAAAAAAATACCTCTCTCCAGAGCTCTTGAGTGTTCTCTGCAGCGAACCTGTTGTTCTTCCACCTTGGGATCCTCTGGGAATGTTGGCAAGGTAAAATTGAATTATTCTCTCGCGCTGCAAAGTAGCCGAGACAAGGGAAGAGATAAGCGAACTGATAGAAGCCGGCTTTGAATACATCTGCGAAAACAACGGGTTGAAGTTCTTCAAGAAGCCAGAGTAGACCGAAAATTCAATTTTGGTCTTGGATAGTTTTGTGGCGCCGCCGAAAGGACTTGAACCTTTGACCGACTGGTTAACAGCCAGCCGCTCTACCTGGCTGAGCTACGGCGGCATCATTACGAGACAAAGGTTGTGGGCTTTCTGAGGTATTTAAGGTTAGTTGTCTATATCTTTGCGTTGATTCCGGCTTGCTTGATCTTGTACTTGGCTAGGCCTGTAAAGAGCTTGAAGAACGGCCTGATGATATGGCTTTTCCAGCCTTCTGAGAAAGATATGCGGATCAGGTCGTCGACCCATCGGAAGTCGTGTTCTACGCATTTTACCATTAATTCTTCATGTGCTTTAGTCATCTTCGTGTCCTTGAACCAGTCTTCATCCTTTAACCTGCCCATCGGGACGAAGAATAAGGGAACGATCAGGCTTCGGCAATCTTTCACGTCGTCGATTAGCTCCATTGTTTTGAGAATATCGTCCTCAGTTTCTTCCGGGACACCAACGATGAGAGTGCACGCAGGAACGAGCATGTTGTCGTGCATCAATCCCATCCCGTTGCGAGCAACTTCAGGCCACTCTTCAGGCTTGAACGGGTGAGCCTTCGCGGGCATGATCTTGGCGGCGAGCGTCGCGGAGCCTGTTTCCAAACCAATCTCGACGCCCCACCATGGTTGTTTCTGCCTGATGATTTCTGCAACTTTTGCAAAGAGTTGAGGCTTAGCCGCAACAGCAGCCAATGAGCAATGACTCCAGGTTATTCCGTCGCATTTTTTGCTTACCACCTCATGCAGATTAAGAAGCTTTTCGTCGTTTGGAAGAGTGGTGTTCGAGCCGTAGAGCATGACGTCATCTTCATGGAGGATGACTCCTCGGTTTCCACCTTGAAGGTTCACATCGACGTCGTTCAGAATTCTCTCAATTGGGAACCAGCGTAGCGGTCTTAACGTGACGCTGCAGAATTTGCATCCTCTACAACATCCGCGGCCGATCTCAACCAAGCCGTTAACAGACGGATTCACTATGTTGGGAATCTCTTCGATCAATGGTGATTCATCAACCTTGACCTCGTAGGTTTGGGGCAATTGCTCACCATTTATCGCAGCCTTGAAGATCTTGCCGACAACCTTCTCAGCTTCTCCTTCTATGATACAGTCTATTCCATGCTTTTCAACGAAGTTCGGCCTGTAGTTGAGTTGCCAGACTCCAGGACCCCCGACGATTATCTTCATGCCTCGCTTTTTTGCTTCCTTGACTTTCGGTAGTTCAAACAGCCTTCGGAAATACTGCGCCAAGAAAGGCTCTTTTGCAAGAATCGACGCGAGAGTGCTCGATGCCGGACCCAAACCGAAAGGGTCCATTACGTGTATTCCAAGCACCTTCGCCTTAGGCACATACGATCCCAGATGTTCCGGTGTGACTGTTGTAACGTTGAAGCCTTCCTTCACGAGTTGTGCCTCAACGATTCTCAAACCGTAAGGAGCTGAAAGTGGCTTTCCATCCTCCGTTTTGATCGGTGGGAAAAACAGCCTACGAAACATGAAGTCAGGCAGAAAGTTTGACGGAGCACACGTACCAAAACCTAGAAATTCGTTCTTTCGGTAGTCGCTCATCAAGGTGCTGTCGGCAGTGAGCACCACGTCATTTTCCAATATTAGCCCCCCGCACTGGACACAATCAACGCTTAGACGAAGGATGTTCTTAGCACTTTACTTTTTCGTTTTTCACCTAGAAAGATGTATATCTTCGGTTCTTCAAGAAGGGTGAAAGACCACTGGAGATAACTGCATTGAAGAAAATCCTGGAGGTAAGATGGCACGGCAGAGGCGGTCAAGGAGCTTGGACCGCAAGCGAACTTTTCGCGCGGGCAGCCATCGCCGAAGGAAAATATATACAATCTTTCCCAGAGTTTGGCCCAGAGAGAATGGGTGCCCCCGTAACGGCTTTCACGAGAATAAGCACTGAGCCGATCAGAATACACTGTGCGGTGTACAACCCAGACGTCGTTGCAGTTCTAGATTCCACTTTGCTCAAGTCCGTCAAGGTCGCAGACGGTCTGAGCGATGAAGGAGGAAATATCATAGTAAGCACGAAAGAGAACCCTGCAGAAATCAGAAAAATGCTTGGCACCGAAAAAGGGAAAGTCTGGACGGTCCCTGCATCGGAAATTTCCATGAGAATCTTGGGAATGGCGATAACCAACACTGCCATGCTCGGAGCTGTGGCACGCGTGACGGGAACAGTGAAGCTTGAGACTATTGAGAAGATGATTAAAGTACGTTTCCGACCTGACGTTGCAGAGAAAAACTTTGCCGTTGTGAAGGAAGCTTATCAGGAGGTAAAATCTGAATGAGCCAGAAGGATAAGTCATGGAAAGAGATCCCCTTGGCCGGAGTGTGCTGGAAGAGCAGTTCCACTTATCTGACGGGAGACTGGAAATCTTTCGCCCCGGTTAGAGACGTGGAAAAATGCACCAAATGCCTGCAGTGCGCGATCTACTGTCCGGACGGCGCGATACACTGGGACACGAAAAAAGGGGACATCGAGTTTGACCTCAATTTCTGTAAGGGCTGTGGAATATGCGCCAACGAGTGCCCGACGAAAGCGATCGTCATGAAAATTGAATAGGAGCATACAAGAATGAAGAGCACTTTGAAACAGGAAACTCAAGCATTGAACGGAGACGAAGCCGTCGCCTTGGCCGTGAAACAGTCTGACGTCGACGTTGTCGCAGCTTACCCCATAACTCCTCAAACAATAATTGTTGAGAAATTAAGCGAGTATGTGGCTAACGGTGAAGTAGAAACAGAATACGTTTGCACAGAATCAGAACACAGCGCCATGGCGGCATGCCTTGCAGCATCAGCCACAGGCGCTCGAGTGTTCACTGCTACAGCATCAGCCGGACTAGCACTAATGCATGAAATGCTTTTTGTGACATCAGGCTGCCGCGCGCCAGTTGTGATGGCAGTAGCAAACCGAGCTTTGTCGGCGCCTCTGAACATCCACGGCGACCACTCCGACGCCATAGCTGAGCGAGACAGCGGATGGATACAGATCTATGCTGAAAACGCACAGGAAGTCTACGATTCCATAATTCAGTCATTCAGGATCGGAGAGCACCTGGACGTGCAGTTGCCAGTGATGGTAGGGTTGGACGGTTTCACACTAAGCCATACGCTTGACAACGTGCTTGTCCTTCCTGACGACGTCGTCAAGGGGTTCGTGAAACTCCGGCAATTTCCAGTTGTGCTTACTCACGAAGGCAAAACGGTCCCGTTCAAGCTTGACCCAGAAATGCCTTTGACTTTGGGGCCTGTTGCTTTGCCGAACTACTATTTTGAGTTCAAGAGACAACAAGAAGAAGCAATGAAGAACGCAACTGGGGTAATTCAGGCAATCCACGATGAGTACGCCGAGTTGACGGGACGAAAGTATGGTGATGGCTTGCTTGAGTGCTATAGGCTAGATGACGCCGAAACGGCCATCGTCTGCCTAGGTTCAACGGCTGGAACTGCAAAAGCGGTTGTAGACGAGTTAAGAGAGGAGGGCATCAAGGCTGGACTGCTCAGAATTCGCACCTACAGACCATTCCCAGCGGAGGCAATGGCAAAAGCACTTCAAAAAACAAAAGCAGTAGCCGTCATGGACAAAAGCATGAGCTTCGGCGGCAGAGGCGGAGCAGTCTTCCACGAAGTCCGCCACGCCCTCTACGATTCCGCAAACCGACCTTACGTGGTTGATTACATCTATGGATTGGGAGGAAGAGACACAAGCCCAACCCAAATCCGGCAAGTTTTCGAAGAACTGCAGAAAATCTCACAGACCAAACACGTCGAAACCTTGATACATTATCTTGGGTTGAGGGAGTGAAAAAAGGAGGAATAATGAAATGGAAATCTCTCAAGGAAAATTCACAGCAAAAGACATCGCTGAAAAACCAGACCTTTTCCTGTCAGGACACCGTGCCTGCGCCGGATGCGCACCGGCAACCGTGCTGAGACTGATCATGAAAGCCACCCGAGGACCCACGATAGTAACAAACGCGACGGGATGCATGGAAGTCTCATCAACGATATATCCGTACACATCGTGGGCGACACCATGGATACATACAGCCTTTGAAACAGCCGGCTCAAACGCTTCTGGAATCGAAGCTGCTCTGAAGATAATGAAGAAGAAGGGAAGGATAAAGAACCAGCAGGTCGACGTGATCGCCTTCGCAGGAGACGGGGGAACATACGACATTGGCATACAGGCGCTCTCCGGCGCTGTTGAAAGAGGACACGACTTCCTGTTTGTACTCTACGATAACGAGGCGTACATGAACACGGGCATTCAAAGAAGCGGAGGCACACCATATGGAGCATCAACCACGACGTCACAGGCTGGCAAAGTCGTTCCAGGGAAGCTTGAACAGAAGAAACCTATCGCAGACATCATGGTAGCTCACGACATGCCCTACGTCGCGACGGCTTCGCCTTACTACTGGAAGGATTTGATAATGAAGGCTAGAAAGGGCATCGAAGTGGACGGCCCAGCGTTTCTGCACGTGTTTGCACCCTGCCCACGAGGATGGCGAAGCGAACCTTCAAAGTCAATAGAACTCTCAAGATTAGCCGTTGAAACATGCGTCTTCCCGTTGTGGGAAGCCATAAACGGCGACTACCAACTATCGACGCCGAGCAAAGTCCTGGCACTAGCACCGCAGAAGAAGAAACCAGTGAAAGAGTATCTCCAGACTCAAGGACGATTCAGACACCTCTTCACTCCGAAATATGAGAAAATGCTTGAAGATATCCAGAGGCGAACAGACGAAAAATGGAATCGCCTTCTTAAGAAATGCAACGTAACAACGCCTGCACAACCTAAATAAAAACCCTCTCTTTATCCTTAAATCTGTCGAAAATGAGAACGCAGGACAACCTGAAAATAGTTTCTTTGAACGATGGTTATGAGCAAACTTTCTGGAACCATGTCAGCCAAGATCCATTGGACTACTATTTTTTCATTCTCGACCTGAAACAGCAGCCCGAACAAACGAAAATCTTGCTTGCGATAGAAGAAGATAAGGTTCAAGGATTGATGCTGACGTACGCGGATCGCATCGTGCAGCTCCGCGGAAAGCGCAAGGCTGTAGAGAAACTGCTTGAGCGTGTTAGCTTCGAGAGAGTTGAGCTGCAGGCTCCTCCAGACTGTGAAGATCTCATAATGAAAAAGTTCACTCCGCTTATCAGATACGATCTCGTTCTCATGGCCTTGAAGAAAGGAGACGAGAAACTTCAGATTAAGGACGAAACAGTGAGGCTTGGACCTGAAGATGCGGAGGAAGTTGCAGGGTTAATGAGAAAAGCTGATCCTGTATGGTGGGGAAACATTACGGCCGCGGACAGAAAGGATTCGCTGGAAACCACTTATTATGTTGGAATAAGGCGCGAGGGAAAGATCGTTTCCATCGGCAACGCTCGTTTCGACAGTCTAGGAAGCAATATAGGCGTCATCGCGACTGACGAACGTTTTAGGAACATGGGGTACGCGACCACGATCGTCTCAAGTCTAGTTCGGGAGATTTTGAACAGATCTCCACCTGCTTTGATACACGTGCTAAAACACAACGCTCCTGCGATGCGCGTCTATTCGAAGGTAGGTTATAAGCCCTTCAGGCAATACTTGCTCGTGCGAGGGCAAAAGATCTAAGCACAAAACAATAGCCATTGAACCGAAAGTATCAAGCGAGCTTTAGGCAGGTCTCTTGAGGTATTTTTCAATTTCTTTTTCGGCGTTGTCTGCTTTTATGAAGATTGGCACGTTTTCCATGCCCGTGGCGATGTAGCTTGAAAGCAACCATTCTCCGGGGGCAAATTCTAGGGTCTTCTCAAGTATGTTCTTGTCGATCATGAAAGTGTCGCTGACAAGTTGACGATCGTAGGGACGTGGCAGCGTTCCGACGAAGTATGTGTGAATCTGTTGAAGAGCGTTCGTGTTCAGGTAGGCGATGCGCTGCGTGGCTATGCACACGCCCAGGCCATATTTCCTTCCTTGTCTCAGCAGCGTCTCGACGTGGCTGGAGCATTTCGCTTCGATCCCTGATCCGTTGCTTGGGATGAACTCTTGTGCCTCGTCGAACACCAGCAGGATGTAAGGTTTCACCGTGAACTTGTGTTTTCTGTGAGCCAGAATATCCTGTGTCAGGTTTATGGCCAAGTCTTTTATCGTGTACGGGTCTGAAATTGATATGCAAACGAGGTTTGTGGTTTTGTCCTCAAGCAGTTCTCTAATTTGTTCAACGGTCAACCCGCTAGTTGGTCGCGTCTCTCTTTCACGGTTCTTTTTGATAGTGTCAAGAACCTGACTTCGCGTGGTTGCCCAACCGTAGAGGCTGCTCTTGTCGTGAACTTTGAATTGTTCAACCGCTTCACAGGCGACTTCGTGGATTTGGTTGACGAAGTCCTCGCTCACCTCTTCGTTTTCACCTTGGCCGTGTTTTTCCATATAGTCGCGTATCGCTTCATGTATCCTGTCGATCGCGTTCATGTAATGAGGCTTGTCAGCTGAACCTCCTCTTTGAGCATCAAGCTCTTCGAGAAACTGAGTGAAAGTTGGCACGAGTTGCTTCGGTTTAATGTAATAGGCAAGCTTGTTCTGATGCATTATCGCCTTGAGTCCAACCTTGGTTCTTTCATCATTCTCGTATTCTCGGGGTTTCACAGCTGAATCGAACAGCTGCTGCAATGAATCGATTCTGTTCTCAAGAATGACCTTTGCCTGCACGTTTGGATCGGCTAGAACGTCTAAGAGGAGGAACATGTATTCGCAGCTGATATCAAAAATCACTATCTTTGTGCTTTTTGCGTGAAGCAGCAGCCTTCGCAACGTGTTCGACATCAAGTTGCTCTTCCCGCCGCCAGTGAACGCGAAAACTCCGAAGTGGTAACGCACCAGCTTCTCAAAATCAACATAGATCGGTATGGCAGTCTTGCTTGCTTCGAACATCTTGATTAAGCCCAGCCGGGGGTCCGCTTTGGCGTCTTCGACCGTTTTGCTGGTGTCTGCTCCGAGTTTCTCGGCTATTTTCTGGTTGTATATGCGGTTTATCATCTTGCTGTTCAGAACGTAGCACGGACAGCCTGCAATAGGGTACGAGAAGCCTTTGACGAACTTGAAATCGCAGTTTTCGTCGAGAATCAGGTCATAGTTTATGGGCACGGCGTCTATCTGAATCATCATCGTGGTTCGGTCGTTCGTCTGCCAGTCTTCCTCAGATTGTTCGATGATCTCAAACTGCATGGGATAGTAGCCGTGATCGGACAATCCGCGTAAACCGAAATGTTCAGGCCAAACTCGGCTGATCTCCATGAGCGTGTACCTTTCCAAGTTCCCTTCAGCTTGTTTGAAGTTCTTGACTGCCAGAAGCATGCCCTCTTCGAGCAATGCCATCAAGTCTTTCTGGTACTCGACCTTGATTCGACACTGGTAACGCGCGCCTGTTCCTGCAAGGTTGGTGTCTCCTGTCGTGGCGAAGAATCTTGGGATCACGGCTGCAAGTCTCGCGTTGAACCTGTTTTCGAAGCTAGTGAAACACTCGTCGTTGAATCTACTCTCTTCTTGCTGCTTCAACGGAAGCTCTCCTTTCCCTGAACGTGCTCATGTAGAATACGAACTTTCTTAATTTATGATTATTGAGTATCCAGTCTGCTGTTGTGTCTACGACGAGTTTGAATTGGCCATAGTTCCATTTTGCTATTTTGTCTGCCACGAACAGCGGTTTGTTGTGTCCAAATGCTTCAGGTATGCTTGAAGGCGCCATCGCCGTCAGCATGGTCAT
The DNA here is from genome assembly GCA_963739305.1 of Candidatus Bathyarchaeota archaeon. GTDB lineage: Archaea > Thermoproteota > Bathyarchaeia > Bathyarchaeales > Bathycorpusculaceae > DASPPK01. The sequence goes on along the minus strand of CAVTZU010000017.1, from coordinate 87,414 downwards.
TATCATTTCTTGGAGTTTGTTCGGGACTTCTTTGTTCTTGAAGAGTATGACTTGTAGCGGCTCTTTTGCGCCTCCGAACTCGTTCCAGAATTCAGCGACGCTTTCGGGTTCACAGTCATATTCGGGATAGACCAGCCTGTCAATCAGTAGTACGTTGCTGCGAAGAATCGGGTCAGATTTGGCCTGGCTCAATTGAACGTAAGTCTTGACAAAAGTCTTCTCGAGCCCGATTCGGTTCTTTATCGCACCAGAGACGAATCCTGTGCGAGTCTGGGGATCAGCAACCATCGTTCTGAAAGCTGAATCGTACTCAACAAGGCTCCACGGCGGTTCGATCTTGCTGGGGTTCAGAATGCTCATGGACTGGAGAATCATCCGGTCCGTGTTCGGCAGTTTGTCAAAATCGACTTTTGAGATAGATGTTTCTAGTAGCCCTTCGTTGTGCATTATCGGTATTAGTTGCCGTTTGAAATCTCTCGCCGCCGTGTCCTTAGTCATTCCTATGAGCAGAATGTGTCTTTTCCAGCATTCATCCATGAGCAAGTGTAAAGTAAACAGTGTAAGGAAGGCGATGTCCACGGTCGTAAGCCACTGTTCCTTTCCGTCCCTTAAGATTTTCATGACGCTCGACGTTTTGGCCACTGCATTGTCGGTGAAGAATCTGTCCCCGATTGTGGTGACAAGCCTCCTAATACGTTCGAGCACGTTGCAGTATTTCCGGCTCAGGCAGAAAGCTTCGTTCTCTTCAGTCAGAATTCCCGAATCCAGAGAACGCTTGATAAGCCGATTGACTCTCTTCGTCCTTTTTTCGTCCTCTATGCCGAGTTCAGTCAGAATCTGCTTCTCGCTCAAAAGCCCTTTCGTTTTGACCGCTTGAATGATGGCGTGTCCCAGGTAGTCACCGCGTGGAGGTGGTAGGCCTAATGCTTCGTTGAGGACGGATTGCCGTGCGATCGTGAAATCGTTGACGTCGAACGCTTCATCGTCGTCAATTCGATAGCCAACTAGACTGCTTCTTGTTTTCCACAGCTCGCGTTTTGCGGTGTCGTAGATGAGGCTTGCTCGTTCGATCGATAGGCTCCTGTCCAGCAGTACTAGTTGGAAGTTCTGTGTTTTTTCGGTAACCAGTTTGTATGCGAGGTAGAATTCGGCGAAGGTCATTATCCAGTTCGAAATTGTTGCGTTGTTGATGATCGATTGGTCGGTCAGAGATTTGTCTGGGTTGATAGCTCCTGCCTCTTGGCTTTCATAGAAAGCGTGGTCTACTTCGGGGATTTCGTTGACGTATATTGGGACGACGCTTGATATTCCGGCGGCTTGCTGGATTGTCTTTGCGTCGTAATCCACTTGAGGCGGGTCTTTTTGCTGCAGGGTGATTGTGCCTGTTGATGCATAGGCGCCTCCGAAGAAGATGACGAGATCAAACAAGGGACGGGAGTACATCGTTCCGTCGATGCCCGCAAAGCGGATGGCTGTGGTGCCGAAGAATTCTTTTGCAGTTTCGTATGCTTTTTCGCGATCGAATTTTGTCCTGACGAAATTTGAAAGTAGATCATCGTAGAGGTTTCTCAGGGATGAGAATCGCTGTTCGTAGTCAGAGACTTGGGAGGATGCACCCAGTCTGAGAACGTCGCTGGTCCTTCTGATCGTGCTGCTCAGTGATGACATGTCTGGTTGATTCTCTCCTTTCATTCAGATAGTCACTCTTCATCGGGTAAAAAGGGTTGTCAACTGCTTAATCTCGACGTTTCGGGCTATGACGTTCCACTTTGCTGTAAAGGTGTGATGATTGCGACGGCAAGGTTTTAAGCATGCTTCTACCATAAAAATTGCTACAAAAGGTGTATGTTATGGTCGACGATAGGATTCGGAAGCTTGCGAAGCTCTTTGTAGCTTATAGTGTGCACGTTCAACCTAAGGAAGATGTGGTGATACAGGGAAGTTACGTTGCGCGCCCGTTGATAAACGAGCTTTACAGGGAGTGTTTGTTGGCTGAGGCTTATCCGCATATTTTGCCGAATCTTGACGTTCAGTACACGTTCTATCAGACGGCAAAGGAGCATCAGTTGCAGTATGTTTCGCCGTTTGAGAAGTTTATTGTTGAGAATATGGATGTTTCGATTGGGATTTTCTGTGAGCCTAATCCTAAGGGCTTGACAAGTGTGAATCCTGAGAAGATGCGGATTCGTCAGGCTTCTCGGAGTGGGCTTGCTGAGACTTTGTTCAGGAGGGAGGCTGAGGGAAAATACAGGTGGGGTGGGCTTCCGTATCCGATTGATGCCATGGCGCAGGAGGCTGAGATGGCGTTGCCCGAGTATGAAGATTTTGTTTACAAGAGCTGTCTCGTTGACAAGGAGGATCCTGTTGCGGAGTGGAAGAAGATTCGTGCGGAGCAGCAAAAGATCTGCGACTTCTTGAACCAGAAGAGTGCGATTCGTATTGTGGGTGAAGATACTGACTTGTCTTACGGTGTGAAGGGTCGGAAGTGGATAAATTGTTGTGGGGAAAAGAACATGCCAGACGGCGAGGTTTTCACGTCGCCAGTTGAGAATTCGGTGAATGGTACAGTTCGATTCACTTTCCCTGGCTTGTTCTACGGTAAAGAGATCGAGGACATAAGGTTGACTTTCAAGGATGGCAGAGTCGTGAAGGCTTCTGCTGGGAAGGGTGATGACCTGTTGCAGCAACTTCTCAAGATTGATGGTGCGGATCGATTGGGTGAGGCTGCGATTGGGACGAACTATCAGATTACCCGGTTTACGAAGCATATGTTGTTTGATGAGAAGATGGGTGGAACGATTCATATGGCTCTGGGGTTCAACCCGATTCCTGATACAGGCGGGTTGAACAAGTCAGCTCTGCATTGGGATATTCTTAAGGACATGAAAAAGGGCGGCGAGATTTACGCTGATGGCAAGTTATTCTATAAGGACGGCAAGTTCATGGATGCCTAGTTACTTTGTTAGGCCTTGAACTCTTTAGATTCTAGGTCAATCAGGATCTCAACGGTTCTTTTCACGAAATGTGAGCATTTCTTATCGCGCACGTTCGAGTTGCGCAGTCTTTCGAGTTCTTCGGGACTAGTCAAGTCAAATTTGATGAGCTCTCTGCAAAAGGGGCTGCCAAATTCTTCCACAAATTGATCATAGAATTTCAGAGCAATAGCGTATGCTTTTTCTTTCTCTATTAAAACTGTCTTGTTGGTTCCATGTTTCAGCCCAATGGCCATGATGGCTCCTGTCAATGCTCCGCAGAGTGACCCTCGTCTTCCGATTCCTCCTCCGAAAGCAGTAGCTATCTTGGGGACCAGTCTGTTTGCGCGGATGCCGTAATATTCTTGCATCGCCAGCAGAACGCTTTGGGCGCAGTTGTAGTCGCCCCTGAAATAGTTCGTTGCTCTTTCCGAGAACTGGCTAGTTCGCCCTTTCATGGGATTCTCTTTCCATGCTTGATTTCGATGCGTACTGCGATGTGCACGCGTTCTTCATTCTTCCTTGCGATTTTGCATCGTCAACAAGTGCTTGGCAAGCGTCGAGAAAGTGAGATATCGATAGTGGATCTTGTCGTCAAGATCTATAATGAAACTGTGAAGTTCATACCTGCTCTGAGGGAAGAACTGTTTCATCCAACGCTGGAAATCCATGTAATGAGAATAGCTCTCATGAAGAGAAATTACCACTCCATTGGCTCCCTCGCCCAATCCTCTTTCAATCAACACAGCCTCTGGAATTTCAGAGAGCCTGTTCCCGTATGTTTCAATGAGCTTTCTCATGGCCTCCAAGTCCTTCGGCGTCTCGAAATTTGCGAAAGTCAGCGCACACAAGTGGTATCCGAGTTTGTTGAAATCTGGAATAATTGTGTATTCTCTTATGACGCCAGTTTTTCTCAACCTGTCAATGATTCTGCTGACCGTGGGCTGAGAAACCCCAGTAACACTGGCTAATTCCCTATCGCTTCGATGACTATTCTTCATGAGCTCAGCGATTAACCTGAGTTCAATGTCTTTCAATGAGACTGCCTCGTTTCATTGCTTTGCTGAACTCGATAATATAAATGTGCGTAACCGAGAAGGTGTGCGCGCCCTGGACGTCAGCTATCCGAACCAAGAACATGCAGGTCTTTGTAAGATGATTCTCCGAGAAAAGAGGAACGCCCAGAAGACGATTTCGTACATTGCTCACGACTGGGATGCGCGCGCTTGTCTTAACGACAGACGTATCACGTGCTGCTATGAACGTCCATCACTATTTAAGAGCATGCATTTCAACTTACTCGCCTACAGAGTGATTCATTAATATATCAAAGTAAAGGAAGCATAAGCCATACAAGGAACGAAGTGAATGAGAGCAAAACTCAAAACAAAGGCTCTGGGCCTTCTTTCAGGCGGATTAGACAGCACGCTCGCCGTGAAGCTTTTGTTAGATCAAGGTATTGATGTTGAAGCAGTCAACTTTGTAAGCCCCTTCTGTCTATGCGGAAAAGGAGGGTGCGGAGCCATGAAAGTGGCAAAGAACCTTAACGTGCCGTTGAAGACCATCAGCGTGGGCGAAGAGTATCTGAAGGTTGTCAGGAACCCACGGTTTGGCTACGGAAAGAACATGAATCCTTGCATCGACTGTAGGATATTCATGCTGAAAAAAGCCAAGAAGTATTCGCGCGAATCAGGTGCAGCGTTCATTTTCACGGGCGAAGTCTTGGGTCAAAGACCAATGTCTCAGCACGGGAGAACCCTGGGCATTATAGAAGAGCAGGCTGGTTTGAAAGGAGAGATCGTGAGACCTCTTTCCGCGAAACTCCTTCCTCCAACTAAGGCAGAGATAAGATGGCATGGTGGATCGAGAAAAGCTCCTTGGAATTGAGGGCAGATCGAGGAAGAGACAGCTCAGCCTTGCCAGAGAACTGAAAGTGACAGATTACTCTTGTCCAAGCGGGGGTTGTCTACTGACATACAGGGAGTTTGCCCTCAAACTCAAAGATTTGTTTGAGCACAAAAAGAGAGTTTCTATGGAAGATGTGCAATTGCTGAAGCTCGGACGACACTTCAGATTTAATAAAAACAAAATCATAGTCGGCAGGAACGAAGCGGAAAACAACCTTCTGTCAAAACTGAAGATGCCAGCTGACTATCGCTTTGAAGCCCAAGATACGGGAAGCCCAATCACGCTGCTTCAAGGACCAAAGACCAGAGAGGCCATAGAAGAGGCGGCTTCGTTGACTGCTTACTATTCGGACAAAAAACAGGGACGCGTAATAGTCAAGTTTGGCAAGGAAGAATTGAGCAAATCATTCATAGTTACGGCTCCAAGCTGGAAAGACGTTGAAAAGCCTGCGCTCTTATTCCTTCATTGACGAAACCTTTTCAGCACTGCCAGCTTACTAGCGCGCAAAGCTGATTGTTACATACCACGTTCTTCCTAACATTGCTTCTAGTCTCCACTTTCCAATTTAGAAAAGCGCGCTATTGGAAGGCAGACTGCGACAAAATAGCGCGCGCATTCACGTTTCCATATTTCTTCTTTCTTTGAAGGGCAAAGGTAGTCGGGTTGAATCCCAAAAATGTGCTAACAGCGGTTGAGGGCGAACGTGTCGGAGCATCAGTTGGCCGAACTTAATTTCCAGTTTGAGTCGGAATGCTTATATATCACAGTTGATATCAATGGCGATAATCAATTACGATATCGATGGTGATAATGATGGTTGAGCATAGAAAACATTGGATGAGACACACAGCCATGGTTCCGAAGGGGTTCATACGCTACCAAGTTCTAGAATCTTTAAACAAGCAGGCAATGTCCGGATCAGAAATAATAAATGAGATTGAATCCAGAACGAACGGTCGCTGGAAACCCAGTCCAGGCTCAGTCTACCCGCTATTATCTTGGCTGCAGGATAACGGACACATCCGAGAGTTACCGTCAAACCAGAGTGGAATGAAACGCTATGAACTTACAGACAGTGGAAAGGATGTCCTGGAAGAGCAGAGGAAGATCATGGAGGAGCAGGAGAAGATGATAGATGAGCAGAAGAAAAATTACATGAAGTTCAGACGAGGGAGAAAATTCTTCGGCCCACCGTTCATGATGGCACCGTGGTTCCATCTTCCCCCGGAAAAAACAGAAGAGCTGCGCGAGTCCATGAAGAAGCTGATAAGAGTTTCCTTTAAACTCGGAGAAAACTTAGAGGCCCATTTCTCGGAGAATGTCTTGGAGGATGTGCGTGAAGTTTTGAACGAGAGCATCAAGAAGCTTGAAAGAATAAACGAAAAGTTAGAGGGCAAACAAGATGAGTGAAGAAATAATAAAAGCTGAAGGACTGACCAAGGTCTTTAATCACAGTCTCACCGCAGTTGACCATGTTGACTTCAGTGTCAAACAGGGCGAAATCTTTGGTTTCTTAGGACCTAACGGTGCTGGAAAAACCACAACCATCAACATGTTGATAACGATATTGAAGCCTACGGAAGGCAAAGCCACTGTCTTGGGTTTCGACGTTGCTAAACAAAGCTATAACGTTAGAAACGTGATAGGCGTCGTGCCACAAGAATACACTGCCGATGAGGACCTGACTGGTCTAGAGAACATTCTCCTGTGCGCTGATATGTATGGAATTCCACGAAGCGTTGCAAAAGAGCGTGCCGAAGATCTCCTGAAACTCGTCGAACTGACTGATTTCAGGGATAAGAGGGTTCAAACCTTTTCCGGCGGAATGCGGCGCAGGCTTGAACTCGCATGTGGGCTGATCAACAGACCCAAAATACTCTTCTTGGATGAGCCTACGCTGGGCTTGGACGTTCAGACGAGGACTGCAACTTGGAATTATATCCGAAAGCTGAAAACTCAGTATGGCATGACGCTTTTCATGACTACGCACTATCTCGAAGAAGCCGATTCACTCTGCGATCGGGTCGCAATAATTGATCATGGGAAAATAGTTGTGGTCGGTGCGCCCGAAGACTTGAAGCACAGCTTAGGCGGCGACATCATAACTATAGGCATTAAGGAAGATGTTGATGTGAGCGAACTCATCAGCAAAGTTGAGAATGTAAAAGAAGTCAAGAAGGAAAATGGATCATATCGAATTAAAGCCGAGTGCGGAGAAGTGACAGCTCCTTCTATTATTGAAACTCTGCGGAATAAAGGATACACCGTGGCGAAGCTTTCGCTAACAGAACCTACATTGAACGAGGTCTACTTGGAGTACACAGGCAAGTCTATGCGCGATGCAGAAGAATCTCGAGAAGCTTTTGCTGCGCAAAGGATGACGATGAGGAGAGCCCGACAGTGACCGAAACAAACGGCAATTCTAGAAACAAACTGCATGGCCTCTGGGCCCTCACAAACAGAGAGCTTAAGAAATGGTACAAGGCCCCTGTGATATTCACACTTTCCATAATTCAGCCGATTATTTGGATGGGTCTGCTCGGAAAGGCTATGAATATCAGTGCTATTTTCTCGCCTGACAAAGTTAACCAATTAATGGGCAACTTGGTCTTGACGCCACCGCTAACTTCAACGCAGGCAGCCCAATTAGGCGGGTTCTTTCAAAGTCTTCAGTCGGGCATAATGCAAAGCACGTTTCACACGTCTGATTATTTTTCCTTCATGGCCGTCGGTATGATTGCCTTCACAGCTCTCTTCACCACGGCGTTTAGCGGTATGTCAGTGGTTTGGGACAGGCGCTTGGGCTTTCTAGACAAAGCTCTCACCACGCCCGTATCAAGAGGGGTAATAGTATTCTCCAAAGTCCTTTCCGCAACTCTGCGATCGATGTTCCAAGCGGGCGTAATAATACTCATCGCCATCGCACTCGGTCTCCAGTTTGGGGCTAGCTTCAATCCAATCTACATACTAGGCGTATTCGCAATCCTGTTCCTAGTGTGCGTTGGCTTATCTTCAATGTTCATCGCGATCACTATAAGATCGACGAGAATGGAGACCCCAATGGCTGTCATGAACCTGATAACGCTGCCGCTAATGTTCGCTAGCAATGCTTTCCTACCATACAGCATAATGCCTTCCTGGCTGCAAACTGTGGCGCAGGTTAACCCGATGACGTACACTACTGATGCCGTCAGGCAGTTCTTGATAAACAGCACAATTGACTTCGGACAAGTAAGTATTGACTTTGCATACGTGGGAATATTCGCTGTGATAGTCGCGGCAATAGGCATACTGCTCTCATGGCGATTTCTGAACAAATAGGCAGGCAGGGAACAAAACAAGCGGGTGATCTACTTGCCAACGATTGTTCAAGCGGTGAATCTTCAGAAGACATACCTGCTCGGGAAAGTCCCTGTCAGCGCACTTCGAGGCGTCAACCTGAAAGTTGAGGACGGTGATTTCCTTGCCATCCTAGGCCCATCTGGAAGCGGCAAATCAACACTACTTAACCTGATCGGAGCTCTGGATAAGCCAACTTCGGGAAAAATGATCATAGAAGGCGTTGATATCTCAACACTTAGTGACAATCAACTGACAGACCTCAGGCGTCGAGTCGGTTTCGTTTTCCAGTTTTTCAATCTCATTCCACGCTTTTCAGCGAGAGAAAACGTTGAACTCTCATTATCGATAGCAGACATAGGTAGATCTGAAAGAAGAAAAAGAGCAGAAGATCTTCTTGCAACCGTAGGCTTGAAAGACCGAATGGCTCACAAGCCAGCCGAACTGAGCGGGGGCGAGCAGCAACGCGTTGCCATTGCGAGAGCCTTGGCAAACAATCCTCGATTTCTGTTGATGGATGAACCCACCGGGAACATAGACTCCAAAACCGCGAATGAAATCATGGGGCTGATCAAGGTTCTAAATTCAGAGAAGCACGTGACAGCAATCATGGTTACTCATGATCAGCGCTTGGCCGCTCAGTCAAAGAAGATAGTGATGATGCTTGACGGCTTGATCGTTCAAGAAACGGTGAACTAACATGAAAGCCAGAGACATTCTTTCCTATTCATTCAGCGCCATAAGATTGAGAAAGTTGCGCGCTGGTTTAACAACTCTTGGCGTGGTAATTGGTATAGCAGCGATCGTAGCACTTCTTTCAATCAGCCAGGGTCTGCAAGTCACTATAACCGCACAACTTGAAAGAGGCTTTGCGACCGACACCTTGATCGTGACACCAGGCGGAGGCGGAGGAGGATTCGGAGGATCATTCGTCGGAGGTGGAGATTCCGGCTTCGCACTATTTGTCAACGACACTCAAACAATCAACTCGCTACCTAATGTGGATACGTCGATTGCCGTGATCGAGAGAGCGGTCAACGTAACGGTAGGAGGCACCAACAGAGTGGTCACGGTCGAGGGAGTCGATTTTTCTCAATATAATTACATCTACGGAGACACCTTCGTTGCCGAACGAGGCACCATACCATTAAACTCCAGGAATGAGACTGTTGTCGTTGGAAAACGAATAGTCGATCCTCGATTGAACGGAACGATGCTCGCTGACGTGAACGGCTCGATTAACATCCTTCTGGTCAATGCCACGACACGTCCACCAACGATCATAACGGTACAGCGTAACATTACGGCAATACTCAAGCAAATCGGGTCTTTCGGTGTCGGAGGTCCGTCGGATTCAGGCGTCTACATTCCCATTACAGAAGCTCAAACTTTGTTCAACACTAATGAATGTGACATGATAATAGTGAAGTTGAAAAGTAGTGATCAAGCAGTCATTGATAACGCAACTGCAACCATAAAAAACGCCTTCACCGGAGAAGTATCTGTGATTTCTGCGACCGCCGTACTAAGCATCATTTCAAACATTTTCTCCGTCATCGAACTGTTCTTGGGTGGCATCGCAGCCATCTCACTTATAGTTGCTGGCGTAGGAATAATGAACATAATGATAGTGTCTCTGATGGAACGCACACGCGAAATAGGCATTCTGAAAGCACTGGGTACCAGAGGCCGAACCGTCCTCCTGATTTTTCTGTTCGAAGCAGTGATAATTGGTTTGATGGGCGGAGCGATAGGCATAGGACTAGGTTGGGTTCTGGCAAATGTAGTAGCCGTCGTGTTTCGTGGTGGAGGCGTCTTCATGAGGAACCAAGCTAACGCTGGAACCGGAGGACTGGCGATAACTCCTATCTTGACTTTGCCAGTGTTCTTGGGAGCCTTGGCCTTCGGAGTCGGAGTCAGCGTGGTCTTTGCACTCTATCCAGCATGGCGAGCTTCAAAACTCAAACCAGTAGACGCACTAAGATACGAATAGTCTTGCATTTCGCGCAGGCCTTGCTGGAACTCGGGTATGAGTACGTCCTTCAAAAAGATAACCTAATATTCCTGAGGAAACGAAGATGAAGATTCAGGCAGGCACTCAACATCGCCAGCCCCAAAAAGGCTGGTGGGGTCAGTCAAAAACAGGGCGGGGTTGCCCTAGCCTGGTAGGGGGCAGGCCTGCTAAGTCTGTGGGTGGTTTCACCCGCGTGGGTTCAAATCCCACACCCCGCGCCAACAAACCATGCGCTCAGCACACGTTGTGCGTGCAAATTCTCCAGTAGAGAGTCAAGCGACAAAAACAAAATCTAGAGTTTTCAGTAAGAACAAAGAGTAACTGCCTATCTGTTTGCAAAAAATGGAAAAGGTCGGGTTCATGAGGACAATAGAGGACTAGGGGAGAAAGGAGAGAGGAATATTATCGCCTCAATCATCACCGTCAGTTCGAAGACACAGTCGGAAGCAATTGTACTCCTGTTATTGATCAAGTCTTCCGCCAGTGCTATCGGCAGCCGCGCCCAGTGTTCCGGTTCAAGTTGCTTTCTGTCTCTTAAGGCTAGATGACTCCTCCTCCGCCGCCTCCGCTTCCAGGCCCACAAGGTTGGACCAAGTATCCGCATTGCACGCAATTGAGGTCATGACCGGATCCGGTTGCACGCACGTTCAGAGTCTTAGCTGGTTGCTGCAAAGCCATCACAGCAGGCATGAGGAGGAGGGGTACTAGCAAAACTGCAAGTAAGATAATTGACTTTTTCATGTTTCTCCCCTCCCTTAGATGATACTGCTACCAACATTGCTTATAAATTTTTAGCAAAAATTGCGACCATGATACAAAACTTAACGTCAATCCACAATCTTTAAGAACACATCACCTTCATATCTCGAAAACTAACCATCGAAGTGAATCACCATGAGTTACACGTACCTGCTTCCATCAATGACGGAGTACAGCAAGAAGTTCGGTCGGTTAGATGCTCTTGACTTCAAAATCGTCGAGGCCATGCTGACACACGGCGTCAACAACATTCGCAGACTGACCCGAGACGTTGATGCTCCAGAGCAAACGATAAGCTACCGGATCCGAAGATTCGACAGCGAAGACCTCGTGCGTTTCAGAGCCTTAATCGATGAAGCAAAACTGGGGCTTAGGGCTTACTCAGTATTGGCATCTACGCCAGTTGGTACAGAGGACAAGTCTGGACGCGCACTCACCTGTTTTCCCCTGTGGAGATACCTAGCTGTCGTGGACGGATGGAAACTGGGAAACTATGTGCGATACGCTATTCCTGCAGACAAAGAAAGAGATTTGACCACATTTCTCAACGAACTTCAAAGGAGAGAACTGATCTCCGATTATCAAGTTTTTGCGACTGGCACTCCTAGCTATCCACTGCTTGATCTGGATTTTTACGCCAACAAGCAGACCACGCTCAGCTTCGACTGGGAAGACTGGGTGAACAAATTCGATTCGTTTGCCGGAACCGAAGCAGAAGAAACAGGGAACCAGAAAAAAGCGGAATTCGACCTAGTTGACCTTATCATCTTACGCTGCTTGGAACTCAACGCCCGGACGACGCAGAGAAAAATCGTTGCAGAAACCGCGAAGATTCTAGGAGAAAAGGACAGCAGAAAGTTTATTCCGATGGTTTCGCGGAGAATCAGAAAAACCATCAATCCTCAAGGACTGATCAAGGGCTACAGAGTGTACCTGTTCCCTAACCAAGACTACGCTGTGCTTCTCTTCATGTTCTATCTGAGCTTTTCAAACGAGGCAAACCTTGAGAAATTTACGAGTGCCTTAAGCCATCTGCCCTACAACTCCAGCTACGAAAGAGTCCTCGGAAAAAACGCGATTTTCGTTCGCTTAGTGATTCCCTCTTTTCAGTTTGCTGCCATGCGGAAATCACTCACAGTGCTAGCGCAACAAGGCTGCATAAATAATGCCCAAATACTCCTCGGAGAACTGACGCATGGAACCTGGGACAACGTGGAAATACATCAGATGTTTAAAGACGGAGCATGGAACTTCAGTTACGGTGCAGCCGTGGAAATGCTCGAAAACAGCTTAGACAACAAAGACAACAAGAGCTCTCACTAGGAAACGGGATATCACACTTTTCCTCCGCTTACCCAAGATCGAGGATTCTGTCCAACTACAATTTCAGACCCATTTCGAGCCTGACTTCCTTCTTACCGATATCTTCGTTCGTGTACGCGTTGACGTCCAAACCGATGAGGCTGAAGCCAAACTGCAGATAGAAGTCAATCGCTCCTGCATTGTTTGTCTGCGTCTCAAGAACAAGCATTCTGGCGCCTTTCTCTCTTGCAATCTTGACAGCATGGTTCATCAGCAAAGTTCCTATTCCACGCTTGCGAAACTCTTTCTCCACAAGTAACTCCCAGACACGCATCCTATTATTCCAACTCTCATAACCCAGCTCAACCCAACCAACCTGCCTGTTCTCGAGCGAAGCGACAAACACCCTCGGCTGTTCAACATGATCTTCGAAGAGTTTTCCACGGTAACTCTTGTCCAGGATAACGTCAAATGCTTTGCGCGTCAGATCTATTCTCCAGCCCGCCGACTCCCTGAGAACCGACACATCATAATAGTAGGAACTTGAGTACCCCGACCCAATCTCCCTCAGATAGGCATCTTTCTTTTCAAGCTCAATTATCGTGAGGTTGTCAAGATTCATAATAGTCACAGAACAAACCTCTGGTTCCGAAGGCTTAAAAGCGCTACGAGACTGGGTTGCAGTTTCGGTTCTAAACCTGCCTAGTGGTTGGTTCATGTATCTTCAGGAACGCAATGGTCGAAAGCGGTATCGCGGCAACAGCAAGGAGAAGGAAAGGCAGCTCTGGGGCAACGTAGGTGTACAAGGCGGCAACCAGAAGCTGAGTGAAGGCTTGACCAATGTACATAAAGAATTGACCGCAGCCGATGACTTTTCCCCTCAGTTCTCTGGGAGTCAGATCGCCAACGAGGGAGTTGTAGCTGGTCTGCTGCAGCACTTGCGCTAGACCGAACAGGAAAAAGGTGACCAGCAGCAAGCCGAAGTTGGCCCGCAAGAATATTAGCATGGCGGGTACGTAGAGAAGAAAACTCAACAAGTAGTAGCGTTTGCGACCCGTCGCGTCCATTCTCAGTCCTGCAAAAATGGCAGGTATCGCCGAACTCATGTACATGAACGCCAACACGATGGCCCATTGAAACTTCGTGACCTGAAGAACGTCTGTCGCGTAGAGGACGAAGAATATGTTGCATCCGGCAATGATGCTGTTTACGCTTGAATTCACTGCAAACAAGTAGAGAGTTGCCCTTGGAACCTTTTTCCAGACTTGAAGCCCCTCTTTCACCGCTTTTGGATATTCCCTGAACGCGGCAAGCAAGTCCGGGCGAACGCTATTCTCATTCGGCGCCAACGTTTCCTTCAGCTTCGTCCTCAACACAGCTGCAGCAAAATAGAACACCAAAACTATCACGTAGGCGATTCTCGTGCCCATGTCCACGTCAAAAGCCAAAACCAGATAACCCGCGATAATTGCTGCAGGCAAGGAAACAAGGTTCGTGACCGCGGATTGAAGCGTGAACCCCGCGCCCCTGTGCTCCGGCGACACTGAATCAATCATAATGGCAAACAACGCTGGCTGGTAGAGCAAACAGAAATTCTGGATAGCCGTTCCCAGGACGATCAGCGGCCACGAAGGAGCAAAAATGAAGAAAACGATGGCAAACGTTACCCCAAACGTCATCGTTACAACAAGCCACCTTCTCCCATGCTTGTCGGCAAGATAACCGCCAGGAAACTGAACAAAAGCGAGGGCTATCGAGCCTGCAAACCCGATTACGCCTATGATGAAATCGTTTGCTCCTAATCCTTTGAAGTATAGGCTGGAGTATGTTGAAGGAATCGGGCCTGAAAAGTACATGAGAATCCAGCTTACGAAAAGGATAAGGAAATTGCCTTGAATGAACGCGTAACGACTCTTCAGCCTGCTGAGCGGGTTCATCTTTCAAATGCCACGAAAAACACGGATATAAACAGTACCAGCGAATGCGGAATGCTCAACGTTCATCCAAGCCTCTTGCCCAGACCGACGATCTCGTTGTCTTTGAACCCAAGATGCATGTAGAAATCAATTACAGGACTATTGCTTTTCCGAACCTCCAGATTAACCTTCAAGCAACCTAGTTTCTTCAGTTCGGCAACGGCCTTCTCCACTAGCTTCCTGCCATATCCTTGGCCTTGATATTCGGGAAGAACAGCCAGGTAATTCAACCAGCCTCGATGCCCCTCATAACCAGCCATAACAGAACCTACAACGCGGCCATCCAACAATGCAACAAGGAATAATTCAGGCTGATAATCGACCTTTTTGCGAATGTCAACAACGGGATCATTCTGCGGAACGATCAGATTACACTTTCTCCACAAATCAACGACCGCACCTTGAAATTCCGACCTGTACCTTACTATTTCGAAGCTCAATCAAACCCGATGCTCCGTATCGTCGGCTCACGCTATAAAGCCTGACGCTTGGCGCCAAGTATTTCTATCACCATCTTCTTTCAATGTAACAAGTGACTCTCAATGCAAAAGAAGAACGAGCAATACGGAGTGTGCGGAGTGTACTGCGGCCAATGCCCAAACGGCAACGGAAGAGTGACGATGACGGCAAGAGAGTTGAAAAGACTCATTGACACTACTCGCTATGACTGGGTCAACGACATTGTGAAATCGTTCAGTTTTGACGAGTTCAGAAAAGGCCTAGAATGGTTTTCTGACTCGCAGTGTCCGATGTGCCTCAAAGGTGGAGGAGCACCTTGGTGCGAAAACAGAAAATGCGCTGGGAAGAAGAACCTTCAGAGCTGCCTGCTGTGCGACGACTATCTTTCATGCGAGAAAACCGTTTATCAGAGGGATACATACCCATTTGTCGTCGACAACTATCATCGAGTAAAGAAAGTTGGCTTCGAGAAGCATCTGGAAGAGGAAGAAGAGAGAAGCAAGGCTGGCATAAGCCTGATGAGTCACCTCGAGCGAAGATGCTGCAAAGTCGTCAAACTGGACGAAAACAAAAAATAATCAAAGCAAACGGCGACGCGCGTGGGCCCTTTTCGAAGGCGCAACAGGAAAACCCGTCGAAGTGATCAAGGAAAAATCGATAACAAACGGAGACGACCAGTGCAAGTTCAGAGCAATACTGCAGATATTTCCCTTCTCAGCAGCGGAGTGAAGAAGAGTTGAAGCACAAACAACAGTACCGCAGGGGCTACCCCGTTGCGATCCTAGTAGGTTTGGAGGAAGACCGAGCGGTCCTTGTGGAAAGTTTTCAGCAACGTCGTCAAACCTGAAAAAACCATCTTGCTTCAGGGAAAATGGAGCGACCAAAAAGCACTGTACAACTTCCTCGAATCAGTCGTAAACGCTCTGAGACCCAGCTTGAAAGAAGGCGTCAGAAGCGTAATTCTCGCATCTCCGCCAAGAACCAGTTACGCGCGAGTGTTCAGTGAACACGTTCACGCACATCACGCATGGCTAACTCAAGGTCTCAAACAAAGCAACGTTTTCTGAAACAACAGGACTCGCGACCACACCACCCGAAGTGGCCGCATTAACAAGAACCCCACTTTTCCACAAGACTAGTCAGCGAAACCACACAGATGGAGACGGAAAACGTTATCGATCTCCTCGAAGAACGTCTCAACGCCAAAAATCAGGACTCGACTATACTGTACTCGCTCAAGGAAATAGAAGAAATGATCCTTGGTCAGCAGAAACCTGGGACACCCAGACCTGAGTATCTTCTCATCACCGACAAGTACCTTTCAGACAGTAAAGAAAAACACAGGATAAACCGGTTGATACAGATCGCGGCAAACAAAAGCGTCAAAACAACGATAATCAAGTCAGAATCAACTGCGGGCAAACGTCTCACACAGCTAGGCGGGATGGTCTGCATCACCAAAACGCAGACGGACAACTTATCAAGCAAGAATTGATTCTGAAAGTGTATCGCACTTCCACGGCGAGTTGCATCACTCATTTTTAAAGAACAAACACAACATCTCACGTGTGGAGATTTGCCAAATGAAGGAATACGATTTCATCCTGATAGGCACAGGATCAGGCATGGAAATCGCGAACGCGCTTCTCCAAGAAAACCCAAAACTGAAGGCCGCAATAATAGACAAAGACCAGCCAGGCGGAATCTGCCTCACACGCGGCTGTATCCCATCAAAAATCCTCCTATACCCAGCAGAACTGATCAGGACAATTCAGAAAGCCAAAGATTTTGGAATCACCGTTGACATAAAGAACATAGACTTCCAAAAAATCATGCAACGAATGCGCGACCTGATCTCTAAAGACATCAACAGTCTCCGCCATGGACTTTCCACCTCCACGAACATAGACTACTACACTTCAGTCGCCGAATTCGTCGCACCATACACTCTGAAAGTTGGAGACGAAACCATAACTTCAAAAATGATCTTTCTTTGCACTGGCTCAAAACCAATTATCCCATCAATTGCCGGCCTTGACGAAACCGGATACCTCACAAGCGACACAATCCTTGAACTGACACAACTCCCCAAAAGCATCGCCATCGTGGGCGGAGGATACATAGCAGCGGAATACGGTCATTTTCTAGCTTCTTTGGGATCACAAGTGACAATAGTCGGAAGAAACCCCCAGTTCATTCCTGACGAAGAACCCGAGATCTCCTCTTTGGCAAAAAGAGAGCTACAGAAACGCATGACAATCCTCACTGACAGCAAGGTGTACAAAACAGAAAAAGCCCCCACAGGAAAAAAGTTGTTTGCGATTGACGGAACCACTCACAAGGAGATAGAGATATCTGCAGACGAGATACTGATCGCTTCAGGAAGAGGCCCTAACACCGACATATTACATGCAGAGAGAGCAGGCATCAAAACGGACAATCACGGTTGGATCATCGTCAATGAGTATCTCGAGACATCCCAGCCTAACGTTTGGGCACTGGGAGACGCAGATGGAAACTACTTGTTCAAACACGTGGCAAACTACGAGGCTCTCCTCGTCTACTTCAACGCAAAACAAAAGAGAAAAATCAAGGTGGATTATCAAGCGGTCCCCCACGCGATTTTCACAGACCCCGAAATTGCGAGCGTCGGGTTGAAAGAGAAAGAGGCCGTAGCCAAATACGGCGAAAACAACATACGAATCGGCGTCCACAGATATGAAGACACCGCCAAAGGAGAGGCAATGGGACTGAAAGACTACTTCGTCAAGGTCATAGTTCTCAACGAGGGGATGAGAATCGTCGGAGCCCACATAATCGGACCTCACGCCTCCGTGCTTATTCAAGAAATAATAAACCTGATGAACACAACCGACCAAAGCGCCCAGCCGCTAATCAAGGCAATGCACATACACCCGGCCCTCAGCGAGGTCGTAGCGAGAGCATTCGGTTCACTGATGCCTCCTAAAATGTACCACCACGTGATGGAAGAACACTACGGCTTGGCAACGACTTAGCATACGCATCATTACTCAAAGAACCACACAAGACGCTTAGATCACAACAGTTCCTCTTCCGTCAATTTTCACAAAGCATTAAATCTGCGCAGCTGCGAAAAACAACACAGCTTGAGAACACGAATCCAAGGACACATGCGTGATGTTCCAGTGAAGGAAAAACCTAGGTCGAATCTGCAAAAGGAACAAGCTAGCATTGCTAAGGAATTCTCTAACAAGATCGTAGAGGTCAGACTAGGAGCAAAAAGAGGAGAAGGCGGAACACGAGCAAGGACCTTTGTGATAGGCGGCGAAAACAAGCCAGCCTATTCGGATTTTCATGACCCTCCACCGCACCCTCCAGTTATTGCATACGATGTCTATGACATGGAGGTTCCCCTTCCAGCGGCAGTGAGAATGCACGTCCAAGACGTAATCGCAGACCCCGCGGCTATGGCAAAACTCGCAGTCGACGAGTTCGGTGCAGATATGGTGACTGTTCACCTGCAAACCATTGACCCCTCGGTGAAGGATGCCTCACCGTCAGACGCGGTGAGAACGATCGAAAAAGTCGCTCAGGCAGTGGACGTTCCTCTCATAATCGCCGGATGCGGAAACCCAAAGAAAGACGCCGCCGTTTTCAGTCAGATAGCTGAGGCTTTTTCGGGCGAAAGATTCCTCTTTGACTCTGTCACGACAGAAATGGACATTGAAGGATTCGCAAAGGTCATCAAGAAAAACGGGCACGCCGTGTTAGCTTCTGCCTCAACAGATCTCAACGCAGCCAGAAAACTCAACCGACGGCTTCACCAATTCCTGCCCAGAGAAGACATAGTCATGAATGTGACCACGATGGCCCTGGGACACGGGCTTGCATATTCCTTCAATCAAACGCGAAATAGCAGACTTGCAGGCCTAGCTGGAGACGCAGAACTTGCCTACCCGATTTGCGCACGCCCATCAAATGCTTGGGCAGCAGCAGAGGCTTTCTCTAGAATGAATCGCGAGTTTGAGCCAAGCGAACTCAGAGGACCTCTGTGGGAAGTAATAACTGGACTAACACTCCTGCTTGCAGGCGCAGACTTGTTCATGATGATTCATCCAGCAGCAGTAAGAACCATGAAGAACACAGCAGCGAATCTCATGAACGTCAAGTTGAGCCCCACTGCCGACTTTGCAAACTGGATCTCGGCGAAAATTCAAACGTTTCGGGGACCGCAATGAGCAGAAGCCAACCAACGCGTGAGGAAAACAAGAAGCCTTTCACGCAAATGGCAAGGTTGAAGGCCACAGTTAAGGAGGTTACTGTCGGCGAAGGAAAAAAGAGGGTCAAAATCGGCGGACAAAATGTTCTGGACGACGATGGAATTCCTACTCCAAATCCAACTGCAATCGCAATCGACATCAGCGACGATATGTCCGACGATGAAATTCAGACCAGAACGAAAAGAATAGCCGAATTCAGCTTCGACTTCCAGAATCGAAAGCTCAAGCTTCACATGATCGCAATTCGTTCCAGTTCAAACGATCCGCAGAAATTCGGGGCTACGGTCAGGAAAGTCACTGAAAACGCGAGTCTACCTCTTATATTATGCTCGCTGCAACCCAAGGTGTTGAAAGCGGGCTTGGAGGCAGCTGGAAAGGAAAGACCCCTCTTGTACGCGGCGACCAAAGAAAACTGGAGCGAAATCGTAGAACTCGCCAAAACACACGATTGCCCCCTAACGGTTTCTGCACCGGGTGACTTGGCGACTCTGAAATCTTTGACAAAGACGCTTCTGAAGAACGGAGTTCAAGAACTCGTGCTTGACCCAGGCACTTTTCCAGGTGCAGGTTTGAATGTTACTCTCAACAACTTCGCGAAGATTCGAAAAGCTGTGGACGAGAAGAGCGAAGAGATTTTCGGTTTTCCTTTGCTGGGGGTTCCCATGATGGCTTGGATAGGAAGAAGCGAGATCTTGAGTGAAATTGCAGCGTGGCAAGAAGCCTGTCTGGCGGCCGCATTTCTCGTTGGATACGCAGACGTTCTGATACTCCACAGCTTACTCGGCTGGTCACTTCTTCCAATCACTGTTCTAAACGATGAAATCCACACAACGCCGAAAGGACCCTTTACGTGATGAGCTCTGGATGCTCTAGACAGCGTAAGATGAAGAAGGAAGCAATGGTCCTCGGTCCTGGCGCGCACAAGTGCAACTTCTTCGATGTTGTTAAGTCACAATTCTTGTGCATACCATGTTGGTCTGCTTATTTGAGTCCCAACTTCTTATTCTGTTCCAACAGATCAATAGCCTCTTCAAGACGCCTCAAGCGGGTTTCCTCCCGTTTCGCACTGGAAATCCATCGAACGTAAAGCTTCTTGTAGCTCTCAGCCAACTTGCTAAAGTTCTCACGCGCCTTCTTGTTCTTGGTCAGCGCCTCTTCAATGAAAGCAGGTATCATCAAGTTTTTGGGAACTACATTTGACTTGAACCATTCACCGCTCTTCTTCGCGTCGTCGACTCTTGCCATGCCGGCTTCTGTCATTCTGCCTTCACTGATCATCCTTTCAGCGCGCTTTTTGTTGGACTCAGACCACCTGCTAGGACTTCTGCGGGGGAAGAACTTTCGAGCGCATCTCTTATCATCAATTCTCTTGATTATGCCGTCAATCCACCCAAAACAAAGGGCTTCCTCAACCGAATCTTCGTATGGAATACTAGGTTTTCCAGCATGCTTCTTGTAGTAGATCAACCAGACCTCTTTCTCGTGTTGCATAATTCTTTTCGAGCCAAGCTCGCCAGTCATTTCGATTAGACAAATTTAACTGTTCAACCATTTCCAGCTCACCCGTCGTCGTGTCATAAACGAAGTGCGCGCGGGCTTGTTCTTGTTCGAGCATTCTCTTCATTCTTCTTCCTATATTTTTCCAGGTTCATTTCGAGGAAAATTTCCCCCATCGTCCAATTGCCCATGAACTGTTTGAAACCGCGCCTTTCATACAGTCTCTTGGCATCTGGATTTGAAGTGGACGTCTCGACTCCTCGGGCACCTCTGTTCAAAGCATCTTCCACGGCGGCGTTCAGAAGGGCAGAACCAGCGCCTTCATTGCGATGTTTCGGAGTAACATGCAAGCATGTGATGAAGAAGTTAGTTCCGCCGTCTATTATGTCCTCATGGGGCACGTAATGGATGAAGCCTGTCACGCGACCTTCTAGCTCAGCTACAAACAGTTCTCGTTTCTTCACAGCCCTTTTTATTGATTGTTCGCGAGGTATCTTCCAACTCAACCATCCCTCAATAGACTCAGAAATAGCTCCAACATCATCTTCAGTGGCTTTGCGGATTGTGAACGATTTCTTCAAGTCTGAACATACCTCCCCCAACTGCCGCAAACCTTGAAACTGTAGACTTAAGAATCTACGAATGATATATTCGTTCGTGGGAAATTGAGTATTCCTAAGTCGTCTGATCCGCAAGATCGTTTAACTCGCGGAGATGCGAACGGTGCCTGAATGGAGGCAACAGTTCAAGTTTAACCCAGCCTCGGGCCTAGTCAATTCTGGAGAAAAGCCTGTTTCCTACTTCGCAAAACGAGACCTTCTGGAAGAGCACGTTGAACCGATCAATACTCTCTGGCAGCTGCCTGAAGCTTTGAAGATTATTGACAAACAGAACTCGGATGGCTCTTGGAAATATCATGGCGGAAAGATCGACGTCAGATCTCAACGTAACTACAATCAGCTTGAAACCTTCAGAATTCTCGGCGTGCTGATTGAACTTTACGAGTTCACTCGTGAACACGAAACCTTAAGGAACGCTGCAGATTTCCTGTTCAGCTTCCAAACCTCAGAAGGAGACTTCAGAGGAATATATGGAGACCAATACACCCCTAACTATTCTGCAGCAATCATGGAACTTCTAACCAAGGCAGGCTATCACGAAGACCCCAGGATTGAAAAAGGATTCAGGTGGCTTCTGAAGATGCGGCAAAACGACGGTGGATGGGCAATACCGATGAGGACCCTTAGTGGCAAAGATTATCTGACGCTCATTCAAGCGATGAAAAGGAAGACGCCTGTCGAGCCAGACAGATCAAAACCATTCTCACATTTAGTGACGGGAGTCGTCTTGCGTGCCTTTGCGGCTCATCCGAAGTATCGAGAGGTATCTGCGGCCAAGCATGCAGGAAAACTGCTGAAATCACGCTTCTTCCAGTCAGACAAGTATCCCGACAGAAAAGCTCCAAGCTTCTGGACCAGCTTTGCGTACCCTTTCTGGTTCACAGATCTACTGTCTTCACTCGATTTGTTGTCGCTCCTCGGATTCACACGGCAAGACCCAAACATAGACAAGGCGCTAGAATGGTTCGTGGACAGACAGCAGGAAAATGGTCTCTGGACACTCAGGATGCTGAAAACTGGCAGAAAGAATCTGAACCTTTGGATTGACCTTGCAATCTGCAGGGTCTTCAAGAGATTCTATGAAAACTCAGGTTGAACACTGAATATCCTGCGTTGTTCTCTGAGCCATTTTGGGGGCTTGCATTAAGAATGGAGTAACTATTCCGTTGACTCAGTTTTCAGAAGTCTGTACTGATGTTTCTCACAGTCGATCATTTCGTTTTCAAAGAGTTTCCGTAAGGACTTGTACACCTTCTTCGGGGTCTCACCCGTAGATTCAGCTATCTCGTTCAGCGTTAACCCTTTGCCTGAGGCTTTCAGGGCTGTAACAACACTTTCGTCAATCTTGTTGAGTTTCACCATTTTGTTTGTCCCCGATCGCAAATGCCGTTTTACAGTTTATCTTCATGGATTTCTTATAAATTTTGCCAACGTTTTTGAAACTAGTTTTATTAACTTTGAAAAAGAAAATGAACGCGCTTTTCTTTTTCGGAGTATTGTTTGCAGGATTGCCATCAGAATGGGATATTAGATTTATTGTTCTATGTGAAAAAGTGTACAGTTAAAATGTGTATGCGAATCGTTTTCGACTGCGTCTGCAGCCACAAGGATGAAATGCTGTTCAGAAAGAGAAAATAACACGCGCATTTTTCTAAGTGATTCTGTTTTTTATTCTGTGTGCGGGGATTTTGTTGTAGGTTGCTGAACATTTCTTTTTAGAGCATTGCCTAGAGGCAGCCCATTTTAGGATGGGGATCACCGCTTCTCTGAGCCCTGCTCCATCTCTTGTCAATGAGTATTCGACACGAGGCGGGATTTCGGCAAATGCTTCTCTCTTAAGTAGCTCTTCCTCTTGAAGCTGTTTTAGCGTGTCTGCAAGTGTCTTGGGGCTTATTCCGTGCAGTTCTTCCATAAGCTTGTTGAATCTGAGGCTACCGTAGTTCCCTATTGCATTGATGATCAGAAGGGCCCATTTCTTGCTTATCACGTCTATTATTCCCTCAAGCGGGCAAAAACAAACTACGTCATTCTTGTTTTCCATACAGAACCACTTTCATTGGTGATAGCAACTATGTCGCTATAAACTTGATAGCATAAATACTTTACTTCTAATAGTAGTTGAACAGAGGTGATTGTAAATGGACGAAGACTGTGGTTGCGCAATGCATCATCATGGGCATGAAAATCACTGTGGATGCAGCATGCATGGAGACGAACATGGATACAGGAGACACTTCTTCACGAAAGCTGAAAAGTTGGAGAAACTGAAGGGCTATGCAGAAGAACTCAAGAATGAATTGAAGGGCGTGGAAGAGAAGATCAAAGAAATGCAAAAGTAAGTATATTCACATAGGTAATTGCTGTGGGAAAGAATATGCCGAAACAAAACCATCTCCATGTTTATTCCGCTGGTGCGGTAGCACCGCCAATAAAGAAATGTGCAGAAGAGTTCACAACAAAATTCGGAACAGAATTTGAGTTCACTGTCGGGAAAGCTGAAAATCTTATTGAAGAAATCGCAGAAACTAAAGATGGCGACTTGTTAACGTGTGGTTCAGAGTATATACTAGACCATGCACAATTGAAAGGATTAGTTCTCAAAGAAACAAGAAGAAGCCTTGGATCAAGAATCTCTGCTATTCTTGTGCAAACTGGAAATCCTAAGAAGATAAAATCAATTGCCGATTTGGCGAAAGAAGGAATGCGAGTTGGTGTTTCTGTAAGTGGTTGCTTGACTGGAGTGTGGGATGATTTGGCCACTAAAGCGGGATTCTCCGAGCAAATCAGAAAGAATACCGTTGCTTATGCTGATGGATGCGGGGAATTGATGTCTTTTGTCAATAAGAAAAACGTAGATGCAATTCTGGGATGGGATGCCTTCAAGAACTTGAACATGGATACTATGGATAGAATAGAGTTGCCGAAAGACCTTCAAGTGAAGAGAAGCACGGCAATAGGGATCATTACCTTCTCCAAGAACAAAGCCCTTGCAGAGAAATTCATCCACTTCCTTGTGTCCGACAAGGGTAAGAGGATTTATGAAGAATACGGTTGGCATCATATAAGCTAGAATAGTCGCGTGCGTCGGGCACGCGTGCCTGTTTCAGCTTTTCCCTTCAATAAGTGCTTTGACTTTCTTCTCAATTTCGTCTCTGATTTCTCTTACTCTTCTCTATAGGCTTTCCCTTTGGGTCTTCAAGTTTCCACTCAATTGTTGGTTTGAAAAATGGTCCTGGGCAGATTCCGTTGTCATTGCAGCCCATGGTAACGATCAAATCAGCGTCTTGGGTCATCTGGAAAGTGAGTAGCTTTGGTTTATTCATTGATATGTCGATGCCCCTCTCTTTCAAGACTTCCACTACTGTGGGGTTGACTTTGTCTGCTGGCTTATTGCCGGCGCTGGAAACGATAAATCTGTCTTTTCCATATTTGTTGGCGAATGCCTCTGCCATCTGGCTTCTGCCAGCATTCTCAACACAAACAAAAAGTATTCGCTTCAACTCGGTCCCTTAACGAAGGTGCACAAAAAACATATTTAAATGCGTTGCTATTACTCGTTATCTGAAAAGATATGGCTACATCAAGAATAAGTGAGAGATTACAACGGTTAGCCGAATCAGGAATTTGCTCTCGCGAAGCTGCCTCAGAATACGCCGGTGAATTGAAGAAACTAGCCAATAAAAGCATGAGTTCGGAGAGGAGTGAAGTCAAGAGCAAGGTCTTCAAAGCTTTTGCAGACTCCATTCGGCTAAGAATGTTAGGCTTGTTATCATACCGTGAGATGTGTGTCTGTGAAGTCATGGTTGCGCTTGATTTAACTCAACCTACAGCTTCTCATCATCTGAGGATTCTTGAGAATGTTGGCTTGGTGAAGGATAGGAAAGAAGGAAAATGGGTTTTCTACAGCATAGCTAATCCTGAACTTTTTGAAGGCATGCGTAAACTGGAAATCCTCTGATTTTTAAAGGCATAACGTGTGCGAATCATGGGATTATAACAATAGATTTAAATTCTTGAATATGAATACGTGGTTTTGGCGAGCCGATGAATATTGAGAAAGTCATCCTGAAGGCTTCAAAAAAAGATTGTAATGCATGTAGCACATGTTCAACTTTCAAGGCAGACAACCTCCGACACGCACTATCCAGATTGAATGGAATCTCAAGAGTCAAAGTTGACGAGATAACAGGTAAGGTCAAAATAGAATACGACACACAAAAAATCAATCTCTCCAAGGTCACTGAACGGATTGAAAAGCTTGGCTACCAAGTTGAGATATTGTCCAGAGAGGAAATCCAATGAGAGAACACGTCAAAGGCGTAATTCTGGTAATTTTGCTTGGGCTATTCGCTTTAGCGGGCGCCCTAATATCTGGAACTCAAGTGGCTTATGCGCATGAAATTAGCATTGCTTTGACTTTGGTCGCTGTTGCCTTAGGTTACCGCATCTATTTGCACGGCATTCGGTCCCTGCGACATGGAAATGTCACTGCCCAGTTGTTTGCAACTATCGCCATATTCATTTCAGTAGTAGCTGGTCTCGTCCTGCCTTCAGCATCAGCAACTGGCACAGCAGAAGCAGTTGGTTACCTTACAGCATCAGCAATAGTTGCGTTCATAATACTCGCAGGTATGACCCTTGAAGACTACATCATTCATAGAACAAGAGGTGCGCTTGAGGCTCTCATAAAGATGAGTCCCACCACAGCTCGCACACGTCGAGACGGTTCAGAAGTTGAAATACCGATAGACGAGGTTAAGGTGGGCGAAATCGTCTTAGTCAAGCCAGGCGACAAAATACCCGTTGACGGAACAGTGATTTCAGGGCACAGCACCGTTAACCAAGCAACCATAACTGGCGAATCAATTCCAGCAGAAAAGACAGTAGGGGACCGCACATTTGCTGGTACACTCAATGAACAAGGAGCTTTAGAAATTAAAGTTGAAAAAATCGCTGAGGACACTACACTTGCCCACCTTATTCAACTAGTCGAAGAAGCTCAAGAGAAAAAAGCACCTATACAGAATGTTGCAGACCGATTTACCACTTACTTCTTGCCAATCATGGCAGTTTTAGCATCTTCTGTCTTTGCTGTCAGTTACTTCGCACTTGGTTTTGATGTAGCACTGGCTAGAACCGTGACTGTTCTCTTAGTCGCATGCCCTTGTGCCCTTTCAATAGCTGTTCCCGTCGCTGTTGCTGGTACTATCGGTAATGCTAGCATGAACGGCATAATAATCAAGGGCGGCACACACATCGAAAAGCTAAAAGACGTTAAGCTCGTCGCCTTCGACAAAACTGGCACATTAACCGTCGGCGAACCCAAAGTTATTGAGATAAAAACTTTCAGTAATCACTCTGAAGTGGACGTAATCAAGTATGCAGCAATTGCTGAGAAATTCTCGGAACATCCCCTGTCCAAAGCCATCATCGCTAAAGCAACTGAGATGGGTATGAAAATTCCTGACCCCACAGACTTCAAAACTATTCCAGGACACGGCGTGGACGCCCATTACGGAAACAAGCATATTCTAATTGGAAGAAAGATGATTGAAATGGACATCTCAGAAGAAGCGAATCAATTGATGAATCGGGTTGAGAGCGAGGGAAAAACAGCTATTCCTGTAGCACTTGACAAAAATGTCATTGGCGTCATTGTTGTGGCTGACACAGTTAGGGAGAACTCTTTGGAAGCTATACTGAGGCTTAAGCGTTTAGGAGTCAAAACTGTTATGATAACTGGCGACAACATGCAGACTGCCAAATCTATCGCTGAGCAAGTCGGTGTTGATGAGTACCATGCTGAGCTTTTACCTGAACAAAAAGTTACGACTATTGGAGAGCTGAAAAAAGGCAATGTTGTTGCGATGGTTGGTGACGGTGTGAATGATGCTCCTGCGTTGGCCAATTCGGATGTTGGGTTTGCTATGGGTGCGGCTGGCAGCGATGTAGCGATTGAGACTGCTGACGTGGCTCTGCTTGGAGACGACTTGACAAAGGTTGAATATGCGATTAGCCTGAGTCGGAAGGCGTTTAACAGAATGAAGGGGAACATAGTTTACGCCTTTATCTGGAACATAGTCGCATTGAGTTTGGCGGCTTTTGGCATCTTGAATCCAGTCTTAGCCGTTGTTCTTGCAGAAGCTGGATGCATATCGGTGGTAATCAATTCCGCTTTACTGTTGCTGAGTAAGCCAAAACCTCTAACCGAGATTGGTTGATTGGACAAAATGTTGAGGAGGTTTCTTTTGAAAAAATCTTTGGGTGCAGAGACTATCGTTCCCACGACACCTGTCTGGGTTGTAGGAACCTATGACCGAGAGGGAAAACCAAATGTTATGACTGCTGCTTGGGGAGGAATTTGTTGTTCCCGACCGCCATGTCTCTATGTATCTCTGAGAAAAGCCACGTACACCTACAGAAATATTATGAAACGGAAATCGTTTACAGTGAGTATTCCATCCGAAACCTATACCAAGGAGGCTGATTATTTTGGCATTGCTTCGGGGAAAACGGTGGATAAATTCTCAGCAACAGGGCTTACTCCTGTGAAAAGCGATCTTGTTGATGCACCCTATGTAAAAGAATTTCCTCTGATAATAGAGTGCAAGGTTATTCAAATAGTTAAAATTGGGCTACACACAGAGTTCATAGGTGAAATCGTGGATGTCAAAGCTGATTCTTTTGTGCTTAATGAAAAGAACCTTCCGGACATTGAAAAAGTGAAACCGATCATCTGGAATCCTGCACAAATGACATATCATAAAATTGGGAAAAGCACAGGACAAGCGTTCTCAATTGGAAAAAAGATAGCGCGCACGCAGGCGGATTCTGGTTAGGGTCTAATGATACTAGGTTTTACTATTTAGCGCGCGCGCTAGTAGACAGATATCCAAGCGGTCGAGAAATCCTGCCTACGGTGCGTCGCTGGTAATGTTTTCTTTCTTCTTGCGCGGCTTATAAATAACACCTGCAATGAACAACACAATCCCAACGATGGGTAATACGAGTGCAACTTCTTGACCTCTTGCAAAATAGAGGACAAGGCCCACAACAATTAATATTCCCCCAATTCCAAGGAGTCGCCCTTTGTTTGTTTGATAATAATCTTTCCAGTCCACCACTTTTCCCACCTCCTCCCTCGTCGCTTCCAATCTTGCTACTTCCACTTTGTTAGTATTTCCTCTCGTTGAAAAGCTGCTGTACCTACGAAATAAAGAGCGATATTAATCGCGAAAAGGATACCTGAGATTATGAGAATCCCGCTTATGTCTAGACTTATTATGCGTATTTCGCTAGCCAAATAAATTGCTAACAATGGCAATAAAATTAGTATCCCAGAACCATTAGCGCTGCGTACGTCATTAACTCTCGATGAGACAATAACGCTGTATAGCACGCTCATAACAACAGCGACGGGAACTAGGATCAGCAGCAAAACACCAAAAGTCCAATTTGGAAAATAATTATAGCCAAGCTTCCCGAAAGTCACTGCATCAACGCCAACCATAAAAACTGTCGCTCCAGCATACATTGCAGCTAAAGTTGGCAACACTGCAGCAATTGCTTTTCCAAGCAAAATCTCCCCGTCAGTAAGAGGAGTAGCGAGGAGCGGTTCTAAACTCTTCTCAATTTTTTCGCCGACTATGCTATAAGAAGCAATTCCTAATGGAATGTACGCCGCTCCAATGACAATAAAGAATGAAAATGAATTTAATAGGTTTGGAAGATTTGCAGTTGTGAGGAGCCCAGCGTTTCGTTGTCCAGCAAACTCTAGTATGGCTGGAAAGAGAACTGAAATTATAATGGGAAAAACGATGATTGAGTACAGAATATTTTTCTGATGCCTAAATATTTTAAAATCTCTTGAGGCAACAAGCCATGCTTTTGACAATCTCATGCGGACTCCCTCACAAGCTTCAAATAGGTATCTTCCAAAGTCGAACCCACAACGTTAATGGCCCGCACGTGACCGCCAGCCAGCACGAGGGATTCTACAACTGGCGAATTCTCTTTATCAGGATCCACCACATCAAACGTTACCTTGTTGCCGTCAACAGTGAGGTTTCTAAGCGACAACTTCTTTAAAGAGTTTAAAACGGCATCGTTGACTTGCTCCAATGTGATAACTGTGCTTCTGCCATGAACAGATCGTTCAAGTTCATCAGGAGTGCCTATTGCCCGAAGCTTCGTGTTCAGAATAGCTATTTTATCACATATCCTCTGGGCCTCATCGAGGTTGTGGGTGTTTAAGAAAATGGTTTTCTTTTGCTTTTTTAAATCAAGAATAAACTCCCTAACTGTCTTGGCAGACTCAGGATCTAAGTTGGCTGTTGGCTCATCCATGAACAGTATTTGTGGGTCATGGATAAGTGCACGGGCAATGGCTAGTTTCTGCTTCATACCTTTCGAAAAGGTACCAGCTAAAACATTCCTCTTTTCCCACAGCCCCAGCATTTCTAGGAAACGCTTAATGCTCCGTTTTCTTTCAGTATCTGTGCAATCGTATATTTTTCCGTAGAAATCCAGGTTATCATAAGCGCTTAGGTGTTCAGATAGTCCGACGTTGTCAGGAACTAAACCGATGATTTTGCGGATTTTAATTGAGTCTTCCTTTTTTCCTATGTCATAGCCGCCTATGTTTGCGTTCCCACTAGTTTTTGATATTAAACAGCAAAGCATCCTTATGGTGGTGGTTTTTCCTGCACCGTTTGGTCCTAGGAAACCGAAAACTTCACCATCATTAACTTGTAGGGTGAGGTTGTCTACCGCTGTCAGGTCTCCAAATTTTTTGGTTAGGCTATCAGTTTCTATCAAGGTAGTTACTCCTTGGCTTAGACGGTGTGATATCTTGGTAGATAGCCAATTTTCCTTAAATAATGTTCCAAACTTTGTAGCGCGCGCATTAGTGAAAACATCGTCAAAGGCCATTATTTTGTTCCAAAATAGTGTTCCAAAGCTGTTCCAAACACTTTTTCTTGCAATTCCTTGAAAGACAATAAACCCAATGGTCTTTTGGGAGGCGCGCGCAGCATACATCCCAAGTCTGTGGGGTAAAGTTTTATCCAAAACCCAAACCCAACAAAGTTAACTATTGCTTCTCAACCTTGATTTACTATGGCAATTCAGTCCTCACACGCATTATTTTCTTGGCACCTCAAAACCAAATCCAGGAAGTTCAAAGTGCTTGTGATAATTATTGTCGTTTTTGCAGGATACGTTTGTTGGTCATTTGTATCTTGGTTTGCAAGCATCGCTAGCTTCAAGGATACGTTAGAGAAAGAGGGTTTCAGAGTCATTTCTGCACGCGACTTCTTTGGATTTCGTGATTTCATGTTTTTGCCTCCTCAAATAACCATTCACTGCCAGAATGAAACTCAGTTTATCTATGAAGCACGCTTGACAAATTCAACTGGAGAATGGGGCGGTGGTAGTGTCCTCTACCTGCTGGATTATGTACATTTTTATGCTGTTACTATAGACGATCGGACGCGCCAAAGTCTCGGTTACGAATATACTCCTCCACTATTCAGATTTCCTTAAACACGTGTACGCGCGCCCTTAAACGGCGAGTCAAGGCGACATTTCGGGAGAAATCTCCACCTTTTGGTTTGAAATTTGCTTTGTTACTGAGACTGGAGGCTCTAAAAAGAGGATTTTGGCATGAACATAGGGATAGAACTGTCCTCCATAATGTTTAAGTCTGTTAGAGCCCATATCTAGGTTGAAGAGAAATCGGAATCTTTAATTCAGGATTTCTTATAAATTTTGCCAACGTTTTTGAAACTAGTTTTATTAACTTTGAAAAAGAAAATGAACGCGAGATAACCGTTAGAAGCGAATACAACAGATGACCCCTTACTTCGTCTACATCATACTCTGCGAAGGAGACAACTTCTACACTGGATACACGAAAAACGTGAGATCACGCTTCAGAACGCACGTCAACGGGAACGGTGCAAGATTCACGAAGATGCATAAGCCGAAGGGTCTTGTTTACGTCGAGGAATTCAGTTCCAGGTCAGAGGCGATGAAAAGGGAGAAAAGAATCAAGAAACTGAATCACGCGCAGAAAAGGAAACTGACACGTTCTTACGCAAAAACTGTGAAAACGACGAGGAAAAGGTGCGGAGGCTAGGTTTCGAGGCAGACGTAATCTTTTTTGTTCAGCTCTAACGGGCAGCCTCCACCGCAGATCTGCAGTTCAGGACAATCTTTGCATTTTGGCTCCACCCACTCTCTGTTCCTAAGCTTCTTTGCGAGTGGACTGTTCCAGATCTTCTGCCAATCATCCTTGAATACGTTGCCGAGGCTCTCGAAGTAGCTTTGACACGGGTACACATCGCCATTGGGCGCAATGCACATGCTGACGTTTGCGGCTGTGCAGGACTTAACGCCTAACCCAAGTTTTACAGGATTGAAGCGGCAGTATTGAGTGGGCGTATACCATAGAAACTTGAGCCCGACCTGGTTGGCTTTGTCGCGGATCTTGGGAAGAAGTTCGTTCAACGCTTCAAGCGGCAGCGCGAATTCTTCATCAACTTCACTTGCTTTTCCTGAGTAGATCAAGCTGTTGCATCCGAAACCATCAACTCCCAAGGCCTTGATGAAATCAATCGTGTCCAAGAATTCTGGCGCGTTGTACTTGCTGAGCGTCGTGTTGGTTGTCACGTAGATCTTCGAAAGGACAGCGTTGGTGATTCCGGCAACAGTCTCTTTCCAACTTCCTTCGGCAGCGGTCATTTGGTCATGAATCTTAGATTTATGGGACTCCAATGTGACCTGCACAAAATCTAGGCCAGACTTTTCAAGCTTGTCAACGTAGCGTTTATCGCTCAATTTCCTGCCGTTCGTAACGAGTCCGGCCACCGCACCTTTCTTCTGTGCATACATCAATAGTTCAGGCAGGTCATCTCGAAGAGTCGGTTCACCCCCCGTGAACGTGAGAATGAACACGCCGATTTCGTGCATTCGGTCGATAACGTGTTTCCATTGCTCGGTGGTCAATTCCTCGGTCTCATGCGGTCCACCCGCATAGCAGTGAACGCAGTCGTTCTGACATCTGAAAGTGAGAGCTAAGTCCATGCGAAGAGGTGCAGAAAGCTGTTGAGTGAAAGGTTCCACTGTTTTCACATCGAGATAAGAAATGGGACAGACTTTTTCGGTGTGCGCCAAAGTATTGATCGTGTAGATAAGTTTCTCGTAGTGCTCCTTCGCTGTCTTCGCGTTGACCCTGTAAGTTCGGCGTATCTTCTTCAGTATCTGTTCCGACGTGAACCCGTGCACGTAATAGTAGGCATATGCTGTTGCGGATTCATTGAGAAACAGCACTCGGTCAGCGTTTATCACCAAAATGCTTTCACCGTTAGGCTCAACGCGAAGCTGCAACGCCAACCCTGCCAGGTTACCTTTCCCACGATAGGTGTATCGACCTTGTGGAATTCTTGGGGGCCGGAAGATCCTGTTAAAGAGACTCATCTTTTCAAACCATCCCCTTTAATCCCGACTCCGCCGCCTGCGCAGGCACACGCACAAGAGACGCATGCACAGGCACAGGCGCAGGCAGCACATGCACACACGCAGTCTGCGTTACTATGAGCTGGTGACTGTGAAGCTTTGCCAGGTGAAAACGGCAATATTGAATTAGCGAATTTCTCAAGATTGACCACTATTGAGTTCGACGTGTTCTCAACTGCGGAGGCAACGTTGTTCGCAAAATCTGCTCCTGGAATCGTGGGTGGCTTGCCGGATTGACTTGGCGTTCCTATGTTCGGCTGATAAGTCGGGTGCGAGAAGTAGTTTTGGTAGCCGTACCAGTACCAGAACCAGAGGGGGCTGGGCTGAAAAACTCTGTCCCGAAAAGCCGTGTCGGTCCTTGCCTTATAGTTGGGGTCCAGAAACAGCCACAGCAGTTGTTCGTCGTAGGCGTTCGAAGCCAATTCAGGGGTCCCTGCCTGTTCAACCTGCGTCCAAGCCTTCCCGGCGATCTGCTTATAATATTCGATCGTACCGGCCCTCTCATAACCACGCATCTTTTCCTCCACGGAATCTCTTAGGTACATTACTGTCTTGGCAAGCTTCTCCTCATCAAGCGCACCATTTTCTTTAAGAGCACCGAGGAAATCGATCTCGTAGTACCGAAGAGGAACATCCGAGGTTCCTTTCTTGTTCTTGAATTGATCCATGATTCTCAGTTTGATAGACGGTTTAGTTCCCTCTACCCAGACCGCCCTCTTCTGAAGCAGACTGTACAGAATCTCCGTCACAACCATCGGAGGCTTCATGCCTATGAGATAGGAAGCCTCCACCGCTGTCAAGCCGCGTCGCGCTCCGAGAGTTTCCATGCTGATCTTCGGCAACTGGTAACCTTTCTTCCGAACAAATCGCGCGACGATTCCAACGAAGGCGACGAAAACTCCAACCCCCAGAAGCCCAGGACCGTAGTCCCTGAAGAATGCAACAAGGGGCGTGGCCTTCTGCCCGTACTTGCTCACAAATCCTTTGGGGAAAGAAACTCCAAACTCGTACTTCTGGCCCTGACTAAGGTTCTGTCTTTCCCAGAATACCGCCAATCGCCCGTCAGGCTCGGTGAGCAAGTTGTCCCAGTTGACTGAAGTGCCAATTTGGCTGCTAGCCACTCCAAGAGGTAGGACGATTGAAACACGAAGGTCAGTCACCGTTGCTTGCGTCCACCAAGTGGGTATGAATAACATGCCGACGTTAGTTTCATTGTCTTCATAGATCATGTTTGCAACGTTCGTGGTGACCGTGAACCAAACTGTTTGTCCAGCCATCAATGGGTTGGCGAGGTTAACCTGAACCTTGTAATCGCTTCCTGAACTCGCGTCTGATGTTGACAGGACGTTTCCATACTGGTCGATGGCTGTTCCATTCGTGAAATCACCCTGGGGCTGCCCCACGGTGACGAAATTTATGTTGTCCCCAGAATCCAAAGTTATGCTTATGTTGTAGAACAGGTCGATACTTCCATCCGCGTTGATCCAGATCTTCACCCACTCTTGATCAAAATGATAAGCACGCTGCGCGGACACGCAATTTGTAAGCATCAGAGAAACAGCGACGACTGCAAAAAAAGCAATGAGCAGACGGTTTTTCACCATTTGGGTTCCTCGGTCACCTCGAACCTGTTCCCACAATACGGACACGTCGCATAGGGAACACCATCGACGATTTTGATGCTGTTTGGGTCAATTGATCCTGAACAGTTGGGACACTTGATTGTGACAGCTTTCATTTCACCAGACACTTCGAACTGCTGCACTATAGTCTTAGGCTTTCTCGAAATGAAGAAAGCGATAACAAACGCAACAACGAACAGCGCTGCGGCAACGTATAGTCGTGTTATTGCATAGACCGAAGCCCATGCGAATATTATGCCGAAGAACAGAAGAACGGCAATTGCGGCAGCCCCCAAAGCTGTTTTCAAGTCCATAGGCGTTATGTGTTTCTGGCTCTTAGAATTTAACTTTGCCCCTTGAACCAAACCTTGACAAGGAAGATCGCGCGCTTCCACGATTGAAGTCAATTTTGCATGTGCTACATCAGAGTTATTCAGCATCTTCAGCATCTGAGATTCCCAGCCTCTCCATGCAACAAGAATCTATCTGTTCCGTCACACTTCAACATGCAAATTCAAACGGAAACCACGACAAGAATCAGCCACCGCCCTAACAAAATCTCCATCCGCAGTACTCTGCAAGAAAAAAAGACCGGGGGGTAGGGTGTTTTAGAGCCCGGAACACTCAAAACCCATGTTGACCAGGCCCTCAGCCAACCACCTATTCCTTCCGTTTTTTCTTCGAGTCCAGCGCGCACGGAAAAGTTTTCTCAGTAACCATGGTATGCAGTTGAATAGTTATATATCCCTAAGAAAGCACGAAACAATGTGGCAGAGTAGCTGGAGGTGAGTTAGAATGGCTAAGAAAAAGGGTGAATCCTACAAATGTGAAGAATGCGGTCTCGTCGTGGTCATTGACGAACCCTGTGGATGCGAACCAACCTGTGAGCTGATGTGCTGCGAAGCTCCGATGAAAAAGGTCAAGAAGAAGTAGATCTAACGATGAGATTCTTGCTTTGAAATCTTGCCTTTTTCTTGAGAATTAGAAGTCACGCGTGCCCCTTCCATTCAGCCTTCAGTTTTGAGACGAAACCCGCTTCATCTTCTGCAAGCTTCTTTTTCACTTCTTTCCACGTGTCAGGGCAATTCTTGTATTCGACCCGCATGATTTTATGGATAATCTTGTCAAGGTCTCGTTTGTTCTCCTTCGTCACTTCTATGCCAGCCTTCGCAAAAACATCCTTCAGATGTCTGAAATAACAGGTCAAAACTAACTCCTCTGCTGGAAACTAATCATTTCACAAACTTAAAGCCTTTCTCGCAGAAACACATGCAGTGCTAGACAAGCATACTAGCCAGTCTCAAATGATCCTTAGAAATCACGGCTCGAACACCCTTCTTCGGGTCCACGACCTGATTTATCCTAAGATCAACCTGCAAGCTGCCAAACATGTAGGCTTCCTCAAAGCACCAACCATATTCACGCATCAAAGCCTCAACTGCAACCAGAGTAGCGTTTCTTGCAGCCGCGTCCAATGTCTCGTCGCAAGCTAAGAAAGCGTATGAATCTTTCGTCTCCAGTATCGGCCACTCAGGATGCTTTCCCTTAATCAGTGAAAACTTCAGAGATATTTCGCTGGCCACTTCAACCGCAGACACGCAGAGCTCACCATCTGCTTGTACAACATGAACGTCGCCAGCACCAAACAATGCGCCTTCGACAAGAACAGGGAGATACAGTCTGGTTCCAGCAGTCAGCTCTTTGACATCCATGTTCCCGCCGTGCCTGCCAAGCGAGCCGCAGGGTATTTCGCTCTTAGGAGTCACGCCGATGGTTCCAATCATTGGACTGGTTTTAAGCTTGACCTTGTTAAATTCGACGTGATCTTTGTGTATCTTGATTATCTTAGTCAAGGGCTTGACCCTTTTTTCCGCCAGAATTCCCTGTTTCGGAACCGTAACTATAACTCCTTTGGAAGGGATTTTGATGCTCATGATGTCCACGACCAGAGTGTCGCCTGGTTCAGCGTTTTCGATGAATATTGGACCGGTGGCCCCATCAACCTTGGACCAGTCGAGCGTTTCAACGGAATCCTTGTCACTCTTTATTTGCCCGCCAAAAGCGTCTTCGGTCTTAAGAACAATGAGTTCATTTACTCTGACGCGGACAACTGGCTTGTGCTTAACACTGAAACTGAAAATCGCTTTATCGCTTGACACGGTTCTCAATGTTTATTCACGTTCCTCTCAAGTGGTATTGCGCTATACAGCTTTAAAACAGATGTAAACCATTTATACCGTTCTCGTTGAATAATCAATCCAAGAAGCACGAATAGGTTCGGTTTGCCGAACGAATCGCAGGAGACGTCATCAGGAACAAAATGTGTTAACTCAGGAGTTTTGGTGAAAGTTGAAAGGTAAAAAGATGAAAGTCGGTATCTTGACTGGAGGCGGAGATGCTCCAGGAATAAACGCCGTGATAAGAGCGATATTGAAAAAGGGCATACAAAATTACGGGTACGAAATCATCGGCATAAGAGACGGCTGGAATGGCCTTCTAGATTCCTCGCGTGAAACCTTGGATTTGAAGGCAGCTTCAGGGCTTCTTCCGAGAGGAGGATCCATTCTTGGCACTTCTAGGACAAACCCGTTCAAGAAAGAAAAAGGACCTGAAACAATCATCAAGAACCTCAAGAAAGCGGGCATCGATGCTGTCGTGGTCATCGGCGGCGACGACACGTTAGGAGTAGGCCACAAAATGGCTGAATACGGACTCAAATGCGTCGGCGTCCCAAAAACCATCGACAACGACCTGGCCGGAACCGACTACACTTTTGGGTTCATGACCGCGGTCGGGATCGCCACAGAAGCCTTGGATAGGCTTCACACGACGGCGGAGACGCATCACAGAGTCATAATCCTTGAGGTCATGGGCCGATACACAGGTTGGATTGCTCTTGAGGCGGGTTTGGCAGGCGGCGCTGACGTAATACTGGTCCCTGAAAAACCCTTTGACATTGATGAAGTTTGCGAATCCATTAGGCAGAGACAGAAAAGAGGAAGGAACTTCAGCCTGATCGTGGTTGCCGAAGGAGCTAAGCCTCAGGGCGGAGTCGAGATCGTTTACAGCGAAAGCCTCGACGAGTTTGGACATATCCGTCTCGGAGGCATTGGATACTATCTTGGCAAAGAGATCGAAAAGTGCATGGGAATCGAGACGCGTGTAGTCGTGCTGGGTCATCTTCAGCGCGGCGGGTCTCCAACAGCCTTTGACCGAATACTCGCAACCAGATTCGGAGTAGCGGCAATAGAACTCGTCCATGCTGGGAAGTTTGACCGCATGGTCGCTATCAAAGGCAACAAGATAGTCTCCGTCCCACTTGCCGAAGTTATTGGCAAACGGAAGACAGTAGACCTGGAACTCTACGACTTGGCAACGATCTTCTTTGGCTAGCCACGATTAGGTCAAGCTCAAGACGACAATACAGAAGCCAATTGCAGCAGATAAGAATCGAGCGGTTTCTCCGTCTTGCATGATTTTTCGAGATCGATACTTTCTATACTGCCGTTGTGCAAGCCGACTACTCTGTTTCCTTCACCTTTCACAAGGGTATCAATCGCCTTGTCGGCAAAAAGGTTGGCCAAGAGGCGGCTCCTGCCTGTCGGACTGCCTCCTCTTTGGGCATAGCCTAGCACGCTCAGTCTTACCTCGGTCTCTGCCTCTTTCTCAATTTGCTCCGCGAGCTGACGCGTATCTCCGATCCCTTCTGCAGCAACAATTATCCCTGATCTCTTTCCTTTCGCCTTGTTCTCCTCGAGTCTTTG
This sequence comes from Candidatus Bathyarchaeota archaeon, assembly GCA_963739305.1. Classification (GTDB taxonomy): domain Archaea; phylum Thermoproteota; class Bathyarchaeia; order Bathyarchaeales; family Bathycorpusculaceae; genus DASPPK01. The sequence goes on along the minus strand of CAVTZU010000017.1, from coordinate 49,403 downwards.
CACTATTTTCCCTACCTCAACCTTCACTTCTGGAACCAATATAATCTCCGCGCCGACCGTGAGCCCTACTGCAGTTGCAAGAAAGCCTCGCGCCCTTCCCATGACCTCGACTATGAAAACTCTCTCATGAGAAATAGCCGTGTCGCGAATCTTGTCAATTTCACCAACACCCGTGTTTAACGCCGTGTCAAAGCCAACGGTTTCATCCGCACCATAAATGTCATTGTCGATAGACGCAGGCACGCCCACTAATGACGCGTCTGTTTCCTTTGACAAAGACAGAGCTCCTTCAAAAGAACCGTTTCCTCCAATGACCACAAGCCCATCAACTTTCTTTGATGTAAGAGTATCAGCAGCTTTCTTGACACCTTCAGGCGTTCTGAACTCGAGACACCTCGAAGTGTGCAGGATCGTCCCTCCAAGCTGGATGATTCCACCTACAGATCTGGGTGTCAAAGGCCTGAAAACATCGTTTATAAGACCCTCCCATCCTCTCTCAAAACCGATTACACGAAGATTTCTCGAATAGGCAATGCGCGTCACAGCTCGAATGGTTGCGTTCATGCCCGGGGCATCTCCGCCACTTGTCACTATGCCAATGTTCTTCAAAGAATTCCCTCAAGCCTTGCCTTTTGCTTATGGTGTTCTTATGCATAAAAGCCTCACCGTGCCGCTATCTCGTGTCAACGACTTTTTGCATAGAGTGACTTCGAGTGGACGAGAAAGATTCTTTATTTTCGTTCAAAACGGGGAAGAAATTGAAGCACGACGAGGCTTAGGATGAACAGGGCTATTGTAAATGGAAAGATGTTCCAAAAACTCGAGAGCACAATGACTCCAGCGGCGATTGAAGGGGCAAACGAATCCATGAAGCCTTCTGTGAAGAAATAGAAGCTGTAGCTCAATCCTCTGTCCGTTTCTGGAGTAATGCGCGCAATTATCGTGTTCATGGGCGACCACAACGCGTTGTTGATAAGCGCGTAAGCTAGATAGAAGAAGGAAAGAAGATAGACTTGCCAACTCATTGACAACGCCAGAAGCGTGATCGAACAGCCGACGATGACCCAGCTCAACGCTTTGTTTGCCCCGTGTCTCTCCCCAAGGTAACCTCCTAGAAGGGAACCGACTATCCCCACTGCGGGGCCCAGTCCAAAGATGAGACTAGCCGTTGGTTCGGAAAGGTTTCTAACATCAACGAAATACGTGGTCATGAAGGTGGAAATTCCCGTGGCGCCAACTTCCCTTATCCCAATCACCGCCAGAAAAACCAAGAGTGCAGGGGAAAGTACCAAAACGAGTTTGGAGAACCTTCTGTATGAACCGTTCGTCCGGATTCGGGGCTGTTTGATCTTAAGCTGTGAAGACATTAGTAGGATGAATCCCCACGCGATAATCGGAAAGGACCAGACCAGGTAGGTCCACCTCCACCCTGTTGTCGACAAGAAGATGGTTAGGCTGACGAGACCTGCAGTCGAGCCCAGACTTCCCATAGCATTGTGAAATCCAACGGATCTGCTGAGCTGTTCAGGCTTGACGATCCTGCTTATTCGACTGAGACCTGACACGTGGTAGATGGGAGAGCCAACCTTCATGCACGATACGCCCACCACGAGCATCCAGAAACTGGTTGTTTGGCTAACCACTAAGGCTGAAACTCCTTCTATGATCATGCTGGCAAACAGCATTTGGTTTGTGCTGAGACGATCCGCAAGGAAACCTGAAGGAATGTTCATCAAGAGCCCAGCTATGCTTGGAACCGTTGCGATCAACGAAGCTTCAAAAAGGCTCAGATTAAATTCACGCACGAGAACAGGAATCATCGCTACTTGTATGAACAGGTAGATCTCTACGAACATGTGCGTAGTGTAGATCATCCACACGCGTTTTTCCATCAGAGCAACTCGCCGATTTCCTATGGAATTTCAGAACATAGGGATTCAAGGATAAAAGTCTGACTTTTTTGTCACATGTAGAATTTGTCCTATTCAGTTCCGTACGTGAGTCGTGAAAAACCTCCTAAAGAGCTAAGATAACGCTCTAAGCTCAGTTTGATTCAAGGCAAAGTTTTATAGTTGTGGAAGGCTTCACAATGCTTTGCGGTGGGTCTTAGGCGGGGGGGTAGGGGTCCCCTGTACCGTAAACCCTCTATACGACGGGCCGAAAGCTGGGGCTGAGGCGCTTAAGGCTGCTGACGCCTTCATATCCGAAGCGAAGACTACCCGTCCCTTGGGGCTGGCGGTCGTTAGGCGGCTTTCGTAGGGAAGCTGTCTTTGATGTTGACCAGGCGAACTTGGCCAGGCCCGGGAGGGAGCAACCTAAGTCTGGACGTTCAGCGCTCAAGGGGGCGCGGGTACGAGTGTGGGGTATGAGGGTTCAGCGGATTCTGGGCGTCGATCTCCTGTGATCCACCGCGATTCTCAATGAAATCTCGTGAAAGAAGAAAGGAAAATCCGAGTGAGAATATCCACAGAATCCAAAATAGACGCGAGTAACCTCGGAAAATCCTAAATGCTCACGGCGAGTATTCTAATGTTTGTTTAAGTGATAACGATGACTTTCAACGAACTCCGAAAAGACTACCTGCTCAACCGTTGGGTTGTGATCGCGACGGCCCGCAGTAGGAGACCCACCGACTTCGCAAAACAACCAACGCAACAAGCAAAGTCCAAGGATTGCCCAATGTGTCCAGGCAATGAACACATGACTCCGCCGGCTGTACTGTTATACTTGAAATCAAAGAATGGAATACGAAAGACACATGATCTAGGCAACTCACGGCACAAGAACTGGCTGATCCGGGTTGTTCCAAACCTTTACCCTGCACTCTGTCCGCCACAGGACAAACCTGATATCGCAGAAAACAAGGAGCGCAGCCTTCTCCCAGCGGTTGGTCACCACGAGGTGCTCGTCGAATCACCAATACATGACGAAAACCCCGCGGTCGCCCGACTTCCGCAGCTGGTTCATGTAATCAACGCTTACGTTGACAGGCTTCGCGAACTCGCTGCGCAGCCTTACGTGCGTTACGTCTCGATCTTCCGCAATCATGGGCTTGAAGCAGGAGCCTCAATGTCGCACGCACACAGTCAGATAATCGCCACGCCCCTAGTGCCCAGAATCCCTCAAGAAGAAATGGATGCGGCAAAGAGATTCTGGGAACAGAAGAGAAAGTGCATCTTCTGCGACATCATTGAAAAAGAAACAAAAGGCCCGCGTCTGGTTTTGAAGAACTCGAAGTTCGCTGTCTTTACGCCTTTCGCGAGTGTGAATCCCATGGAATTCTGGGTATTCCCAAGGACTCACCAAACGTCACTGCTCCAAATGCAAGAATGCGAAGTTAAGAGCTTTGCAGAAACACTCAAAGAATGCCTCGGCAGGTTGAAATGTTTGGTCAACGATCCACCGTACAACTACGGTTTTCACCTGACCACAGATAGAGAATCGTCTGATTGGTACCACTGGCACCTCGAAGTCTATCCAAGACTAGCAATCTGGGCAGGATTCGAAAAGAGCACGGGGATGTACATCAACACGATGACGCCGGAGACAGCGGCCGAAAGCCTAAGAAAAGCTGGGTCTTGAAAACTGCAGTAATTCCTGCTCGTGCTTTGGCCTGAAAAAGGAAACGTCTTCCACATAAGCCCTGAGCGGTTCTGCGACGCTCCATGCCTGAGAGATGCAGCCTCTCGGCGCGTGAGGCGGGTCACCATCATAGATCTCGCTCAAAGATCCAAGTCCTGCTGTGTAGATCTGTTTTGTCCAGAAAGGATATAGAAAATTCTCAAACGCGTAGTCACGTTGAGGCTTTACGTATCCCTTGGTCTTGAGAAACGCCGTTGTGAATGGACCGAGAAGCCAGGGCCAAACCGTTCCACTGTGGTACGCCCTGTCTCGGCTTGCCCTATCGCCAGAATAGGTTCCGATGTACCGTGGATCATTCTTCGCAAGCGTTCTGAGACCAACGCAAGTGAGAAGCTCGCTTTGAACTACGTCCACGATTCTCATGCTCTTGGTTTTGTCAAGCATGCTGAAGTCCATCGAGACGGCAAGAATCTGGTTCGGTCTCAAAGAAGTGTCTCGCTCCTGTCCATTCACAACGTCACACAGAAAACCTTTTTCACCAATCCAAAACTCTTCGACAAAATTCTTGCGAGCCTTCTCAGCCATTAGAGAATAGCCTTCGGCAAGTGCGTCTTCTCTGAACTTATGTCCTAATAGCTCCATCGTCTTCAAAGCGTTGTACCACAGGGCCTGAATCTCGACAGCCTTACCTGCTCTAGGAAAGACTGGTTTGCCGCCAACCGACGAGTCCACCCAAGTCAGCTGTGGACCATGCGCGAGAAGCCCATCATCGTCAACATGAATATCAAAAAGTGTGCCATCAACGTGTTTTTCAATCATGAATTTCAGGACGTCCCACAGTTGTTTTTTGACGAACTCGAAATCACCCGTGTATTTTAGGTATTGAAGCACGGCGTTTATGTACCAAAGTGTGGCATCAACAGTGTTGTAAGCTGCCTTCTCATTTTCATCCGGAATGAAATTTGGAACCAGTCCATCTAGACAGAACCCAGCAAAATCGACAAAAATGGCTCTTGCAGCCTCGAACTTTTCAGTGACCAATGTCAACCCGGGAAGAGAAACGAAGGTGTCTCTCCCCCATGGACCAAACCAATGGTAACCTGCAATCACGGACCTTCCTTCGCTTCTTCCCCTTGATCACCACAAAAGAATCGCTCGCCAAAACAATCCATTCAAGAAAGTTCTCCCGCGATAGTCCTTCATGTGAATCAAAAAATCCTGAAAGCAATCCGCTTTCCCGTTCTTTTGTCTCATCATGCAGTTGCTTAAGCCCAACAATTGATGAAGAAAAGTCCATCAGCTCCTTTTCCGCCGAGTCCATGTCCTCCTCGGCGACAGCAACAAACCCGAAACTTGTGCTCTCTTCTGCTCTCACATGAACCTCAAAGTATCCAGGTTGATAACAATCGTCGAAACAGCTTTCCCCACGGCGAGCTTCCTCGCGAAGATAGACCTTCTCAATCCAGTGGCCCGTGGCGAAATATCGACTCCCTGTCATCTTCATAAGCAGACTCGACTGAGGATTCCTGAAAGCTATGCTGATGACGTCATCGTGCTGTCTCTGATTAGGTTCTGGACAGACACTCCTGTCAGTGACGTCGTGAAAACCTCGGCCGTTTACCATGGGAAAAACGCATATCGTGACTTCATCGTCGCGATGATTCGACACGTCGTACAATGCAACGATAGAATTCTTTTCGTGAGGCATGAAGACTTTCTTCTGGACTTCCACACCGGCTGCCGAATACTTGAAGGTTGGGAATGGTGAAACCGAAAACTCCTCTAAGAAACGGTGTCCCTCAGGAAAGAAAACGTCCCTGAACTCGTTGGCCCCTAGCTGCGAGACCGTGTCTTTCGTGGTTATTTCCTCATCCAACTTTGTCAATAACACTCTTCGAGCTTTCGGTGGACGAAGCGCTGCCACGAGAAGCCCATGATACTTTCGCGTGTTAATGCCCAAAATCGTAGAAGATGCGTAGCCACCTAACCCGTTCGTTGCAAGCCACTCTTTTTGAAGTGCAGTGTCAAGTTCGGCAAAAACCGTCCGATCTTGACTCATTGTTGGCAGCGGCCTCAAGGCATCAGCTTCGCAACGTTCTTTTCTCTTGGGGCCGCGAAATAATTCGCGACGGGCTCGCATTTTGTTCTAAGAAGCAGGAGGTGCGGTTTCTTCAGCTTGTGTTCCGTCAGAGTTTCCGCATAACCCATTCCTTTAGCGATAACCAGATCTGCTGAATCATACGCGTCGATAAATTCTTGGGAAACCTCCTTTGCCGCAAACCCAACAGCGTCCGTTCCTGTAGTTATAATCTTGTCTGCAATCTTTGTCATTCCTGAAACTTCGGCATCCTCAAGAGTAGCGTCATTGATAACAGGCCCTCCTTTGACGGCTACCACGACCGTAACTCCCATGTTTCTGAGCTGCTCCACCAGTAGCGTGTCAAAAACGATTTCGCCGGCGTTGTCTGCCAAATACAGCACGGTGTGTGCTTTTTTGGCAAGCTCATAGGCCCTGTTAGTGTCGTTTATGACTAAATCTTTCGATGCTTCTCTGAAACTCTTTCTCAAACTGCTGAATGATGCTCTGTGTCCAGGAATGTCAAACTCGATGAGGTTGCCTACCATAGCAACCAGACAGGCTCGCTTGAAACGGTCCTCTTGTGCATAGCCCTCTTCGACCAATTTCCTTGCGTAGGGCAATAATTTCAAAGCTTTTTCATTGCTTATCTTCTTGCTCCTCTTGTAGGGGTCAACGCTGCCTGTAACTCGTCTTATTACGCGATCCCTTTTCGTTCCCAAATCTGCAGCAACAGCTGTTGGACGAAACTCCTTGGCGAGCAGTCGTAGGAGGTCACAGATCGCTCTGTAACGTAACGCAGGATTGGTCGTCGCTTCCTTGACTTCAGCTGCTCCTCTGCTGAGAATGCAAGCGGCACATTCGGGTTCCACTTTCAACGATTATCCATCTCGTCTACTGTTTCATCGCCTCAGCAAACTCCCGCATAATCGCGTACGGGTCTTTCGCCTTCACGATGCCACTCGCCACCAAAACGCCTTGAGTGCCCAGCTTCAAAGCCGCAGAAACATCCGCCCCGTGACTTATGCCAGCGCCGCACAGAATCACGACCTTCTCATTCACTCTTCTGACGAGCTCTACCGTGCCAGTGACAATTTCTGGTTGAGCCTTCGAAACCGGAATCCCCGTGCCGATCAGTTCAGGCGGTTCAATCGCTACCATATCAGGCTTTAGAGAGGCAACTGCCGCGCTGATCGACGGGTTGTTAGCGCAGACGACGGACATCAGTCCTTTTTCCCGCGTCATTTTCACGATTTCATCGATATCCGAGAGTTTGAGTTGCCTTTCTGAGTGATTGATCAATGTTCCAACTGCCCCCGCTTCTTGTACAGCCTCTGCGAGAACGTGTCCAGTGTAGCCTCCTGGTTTGATGGGATCGATGTGTTGCGCGAACACTGGGATGTCAACGGCCTCTGCAACAGCTCTTAAATCAGCGAGTTGTGGAGCCACTCCGACGTAATAACCCGTCTCTCGGCTGACTTTCTGTGCTTGCTTCGCCAGCTCGACCCCCCGCTTCCCGGTTGACTCTAAGTAAGTCTTGAAGTTCACGATTATGACCGGCAGACAAATCTCCGTCATCAAATCTTTCACCCGCCTAAAGAGTTGCCTCTATTGATTAATATTGTTTTGGAGAGGCCTGAACCGCGACAATGTGCCTGTCTCCAATCCTGCGAAGCAGCGCCACGTCTCTCATTGAGTGATTATCAAAGGAAAGAAAAAGTGATGTGGAAGGCTTAAGACCGGTGCTTCGTCAATCTTTGAGTTTCCTCAAGACTTTCGTCGTCCGTTCCTCGGACGAAAACTGCCGCGGCGACGGTTGTCGTCCACAAACCACCTTTGTCACCTGTGGCTGTCTGCGTCATGTTAGTTGTCTTGATGATCATACCACTAGTTTTGAAAAGCTGCTCTTTTTCGTGCCAGTCAGTCTCAGGATCAAACTGAATTCCCATAGTCGTGGCAAGCATAGTCGCAGCGAGGTCTTCTGCATAGTCTCCAGCCTTGTCATCGGGCTGACCGAAATTGTGATGCTCCGAAAGATAACCATAGTTGTTTTTGCCTGTTGGAATCGCAACGCCAATGGATGATGCCACTAGCCTGTGGGGTTCGTTTGTCGAGTTTCTGGCGATGACGATGAATGTTATTTCGCCGGGTCTTATCATCTTCAAGCCGCGCTCTCTCGAGATCATTTTGCAGCCTGGCGGAATTATGCTTGACACGCTAACTATGTTACAGTGCTGTATTCCAGCGTCCCTCAATGCCAATTCAAACGATTGCAGCTGTTCCTTGTGTTTACCGGTGCCCTTTGTTAGGAAGAAATATTTTGGAATCATTTTGTTAACACATTGATCAGTCGACTTATTAGGCTTTTGTTTTCCAAACCAGCTCTGCCGCTTTCCAAAGGGAAAGAGATAACAAAGGTTCGCGCATAGTTAGTCTGAGGCAGACTGATTGACGCTGCGACAGAGCGTGTTCAAAGACGAGACGAAGCTCGACATAAATTACGTACCCAGTCGACTTCCTCACAGAGAACACCACCTACGTCTTCTCAAAGAATTCTTCAGCTTCGCCCTGCAAGCGCCAGAGAAGATGGCGCAACGAGTCTTGATAACAGGTGACGTGGGCACGGGAAAAACCGCCCTGTCGCAAAGATTTGGACTGGAAATCGCTCACGAAGCCAGTATCCGTGGCATAAGACTGCGCTACGTGCACGTAAACTGTCGAGAATACAGGGGAAGCCTCTTCTTCATTCTTCAACACGTCGTCTCAGTCTTTCATCCTAACTTCCCGAAACGCGGGTACTCCGCTGAAGAACTCTTGCACACCCTCGTGCAAGTGTTAGACGACGAAAAAACCCACACGATCCTTGGTCTAGACGAGTTCGACAGCCTTATAGAGAAAGAGGGACCCGAAGCCGTTTACAAGCTCACGCGACTGCAGGAAATGAGGGAGAACAAACCCCAACGGTTATCGCTCATATGCATACTGCGGGGACCTGAAATGCTTGGAAAGCTTGACGTCAGCACGAGAAGCACCCTACAGTCTAACATTATAAACCTGCAAAAGTACTCTAGGAAAGAACTGACTGACATCCTTAACGACAGAATCAGCTTAGCATTCAAACCGCTGACAGTGCCTGAAGGAACCGTGGGACTAGTCTCTGAACTAGCCTATTCTGAGGGGGGAAACGCCCGTTTCGGAATCGAGCTGTTGTGGCGCGCGGGCAAATACGCAGACGCCGAAGACTCGAACACAGTCATACCTGACTGCGTTCGAAAAGCAGCGTCAAGCATCGTTCCAGCCGTGAAGAAAAGCGATCTGACAACCTTTGGCCTCCACGAGAAATTGTTCCTGCTATCCATAGCTAGACTCTTTAAAGAGAACCAAAAAGCCACCGTCTCCCTCGCGGAAGCTGAAAGAGCATACGCTGTTGCCTGTGAAGAATTTGATGAGTCGCCAAACAGTCACACACAACTTTGGAAGTATCTCAAGGACTTCTCGAACCTTGGAATAGTGGAGACGGAGGTTTCAGGCACGGGTTCACGTGGCAGGTCAACAGACATCTCTCTGCCGCGAATCCCGGCAGAAGAACTTGAGAAGGCGTTGAGAGCTTTGCTCGACGAGGAGTCTGATAAAACGTGAACATCGAAGACGTTTTTTCTTCAAAGCTCCGAATGAAAATCCTAAAAACGCTTTTCAATGTGGGTGAACTCAACGCTTCCGAACTGGCAAGAAGACTCAAAATCAACTATGTTTCAGCAAGCAAACACCTTAAGATCTTAGAGGACGAGGGAATACTCCAGCACAAGGTGTTCGGCAGAATTCGGCTGTACAGGTACAACGAACAGTCAGCAAAAGCCAAGGCCGTACAAAATCTAATAGAAGTGTGGGAACGCCATAATATCAAATGAGAGAGGCAACCAGAAATGTCGATGGTTGACGTGTCTGAAAAACCTGAAATTTTCCGCGAAGCAACCGCAACAGGAACAATCAAACTCAAAGCCAAAACCACAGCAATGATCAAGGAAGGAAGAATAGCCAAAGGAGACCCAGTTCACACGGCCAAAATAGCAGGAATCCTCGCTGCGAAGAATACGAGCAATCTAATCCCTCTCTGCCACCCACTGCCGTTGACGAACGTTGAAGTCAAAGTGAAAATAGAAAACCCGACCACTATCAGGGCCACAGCAAAAGTCAAAACAAGAGCCTCAACTGGAGTCGAAATGGAAGCCTTGACTGCAACGGCCACAGCTCTCCTGACCATTTGGGACATGGTCAAACAATACGAAAAAGACGAGAAAGGTCAGTACCCATCCACAGAGATTGGAAGTATCCGTGTCGCGAAGAAAATCAAAAAAGGCAGTAAGAAGGACCATGGTAAATGAGCGAAACTTCGAAGAAACACAAGTCCCAAGCGCCATCGAAACTCAGATTTGCAGTTTTTACGTGTAGCACGTCTCGATACAACCAGTCCAAGATGGGAGAAAAAGTTGAAGACATTTCTGGAGACCTCATCGAGACTTTTCTCACACAAGCTGGAAACAAAGTTGCCATGAGAGACCTTATACCAGACGACAGTGACCTAATCACAAAGAGTCTGAAACAAGCATTGAGCTCGCCTGCGGTAGACGCGATGATATTCGTAGGCGGCACTGGAATTGCGGCCTCAGACGTAACAATCGAGACAATCTCGCCTTTGCTCGAAAAAGTGTTGCCGGGATTTGGCGAGATTTTCCGCCGCCTGAGCTTCGACGAAATTGGATCCGCGGCAATGATGTCTCGTGCACTGGCAGGAGTGGCAAAAGGCAAGGCGATTTTCTGTCTTCCAGGCTCACCCAACGCTGCAAGACTGTGCATGAAAGAGCTGATTTTGCCTGAAACTCGGCACGTCGTGAAACATGCACGCGAATGAAGGATCAAGGATGCTGTTCAAGTGCAAGTGCTTGCAAAATCTCGTCTGAACCCTCATATCGTTGCCCATTTATGATTGCAGCGGGCGTCTTCAACACTCCACGTTTCATTGCCCGGACTTTGTCGCCCATGCGCGAGGTGTCATATACCTTCACTTGCCTATTCTCTTTTTTCGCCAGCTCAAAAACGTGTCGTAGAGCGGTCACATCGTTCTCTGGCAGTATACGACCTTTGAACTGTGCAGCAAGCTCCCCGTAAGCCCATTGAGCTAGACCGCACTCCCAGTGAAGCGACATTTCTCGATAGTGACCGTAATCAATGTCTTTCTCGTAGGAACATACGAAAACTTCTATCAAAGATGAAACCACAGGGATCCCCCATAGATACTTTCATCTATCAACGCTTAAGCCTGTTGCCATGACAAAGTCTCTACGGTCTGCCTTAAGACTGTTTGAGATTGGAAATAGCCCTCAGGATTTCTTCCAGACTCTCATATTTCTCTTTGTTGATTATTGCGACAGGGGTACTTCTGATTCCACGCCTTATCGCTCTCAAACTGTCAGTCACGCGGGATAGATCATATATCTTGACAGACTCGTTTGTTTTGCCCATTAATTGCAGCACGTGTTCCAGAATGGTTGAATCGGCTTCTGGAAACACGCGTCCTTTGAACTTGGAGAGAGCCCCACTGATTAAGCCTTCAGCCGATTCCGGTGCACAGAAAGGATGCTGAGACATGTCTTTGCAGGTTTCAACGTCCATATAAGGCGCGAACGAGCGGACAAAGATCTCTATCACCGAGTTCACCAAAAGTACAATCAACGGGCAGACACTTAGGTTTGTCGACCCATTGCAGGAATTGTCTGCAGATGCTAAACAAGTTTTTATACTACAGGACGCAATTTTCACCGTTAGGCACGCTCGGGAATAACGATGGTTCTTACGGACAATTGTGGCAGACCGCTCCTCAATCTTCGGGTGGCGATTACAAGGAAATGCAATCTACGATGCTATTTCTGTCATGGCGAAGGGGAAGAAAAACAAGCTGAACACATCAATGACGAAATGACCGTTGATGAAATCGTCCGAATTGTGAGAATTGCAGTGAAGCTGGGAGTAAAGGGAATTAAGATCACGGGTGGAGAACCCTTGATGCGAAGGGACATTGTCGATATCGTTGGAAAAGTCGCGTATATTCCGGGCTTGACGGACGTCTCGATGACGACGAACGGAACACTCTTGGAACCTCTGGCCCATGAGCTGCATGAAAGCGGACTGAAACGAGTGAACATAAGCCTTCCAACACTGAACAAAGAAAGCTTTCACAAGCTGACGGGCGGAAACGTGCAAGACACTGTCAAAGGAGTAAGGGCTGCTGTCGCAGGCGGCCTATCGCCAGTGAAACTCAACATGCTTCTCTTACGAGGCATAAACGTCTCCTCTGTCCCTGAGATGATCGAGTTTGCTGCAGAAACCGGAACCATCCTTCAACTCATAGAGCTTGAACCGATCAACATGAACGATTGTTTCTACGAAGCAAACCATGAGCCTCTGGACAGGTTCGGAGAAATCCTGAAGGAAAAGGCCGTGAAAATCGAAACACGACACTACATGCAAAACCGACATGTGTACCATCTGCCCAACGTTTCAATAGAACTCGTGCGTCCGATGGAGAATACAGAATTCTGTCTTCACTGTAGTCGCTTACGCATAACGAGCGATGGAAAACTGAAGCCGTGCTTAATGAGGAACGATAACCTAATAGACTTCGTGACACCGCTCAGAAACGGAGCGAGTGATGAGCAGTTGGCAGGACTGTTCAGGTTAGCAAACCAGAGAAGAGAGCCTTTCAACAAGAACTGAGAAAAACCCCACGAATAACCATTAAGAACCTTTCCGAAAGTCAATCCTTTTATTGAACAAGCCTTCACGAATGAAAGGGACATTCAGAAATGAAGATACAAACCTACAGGGAACTAGAATCGAAGAACGGACTGGTACCGCTCCTGGATCACGCTTTCAACTGGGTTTTCAACCAAAAACAATTCGACGACTTCATCAAAATAGACCCTAGAGTAAAGAACGGGCCTGTGAGTTTCTGCGCGGTCGATAACGATAGGATAATCGGACACGTAGGGGTGATGGAATTGAAAACGCGAACGGTGAATGGAAACATAGAACACGTGGGCGGATTATATGGTGTGGCAACACTCCCTGGTTGCACAAGAAAAGGCGTTTGTACTACTCTGATGAAAAAAGCACATGAACACTTCAGCGAAAAACACTACAGGTTTTCCCTCTTGTCGACAAGCCCTTCACTAATTGCTCATTCGCTCTATCTGCACCTAGGCTACTCGGATCTCGTCGAGTACCCTACGGCCTACAAAGCATTCCGTGAGAATAGAACAAAAAGATCGAGAAAAGAGACATTTACAGTGTTCAACCCTGATGAGATACTTAAAATCTACGACCAATTTGTCAAGGAAAGAACTGGCCTTGTCGTCAGAGACAGAGCATACCTCAAGATGCTCAAGAAGATCGAAGGAATAAAAACAAAACACTGCATAATCGATGAGAAAGGATACGTGATATTCAGAAACGAAAAGACTGGAACGTGGATAAGAGAACTCGTCGCACTAAATCAAGAACAGAAGTGCAAATTTTTGGACATCATCGAAAAACAAACGAGAGGACCAGTCTACGACAGAGCAGTCTTAGACTCAGAATTACTAGAGGTCTACGGGTCACGTGGCTACATGACCCTAAGAAGAGGCTACGCAGTGATGATGTTCAAGCCGCTCAATGAACATGCTTCATTTGCAAGAACTTACGGCGACAGGTTCTTCTTCACTCGTTTGGACTCTTTCTGAAATGACTATTGAGTTCCACGATTTTAGCTTGCCGTTTGTTCGTGTCAAGCAAGGCGACAGTTGCCCTGCCCGTCAGATAACCGCAAACCTCACCTGGATTCACGACCAGAGTCTTGGCCTTTCGGTACGTTTCTGCAGTGTGCGTGTGCCCATGAACGACAAAATCATAGTTTCCACCTGCGATCAATGACTCCATAAGCTCTTCGTCGCTTCCGTGCAACAGTGCGATCTTGTAACCTTTAGCCGCGATTTCTGCAAAGTTACCGCGCAACTCCAGATTCGGATATTCACCGAATCTTCTCCTGAGCAGTTCACGGTCGCCATCGTTGTTGCCGAAAACACCGATGAGTCTAGCATTTCACTTCCTTCAACCTCGGAACAACAAATCCCGCCACGTAGTCCCCTGCATGAAGAACCAATTCAACGTCCATCTGATTGAGCTTCTTGACTGCTTTATCAATCAACGGAAGATTATCGTGTCGTATCAGACATCAGTCCCACGAGCGTAAAGGTCACCGCATTGAATTCTGTCATTCGTTGAAAATAAGGTCTACGCAGAGTCTTGTTCACTTCTAGAGGTTTGTTCTAGAGAATATTTCAATTCTCGACATAGCTTCATGGTCGAAACACTGCTTAAGAAAACGTGAGCCTCGTTCTATTACAGAAAACACTTCTAAAAGAGGAATATAGAAAATGAATCCATGGGGTTCAAATCCGACTTCGAAGAGAAGGGACAAGCTCTACATTGTTTCGGAGATTTTGGAGATCGCCAGGGATGGATCCTTGAAGACGCAGATAATGTACCGGGCTAACTTGAGCTTCACGCAACTGAACGACTATTTGAGGTTCATGTTGCAAATCAACCTGTTGGAAAAGGTGCTGATGAATGATAGAGAGATGTACAGGGCAACTGAAAAAGGATTGGATTTTCTGCAGCGTTACCGCGGAATCAATGAACTGCTCAGGAATGATGAAGACAGCAACTGCAAGAATGGAATCAGAATTCCTCCTCCACACCTTCTCAGGAAAAACCAGAACATGATCTAGACCCTACCTCCCGACTTTTCTTAAGAATCTTGGACGAAGAGTTCAATTAGGTTAGGCACAGGTTCAACCTAGTTGATCGATTATTGCACTTTGAGGTATTCTTTCGCCTTTTCTTTGAGTGTAGGAAATTCGTCAATCATGGCTTTCAATACTTGCCAACGAATTTCTTCACTTTTCGGGAAGGGTTTCATAGCGGATCAATATATCATGTCGCAATACATCATATAAGCTTCACGGTAAAATGTTACACGGAAAACAACCAAAAAAGCTAACTTGTAAGTGTTAGCCAACTACCACGATAGCTGCGTTGCAGACGCACGTGGTCTTCGACAACTCTTTTTATCCACAACGTGAAACTCTTAAAGTGAAGGTTCCTGAAATGCAAGTGAAAGCAGTTCTTTTCGACCTCTTCAACACGCTCGTGCTGCTTGAGAATGAAGATGCCTTTTACATGCCTTCCTTGAAAAAACTTCACGATTCCCTTGTAAAAAACGAAATCAACGTTACTTTCGAAGAGTTTGTTCGAGCCTACTTCGAAGTCCGTGACAAACTGTACGAAGAGACAAACAGGACCCTCGAAGATCCACATTTCAACATAAGAGTTTCAAAAACGCTTCAGAAACTCGGATACGAACTAGAAGCTTCCCATCCCACAGTTCAGGAAGCCTCAGACGCTTTCTGCAAGGAGTTTATCACGTACACAAGACCAGACGAAGACGCTGAGTACGTGTTGAAACAGCTGCAAGGCAAGTACAAGCTAGGCATAGTTTCCAACCTTTCCATACCCGAATGCGTTCCAAAGATCTTTGAGAAGTTCCACTTGGACAATTACTTTGACGTGATTGTCATCTCAGGCGCTATAAACAAGCGTAAACCCAGCCCTGAAATATTCGAGAAAGCGCTAGAAACTCTAGGTCTGAAGCCTCATGAAGCCATTTTCGTCGGGGACACGCCGGGAATCGACATCAAAGGCGCGAATGCCGTTGGATTAAAGACTGTCCTCATCAAGAGACCGCCCCCACCGAAAGGTTCGACGCCGCTTTCGTACGAACTACCAGAAGCCCAAGAAGAAGCTGTTCCTGACAACGTTGTCAAAAGCTTGAAAGAAATTCTTGCGTTAGTTGAAGACTGTTGATAAGGCAAACACAATACGTAGGGCAAGAAAGAAACGTTTATATCTGCACGACTGCCCTCATGTCATTTTGGCAATTAGTAAGCTCCGCAATTTTCATGGCGGCGGCTCAAATCCAACCTTAACGGCGCAAAGTCGCCATATGGAATGAGGATGTGGCCTCCAGTTGCGGAGACATGAATGTGGACCTGACACGTTAACTTCGTTAGGTCTGAATTGGGCTTTGACGAATGTGGTTTATCCCCTCCAAATCCAGTCGGATTTGCGGTTTGTACATTCGATGAACGAATGTCTGGTTGTGATCAAGTGGAGCAAACTCCGGTTGATCCTGCCGGACCCCACTGCTATCGGGATGGGACTAAGACATGCTAGTCGTGCGCCTTCTAGCCACGCTGGAGGCGCGGCACACAGCTCAGTAACACGTGGCTAACCTGCCCTTGGGACGAGAACATCCCCGGGAAACTGGGGTCAATTCTCGATAGGTGAAGATTCCTGGAATGGGTTTTCGCCCAAAAGACGTTTAGGTCATGCTTCTAGACGTTGCCCAAGGATGGGGCCGCGGCCGATCAGGCTGTTGGTGAGGTAACGGCTCACCAAACCTTTAACCGGTTCGGGCCGTGGGAGCGGTAGCCCGGAGATGGGCACTGAGACAAGGGCCCAGGCCCTACGGGGCGCAGCAGTCGCGAAAACTTCGCAATAAGCGAAAGCTTGACGGGGCCATCCCGAGTGCCATCTGCTGAAGATGGCTTTTACCCAGTATAGATAGCTGGGGGAATAAGGAGAGGGCAAGTCTGGTGTCAGCCGCCGCGGTAATACCAGCTCTCCGAGTTGTGGGGACGTTTATTGAGCCTGAAGCATCCGTAGCCGGCTGTGCAAGTCCTCTGTTAAATCCAGCGATAAATCGTTGGCCTGCGGGGGATACTGCTCGGCTAGGGGGCGGGAGAGGCCGTCGGTATTCTTGGGGTAGGGGTGAAATCCTATAATCCCAGGAGGACCACCAGTGGCGAAGGCTGTCGGCTAGAACGCGCTCGACGGTGAGGGATGAAAGCTGGGGGAGCGAACCGGATTAGATACCCGGGTAGTCCCAGCTGTAAACGATGCAGGCTAGGTGTTAGGGCGGCTACGTGCCGCTCTAGTGCCGCAGGGAAGCTGTTAAGCCTGCCGCTTGGGGAGTACGGCCGCAAGGCTGAAACTTAAAGGAATTGGCGGGGGAGCACCACAAGGGGTGAAGCTTGCGGTTTAATTGGAGTCAACGCCGGAAATCTCACCGGGGGCGACAGCAGAATGAAAGCCAGATTAAAGGTCTTGCCAGACGAGCTGAGAGGAGGTGCATGGCCGTCGCCAGTTCGTGCCGTGAGGTGTCCTGTTAAGTCAGGCAACGATCGAGACCCGTATCCCCCGTTGCAACCAGTCTAGAGCTGGGCACACTAGGGAGACCGCCGTCGATAAGACGGAGGAAGGAGCGGGCCACGGCAGGTCAGTATGCCCCGAATCTCCCGGGCCACACGCGAGCTGCAATGGCAGGTACAATGAGTTCCGACCTCGAAAGGGGAAGGAAATCCCGAAAGCCTGCCGTAGTTGGGATCGAGGGTTGAAACCCACCCTCGTGAACATGGAATCCCTAGTAATCGCGCGTCACTAGCGCGCGGTGAATACGTCCCTGCTCCTTGCACACACCGCCCGTCGTTCCATCCGAGCGACTTCTGGGTGAGGCGTGGTCTTTGTTGGCTGCGTCGAATCCAGGTTTTGTAAGGAGGGAAAAGTCGTAACAAGGTGGCCGTAGGGGAACCTGCGGCCGGATCACCTCCTAAGTAAAGACAGCCACGCATAATCGGCTGGAGGAGAAATCAGGGTAAGCTACAAGGCGTCAAAGCCCAATGCCAACATTCAATAAGTCAGGTTTTCATCACTGTGCCTTTTGAGAAGGGAACAAATTCCCTGATTGATTCCAATGACTGAGCAAAGATTGCTTCACGCTTTTCTTTCGGGACCTTCTCACTCAGACTCTTCAGGACACGTTTGATCAATTCCCTTGCTTCCAGATCTCCTGGCACAATCACCGTGCTAATCGCGGTCTTTGCCTTCACCGCCTCAACCGGTCCTCCGCAGATTTTCGCATTTCCGGTTTCCTGATCGAATATAACGCCGACCGCAACCTTTAGAGTGACTCCACGCATCCAATTTCTTTCGCCTCGAACCACGAAGGCGCCATGCCCCACGGATTCGCCAGATGGGCCGCCTTTGCTGAGCTGCTCAGGTCTGACCCAGTAGACGTCAACGCTCGCGAAGCCTTCACGCCACGCCCTTGAAAAGGCGGCAGCAAATTCGCCAGCTTCACGAAGACTTTGTTCAGTAGGTTTTTTGCCCGACGTTTTGATCACGACAAACGGGGCACCGACGATGTCAGCATGAAAAACAACATCTTCAGGGTCAGTGTACTTTTTGATCAAAACCTCGTTTGTGACGGCGTCTTTGCCAGCTACGACGAGAAAGCCGTCGGAGGATACGAAGGACCTGAACTTCTCGTACCATTCTTTGTGCTTGATCTTGCGCTTCTCAAGTTGCTCGATGGCCTCTGCGGGTTTTGCCAGCGCCGCCTGTTGTTTCTGATTTATTTTTGCTTGAACCTCTCCAAGTCTCTTCAGTGAATCGTTCAAGGCAGCTTGAGCACCCTCCATTTTTTGCCTTGCACGCTTGCCCTGCTCATAGAATGCGGCGGCGCTTTCAATAGGCGTTTTTTGTAGACTTAGCGTGAAATGCAAGTCTTCTATGCAGAATTTGACTGCATACTCGTTTCTGTCAAACGATTCAAACAATGTCCATGGAACAACGCCTTTCTGCTTCTCGGCGAGGACATGAGCATTTTCGTCGTTCAGTTCTTTGCTGTTTTTCCCTTTCAGTATGAATTTTTCAAGCACTGTTTGAAGTTCGCTGAAGTGTGCATAGACAGCATCTCCTAGGCGTTTTTGATGTTCCGCTTGGGAACGACCGCTGGTCACGACGTTCTGCTGGTCAGCAATGATTCTTCCAAGTCTTTCGACTTCAGCCTTCAGCTTGTCAACTTTCACGTCCTCGGCAGCCTGTTCAAGGACCGAAACCTTCGAGTAGAACACGTCTAACGTTTCATTGAAGGTATCGTAAGTCTGGATCTTGTACGCTTCTGTGTTGTAGCGTAACAGCTTTAAAGGTACGACATCGACAAGCCTTTCACATTCATCCAGGACGATGCAGGGTTCGAGAGGTCCATTCATCACTTGGGACAACAGGCTCCATAAGCTCTCGTGAACTGCGTCTATTTCTTGTTCACTCAATTGCTCACAAGGCCTAGTCTTCTCAACATGGGCTCGCATCAGAGCCTCTTCTGCGTACATTCCGCCGATGCTTAGAAAACGGGCAAGTCCGCGAACGACCTCGACGCTGCCTAGAGATTGCAGGCTTATCCTGAAGGTTTCTTTCTCCACCTTGAGAGGATTCTTGCCGCTCGAAGGTGCAAAGATGAAGCGTTCCCCATGGATGACGTTTCTGTCGCGCATCCGCTTGTAAACCAGCGCTTGGGAGATCTGGCCGCTTTCGCTTACGAGGATGATGTTTCCTTCGCCGAAGAGCTCCAAGATTAGTTTCATGTTGCCTCCTTCAGTTTTGAAGGATAAGACAAGCACCCGTTCGAACTCGTACTGGTCAATATCCAGCAATCGAGCGTTGCGGAGGTGTTTCCTGAGGGCCATGCAGAAAGCGGGCGGTTTCGAGGGCTTCTCGGAGGTGTAAGCCGTCAGGTTGATGCGTCTTCCAGCTTCAAGTACCAGCCAGGTTGCGGGCCTATCGGTCTTGTGCAGTTTCAACAAAACCATCTTCGAGTCCAGCTGGTAGATGTTGCTCACGAAGGCAGCGAGAACCTGAGCTTTGAGTTCTCGGACTATGGCTGCAACATCGAAGCTTGTGAATTCCTTGCCGGGCAACCTGACCACGTGAGACAATATTCGCGTTGCACACTATAAATAGACACTCAGTTGTGATTGAGAAGTGGCACTGAGTTTCTTCGAGGCGCATCAGGAATATTGATTTGGGCTTCATAAATCAGATATGTGCCAAGAACCTTTTCAAAGGGCGGGGTAATGAAGGTTGAACACTGTCGATGCAACTGTTCCAGGTAAGCCCAGCTGCGTAATGAAGAACGCGTCGAAGAAACAGAGAAAGGTCGAAGCGAGCAAACCTTTGTACCTGCTTCGATATGAGTAGACCGTTACAAGCCTGCCCATGTCTTCTCCAGGACCAGTCCGTCGGGACAGTTTTGCACGGAATCGTTTAGAACACCCCATGGTTTCTCGGGCTTTGCCTTGATCAAGTCGTATTTCCCGATAGGCAGATCATTTCTGTAAGGAAGAACTCTCAAGAATTTCAGATTGACTGTGCCCTTGAAAGCTCGTTCAATTATAGGCAACTTTAAATCTGGTTTCAAATTATAGTTGGAAAGGCGCTGCAGAACCATGAGACCCCTTGAAACGGTTTATTATCTGAGGTTCCTGACAGGCGTACTAGCCGCAATTCTGAGCATCAGCTACGTGTTAATTGTCTACGGTGCCCCACGATCAGCTTTGGACTACGGAGTCCTGTTTAACAGCGTGTCCTTGTCGATCATAGTCTATGTCCTCTCCTACTACATCCTCAAAATCAGGTTCAAGGACAAAGTGGCCAAGGTTCAGAAGCTTTTCACGACAGGAATCGGAATCCACTTTCTTGCGTGGATAGTTTTCTACGTTCTTTTTTACACCTGGCTATACGTGTCCTAGTCGGCTTGTTCCTTGAGGTAGCCCTCTATTGTTGTCTGATTATCCTCAGATTTCGACAAATCGAGTTTTTCCTCCATGCTTCCAGTGTCTTGAGAGGATGACGCAGAGACGCTGTTTGGAACCGAAATCCTAGTAAGAACGCGCATACAATCGGCCCAAGCCGAGAAGAATCCCCGGTCAAAGTCGCCATGAAGCCTGCTTCTAACATGTTCCTGAAATTCTCTTCTGTAACTGTTGAGGGCGGGCTTATCATTCAGATCCATCTGTGAGAAGAGAGCGTACGAGTCACCGTTCGCCTTTCTGGACAGGAACATGCCGAAGAGAGCCCTGAAGTACCCTCGGTTCCACTCCGTCTTCTGCATCTTCTGCTTGAGTCTCTCCAGCTCCCGCTCCGCTTCAGTGAACTGCCTATTCACTAGTAATTGAAAGAACCGAGTTACCAGAGCGAATGGAATAGGCATGTTCAGCGACCACGAGGCTTCTTCTCGTCTTCAGAAGCATCCTCTATTCCGTTCCCTGTTATTTTAAAGATTTCCTCGCCCTCTGGCAAATAAGGACTTGAAACAAGCCTTGCTATGCGCACAGGCCCGTGTGCTGCTCTCCTCAGGTAGAGGCGAGTGTGACTCGTGTGCCCCACTATGTGGCCTCCGATGGGGTGAACGGCATCTCCGAAAAACACGTCAGGTTTAGCCATAACCTGATTCGTCACGACTGCGACGGCGTTGAATGCCCGTGCTAAGCCGATGAGCCTGTGCATGTGCTTGTTCAGCTTCTGCTGCCGGGGAGCCAGCATCTCTCGCCCGAGGTACTCGCTTCTGAAGTGTGCGGTCAACGAGTCCACGATTATCAGTTTCACGTTGTTCGCCTTGATGATTTCATCAGCGTTGTCGAGCAGGAACATCTGATGGTCTGAAGTGTAAGCTTCAGCGTAGATTATGTTCTTAACAACCTCCTCTGGATCAAGCCCCAAGTGCTTGGACATGGAGACTATGCGTTCAGTGCGGAACGTGTTTTCTGTGTCAACGTACAAGGCTGAGCCGTTGAGCCCACCACGTTCAGGGGGAAGCTGAACGTTCACGCACAGTTGGTGACAGATTTGGCTTTTCCCACTTCCGTACTCACCGTAGAACTCGGTGATCGTCTGCGTTTCTATTCCACCGTCAAGCAACCTGTCTATGACCTTGCTTCCACTGCTCAGGCGGAGAACGTTCTTTCTCATCCTCAGCAGTTCATCTGCTCTGATGAATGAGATGCTTATGTTTTGTCGAGCGATCTCGATTATGGAGAGAGCTTTCTTCTCGCTTATGCCAGCGGGTTCCAGTTCGCGAGCAGTCGCCATGGCGAGTGCCTCAATCGTGTGAAAACCCATTTCGCGCATTTTCTGCGCGGTTGCAGGTCCAACTCCGGGTAGATCCTCTAGAAGTTCATATTTTAGTTTTGCCGGAGGTTCAACGTTCTCCTGTTCTTTTTCTTGCTCCTCGGAAGTCATGATCCCTTCTCTCCTTCCACATTTCATAGAACAGATGGAAAAGCTATATTTAAAACACGCGAAGCAGAACAGTCTTTCCTCTACGGAGAGATAAGTTAAAGTGAAAGCCGAATTAGTTGACTCTGGAGAGAAAACATAAGTATACGACTTTTTCATAGACCATTCAAAAGAGGTAGAAACCTTTGGAAACAGAGAAGATCGTAGAAAACGTTGCGTTTAACATTCTGAAGCAGGCTGTTATCTATCTGCCAGACGATGTCAAGCAAGCACTGAAAAAAGCTTACGCTGACGAAACCAGTGACACAGGAAAAACTCAGTTGAAAGCCATATTGGACAACATTGACCTGGCTGAAAAATACAAGGCGCCTGTGTGCCAAGATACGGGCACGATAATATTCTACATCAAGGCAGGCGCCAAGGCGAAGAACCTCGACAAAGTCGAAGCTGCTCTAGTCAACGCAGTTAAAAGAGCGACGAAGGAGGTCCCGCTTCGACCTAACGCCGTTGATCCGTTCACGGGAAAGAACAGCGGAGACAACACGGGACGATACATACCGGTGCTTAACTGGGAAATCGTTCCGGGAGACGCTTTGGAGTTGACCGTGATGACGAAGGGAGGAGGCTCAGAAAACGTGTGTGTCGGCGGCATGGTCGTCCCAGGCGAGGGAATAAAGGGGCTCAAGAAATTCGTCGTTGACGCTGTAATAAAAGCTGGCGCCCAACCATGCCCACCAAACATCTTGGGTGTCGCTATGGGAGGCGGAGCCGACGTATCAATGAAACTGGCGAAAAAAGCTTTGCTCAAACCGCTCACGGAGCATAACTCAGATCCTGAAATCGCTAAGCTCGAGAAGGAAATACTTGAAGCCGCAAACATGACTGGGATTGGCCCCATGGGACTTGGAGGAAAGACAACGATCCTCGGAGTTCACGTGGATTATGCGCACAGGCATCCAGCATCTTTCCCCGTGGCTGTCGCTTTCAACTGCTGGGCTTCTAGGCGATCAACAGCAAGAATCAGTGGAGACGGATCAGTCGAGTATTTGACGCATAAGCTGGAATGGTGAGGTGAGAAGACATGACTGTGTTCAAACTCAAAACACCGATCTCGGAAGAGCAGATACGCAAGCTCAAAGTGAACGATGTCCTCTACGTGACTGGCACCGTCGTAACCGCGAGAGACCAAGCCCACAGGAGGGCAATTGAATACTTCAAGGACGGCAAAGCGTTGCCTCTGAACCTCGAAGGATTAGCTGTCTTTCACTGCGGACCTGTTGTGGCAAAGCAAGGAGACAAATGGATTGCAATCGCGGCTGGACCGACGACAAGCACTCGTATGGACATTTTTGAAGATGAGTTCATCAAAGACTTCAAAGTGCGTGTAGTAATAGGAAAAGGCGGTATGGGAAAGAAGACTACTGACGCGATGGCAAAGTACGGAGCCGTGTATGGAGCGTTCACTGGCGGAGCTGCTGTTCTGGCTGCAAAAGCGATAAAAAACGTCAAGAGCGTGGAATGGTATGACCTCGGTATGCCCGAAGCGATGTGGGTGTTCGACGTTGAGGAGTTCGGCCCCTTGACGATTGCCATAGATTCACACGGAAACAACCTGTTCACGGACATCCAAAAAACCGTTGAAGAGAAGAGGCAGAAGATATACGAGAAACTTGGCATTACGCCATAGTTTCAAAATTTTCAACCGCCTTTTTCCACCCCATTATTCTTTTCAGGATTAGTTTTGCAGATAAGTATTCAACGTAAGATTTATTGTATAGGAAGATTTAATATTCTCTTGACCCGACTAAAACACAGGGAAAAAGAATGCTCAAGACCCTTAGAGACAGGATAACTCTATCTGGTACCGTAGTACTGATAGTAGGAGTAGCGCTACTTGTATTCACTTTCGCCAGCGCATACGGCTTCCTCACGCAGAGCTTGTCAATAATCACGTCCAGCGACCTTACTCGAACTTTCGGAGACGCACTCGCGCCACTCATCGCCACGAGCATCCACGTGATGTACCTCGGCATAATGGGATGGGTCGGCTCGATTCTAACGATAAGAGGAGTAACCATTCTTTCTCAAGCCCGTCAAACAACCGTGGTTCCAGAAGAACTCGCACCAAAAACGACCGCTGAAAAAGAGCAAACCGAAACCAAGAAAGAGGAACCGAAAAAAGCGCAGAAACCAGAACCCGAAACCAAGAAGCCAGAAGCCAAGCCGTCCGAAGGAAAACCAGAAATAACAAAACCAGAGGAACCGAAACCGAAAGAAACCAAACCTTACGAACCGCAGATCATCATCCTAAACCCGGAGACAGTGTCACCGACACAACAGAAGCCAGAGCAAGCTCAACAACAGAAGAAAGAAAACCAGTAGCAGCTTCCACAATTAACACGCATTCGCGTCGGAAGAGGACAAAATTATGAGGTTACCGATCCGAATCATAGGCATAGCCACCTCCGTCGTCTGGATCTTTCTTATCATCTTCGCGGTCTCAGCAATGTACTTGATGCAGGACATACAGTTCAACCTCGGCGCACCAGAAGTCACCACAACACCAGACAATGGCCTTCTGCTTTCGTTTCCCGTGTACGTTATGAACACTGGTCTGTACAACATCGCAAACCTCAACCTTACTACTGATGTTTTCAACAGGAACGGCTCAGAAGTCGCCTGGGGATCCACTTTGATACCTATCGTCCTTCACGGTCAGGCAGTAAACACAACGCACACCATGAAACTGAACGTCACAGGACTCTTGCAAAGTGACTTGGACCTTCTGTTCAATGACTCCACGTTGAGCGTCAACGAGAACGTAAGCATGAGCGCCGCGGAAGTTGTGCCGGTCAAAGCTTCTTCATTCCTTGATGTGCCGTGGGGTGCACCCCTCAGCAACCTAGCGTTCGGCACGCCTGAAAACTCCATCTACAATGCAAGCCACCTGCGCGTTGTCGTCCCCGTGAGTTTTGAGAATCATGCGTTCTTCAACATTACTGGAACATTGAACGCACGCATTTCGAGCAGCGCCCCCAACTTCGTCAGCAGCTGCCAAGTTGACTTGAACGCGACTCAGAATTCGCCCTGTAAAATGAAGCTAGAGTTTTATGTACCGATTCAGACAACGCAGAGCATTCATCTGGAGGTTTTCTTCGAAACCCAATTTTTCAAGTACGGTCCAGTGGTGATCGACTTTGGAAGCTAGACAAGACTCAGACGTTAAACATAAGATTCGGAAATACATACTCAGGGCACTGAAAATCACGCTAAAAGTCATCATCGTATCTGTGATCTACGTGTTTCTAATGCGGTTCCTGGCACCAGCCTCAATCTTGATTCCTGGTCTCCAAGAAATCATAACAACTTTCACAGTAGTGTACGTTGTGCTGATGGTCGTGAGCGACGTGACCGCAGGAACAATCCTTCAGCATTTTTTCAACGGAGCAAAGGCCTTGTTCGTAATCGCCTATCTCATTGCTTCATTGAACAGTGGAATCCTTAACATCACTTCAGGAAACGTAAACTTGATCATAGATGTTCGTGCGTTTCTGATCGTCATAATGCTGCTGGGGCTGTTAGGGCTGGCAAGATCCATCATGCAGGCAATAAGCTTCGCGAGTGAAAGGCTCGAACTCACGAGCATTTAGACTTATCCTCACTTGTCCTTGGGCTGTAGACTTTTGCTCATCACAAAAGCGTCTTCGCCGTCTGCGTAGTAACTGTGTATCGTGCGCGTAACATCAAAACCCAGCTTCTTGTACAGAGCGATTGCTTCCTGATTAGTAACTCTGACTTCCAAGTAACACTGCCTTGCGCCATATCCTCGCATGCCATACATTGCACTAGTCACCAGCGCCTCGCCTATACCTCTGCGTCTGTCTTCAGGCATAACGGCCACAGAAACCACGTGGCCCTTTTTGACGACGCCGCTCAATCCAAGGTTCGATAACCCCATCTCGATGCGGCACATTATGTACCCTGCTATTTTCCGGTCTTGTTCCGCGACGATGAAAGTCTCCGGGTAACGCCGAAAGAGATCCGCGAAGAAGATGTCGGTGTAGTTTTCTGGAAGGCATGTCATGTTTATCTGCGTGACGCTTGGCAAATCGTTCATCGTGAACTTTCGAAGCGTGTAGGTGTCCTGCAATTCTTTTTTTCTCCCGTTGACTTCAAAGCCTAGACTTCGAGGTGGCTTAAACGTTTTTCTAAGAGTGTGATCATTTCACGTATGATTCGTTTATCGACAGCCTTTCCCCTTCAGTGTCCAAACTTGCCTTCAACCACATAGGCAACGGCATGTTGGGTGTGTAGTGACCAAAATCCATGTTTCCAATTATTGGGAAACCGTACTCCTCGGTTATTTCTAGGATCACTTCTTTAGCGTCACTTGATATGTCTTTCACTTTGCCAGGTTGATTCGGATCTTCTCCTCTGATTTTGCCGATCAACATGCCCACTGTCTTGTCGAACAGGCCGATCTCTCTGAATTGAGTTAGATCCTGATCTATCTTATCAAGAGGTTTCGTCATACATTCCCAGAAAAAGATTATTTTCTCGTTTAGCTCTGGAAAATAGGGAGTTCCGAGCAGCGTCTGAAGAGAGGGTATGTTTCCGCCGAAAAGTCTGCCCTCGGATTTGCCTGCCCTCCAGGTTTCCCACTTTGTAAACTTCGGCAGCAGCCCCAGTGGCCTTGGGAATTTGGTGACTTTGAAGAAGAGGTCCACTTCATACTTCGCCTCTGGGCTTTCCATGTCTGCTCCGAACCCGAATATAACGTCCGTTTGGTGAAGCCCGCTGAGTCCTGTCTTCGCCAAGAATGCAACGTGGAACGTTGTGATGTCGCTCATTCCTGAGAATATCTTCGGGTTGGCTTTTATCAGGTCATAATCCAAGTAGCGCAGGGTCTTTATTGCAACTTGTCCGCCCATAGCGCATACGATTGCTTTCACTTCTTCGTCAGCAAACATGTTGTTGATGTCTTCAGCTCTCTGAAAGCCCGTTCCTGCCATGTAACCTCTGTGCGTGAGCCTTACGGTTTTGCCTTCCTTCACTTTGAACCCGAATGCTTTCAGGTTCGCGATACCTTGGTCGTAAGTCTTCTGGAACTGAAGGACTGGATAGGAAGGCGCTATTACCCCTATGGTGTCGCCGTCATTGAGCCTGGGAGGCTTCAACACTTTCGTCTTGTGGTCCCTCCTCTGTAGCTACTTTCACTTCAGGAAGAGTGTAGCTTGCGTAAGGCATCGTCCATACTCGTGCGTTTTTTCCGGTAATGTTGAAAGCTTGGTTCAAAGCGTCATTAACAGCTCTTGCAGTCTTCAGCTTGAAAACGGACGCGGCGTAATAATCTGGCATGGAGGAGACCAGGATTATCTGCGCCTTTTGAAGAGCTTTCAAGAAATAATACGCTTTGGATCCGCCGATCAGAAAATTGCGTTTCACTTCCCTTTCGACAATTCTCAAGTCGCCGTACTTGACCATCCAATCGTAGAAGTCTTGATTGCCATGACCCTCTGGCAGTTCTGCGACAAGGATGATGACGCCGCCCCGCTTAACAACTTCCAGAGCGTTGTCCACAGCCTTGTAAGCTTGGAAAAGATTGATGTCCGCCGGGTTTCCGCCTGGACTCGCGACTACGATGTCTGCCCTGCGGTCCACTTGGACACGGCACATCTCGTCGACGAGCTTCACCCCTTCGAAGAACACGTGATCCATGTCGCCGGCCAAAGCCTTGACGATCTCATGTCTGCTGTTGAGGACAACGTTCAAAGCAAAGTCTACCCTCACCATCTTCACGGCTTCAACCATGTCTTCATGAACAGGATTATCGCTGAGAACGCCAGCCTCTTGCACGTGCATCCAGAAGCAACCCGTGATTGTGCTTCACCGTTTCTAAACCCGCTATTCCTGGCACTATGCTCTTTCTGCCGCCGCCGTACCCTGCAAAATAGTGAAGGCAAACGTCTCCAGTCACGATTCTCAGGTCTGCATCCATGAAGGCTTTGTTCAAGAGCACCTTTGTTCCTGACTTATGAGTGGTTCCGATCTCTACGAGGTCTTGTGCTTTGGAGTCGTGACTGATCGTTTTTATGCGGTCGACGATGGCCTCACCCAGGAGCCTTACCGCTTCGTCATGCGTAACAGCCCTGTGCGTCCCGCAAGCGAAAATCACGGTTATGTTTTCATCCTTAATTCCCGCCGCGGTCAGCTCGTCGAGGATCGGTGCAACCATCAGGCCGCTCGGTGCAGGTCTGGTTGCGTCGTCCACGAGTATTACCGTTTTGTTTTCAGACTTGGCAAACTCAGAAAGTCTCCTGGAGCCAAGGGGTTCCTTCAAAGCCTTTTCAATCTCAGCGCGCGCATCTGCCACACCTCGTTTTCTCCTTCGGCTCAATCGTTCCGAGAAAATTACGCGTTGGAACCCTGACGCAAACGTCGGATTTTCCATAAGGCATCCATGCGTCAACCATGCACAATCACTCGAGTACTGAACACTTGGCCAGAATTATTAAGCCTTGTCTAGAAATCGAAATATCCCGTCAATGCAACAGCGCTTCATAGTTGCGGTCAAAGCATAACTTGCGAAGAGGATTAGTATCTGCTGTGTTCATTCGCCAGCAACGGTTAAACCAGCAAGCTCGACTGTTGGAGAATAGTCCTCGCCGCTGTTTTTCAGATCGTTACCGATGCTTTTTACTCCTTTTTTAAGCAGGTCGAAGAAGTTTCCAGAAATAACGAGGCCTTTGACTGGTTCGGCTAGTTCGCCTTTCTCTACGAGGTATCCGTGAGTTATCGTGGCGTTCAGGTTCCCACTGACGGGGTTCGAGAGCCACTCGCCTATCGTTGTGTCTACGTAGATACCGCTCTTCATGTCCTTTATCATTTCCTCTGGTTTTTCGTCGCCGTTCTTGAAAACGAGGTTGCTTGGAGACGGCTGCGGTTTAAGCCAGTATCCTGGTCGTTGAGCGTTTCCCGTCGATTTGGTGTTGGCTTTCAGAGCTGTGTACGTGTCGTAGATGTAATTTTGGAGCGTACCCTTTTCAATAATTGAGTTTCTCTGGGTTGGATATCCTTCATCGTCAAAGGAACTAGTTCCCCAGCCGCTGCGAAGGGTTCCATCATCGGTGATTGTCACGTTTTCGGATGCTATGTTGGTTCCGAGCTTACCTGCTAGCGGGGATCTTCCTTTTTGAACCCAGTCTGCGCTCACTGCGGGGCCGATGAAAATTCCGAGTAGATTTGCGAATATCTGGTTCTTGAGAATGATTTGCATTTTTCCGCCCTTCATGGATCTGGCTTTAAGAAACTTGACGGCCTTGTCTGCGGCGCTTATAGCCATGTTATCGAAATCGATTTCCTTCCAGAACCTGCCTTCTTGATGTTCGTTACCGGTGCTTTCCATTCCAGATTCTGCAATTTTGGCTGTGAACTGCACGCTTACGCCGGTCTGTTTTCCCTCATTTTGTTCGTTGTTGCTGTTTGCAACCGCTACAGTTGAAGTGGCGAGAGCCAGAATTCCCCGAGTCGGTTTGACGCGCGAGTCTCGCTTCTTGAGGAGTGAAATCGAGGTTAGAAGAGTGTCAACGATCTCTTCATGCTCGATTTTCTCGACTTTTGCGTCATAGGTTCCTTCCACATGGGTCTTTCCGAATTTTTGGTTGAAGTGTTTCCAATAAGGGTCTTCAGGTGCGACTTTGGCGATTTTGACTGCCTTTTCTGCCGCTTCGATGGCTTCTTTTTCGTTCAAGACCGACGTTGAGTACATCGCAGTCCGTTTTCCCAATGCCACTCTTAGTCCCATGCCGATGGATTCAACGGTTTTGAAGGTTTCAACCTGTTCCGCATATTCTATCATGGTCATCTTTGTTTTTTGAACGTAAGCTTCCGCCTCGTTTGCCTTCAACTTCAAAGCCTTATCTATCGCCGTTTCTGCCAATCGCATCATGATCACCTTCCTCCGACTGTCATTCTTTGAACCCTGATATGAGGACCGCCAAACCCTACAGTTGCTCTCTGAGCGCTCTTTCCGCAGCCGCCGAACACGCTCGTCTTGACTGTGCGGTCCTTTCCAACGGCATCAACAGTTTTCAAAGTGTCAAGAATCGAGCCGCTTATGACCACCCCTCTGACTGTTTCTGCGAGTTCACCCTTTCTTATCATTCGGGATGGTCCTACCCCGAACGTGAAAGTTCCCATACCCACCTCTACCTCCCCGCCAGTCGAGCCTTTCCCTCGAACGTACACACCGGTATCAATTTCCTCGACTAACTCTTCAAATTCGCACGTGTCTGGCTGCATAACATAGTTGGTCTGTCTCACTATCGGGAGATTCTCGAAATCTTGAGCACGTCCGTTGCCAGTTGGCTTGCCAGCGAGTTTTGACGCAGATTCCCGATCGTGAATGAAGCTTTTGAGAACGCCTTTTTCGACCACGACGGTTTTCTCCTTCTTGACGCCTTCGTCATCGTAGGGATAGTAGAATCCTCCTTCGATGACTCCTTCATCAGTAATTGTGACGGATTCGGGCGCCAAGCGGGAACCGATTCTGTTGTTCAACACCGACTCTCCGGATGTTACCAGATCGCCCTCTGAGGCGTGTCCAAACGCTTCATGGAGAAGAACTCCGACGATGTCAGGGTCAACGACGACCGGATAAGTTCCCGGAGGAGGAGTCTTTGAGTGGACAGCTTCTAAGGCGAGCTGCGATATGCCCTTGGTGAAGTTGTTCCAGTCGGTGGATTTGATGAATTCGAACCCTGCGCACATAGATTCAGAGTCTGGAACCCACTCCATGAGCCCGTTGACTTGGGCAACGCTCACGTGCATAAGACCCACCATTGTCGTTCGAACGGTTGTTCATGGAACCGTCGGAAGAAGCGAACCATCTGTAATCCTTAGTCATCCCGAGCCGAGTTGAGGTGTTCTTGATCCTGTCATCATTCCAGGCTGCCTTGTTCGCGTCAAGAGCTATAGAGACTTTTTCTTCGGGCGGCACGTTGAAGGGGTCGATTTTTGCCGTTGAGTTAACGTCGGTCTTGTTGATTTTCACTTCTGCCAGTGATGCGTTCAGATTTTTGACGGCTTTGGCCGCTTTAACTGCATCCTCCAGAGTTTTCTTGGTGCTTGCTGGGCTGAGGTTGCTTGACGATGCGAACCCTACGCCTCCGTTCACTAGTACTCTTATTCCGAAGCCGCTGAGTTTTCTAGCGGAATAGCTGTCTAAGGTCTTGTTCTCGACCGATATCAGTTCGCTTTCGTATGATTGAAAGCGGACATCTGCATAGGAGGCGCCATTCTTGAGCGCTCTGTTCAGAAGTTTCTCGAGTCCGATTGTCTCTTCGAAATCCTTCAAATGTCTGCACCGCCTGTGTAAGAATTGTGAAGTATAGGGGTAGAAGGCATAATTACTTTGCCGTCACTGCCACGCGTGCATAAGTTCTTAAGACTCAAGGCTGCTAATTATCAAAATCGAGGAATCAAGCATGTCGATTAGTAGGACTCCGTCAAAGAATGAGATCTTTTTCGTGTGGTTCAACAAGTACTCTGGAGTGACTATCAAAACCCCGTCGAAGACGTTGGTCATAGATCCTGTAGACGTGAAGCCTCGTGACTTCAAGACGATTGACGTGATTCTGGTGACTCATGAACACTACGACCACCTGGACCAGCCTCTCATAGCTGAGCTTCACAAACTTACTCAATGTACAGTAATAGCTGATCCGACTTCGGCAAAAAGGTTGAAGAATGCGATTCCCGCGGAGAAGCTTCAGGAAGTTCAGCCTGGTTCAGAGGTTTCGGTCGGCGAAGTTAAGTTGAAGGTTGAGAAGAGTAATCATCCGCCTGCCTCCACGCCAGTGACTTATTTGATTTCCAGCGAGGATGGCGTAAACGTTTTTCACACTGCGGATAGTCTGCCATTTCCTGAGATGGTGGACGTTGGCGAAAGGGAAAAGTTGGATATGGTCTTCTGCACCGTCGGTATCGCGCCGGGCGCGTCGCCTGAGGCCGGCGTTGACATTGCTAGACTGACGAAGCCGAAGGTTGCGGTGCCCTATCACACAGGTTCAGCCGCCGATCAGAAGCGATTCGCTGAACTCCTGAAGAAAGAACTGCCCAGAATGACCTGTTTGATACCTGAAACCGGCAAGATCTACCAAGTTTCGAAGAAGGCATGACACTTGCCCTCAGGAAAGAAGACTGAAGACATAAAAATCGAGACCTGCAAGGTCCTGGACCACATCGGAGCCCTGAAGTTTGGTGCGTTCAAACTGACCAGTGGAAAGCTCAGCCCCTACTACATTGACTTAAGAATCGTGCCGAGCTTTCCAGATGCCTTTGAGAAAATCTGCGATTTCTATGTGAAGTTCATAAAGACTGAGGTCGGGTTGGAAGAAATCGACAGGATAGCCGGTATCCCAGTCGCGGGGATTCCCTTTGCATCCATTATCTCGTTTAATCTTAAGAAACCGTTTCTGTACGTTCGGAAGGGAGCTCGCCTCCATGGAAGGGAAAGGAGAATTGAAGGCGTGATCGCTCCTGGAAACCGAGTGCTGCTCATCGACGACCTGGTCACGGCCGGACTTTCGTTGCTGAAAACTGCGAAGGCGATAACGGCTGAAGGCGGAGTGGTCACCGATGCGGTTGTGCTGATAGATCGGCAGGAAGGCGGAAAAGAAAAGCTGGAAAAGAACGGTATCAAGCTTCATGCATTGCTCAACATCACGGAGGTCGTTAAAACTATGCATGAGCTTGGGCTCGATCGACGAGGAACAGTTGAAAACGATTCTGAAGCAGGTTAAGAAGAGATAGAAAAAGACAAGAGTCTATTCATAGAATATTAGTTCTTGCTCTTCCAGAATCTTGTGGAGCTTGTGAACCGCGTCGAAAACGTCCTGTTCTTTCTTTGCTCCGGTGCACACGAGCTTCCCGCTCGCGAACAAGAGTATAACAACTTTAGGCACGTCCATCCTGTAGATCAGGCCTGGAAACTGTTCGGGTTCGTACATCGTTTTTCCAAGCGTGTAGGCGGCTTTCTCGAGGTCTATCATTCCTCCGAGGCTTGCTGAGGCAACGATGTTCTGTATCTTCAGTTCAGGCTTGCTTATGATTATTATGCCGCCTTTCTTGAGCTCTTTCACGACTTTCATAACGGCTCTACGGGATTCTTTTTCAGATTTTGCGCCCGTGCAGACCATTTTCCCAGAATTAAAAATCAACGTAGCAGTCTTCGGCCTTTTGAGCCTGTAAACTAGGCCGGGGAACTGTTCCGGACGGTATTCGACTCCCGGATAGCTTTTCACCACGGCGTTCAAGTCAACCTTTTGATTGAGCGTGGCAGAGGCAACGACGTTTTCGATTTTTATGATGGCCTTGCTCTTGGGCATCCGGCACCCTCTTCTTATTACTCAAGTGCTTAAATACCCTTTATAAAGCCTTAGGTGAATGAACTCGGCGTTTAGGTGGTATACTTTCTCTTATGCCTTCAGGCTTCCATATCTCTTTGGTCTACGGTAGTAGCTAATGTGATTACCCCCGATAATGCGTTCATAGCTCATCGCGTCTTCTTATCATCCACGCTTTGCAGGCAAAATCCCGTAATTGAAAATGAGCTAAGAATCTGGTTTGCTGATGCCCTGTTTTTGCATGTTCTGTACTTGTTTGCAGTGAACATTAACAGTAGATGCGAGCTGATTCAACTCCTTTTCACTCATCCACTC
Organism: Candidatus Bathyarchaeota archaeon; assembly: GCA_963739305.1. GTDB lineage: Archaea > Thermoproteota > Bathyarchaeia > Bathyarchaeales > Bathycorpusculaceae > DASPPK01. The sequence goes on along the minus strand of CAVTZU010000017.1, from coordinate 15,794 downwards.
GGTTTTGAGATACTCGCATATTCTTGCGTCACTAAGACCCAATCTTCTAGCTTCCTCAACAGCATATCGGTAGGCTTCTATCTCGGTTGATCTCTCAGTGTAACTGTGATGAGTGTCAAACAAGTCTTTTCCCTCCATGAACTGCTTCACGTGGACGAGTTCGTGAATTATGTCTAGGTAGATGTCTGTTTTGTCCCCTTTGTTCAAGTAATTGGGATTTGCCATAAGATGCCCGTTTGCGCTGTTAACTCCCATGTAGCCTCCTGCCCAAAGGAACTCAACTTTCAAACCGTGAAGCACCTGCTCAGTCCTGTCGCCGAAAATTCTGCGAACAGCCTCAACTTTTTCAAAACCCCTGAAATAGTCACTGAATTGATGCTCAGTACTAAGGATGCTCAGAAATCTGTAAAGCCTCAGTGTCTTGACTACCTGAAGTGCTCCCGTCATTAGAAATTCGCGCCCGTCGATGACTATCGCCTCTGCAACGCTCCCTGAATCAGGGACAAGCTTGTAAAGTTTATCGCGCAAAAAAGGGGGATAAAACTTTATCGCGCGCGCTTTATGTGTTTACCATGGAGAGTCTTCAAAGGTATGAATGAGTCCGATGTAATACGCAGAGCTCTAAGCATTCGCCTTGATGTGATAATTCACTATGGTGAAGATAAGGTAGAACTGGAATCAAGAGAACATGAATGTCGAAAACGTATTCCAGTTCCTAAACATCTCTTGCCAAAAGTCAGAGAGTTTATCATGGCTCCAAGACCCATTGAAGCAGATGAATGGAAGACAATAAGAAAATACGTCAGGAGTGTCGTCTTGGCGATTTTAGTCATTGACTTGGGATCTTCAGTTTCTGTTGAACGAGAATTGAAGGAGGAGCTTTTTAAGCAACTTGGTGCGGCGCGGGCTAGGAAGGAATAGGCATGAAATACGAAGCGCGCGCGACAACACTACTGGCAGTCGTAGCCTACAGAAGAAAGCACTTCTATTCCACTGGAAGATAGAAAAATGGGGTTGTGTCAGTGGCGGTAGAGGTCTGTGTCTCCACGTGCTATCAACTAAAGCCTTAGGTGGTCTCAATGGAGATATCTCCCGCACAATCCCCTTTTTTCTCTCACTTAAAAGTCAGTAGGAACGAAAGCGTTAACTGGGAAAAGGAAATTCGATCTGTTTGAGCGGAAACTTTTTTCCCAGCTAGAAAACCATCAACAGAGAAAGGTCGGGTCGTATCTAGGGGCGTATGCCAAGGATTCCTTGTATGATCCCTTAATCCTCAGCTGATGTGTCTATCGAGAGGGTCTCCGTGTTGTCCAACATGCCTGGCAGTAAACTGGCCTATTTTGGTCAGGCTTGAATGGAACTTCGCATTTATTCCCGCAATCAGTGCAGACTGCACTGTACATATTGCTCTGATCATAGGATTTGAATAGACGGTATCTTGACAGGCGTGGCCAACCAGTCTTGGCGTATCTCAGCCTTTCTGGATTTTCTTCCAACCAACGCATCATGTGGAAGAAGCTTTGTGCCCTTTTGTCTTCTCGATCGACTATGGGTTCATAACCCAAGTTTCTTATCTCGTCGAGGTAAGCTATTTCTGCAAGTCTCTGTGGTTCACCAGTCACTTCAACTCTGTGAACTCGGTCATCACCGTAGGTCCTTCGCAAATCGTCTACAGCTTCATCAAAGATGTAGCTCTTGCAAATGTGGATTTCTTCTCTTGACTTGATTTTCAATCCAACGATTAGTTGGGACACAATTCTTGAGGATTGGAATAGATACTCTTTTTGGTAGAAACGGCTGGACTGGAAAAATTCCACGCCTATAAGATCATATCTGAATTCTTGGGTCTCATCACGAAATGCAGCTATAACCACGCCGAAAAGCAGGTCGCCGCTACCCGCATCATCTATGATGAGTGTCATTGGGTACTGCCTTGTTCTCCCTGATGGATACTTCAAGCTCGTATAAAAACAGTCCACCAAGATTTCCATGATAGAAGATAAACATCTAAAACGACAATTTACGGTGAAAGATCAGGTGGGAAGTTTAGCGCGCGCGCTGTTCCCTTAGCCATAATTTCTGAAACTGAAATGAGGCAAGAAAACCGCTTAGATTTCTTGAACACTTGATGCCTTAAAAGTTGTAAAAACCTCAGTTCCCAAATTAAGTGACATATCACCGAAAGACCGCTTCGTTATCTGAACCACAAAAGGTTTCCCCACATCAACAGTAAGCTTTACAACAGAATCCAAATCTGAAATTTGAGTTATTTTTCCTTTAAGCACGTTTCTAGCGCTGGATTCTAGGGGCTTTTTGGAGAGAATTATTTCCTGAGGACTGATGAAAATGGAAACGGAACCTTGCTTATTGAAGGTAGTTTCTATCTGAGTACCATTCCCAATATCGACGATTGCCATCCCAGCATCGGTTAATCTTGCAGTTCCCTTAAAGGTATTTTCAACTGCAGCAAAGCTTGCCAGGTTTCTCGAAAGCCTTCTAAAAATGTTCTCCGCCGACTCTACTTCGGTTATGTGTCCATTGTCTATCAGAGCTATTCTGTTTGGCAATGTTTTAGCTGCCAACATGTTGTGAGTAGCCATCACAATTGTTGTCTTCAGTTCCCTATTAGCGGCAACGATTATGTCCTCAATAATCGAAGCATTTTTCGGATCCAAGTTAGCCGTAGGCTCATCCAAAAGAAGAAGCTTGGTCTTAAGTACCAAAGCCCTGGCCAAAGCCAACCGCTGCTGTTCTCCTCCTGAAAGCTTCTTTGCACTGCGATTCTCGAAACCCTCCAACTTCACAAGCTTCAAAGCGTCTTTTACTTGTTGTTCAATCATGACCTTTGGAATTTTCCGCATCCTCAAACCGTAAGCGACATTGTTAAACACTGAAGTGCTAAAAAGAAGCGTTCTCTGGTGAACTAGCGCGCTCTGTAGCCTCAGGCGCTCCAGATTTTTATTACCAACTTCTTCGCGTTGAAAAATGATCTTGCCCTTTGTGGGTCTAAGAAGAAACGCTAAGACTTTCAACAGAGTGGTTTTTCCTGAACCGTTTGGCCCCAACAAGCCTAATATTTGACCTTCTTCAATCTGGAGCGTGATATCATCAAGGACGACTCTTTTCCCGAAGAGTAGGGTCAGATTCTCCAACTCGGCAATCGACGTCATTTAGGTTTGCGACCATCTTAATCTCTGATTCGTACTTATTGAGGCATCCTGCCTAGAGTTAGGAGAACCTTTGGGTTCCTAGCTATTATGATTATTAGGTTTATTCCAAAGACTATTACGAGAAGAATGACTGCAAGCGCTATTGCGATAGCGAAGTCTCCCCGTGACGTGAACTTTGAAATGTCAGTTGTTAGAACATCAGTTAACCCCGCTATGTTTCCACCGACCATCAAAGCAACACCCAGTTCTGCGATGGCTCTGTTGAATCCGGCAACGTTAGAAAAGATGATCCCGTTGAATGCTTCCTTCAAAACAGCGATCGAAGCTTGAGATTCCGAAGCTCCCAGAGTCCTCGCGAGATTCAACATTTCTGGGTCCACAGCTTCAATGGCGTTTGTCGCAATGCTAACTATCAACGGGGTCACAAGCACAGCCTCACCCAAGATAACGGCGCCAGGTGTGAAAAGCAACCCAAGAAACCCTAATGGACCTGCCTTCGTGAAAAATAAGAAAAGTATCAAACCCAATGCTACAGTGGGCATTCCTATCATGGCATTGAAGAAACTCTTTATTATTGATTTGCCGCGAAAATCTTTCAAGCTTATCAACATCGCGATTGGTGTTGCCCAAAGCACCGCAAGTATGGTTGCTACTCCTGAGAAAAAGAGGGAACGCAAGACCACTCCCCACACAGTGGGGTCACCTGTGAAGATCATTTGTAAAGCGCGAATAATGCCGTCCAATATTTCGTTCATGCATTTTGTTCCTAGGGGTATAGCTCCGAATGGTCGTCCTGATATTGTGTGGGACATTCTGTGCTGTTGAAGAAGGCGTAAGTCTTAATCCATGAAACGTCTGGCTGTGGACTATTGTTCTTGAGAGGTTGAACCGCACCGTAGAACAGGCTTTGTGAATAGTTGCCTGTTCCAAAGTTGCTTATGGTTTGTTGACCCGTATCGGATATCATCCATTTTATGAAGTCTATGGCTTCAGTGAAACTGACGTTGCTGATTTTCTGCGGATTTACTGCATAAATGCTGTAGACGTTAAGTAATGAATAGTCGGAGCCAGAAATTAGAGGCGCAAGCGTGATCGTACCACCATGCGACAATGAAAGGTAGGTGCCTAAGTCCGTAAGTGTGTATGCATCTTTTTGGTTTGCTACTGAAAGCGTTTGAGCCATACCTGAGCCCGTGCTAGCGTACCAAGATTCTGTGGAGATTTTTGACTGATTGTAGCCTGCTGACTTCCACAAGCTGACCTCTTTTGTGAAGGTGCCAGAATTGTCTCCTCGTGACGCCCACACTATTGTTCCACTTGTCTGGTTTCGCCCATATGCTAGTATACTTTTCAACGCTTCTGCCGCGTTTTTGCCGGTAATTTTAGCTGGGTCAGAGCTTGGTCCAACTATGGCGAAGTAATTGTAGGCAATGATCTTTCTGCACACTAATGTGCCATTGGCTAAGTAAGGATATTCGGATGATGGCGCATGAACTAGAACAACGTCTGCGTCCCCAGCTCCTGCGCTTGCGAGTGCCAGTCCAGTTCCCTGGGCAATTATGTCAAGCGAGACTTTGTGGTTTGATTCATATTGGGTTTTTATTTGGTCTAGCAGTCCGGTGTCGTACAGACTGGTTGTGGTTGATATTCTTAGATGTGTTGTTGGAGAAAATTGGAAGTAAGCCATTGTACCCAAAATAACTATGATTGTCGCTATGACGGCTGCTGACAGTATTTTTTGCCATGCTTTCATTCTTTTCACCGTTATGTTTCGTCATACATATTGAGTAAACATATAAAGCTTCCGCGACACAACTGAAACCAATGTCCGAAGACAAGCTCAAAACCTCATTCAAAGTCTGGCTAGAATACAAAGGGAAACCGATTCTCGGCGAAGGCGGAGCAGAAATCCTAATGAGCATTCAAAAGCACAGTTCAATCTCGAAGGCTGCACAAGAGCTCGGCATGTCCTACCGCTACGTCTGGGGCTACGCAAAAAACATAGAAAGAACACTGGGCAATCCGGTCTTGGAAACGTTCAAAGGCGGCAAATCAGGCGGCGGGGGAGCAAGGCTAACGAAACTTGGAACCAGCCTCCTGAACAAATACGAGCTGGTCGAAAACGGCTTGAGCCAAGTCTTGTCAAACAAGAGACATTTGGAGGTGAAAGGAGTGAAAATTAGCGCGAGAAACCGATTGAAAGGCAAAGTCACGGCCGTGCAAAAAGACAGCATAACCGCAAAGGTCAAAGTTGAGATAACCGTGCCAGCTGTTGTGACGGCACTCATATCAACGGAAGCAGTTGAAGACTTGAACATCAAAGTCGGTGACACCGTAGAAGCGATCATAAAAGCAACAGAAGTAATGATAGGCAAATAGCACAAAAAGACCTTTCGCGGAAATAACAGCAAAAAGAAGGCTCGCAAGAAAACGTGTTCTGAAACCCATTAGAAACTACTTTTTCCAAGAATGCGCAGGAAGACAAGAGGTTCGTCGCCCAATGCCACGAACCTTCAAGCTCAACATCGTCGCCAAAGACGTCAACAGAAATGATAGCAGAAAGGCCGCGAGAGGATACTCTGGGACGCTGGTTTCGATGATCTCAATCCGAATCGCCTCTTTTACCCAGTAAGCCGATGGTGTCGCGTATCCTTCGGGACTAACTATGGCCAGTCTGAGTGGACCTTCAGCTGAAGGAATGTTGGAACCGTTGAGATAGTACGCAATGATCGGCACGAATGGTAGAGTGTGATTTGTCGGTAGCCCAGTTGCTATGTCATAGGCTAAAAATTCGCCTTGAACCTGAGCATACGTGAAGTTCATCGTGTAGTTATCCGCTGCCGTCACCTTCACAACACTCGTGTTCGTCAACCCCCCAACCAAGCTACAAAGAGTCCACAAAGACACACCCGTATAGTTGCCATACTCCTTCACCAACCCGATTTGGTTCTCATAACCGCCACAACCCGAATAAGAAGGCAACGATGCGATACCAGTTTCATTCAACACGACAACCTCGGTGCCATTGACCCCGACAACTGCCAAATTCATCGGAGGAAGCCCACTAACACTAGCGTTTGCTCCCGCAAACCAACATCCATATGAACCGAAAAAGGAAATTGTCAAAATAGAGAAAACAAACAACGCCGAGAACCCTAAACTCCGACTCATCCTGTTATCCCCGTTACAACCATGTCCCACGCGCTCACCAACGCATAAACTGAAAGACGCAAAAAAACATTTCGAACGCCCCAAAGACCACATCAAAACCATTTTGTAAGAGAAAAACTCCACATCGTGAGCAGAAACTTCGTTCACCATGGACCGAAAACTGTTCAAAGAACAAATGAGGTACCAGGCAACATTACAAAAAACGTTACAAAAGTTTCAGGGGTAGACCGCACCCCGTCCTGAAAAGAATCATCTCGCCTTGTCTGAAAGAACCTTCTTCATCAATCCTTCGGCTTCGTCCACTTCATTTCCGTCAAGTGAAAAGTTTATCTTCTTGCCAGGAGGATTTTGAACTACAAATTCTAGAGACGTTCCTAAGATACCTTTCTTGATTCGGACCGAAGTGACGTTTTCATATTCGATCTCTGCGTTGTTCTTGTGTGAAGCAGCGATCTCATCCGCCGTCTTGCCTTCGAAGGCTGATCTCCTTTCATCCATCAGCTGTAGGGATCGAACCTTGATTTCTCTCTGTTTGAAGTAACCTCCCACCACTAGAGTTGTAGGATCTAGCTTGCCATATTGGTCGGCAAAGTCTGACGGGTGAAGCACGATTGCGGCTATCACTCTTCTTTCCGTGAAGAACAAGTCATAGATCATGTCTGCTGTTCTACCTTTCAGTCCCTTTAGGACTCCGACAATGCTCTCCAAATTCATCGTCTCTCAATGTTCATTTCAACAGTCACTGTACGGATACTTGTTTCGAACTATTTAATCTCGCGCGCGCTAATACGACACCGACTCTACAGTTTGAAGTCATCGGAGCGTTTTCGCTTTCTCGTATGCAAGGGCAACTCCTTCGCTCGTCAGAACGCCAAGGATCTTTCGCGGATTGTCCTTCTCAACCACTGGAACCAAGTCTATTCTCTGTTTGAGCATCACCTTGTGCGCCTCAAGAACAGCATCGTCAACCAGAACAGAAGCCTGAATCAGAGGAAGCTGCTCAATCATCATCAGGCTTCTCTGCTCTTTCTTAACCTTCATTATCTCATCCCAGGTCACGATTCCCAACAACTCACTATCCTTCTCCACCAAGGCATCGTGGTATCGTGCCTTAAACATCGTCTCCAAAGCCTCGTCAAGAGTTTCATCAAGAGTAACCGTCGCCGCCTCGGAAGACATAACATCTCTGACTCTCACTCTCGCCAACGTTGTTGACACGATAGTCGATTCGGCTTCTTCGGTAGCGCCTATGTAGACGAAAATCCCTACGACGATCAACAAAAAGTAACTCGGAAAGATAAACCCGACAATGGCCATGACTATCCCAAACAACCTTCCCAAGAAAGCTGCATATTTCGTCGCATCGGAGAAATTCATGTGTTCCGCCAGAAAAGCCCTGAAAACTCTGCCTCCATCCATCGGAAAAGCAGGGATCAAGTTGAATGCCCCAAGCAACAAGTTCAACAGTCCAAGATCGAGCGCGAGGCTTCCAACGGTAGAGAGAGACGACCCGAGAGCCGTTCTCGGCACTTCCACGACGAAAATTCTGGAAATAGCAAGAAGAGAACCGCCAATCGCAAAGCTGGTCAAAGGCCCAGCAATAGCAACTCGCCACTCTACGCGTGGGTTATCAAATATCTCCTCAATCTCAGAAGCCCCGCCTATGGGGTAAAGAACTATCTTCCGCACCTGAATTCTGTAATGACGCGCAACGACCGAATGCGCCAGTTCATGGAGAACGACGAAGATGAATAGAAACAAAACAAGGACAAAAAGGTAAAACTGAGGGTAAGAAAGGACGAGAACCCCGATTATTAGAAGAATGAAGGTCAGGTGCAATTCAATGGGAATTCCCCAAACTGACCCTATTTTAAAAGAATATTTCATGAGATTACACGTTGCCCGAGCACCTTTTAGCTTTTTCGAACCCGAGCTTTACGGCAGAAGTATGACGATTCATTGTGTTGGCTTGCGGTATTCGTCGACCCTAATCTATGCCATAACCCCTTTTTTCAGTCTTTGGGCAATGTCTTCTACGTGGCTGCTCAAGAACTTATCAAATGCACGCTCAGGTGTTACAAACCAAATCTAATGAATGAGTGGGACACTACAAGAAAGACAAGGAGTGCAAAGCCGCAAAACACATTTATTTTCCCCGCTTCATTTTCTCCTTTCTCCCTCGGGTCTGCGGATGCACTCCTTCTCCCCTTCAAATTTCTCTGCACACGTTCTAGATGCCAACGTCGCCCCTTAACGCACTCAAGGCAAGTAGGCCACGTTGAAAGTTGTTCCACGTGAAGCTAGCTGAGACACGGTGACAAGCTGATTGTTCTGACGATCATACATCGTGACCTGAGAAAATGGAAAATCTGCTGCGGTTCCAGAAACGGAATCTGTTGAAACTTTGATGTCAGTGAAAGTTACGCTCCCGAAGTCTGCCAGCGTGGTCAGGGCATCGTTGACAGTGGGCCTCTCGACAATCCATTCGGCAGAGAGTCGAGATGAAACATAGACGAAGCTCTGACTGAAGCTCTGCCCATTCGTGGCGTCAGCGATTTCGACAAGCCATTCGTTGGTTCCAGCATCTAGCAGACTTATTGAAGCTGTCATCGTGTCTCCCGCTGACACGTTCACTGCCACTATCGTAATTGAGTAGTCGGGCAGAAGCTCGTACCATGCTAGATACACAGGTTTGCCGTTTTCTGAGTCCTGCTCGGTTCCGGTTTGAATGAGGGAATTGTCAAATTGCCCTCCGACGCCTATCCACACATCCGAGTATGTGTCTCTTCGAGAGACTGACACTGTCGGAACGATCCAAGACGCGCTGACGTTTCTTATCACAGGCGCAGGGTTCACTGAATCTGAGAAAACAACGTATCCGCTCCAGTCTGAACTTGATATGTTCTCACGTATCGGCGGTCTCAAGAAGGTTTGTGCTAGCAATACGATTACGAAGGACGAGAACAAGAGCAGACAGATCCATAGAACGACTATGAAGCTTCGCCGGATTGGCTGACGTCTCGGCTCTTCGCTGAAACCTGCTTGCTCCATACAGACGATTAAGAAGGGGATGAACAAATTAAAACATTCTCTTCTGCGCAGCCTAGCGCGCAAACGACTCGTTATTTCCTATGAAACCTTGGCAATCTCCTTGAAGACGATTTGCTCGTCAATCCTCAGCCCCAACGATGCGACTTCATAAGCCCTCTGCACGACAAAACTCTTCATATTCAAAAGACCATGGGAAAAAGTCAAGCCGATTTCAGCGGGTGCGAGGAAATAATCCAACCGCCCAACCCTGTAGGAATGTTTGAATGCTGATATCATGGTTCATGCAGAGACCTGTGGTTCGACCACTGACCGGGGATATATGCCAAAAAGCCAGGGATGACAGTTGAATCCTAGGCTAATGGAGACATCACCCGCAACTCTCCTTTTTTTCTCTGTATCAATGTATTCCGGTCACTTGACACTAACGTGTTCGGCCTACCGTCAAACCAGTTCGCTATAACTGGCATGCTCCGACAGTACCACTAATAAATCTAATGTCCTATTCTGATGGCAATCCTGCAAACTATACCATGAAAAAGGAAAGCGCGCGCATTATGGTGTTGGTTTTGTTCTGGCATAAGCGTCATGTATTGCCATGGTCTGCAGAGCAATTAACAGAGTGTTCTTATGAGACGTGTCTTTGAGTTTTGATGCTGTCTCTTCTATGAGGAGTATTGCTTCAGCATAGTGTTTATTGGCTTCTTGTTGTTTCCCGTGTTCTTCGAGTAAAGCACCGAGGCTGTAATGGGTTTGCCAAAGTAGGGGTGGGTTGCCCAGTTCTTGCACCAATTTTAAAGCGTTCTGCATTAACCCGATTGCTTTCTTAGCGTTGCCCGTTATTGACAAGATTTCAGCTTTCAGCTTCAAACCCTTTGCGATGTACTTCTTAGCGTCTGCTTTTTTGGATATGGTCAAAGAGTCTTCGGCGAATTTCAATGCCTGTGTGTAGTCGCCTTTGGCAAGCGATATTTCTCCACGACCCAAGAGCATGCGGGTCTCGATGCGCCACCAGCCTAGCCGATGTTGCTGATACTGGTTGATTACTTCTTTGAAGTATTTTTCTGTTTTCTCATAGTCATTTTTGTATAGATAGTCCATTCCTAAGTTTAGCAAAGACATGGGCACTGCACCACTAGCCCTGCTTTTTCCGTGTTCTCCAGCATTTTCTATTGCTTCGTTGTTGTATCTTACGGCAAGTTCGATGTCTGACAAGTCATGATAAATCCAACCGAGGGTATTAAGGACCATTGAAACGGTAGACCAGCTTCCACAATCTCGGGCAAGTTGGAGACATTTCTGTCCAGTTGAGATTGCCTCGTTGTAGTCTCCATTACCAGCGAGGACCATGCTAGAAACTAATAATCCGAATGTTTCTATTGGGATGCTCCCAACTTCTTCATTTAGTGCAAGCGCCTTGTTAACGTTTTCTTTGGCTCGATTAAATTCGCCTTTCCAGTTGTAGTACAATCCGAGATCGCACATCTTGTCTGCCTCGAGCGCTTTGTCACCTATCTCTCTGGCTATTATAGTAGATTCTTCGAGCCGCATGTGGCCTTCGTCCATAGTATCCAGACCCCACATAAGTGTAGTGCCAATCGCTCCCAAACTTCTGGCTTCCAAAGGTTTGTTGCCTGTCTTCCGAATCATTTCCACTGCCGTAGTGAGATGTTCCATAGCGTCTTCCGTTTCTCCGAAATATGCCTCATAAGCAATGCCCAAGTAATAGTGCGCTTCTGCGATCATTGATTCGTCATTGATAGCCTTTGCATTTTGCAGCAACAAATTGAATTCTTTTCGGGCTTTTGCCTTTTCATCTTGTTGCAGCCAAGCTATGCCGCGTTGTTTGCGGATTTTGGCAAGATTTATGTCTGTAGCGAGACTGGGTATTTTTTGCGCAGTTTCTAAAGCCTTGTCTAGGTACTCAACTGCTTGCACGCTTGCGTAGGTGTTTACACTCTTTTCTCCAAGCTTAACAAGGTAATGAAATGCTTTTTCAGGAGCCTTCCCCTCAATGTAGTGATGGGCGATCTCAGCAAGGTAACCATCTGAGGTTTTTTCGGTAAGAACCTGCTCGAGGCAATTTGCGGTCTTGAGATGGTATATCCTTCTCAATTCGCTTGGCAAATTCCAATAGATCACTTCTCTTATTTTGTGATGCGTGAACTCGAATTTTGAGTCTTCAGAACGTATCAGTCTATGCATCTTCTCGATTTCAACCAGCGTCTGCAGGACGCTAGTTATGTCCGTTGCCAAAGTTTTACTCAAGATATTTGGGTCAAAAGAATGGCCGTTGACAGCAGCTAGCTCGAGCAGTCTTCGTTCTTCGCGTTCTAATCTCGCTATTCTTCGAGTAATGACTTCATGGATCTTTGATGGGATTCCTAATTTCTCCGTTGGAGTTGTAAGTATCCATTGGCCTTCATTTTCCGAGAGAAAACCCTCTTCAATAAGAAGGTTGAGCGTTTCGAGCGCAAACAGGGGGTTTCCTTCTGTCTCTTTGTAGAGCCTTTCCACAAACTCTTCACCGACGGAAGCGTGAAATATGGATGTTACAAGCTCTGATAGTTCATTGCGCTTTAGACTTTTCAGCTCCATCTTGATTAGCAGGTCTTCCCGGCTCATGGAAAACATTGTTTCTTCGAGGGGATGGAGCTTTTTCTTTTCGGTTGGAACTGTTTCTTCTGGTCTATATGTTCCGATTATTAGAAGTCGAGAGTTTCTACATTTTCTGGACACGTAATGAATTAGCGCTAGGCTCAGGTGGTCTGCCCAGTGTAGGTCATCCAAGAAAAGGACTAGAGGTTTTTGTGTAGACAACTGAAGAAGAGCTTTTGCTACGGCTTCAAATGTTTTGTCCCTCTCTATTTCAGGAGTTGAAAAGAGTCCTTGTGTCTCGGACTTTTCTGTCAACTCGATTCCTCTTAACCATCCAGTGATTCCCAGCGTCATGGACTCTTTTGTCAAACTTCCTCCTTTCAACCATCCTGTGATTCCTAGCTGCTTTGTCACATTGGATTTTGCTTTCGCGTCGCTCGTTGTTGACATATACGTGTTGAAGGCTTCTGTGAAAGGAAAGTAAGGGATGGCTGCCTCGCTTAAGCACCAACCGCAGAGAACCTCCGCCCCCATTTTCTTTGCAAGGGCCAGAAACTCGTTGACCAATCCCGTCTTTCCAACGCCTGCTTCCCCATGAATAAAAACTGTGGTTCCTTTTCCATGCAAAGCAGAATCTAGATGCTGTATAAGCTGCTCAATTTCCGAATCCCTACCCACCAAGGCTGGCTTAGTGGGCAAACCAAGTTTCAATGGACTCGCCTTCCAAGAATTGAATGGCCTGAAAATGGATTTTAGTGTTTTGGCCCGCTTCAAAATTAGGTAAGAAGAGTATTGAAGACTACATTATGAATCATAATAGAATGTCAAATGTAAAAGCGCGCGCGATCAACCCTATTTTCGTTTTTTGAATAGCATCTCATCCCCATGACTACAGACGTACTCGAACCCAGTTTCCAGAAGTTTTCTGGCGTCCTGAACATTATTGGCGACTTCAGTGCAATATTTGTCGTCGTCTTCAAACTCCACTAACTGCGTGTAGATTAACGTATTGGCTATGCTTTTGTGTCCCAATAACCTCATCACATAGAGAATATCCTTCGTCCTGTGGTACTCTATCGTCGCCTTCGCGCGCGCACTATATTAATTAGGCGAAATAGCAGTGTTATTTGAAGGAAAAATGAAATGCCAATAGTTCAAGTTTCTGTTTGGGAGGGCATGAGCCCTGAGAACAAGAAGAAAACAGTCGAAGGGATAACTAAAGTGTTTGAAGATTTAGGAGTTCCCAAGGAAGCAGTCGAGATCGTCATTTATGAAGCGCCAAAGAGCAATTGGGCAACGGGTGGACAATTGCATTCAGAAAGACACGCGCACACGCGCTCGCTATAAGCAACGCCATTCCCTCAGCGCGCGCTGAAATCTATCTGAGTGGAAATGCCTAGTTTAACTAGATAGTCATGAAGAAATGCGCGCACAAGAGGAATCGAAAACTACGCTTCCATACTAGAAAGAAGTTTCTTTACACCTCGCATGCAATAGTGGTGCATCAAAACAAGAAGCAATGTTCCAATTGCCAATGTCAATATAATTGTCAACAATACTGATCCAGTTGCTCCGCCTCCCAACCCAGTTAATAACCCCATGCCTTCGTACAAAATCAAAGGAGTTAGAATCGCCACCGTCGCCAACCCTCCCAAAACGAAGGCCACTATGAATCCTGTAAACGTAAGGTATCTTGCTCTTGGTCCAACGTTGAAGCTGGGATATCGTGAGCCTGCACCAAGCCCCACATAACCCTGTGTTATTATATTGAAGGCCGCAGCAACCAAAGTGGCCAAGAACTGCCCCGCCGTAACAGGAGCCAAGAACTGCATGAGCAAAGCGATTGCCACGATGCCTGCACCTGAAAAAATCCATGGGAGAAAAAGCTTTCCGAGAACCAATTCGTCAGCCGAGATGGGAAGCATATAGATGTTAGCGATCGAGTTTCCCTCCTGTCCTATACTAATTGAAGAAAGCATCATAGGCAGAATAAGCGATGTTTCAGCCAGAAGCACCAGACTCACGCCCGACAAAGCTTCCCCTGGATTCGCGCGACTTGTCAACACTGGGAGCAAAGAGGCCACTACAAGCACCACGGGTATGGCCAAGAACCTTGCCATTTCCCTCCGTCTCGCGAGGGATCTCAATTCTTTGGAGACCACTGCGAACGCGACTGAGTCAAGCCACAAAAACGACTTTCCTTGAGGGACATAGACGGTTGACGTGGATAAGGTAATGGTGACGGGTATGGGAGACCAATACTTGGCTCTAAGTCGAGTTGCAGCTTCAAAAATCAAGAACGTGAAAAAGAGAGAAAGCAGGGCAAAAATGGTCGCTCTAGCCATATCCGGAGTCAGGAAGGAAACGATGGCGACTGAAGGCCAGATTACGGGCAAGAACCAAGCCAAGCTGACGCCCGCCACTATGCCTGAAAAGGCCGTGTAAAGGATGTATGGGTTAAACGCTATTTGCACCGCGACTAACAAAACGACGACGAGGGCTATGCGTAATATGACGCCGAGTCTTCCGCTCTTCTTGTAAAGCGTGGTGGAGATACGGTTCATCACGGATCTCAACGCCTCCACTATCACTGCTCCCCAAACATAAGCCATGACAGAAATCAAAATGAAAAAGGAAACAACCGAAGACTCACCGAAGTTCAGAGCGAGCGGTACGGTGACCCCCAGACCAATAAACAAAAAAGGCGAATAGGTGAGCTCCATCGAAACGCTTGACGCCACAACATATTCTATGGGAGACACTGGAAGCCAATTCACCGCTTCGCTCGAAGCAAGACCGCCCGTCTGCCCAAGCTCAAACAATATCCCCGCCAAAATAACCGCCGAAGTGAGAATGAGCGGCAGCACAATGAGGGACTGAACTGCGACCGGTCGAAACGAATTCATTAAATCAGCCGGAACCAAAGGAAGAGCATACACTAGAAACCCGAACGGAACCGCGAAAAGAACAATATCTATGGCAACTATTACGACTGGATTTGAAAGGAAACTCCTACGCCCATAACGGCTCGCTCTGAAATATGATTTGAAGAGAACAGTTGCGAGGCTTTTGACCGTTGACCAGTTCAAAGCTTCAATGCCTCAACAATCTTCTCTGTGTCCTCACTGCCGGTAAGCTTCAGGAAAGTATCCTCCAACGTTGAACCCGGCATCCCAGCCTTTGACCTCAGCTCCTGCACCGTTCCCTCGGCAATGATTCTTCCCTCATTCATGATAGTAATCCTGCTGCACATGGCCGCTGCAATTTCGAGAACGTGGGTACTAAAGAGAATTGAGACGCCTTCGCCGGCTAAGCGCTGAAGGATATCCTTGACGATCTTGGCGGATCTAGGATCTAAACCGTTCAACGCTTCATCCAATATGAGGGCACGTGGACGGTGAAGCAGAGCCGCCGTAATTGCTATTTTTTGCTTCATTCCTTGAGAGAAGCCACTCATAATCTCATTCACGTGCTCGTTCATCTGCAGCGCCTTAAGCAGCTCATCAACCCTCTCTCGTCTAATCTTTAGGTCGATGCCATACGCTGTGCCTACGAAGTCCAAGTATTCCGAAGCCGTTAGGTATTCATAAAGATATGGCAATTCTGGAACGTAACCCACGAGTCTCTTCGCCTCGATGGGTTGCCGCAACACATCTACGCCGCTGAGGCTGATCTTGCCATAATCAGGCTTGACTATACTCATGACCATTTTCATAGTCGTGCTTTTGCCTGACCCGTTCGGACCGAGAAGACCATGAACTTCACCTGGTAATACGGACAGTGTCAGGTCTTTTACAGCCACGTTAT